>DAHVCP010000012.1 GCA_027314025.1 Acidobacteriota bacterium
GGCGCGGCGGCGGGAGTCGCGGCCGGTTGCGCCGCGGCCGCCGCCGGGGCGGAATGTTGATGGCAGCCGGCCAGCGCCACGGCCAGCGCCAGCGTCGCCGCCACCGCCGTCAGCCGGCCCGCGCGCCGCGGCCGCGCCCCCGAGACGTGGAACTCATGCAGCATGCTTCGCCGCCTTACCTGCCGGCCGCGCCGTGCCTGGCGTTCCAGGCCGCGCGCAAACGCTGGAAGCGCCTCCGCTGCCGCGTTTGATACGCCGCCACCGAGGTGAGCGGCCCCGCAAGCAGTCCGTTCGGCTGGTCATGCACCGGCTGACGCTCTCGGTTGATATTGGGATGCCGGCGTAGGAACGGACCCAGGTAGGCCTGGGAGCTTTCGTCCAGCTTGAAGCGCTCATAGAGTTTTTCTTCCCGCCGCGACTTGGCCATTTCGCCGGTGCCGCGGTAGCAAAGCATCAAATTATAGTGCGCGTAGATATTTTCGGGATCAATGGCGGTGGCGCGCAGGAACATGGGGATGGCGGCGCGGAACCGCTTCTGCAAAAACAGCAGCCGGCCGGCTTGGTCCAGCACCACGCGGTCCTGGGGATAGGCCATGAGCACCCGGCGCAGATCCGCCAGCGCCGCCGGATAGTGCCCCGCCGCCTTCTCGATCAGCGCGCGGAAATACAGCGCGCGGGGCACGCCCGGCGACAAGCGCAACGCATGCTGCACGTAGGGCAGCGCGGCTTGCGTTTCCCCTTCCTGGACGAGCGTGCGGCCGACGTTCAGCCAGCCGTCGGCGTAACTGGGCGCAATCCGGGTCACCTGCCGGAAGGCCGCCTCCGCGCCCGTCAGGTCGCCCTGCAACAACAGGCCGATGCCGTAATCGTTCCAGCGGATGGTGTCGGCGAAGCTGCGGCCGCCGCGAGCATGGGCGGCGGTGCTTCGTCCCAACCGCAGCACGACCCGCGACTGGCTGATGGTCACGATCGGCTCCATGGGGATGTGCTTGATTTTGCCCGACACATCCGCCGTGGAGGCGTCGTAGGTCATCGGCCGGTCGTCGAACAGCAGGCCGAACTTGCCCGGATGCAGCTGCATCGCATACGCGAATTTGTTGTACTGGCCGCTGAACTTCCGGTAATTGAGCTTGGCGGTGAGGGTAATCGGCCCGGCGATTCCCGGCGGAATGGGAATCAGGTAATGCACCACCGCGGCCGAGCCCGGCGGGATGGTGTGGACATAGGCCACCGTGCGGGCGGCGTATTGATTGCGCTTGTTGATGATGTTGCCGTGGATGTCAATCAGCACCGACTTGTAAAACTGCGCCGTCGGGTCCACCGCGCCATCCGGCTTGAGGCCGCCGCTCCAGTAGAAGACATGGCCCCCGCCGTCGACGGCCTTCAGCTCCAGCCAGCATTCCTCGGCGTCAATCGTGCCGCCCGGAAAAAAATGGCCAACCCGCAGATTGCGGTTGACCACGTCCACGCGGATGGTCGTGCCCGGCCGCACCGTCGGCTGAACCTCATTGAGCGGGGCGATGGCGCGCAGCCGTCCCCCCGCACGCTCCATACCCGGCGCGGCGCCGAAGGTGCCGCTCTCCTCGCCTTGGGCAAATTGCGTTGATTCCTGCAACTGGTTGGCGGCCGCGCTCCGCACGCGGGCGGCGCCGGTTTCCTGGCTGATGGCGAAGATATCGGTCTTCACCGCGCCCTTGAGCATGTGCTCTTCGTCGTGCAGCTGCTTGGAATCCAGGTTGGCGTTGGCGACGGCGGTATTGGCGGCGAAGAAGCGGTGAGAACGGATAAACCCGCCGATCGCTGCGGGGTCGTTGGAGCGAACGCGCGGCATATGGCAGGTGGCGCAGTTTTCCGAATGGGGCGGATAGTAGAACGATCGTGCCCCGAACCCGCTGACGCCGCTGCCCTGCCAGGCGTCATATTCGTCGAAACCGCGTTCCCAGCGGTAATCATTGTCGGCGTGATCCAGATGAATCTTGTGGCAGGCGGAGCAGAACTCGCCAGTCTGTTGGTCGAGAAACGGCTTGAACAACGTCCGGTCATGCGGCGCCGGCTCCAAATAAATCGCCGCCTCATAGGCCAGGTGCACCAGCGGATTTTTGCTTTCCACCAATTTGTCCAGCGGCGGGTCGGCAATGGTGAAGGAATTGTCGCCGAGGGTGTTGGTGACGTGCACGATGGAGTGGCAGCTGAAGCAGCCCAGCCCGGCTTGCGCCTCCGGGGTATGGATTTGTTGGATGATCGGGGTTTTCCAACGCCCGGTTAGCAGCACCGCGGGATCGTGGCAGCCGGCGCAAAAGCGGCTTTGCGCCGTGCCCCGGTCCACGTTTTGCATATAGACGATCGCCTGGCGGTAGTACTGGTTGTTGAAGGAAGAGAAATGGTGCATCGAACTCTTCCATTCGCGGTAGATTTGCGCGTGGCATTGCTTGCAGCTCTTCGACGCCAGGAAAAAATTCTCCGGAAGCGGCACGTCGTGCAGGCCTTTGGACGAGATCGTGTGGATTAGACCGGGAAAGAATGGGCTCTTCTTCCCCCCGTCCTCGGCTATGGCGGAGGTGAAGTCGTATTTCGGGTTGGTGATGATGTAGTAGGGATTGGGATGAGTGTGGCGCCACGAAATGGCGATGCCGGGAACCAGGATGACGATCGCGGCCAGAGTGGTCCAGATCCACGCCGGGCGAATTCGCGCCTGCGCGGCGCCTGCGCGGCGCCAGGCCCAGACCGCGAGCACCACCAAAGCGGCAGCGCCAAAACCGGCATGCAGCCAGCGTTCGCGCAGATGGTCGGTCGTGTTGCCGCGGGCCAATAGGAACAGGCCAAAACCGGCGCACACCAGCAAGAGCCACCAGAAGCCCGCGGCGAGTCTCCCGCCGCCGCCCTCGCGCCGCCAGCGCCGCCAGGCGGGCACGCCCCAGGCGATGACGCCCAGACCCAGCAAGGTGTGCGCGAAAACGGCGGCGACGAAGACCAGCGTGGACGAGGGAAAGGAAACGGTATAGGTCGCCGTCAGCGCGGCGGCCGCTAAAATCACCCAGAACCACCAGCGGCGGGCAATTCCCCAAGTATTCATGGTCCGCCCCACATTCTATTCGCCGAGGGGCCCTCCGCCCATACTCAAAACCAATTACCCCAAGGACCAGAAATCGGTGACCCAGCCCACCGTTCATAACCGCCTCCCGCCGCGGGCTGGCATGCCACACTAAGCTTTACCGTCATGGCCAAACTCACCCTTCGTGATATCCCCGTCGCGCAGCGCCGCGTGCTGGTCCGGGTGGATTTCAATGTGCCCTTGGACCACGGTGGCGTCGCCGACGACACCCGCATCCGCGCCACCCTTCCCACCCTGCAATATCTGCTGCAACAGCAGGCCAAGCCCATCCTCTGCTCCCACTTGGGACGTCCCAAGGGAAAGCCGGATCCCGCGTATACGCTCCGGCCGGTTGCCGAGCGCCTGCGGGTACTGCTGAACGAGCGGCTGGGCGGCGATGCGCAAGTCGGGTTTTGTCCCGAAACCGTGGGCATGCAGGCGCGCGAAATGGCGCAGGCCCTGGAACCAGGCCACGTGCTGCTCCTGGAGAATCTCCGCTTTCAGCCGCAGGAAGAAGCTAACGATGCGGGATTTGCCCGCGAGCTGGCCAGCCTGGCGGAGGTCTATATCAACGACGCCTTTGGCAGCGCGCATCGCGCCCACGCCTCAACGGTCGGCGTCACGCAGTTTCTGCATCCCGCCGCCGCCGGATTCCTCATGGAACGGGAGTTGCGTTATTTGGGTGATGCCTTGGGAAATCCCCGGCATCCCTTCGTGGTCATCCTCGGCGGCGCCAAGGTGGCGGACAAGCTGCCGGTCATGGAAAGTTTAGCCCACCACGCCGACGTCATTCTGGTTGGCGGGGGAATGGCGTATACCTTTCTCGCGGCGCAAGGCCAAACGGTCGGCGCCTCCCTCTGCGAGCCGGACAAATTCGATGTCGCCCGCGGCGTATTGGCCCGCGCCGACGGCGGCAAACACAAATTTCGCCTGTCGCTGCCGGTGGACCACGTGGTCGCCGCCAAGCTGGAACGCGGCGCGGCGCACCAAACCGTCAGCGCCATTCCAGCCGGGCAGAAAGCGCTGGATATCGGCCCCAAGACCCGGGAGCTCTACGCCGCCGAGATCGCGCGGGCGAAAACCATTGTTTGGAACGGCCCGATGGGGGTCTTTGAGATCCCGCCCTTCGATCAGGGAACCGTCGCGATTGCCCGGGCGGTGGCGGAAGCCAGCCGCCACGGAGCGACCTCCATCGCCGGCGGCGGCGATTCCGTCGCGGCCATCGAGGCCGCCGGCGTCACCAGCCAAATCACGCACATCTCCACCGGCGGCGGCGCATCGCTGGAGTTTCTGGCTGGGGTGCCGCTGCCCGGCGTGACCGCCCTAACCAATGCCGGCCACGAACCCAAGGGAGGCGCCCGCTGATGCCTTCGCGCGACCGCCATCACCGCCGGCCGATTATCGCGGCCAACTGGAAGATGCACAAAACCGGCGCCGACGCCAGCGCCTTCTTCGCCGAGTTAACCCAGGCGCTGGGCAATGAGCCGCGCCACTTCGCCGTGGTCGCCCCGCCGTTTACCGCCATTGCGGCGGCGGTGGAGGCGGCGCGGGACCTGCCCGATTTCGCCATCGCCGGCCAGAACTGCGATTGGCGCGCCAGCGGCGCCTTTACCGGCGAGGTGTCGGCGCCGATGTTGGCCGCAGCCGGTTGTGGCTATGTGATTATCGGGCACTCCGAACGGCGGCAATTCTTCGGCGAAACCGATGAGTCGGTGAACCGGCGCATCCGCGCCGCCCTGGACGCCGGCTTGGTGGCGCTGGTTTGCGTCGGCGAAACCCTGGCCGAGCGCGAAGCCGGCCAGACCGAGGCGGTATTGACCCGCCAGTTCGAGCGCGGGTTCCATGGTTTCAGCTCCGATGAAATGCTCCATTGCGCCCTGGCCTATGAGCCGGTATGGGCGATCGGCACGGGACGCACAGCCACTCCGGAAATGGCCCAGCAAGCCCATGCCGTGCTGCGCGGCCTGGCGCACCGGCTGGGCGGTGGCGAAGTCGCTCACCACCTGCGCATCCTGTATGGCGGCAGCGTCAAGCCCGACAACTTGACCGGCCTGCTGGCCCAGCCCGACATTGACGGCGGCCTGGTCGGCGGCGCCAGCCTGGACGCCAAAAGCTTCGCCACGCTGCTGCGCAGCTGAAATCCGCCCGGCGAGATCGGCAATTGGCGCGGCGCCGGCGCCGGCCGCCGCGCCCTACCGCGCGAGGCCATTGCGCCCGAGCCGCAGGGCGCATTGTGCTATCTTCTCGTTCCGCCACGAAAATCAACGATGAACTCCGCAGGCACTCCGACCGCCTGTCCGCGCAGCAGAACGGGGCGAAACCGCCAGCGCGAGGCGGCGGCTAGCGCGGCATGCGCCGCAAACGCACTCGGAGCGGCGCGCAAGGCCAGCGCCACGACCCGGCCCCTGGGACCGACCCATGCGGCCAACCGCACTTGATCATCGCGATAGCGCCGAAGCAACAGTGGTGCCAGCGAGGGCGAGGCGCAGCGAAGGCAGTGAAGGCGCATGCCTTTGCCTATGCGTGATCGGGCCGGGTACGCGGTCGGGGGATCGCGGCGGGGCGGACCGGTGAGGGCGCAGCGCAGGGTGTCCCCGACGTCGCAAACGACGCCGGCCGCGGATGCCCATCCGGTAATAATCCGGTGGTCAAGGGGAACCGGGTAACTCCAGGGCAGGGTGAACGCGGAGGGATCAGCAAATGGTTCCCACCCGCGGTTGGTGCGGCAGCCCTGGCTCGTGCATAGCGCGCCTAGCCTCTTCACGCCGAGGACCATCCGCCAGTGCGCACCATCGCTAGAGCTGAGAAGTAGCGGCCGCAGCTTCCCGGACGACCGGGCGGCAACCCAGTACCTTCCCCGCGCAGCCGCGACACCGAGCGGCACGGCACGGTGAATAGACAGGCTCGACCAAGGACCCCCAACGCTGGAGGACCGCAGCAGCCAAAACCGTTTAGGCCCGCGTACGAGCCCCGTGCGGTCCGGCAAACGCTCCTCCAGCAGGACCGCGCCATGCGCGTTCAGGACAGTGGCTGACACGACTGTGCTCAGTCGGAGAGCCATCTCAGCCCGCCACTCTTGCGGGTGGCCGAAGCCGAAACCACTTGGACCAACCAGAAAGTCGCGTTTGGGGCCGGCAAAAAATGCCTGCGTCACCGTAAAGCCGGGGCTCCCCCAATCGCTCCAGGATCGGCCCCCATTCTTGCTGGCCAAAGAGATATCCTCAGCGCCGAAGGCATACACATGATGCGGTGCGGCGAAGGCCAACGTAAACAGCAGCTCGCCGTTAGGGCGAAAATGGCGGATCCGCCAGGTGCGGCCGCCGTCGCGGGACTCGGCGATCATCTCATCCCAGCCGCAGACCCACAGGTCTTTGCCATGCGCGGCGATTCCCAGCGGGGTCGCCGGCAAGCGAATCGTGGTCCAATGCCGGGCGCTCAGCGTAACCGCCGGCGGGTTGCGCGGCGGTTTGGGGCGCGCCCAGGCGGCAAGGGCGCAAACGCACACCATCGCTCCGCATAACGTGCCGCGCCATCCGGCCATACGCGCCATTATAGCCTCCTACCGCGCCACACCGGCGAGTGAGCCTCCGGGCGGCGAGGACGGCCGCGGAACACGGAGGGCAACCCGAACGCGCGCCGCGCTGGCGGCTATTCGTAGCGCAGGATTTCGGCGGGGCGGATCTGCACCGCCCGGCGCGCCGGATACAGCGTCGCCACCAAACTGACCAATAGGGCGATCGCGGCTACCATCACGCCGTCGCTCCAGCGGGCATCGAAGGGAACGTAATTGACGGCGTAAACCTTCGCCGACAACGGAATCCAATGATAGGCATTGGCCGCCCAGGCGAAGCTAAAGCTCACCGCCAAGCCGATGGCCGTGCCGACGATGGCGATGACCACGCCTTGATAGATAAAGATGCGGCGGATCTGCCGCCGCCGCGCCCCCATGCTGAGCAGGACGGCGATCTCGCGCCGCTTTTCAATGACCAGCATGCTGAGCAAGATCAAGACGTTCAGCCCGGCGATGAAGACGATCAAGCCGATGATCAGCACCGTGCCCAGACGTTCGGTCTGGAGCGCCTGGAAGATCGCGTGATTTTGCGCCATCCAGGTGGTGGCGGCGAACTTCGGCCCGGCCAGCTGCATCGCCGCCTGCGCCACCGCCGGAGCGGCATAGATGTCATCCAGACCGAACTCGATCACGCTGGCGTAATCCCCGCCGGGGTGGAGCTGCTGGGCGGCGCGAAAGCCGGTGTAGGCCCATTGCGAATCGAAGTCCTCAAACCCGGAACGCAGGACGCCCACCACGCGAAACGAGACCGAGCGGCCGGCATAACCCAGCGGCGTGAGCACGGCGTTGGGCACGTACATCTGGACGTAACCGCCGACGCCTACGCCCAGCGCGCGCGCCAGCCCACGGCCCAAAATCAGATTCTGCGCCGCGGGATGCGCCTGCAGCGGCTGCCAGGAGCCCGCAATCACATGGGTCAGCATGCGGCTGACCCGCAGCTCCTGGCGCGGGATAACGCCCTTCACGAAGGTCGCCGCGCCGCGCGCGCCGCGGCTTAAGTACACCTCGTCATAGATCGCCGGCGCCAGCGCGCGAACATGGGGCAGGCGCGCCAGCCGCCGCATCAGCGCGCGGTAATGGTGGATGCCGGTGGGCTCGCGGTGCTGCAGGTTCAGTTCGGTGGTGGCGCCGACCAGTTCGGTTTGCAGCGCCTGGCGGAAGCCGTTGGTGATGGCCAGGGCCAGGATCAGCGCGCCCACGCCGGCGGCGAAGCTGAGGATGGCGATGGCGGTAATGACCGACACCAGCCCCCGCCCGCGGCGCGGCCGCAGATAGCGAAGGGCGACAAAAGAAGACAAGCTCATTGGCCGGGGGGGAGCCGCGGCGGCTAATCGCGCCCCTTTTTACTGTAGCGGTTTGCGCGGCCGGGTGGCGGATAATAACAAAAGATGTCACCGCGGCCCATTGCCGAGGCCGGAATCGTTGGCCCTCCTGGCGCATCCAATTGCCAGCGGGCGGAGCGCACCGCCGCCGGAGGCGCCCGGGCCCTCGAGCCCTTGCGGGCGGAGGGCTTATGCAAGTGGTACCCCTCGGGCGGGGAACGGCTGATGGTTTTCGAGCACCTGGAGCTATACGTCGAACCCGGGGAGATGGTGGCCGTGGTGGGCGAATCGGGAAGCGGAAAAAGTAGCTTGCTCCACGTTCTGAGCGGTCTGGACAGGCCCTCGGCGGGAGACGTATACTTTGGGCAACGCTCCCTCCGCGGACTCGATGATGACGAGTTGGCGGTATTTCGCAACCGTGAAATCGGTTTCGTCTGGCAGTTCCACTATCTGTTGCCCGAGTTCACCGCGCAGGAAAACGTGATGATGCCGTTGCTGGCGGCGGGAGCGGGAGCAAGCGACGCGGCGCATCGCGCCCAGGAGTGGTTGGCCGAGGTCGGCCTGGCCGATCGCGCCCAGCATCGCGGCGGCGAGCTATCCGGCGGCGAGCAACAGCGCGTCTCCTTGGCCCGGGCCCTGGTGGCGCAGCCACGCTGGCTGATGGCCGATGAGCCCACCGGCAATCTGGACGAAGCCACCGGCGGAAGGATCTTTTCTCTGTTAGCCCGGCTGCACCGGGAACATCACCTCAGTTCGATTTTGGTTACCCATAATCCGGCCATCGCCCGCGGATGCGACCGGGTCTTGCGGTTGCACGCCGGCGCCCTGGGACCGGCAGCCTGACGGGGGAGACGAAAACGCCATGTTCGAGCGATACACGGAAAAAGCGCGGCGGGTGGTCTTTTTTGCCCGCTATGAAGCCAGCCAGTGCGGCAGTCCCTATATTGAAACCGAGCACATTTTATTGGGACTGCTGCGCGAGGATAAGGCGTTGACCAACCGCTTTTTGCGCTCGCACGCCACCATCGAGTCCATCCGCAAGGAGATCGAAGGTCGCACGACGCCCCGGGAGCGGGTTTCGACCTCCGTGGATCTGCCCCTCAGCCATGAGTGCAAGCGGGTGCTGAGTTACGCGGCGGAAGAGGCCGAACGGCTGACCAATAAGCACATCGGCACCGAGCATTTGCTGCTCGGCCTGCTGCGCGAGGAACGTTGTTTCGCCGCCGAACTGCTCTCCAGCCGCGGCCTGCGTCTGGCGCAGGTGCGCGAGGAGCTGGCGCGGGCGGCGCAGGAAAAGGTCAGCAGCCGGCCGAAGGAAAGCTCGCTGCTGACGGAATTCAGCCGCGACCTGACCCAGGCGGCGATGGAAAATCAGCTCGATCCCCTCGTTGGGCGGCGCCACGAACTGGAGCGGATGGTGCAGATTCTCTGCCGCCGCACCAAGAACAACCCCGTGCTGATCGGCGAACCAGGCGTGGGCAAGACGGCGATCGTCGAGGGCCTGGCCCAGCGGATCGCCGATGGCGACGTGCCGACCTTTTTGGCTGACAAGCGGATCCTCTCCCTGGACCTCTCGCTGATTGTCGCCGGCACCAAATACCGCGGCCAGTTCGAAGAGCGGCTGAAAACCATCATGAAGGAACTCATGGAGAACCAGAACGTGGTGATCTTCATTGACGAACTTCATACCCTGGTCGGCGCCGGCTCGGCGGAAGGTTCCTTGGACGCCGCCAACATCTTGAAGCCGGCCTTGTCCCGCGGCGAAATTCAATGCATTGGCGCCACGACGCCGGGGGAATACCGCAAGAGCATTGAAAAAGATCGCTCCCTGGAGCGCCGTTTCCAGTCCATCAAGGTGCAGCCGCCAGACGAGGACGAGGCCGTGCAGGTCCTGAATGGCATCAAGGACCGCTACGAAAAGTTCCACGCCGTTTCCTATACCGATGAAGCCCTGCGTTTCGCGGTGCTGCACTCCAATCGCTATATCCCCGATCGTTTTCTGCCGGACAAGGCCATTGACCTCATTGACGAGGCCGGGGCCCGCGTCAAGCTGCGGCAAACCACCCTCCCCGATGAGCTCTTGGAGGTGCAGAAGCGGCTGAAATTCATCGTCCACCGCATGGAGGGCGCCATCGCCAACCATGAATTCGAGAAAGCCCGGTTTTATTCCGACGAGGAACGCAAGGAACGGGAATCGCAGCGCCTGCTGCGCGAAAAATACCACATGGACGACTCGACCGCGGGCGTGGTGACGCGCGAGGATATCGAGGACGTGGTGGCCCGTTGGACCGGCGTGCCGGTGCATGCGGTTAAGGAAGAGGAGATGCAGAAGCTCCTGCGCATCGAAGAGGAACTGCATAAACGGGTGGTATCGCAGGACAAGGCGATTTCCGCCCTCGCCCGAGCCATCCGCCGCAGCCGCGCCGGACTCAAGAGCCCGAACCGTCCGGTGGGCTCGTTTCTCTTCCTGGGACCGACCGGCGTGGGCAAGACCGAGGTGGCCCGCTCACTGGCGGCGTTCTTGTTCGGCAGCGAGAAGGCGATGATCCGCTTCGACATGTCCGAATTCATGGAGAAGCACTCGGTTTCCAAGCTCATCGGCTCGCCCCCGGGGTATGTCGGATATGAAGACGGCGGCCAGTTGACCGAGCGCGTCAAGCGCGCGCCCTACAGCGTGGTGTTGCTGGACGAAATTGAAAAAGCCCATCCCGACGTCTTCAACATCCTGCTCCAGGTCTTCGAAGACGGCCAGTTGAGCGACGGCTTGGGCAATACCGTGGACTTCAAGAACACCATCATCGTGATGACCTCCAACATCGGCGCCCGGCACCTGGAGAGAAGGGGCAATCTGGGCTTCCAGTCGCCGCACGAGGAACACACCGCCGCCAAGGTGGAAGATCTGGTGCGCAACGAGGTCAAGCGCCTGTTCAATCCGGAGTTCCTCAATCGCGTGGACGAGATTATTCTGTTCAACGCCTTGGGCGATGACGACCTGCTGCAAGTGATCGAGATCCTGGTGCAGGAGATGAACCGGCATCTGGCGCATAAGAACGTCACGCTGACCCTGCCGCTGGAAGCCAAGCGGTGGATCTTGGACAAGACCTGCGGCGACCGTTCTTATGGCGCTCGCCCGCTGCGCCGAGCGCTACAGAAATACGTGGAGGACCCGCTCTCCGAGCTGGTCATCCAGGGACGGCTGCCGGTGCCGGCGTTCGTTGAGGCCTATTTGGAAAACGACGGATTGGCATTCCGGCCCATCCAGACGCCGCAGGAAGCCGAGGAGACGGTATCCTCCTGAATCGCCGTGCACGGGGCGCGCCAGCGCCGGGCGGAGCCCGCCATGCCCGCTCCTCCCGCCGGTTTGGGCGCTGGCCGCGAGCGATCCTGCTGGTCGGTTTGGCCACGGCGGGGTGTCAGGGTAGCGCGCGGCCGTCGCCGCCCTCGCCGCCCACCGCACGAGCCATCCGCCCCGCGGTCCTGAGCAATTTCACCGCTGACGAAGCGGCGCTCCGGCGGTACCACCACCAGGAGCGAATCATCCTGGTGAAGGACGGTAGCCGTAGTGACCGCACCGTGCACGTGTTTTACGTACATGGCCGTGCCGTGGCTCCCGCAATCGCCGTGGGCGGAAAGCCACTCGGCCCGCGCGCCCTCGCCAACCAGCAGCGCGCCGCCGCCGAGCGCGCCGCCCAATTGGCGCGGCGCAAGCCGCCGCCCCTGGGCGCGGTCGAGTTTCATGGCCATTCGTATTCGTTTAGGAAGCTAGCCGAGGATTTTCACTACGGTCCCGGCAAAGTCATCCAATGGCATGGCCGGACCACGTGGGTCTACGCCGCCTGGCCCAATCCGAACGTTCCCCATACCACGCGGGCGGAACAGGTGCTGCTCGCCTCACGCGGCACGGTATGGATCGACGCCCAGGATTTGCATCTGGTTCGCGTCGAAATGCATACGTTCCGTCCAATAAAGTACTTCGCCGGCATTCTCGCCACGGTGCATCACGCCACCTTGAATCTGGAACTGCAACGGATCGCGGCGGGGGTCTGGGTCCCGCGGCGCGTTGCGTTTCGGCTGCAAGCGACAATCTTGCTGTTCAAAACCTTTGATGAGACCAAGGTGGAAACCTATTGGGGCTACCATCGAGCCACCACTGCACCGCATGCAGCCAAGGTGGATTCGGCTGGCCCTGTTTCGCGCGGCGCAACGCTACAATAGTTCCATTGGAGCTCCGGTTTGACTGCATCTAGCGCCTCCTCATCGCCACGCCCCTTCTCAATTTGGTTGTCGGCCTGGTCACCCGTGGCGATCTGGGCGCTCATCATCTTTTTGCTGTCCCAGGATTCCCGGTCCGGCCACCACATCAACGAAATATTGCACTGGGTGTTCGGCATGATCGGACTCCACCGGGTAAGCGACTTTCGGCTCTGGCAGTTCCTGGCGGCCAAGTCGGCGCACTTCACCGTGTACTTTGTTCTCGCCTTGGTCGTTTACCGGGCGTTGGCGTTGGGACGTGGCGCGCGGTTTCACTCCCGCGCGGCTTGGGGGACGCTAGCCTTCATTTTTTGCTACGCCGCATTGGATGAGCTGCACCAAAGCTTCGTTCACGGCCGCGGTGGTCAATGGTACGACGTGGTTTTGGACACGTTCGGTGGCGCGGTCGCTTT
Organism: Acidobacteriota bacterium; assembly: GCA_027314025.1. Classification (GTDB taxonomy): domain Bacteria; phylum Acidobacteriota; class Terriglobia; order Terriglobales; family SCQP01; genus JAKAUF01. The sequence goes on from DAHVCP010000012.1 coordinate 12,649, forward strand.
GACCCTGATCCGATGGACTTGGATGGTTTGGGAGCGGCGCCACCACCAGAGCAAGCCCGAGCACGTATCCGCCTAGCTTGGCGCCCAAGCGCCTGGATTTAGGCTTGAATTGCCGCCTCTCCTTTGACGTACACTTAGCGGTAAGGATCGCGACCGCACTTCTCGCCGGCCCCCGGGGCGGGAGTGCGGAACTCACCAATGGCGGTGAGGTGCAGGGTGCGCCGCCCATGGTTGTTCAATGATGAGACGAATCTGGATTTTCCCCCTCGCCGCGGCACTGGCGTTCGCCAACGCTGGCTGCCTGTTCAGTCACCCCAAGAACCTGAATCCCCTGGCAGGGCTGCCTTCGGTGCAGCCGGATCGCACCCTATTCAACCGGGCAATGAAGGACCTGGCGCACAACGACTACACCGTCGCTCGCCTGCTGCTGCAAAACCTCATCCAGACCTATCCGGACAGCCAATATCTAGCGCAGGCGAAACTGGCGATCGCCAATTCCTGGTATCGCGAGGGCGGGGCGTCCGACCTAGCCCAGGCCGAGGCTCAGTATCGGGATTTCATCACCTTCTTCCCCAACATGCCCGAGGCCCGCGAGGCCCAGCTCCGAATCGCGATGATTCACTTCCGGCAGATCCAAAAACCGGATCGCGATCCCACCCAGGCGCTGGAGGCGCAGCGCGACCTGAAGACGTTCCTGCGCAATTACCCCACCGGCCTGATGAGCAAAAAGGCGCGGCAAATGCTGCGGGAGACCGACGAGGTTCTGGCGGACGGCATCTTCCGCACCGCCGAGTTCTATGCAATCCAGGGCAACTACCGGGCGGAACAAAGCCGTCTGCGTCAGGTCATCAAGCAGTACCCGCTGTTTAGCCATGGGGATGAAGCCATGGCCATGCTGGCGCGATCCTATTTGATCACTTCCAGCCGCTACTCCTGGGCCGAGGAAAACACACCGAAGGGCCTATACCATACGCTCTTCAAGCAAAATGCGATCGGTGACTTCAAACACGCGCAAAACTATCTGACCCGGCTGATCGAGCGCTATCCGCTGAGCCCGCAGGTTCCATGGGCCAAGCGCGCCCTGGCGTATTATCGCAAGCCCATTCCGACCCCGACGCCGGAGGCGATCGCCTTCAATCGGGCCGAGATTGCCGGGCGCGGCAAGCTCGATCGGTGGGACCGGTGGACGGGAATGCTGCGTGGACGGCCGCTGAAACAGCTCGCCCGGGCGGACAAGGTCGGCAATCCGCTGCTGAGAAACCCCTCCAGCGCGGGCAATGAAAACGCCGAAATCGCCGCCCTGGCCGGCACGCCTCAGTCGGCTCTGCCGAGCGGCGGGGCCACCGGGCCGCTGGCGTTCCAGTCGGTTCCCACGGGTGGATTCGCGGATCCGAACAATGTGTCCACGCCCACCGCTACCACGGCCACCGACTACAGCGGCGCCCAGGGCCAGGACACCGTCAGCGGCCAATTCGCCAACGCCGATCCGCCGGATAAGGATTTGACCACCCTGACGCCGAATCAGCTCGATGCGCTGCAAGCCAAACAAATGTTGGCGGCGGAGGTGCACCGCGATGTTCCCGTGCCCCATAAGTTGAAGCATCACTTGCTGGCGCCCTCGGAAATTCTTCATCCCGGCATCTCGACGGGCAAGAAGCTCAAAGGCAAGAAAACACCCGTCGCGCCGAGCCCCGCGCGGCCCAGCGGCGGCCGGTAATCCTTGATGCCCGGTTCGCCCGCGCCAACGCCGCAACCCAGCGAGTGGCGTATCGGCCAAGGCTGGGATTCCCACGCCTTCGCCGCTGGCCGGGCGTTATGGCTCGGCGGCGTGGAACTTCCCCACGAACGGGGCTTGGCCGGGCACAGTGACGGCGATGTATTGAGTCACGCCATCTGTGACGCCATTTTTGGCGCGCTCGGCGCGGGTGACATCGGCACCCACTTTCCGCCCGGAGAACCGCGCTGGCGTAATGCCTCCAGTCTGCAATTTTTAGAAGCGGCGCGGGCCGCGGCGAATCAGCAGGGCTGGCGGATTGCGAACGTGGATAGCACGGTGATCCTCGCGGCCCCCAAACTCACCCCGTACCGCGCGGCGATGCAACAGCGCCTGGCCGCGGCCCTGGGCCTGTCTCTGGACGACGTTTCGGTGAAAGCCAAGACCCCCGAGGGTCTCCCGTTCGGCGGCGAGATCGCCATGGCCCAGGCGGTCGTCTTGCTGGCACGGACAAACGCGGAATAACGGCCCGTCGCTGCCGCTGCCCGAAATCACCGCCCAGCAACACCACGGCGCGGGTGCGTGCCACACTGGGCAAGATGGTAAATCCGCGCCAATTGGTCGCGCACATCGAGGGGCTGCCGCACCGCCGGGCCACGTTCAAGCAGCTCTTGCGCAAGCTGCGGATCAAAGCTGGGGAACGGCCCGCGCTTCGCGCCATCCTTTCGGAGCTGGTCCGCACGCGCCGGCTGGTGGAAACCCGTCACGGATTTGAACTTCCGCCCCACCCACCGTCCAGCCGCGCTGCCGCCAGCCAGCGGCCGGCGCGGGGCGCGGGTTCGGTAAAACCCGCGGGCGCGGCGGCCGTGGCCATTACCGGCCGCATTAGCGTCCACCGCGAAGGCTTCGCATTCGTGCTGCCGGTGGACACGGCGCTGGCGGGCGCGCTGCAAGGCGATATTTTCGTGCCGCCTCCCTTCGTGGGCGGCGCGATGCACGGCGACACGGTCTCGGTACGGATCGTGCGCCGGTCCGCCGAGGGACGGGCAGAGGGCCAAGTCGTTCGCGTTGTGCGCCGGGCGCACGCGACCGTGGTGGGCGAACTGCATTACGCTCCCCACCTGGCCGCCTATTACCTCCAGCCTTACGATGACCGCTTGCGCGACCGCATCCTCATTCCCCCCAATGCCCTGCCGCCGGAGTTGCGCTCCGGCGCCGCGCCCGAACGCCATCGCGTTTTGGGCCCGGAGGCCCGCCGCCATCCGAAGCGCTCGGAACGCGGCGCCGCCGCGGAACTTGAAGGCCTGGTGGTCGAGGCGGAGATCACGCAGTATCCCACCCCCGGCGGCGGAGAGAGCAAGGGCCGCGTCATCGAGGTTCTGGGCCGGAGGGATGATTTCGGCATTGATGTCGAGATCATGATCCGCAAATACCATCTTCCCCATCGCTTTCCGCCGGAGGTTTTGGCGGCCGCCGAAGCCGCCCCTGCGACGCTGCCCGCCGAGGAGATCGCCCAACGCCGCGACTTCCGCGCCCTGCCCATCGTGACCATAGACGGTGAAACCGCCCGCGATTTCGACGACGCCGTCTTCGTGCGCCGCCGCGCCGGGCGCGGCTTTGAATTGCAAGTGCACATCGCGGACGTGGCCCATTACGTTCTCCCGGCCAACGCCATGGACCGTGAAGCGCGGCTACGCGGCACCTCCGTGTATTTTCCCGACCGCGCCGTGCCCATGCTGCCGATCGAGCTTTCGACCGACCTGTGCAGCCTCCGGCCGCAAGCGGAGCGGCTGGTGATGAGCTGCTTGATGGAATTCAGCTCCAGTGGGCGGCTGGAAGCCTATGAACTCGCGCCCGGCATCATTCGCTCGGCGCAGCGCATGACCTACACCGGGGTCAACGCGATTCTGTCCCACGCCGCGGACGCGCCCGGCGCCGGCGGCGCGGATTTCTTCGTCATGCTGGAACTGCAGCGCGTGCTCAACCAGCGGCGACAGGAGCGCGGCTCCATTGACTTCGATCTGCCGGAAGCCGAAATCGCCTTCGACGAGTTCGGCCTGATGCGCTCCATCGCCAAATCGGAGCGGAACGCCGCCCACCGCATTATCGAGGAGTTCATGCTGGCGGCCAATGAAACCGTCGCCGGCCACGTCGAGCGGCTGTCCGTCCCATCGCTATACCGCATCCACGACAAGCCTGATCCGCGCAAGGTCGCCGAGTTCGAGGAAGTCGCCGCGAGCTTCGGATATTCCCTGAATGTCACGATTCCCATGCGCCGGATCCGGCGGCGCGTGCGCGGGCAAATGCGCGTGGAGTTGGCGCCCAGTGGGGACGCCATCGCGATCACGCCGCAGCACTACCAGCGCCTGATCGAGCAGCTGGCCGGCAAGCCCGAAGAGCGGATTGTCAGCTATCTCATGCTGCGCTCGCTGCAACAGGCGCGGTATCACGCCACCAACGCCGGGCATTTTGCCCTGGCTGCGCCCACGTACACGCATTTCACCTCGCCGATTCGGCGCTATCCGGATTTGTTGGTTCATCGCGTGCTGAAAGCCGTGTTGCCGCCAGGAGGCATCCGCATGGAGCGTGTTGGCGATGGTCCCTGGCGCCCCGCGGCCGGCGCCGCGCGGAGTGATCCCGCGGCGGCGCCGTATCCCACCGAAGCACTGCAAGTGATGGCGGCCGAAAGCAGTGAAGCCGAGCGGCGTGCGGATGAGGCGGAACGCGAGCTAATGGACTGGAAAAAAGTGCGGTTCATGGAGGAACGGATCGGTCAGGAATTCGCCGCCATGATTCTGCATGTGACCAAAGCGGGATTTTTTGTCGAGCTGGTGGACTTGTTCATCGAGGGCTTTGTCCCCCTCTCGGCCCTCGACGACGACCGGTACTTCCTTCGCCCAGGCGCGCATGAGCTGATCGGTGAACGCTCCCGCCGCCGGTACAAGGTCGGTGACCGGCTCACCGTATTGGTCGATCGGGTGGATCCCATTCGCCACAAAATTGACTTCGCCCCCGCCTAGCTTCGGCCGCGCGGCCGCCGTCGCCGGCAGGACGGTGGCGGAAAGTGGCTGCCAACTCGCCTAACAGCACTTCGGGCCCGCCCCCGCGATCCGTGGGCTAGCGATGAAACAGAGCCCCGTGGTCGTGGTGACGGGCGCCTCCGCCGGCGTGGGACGGGCGGTCGTGCGAGCCTTCGCCCGGCGCCAGGCGCGGATTGGCCTGCTCGCGCGCGGCCGCGACGGCCTGGATGGCGTACGGCGCGAGGTGGAGGCCGCCGGCGGTGCGGCGCTGGAGATTCCTACCGATGTCTCCGACGCCGCGGAGGTGGAAGCGGCCGCCGACGCGGTGGAGAAGGCCTGCGGCCCGTTGGACATTCGGGTGAATGATGCCATGGCCTCTGTCTTCAGCCCGGTGCGTGAGTTGCAGCCCGAGGAGATCCACCGGGTCACCGAGGTCATCCATCTGGGGGCGCCGTCTACGGCACCATGGCGGCGCTGCGCCGCATGCTGGCGCGCGACGAGGGGGTCATCGTGCAGGTCGGCTCCGCGCTCGCCTTCCGCTCCATTCCGCTGCAAGCCGCCTACTGCGGCGCCAAGCACGCCTTGGTGGGTTTTACCGAAAGTTTGCGCTGCGAGCTGTTGCATGAGCATAGGCGCGTGCGCGTGACCATGGTGCGCAGATGCCGGCCCTCAATACCCCGCAATTCGATTGGGTTCGCAATCGCATGGCGCACCGCCCCCAGCCCGTTCCTCCGATCTACCAACCGGAGGTGGCCGCGGATGCCGTGGTCTACGCCGCGCTGCATCCCCACACGCGGCAGACATTGGTTGGGGTCTCAACGGTCATGGCGGTGGAAGGCAACGAGATCGCCGCCGGGGCGCTGGACCGCTATCTGGGCGGGACCGGCTACCAAAGCCAGCTCACGCCGGAGCACAGCGATCGGCATCAAGCAGATAATCTCTTCGCGCCCGTGCCCGGCGACCACGGCGTGCGCGGACGCTTCAATGACCGTTCCCACCCGCGCAGCTACCAGCTGAAGCTGAACCAGCGCGCGAGCGTTCTTTTGGCCGGGGCCGGTCTGGCGGCGGCGGCGTGGGTGGCTGCCACGTGCCCGCAAGGCGGCAGAGCAGGCCGGGCGCGATGCCGCGGAAAAAATCGCCGCCGCCTGGAAGCACCGGCGGGCGGCGTAGCCGGCACGCGCCGGCAAATCACTGGGAAGGCGCGTGCATGGCGGCGATCTTGGTCGCGGGATTCAGCCGCACCATGCCGCCCGGAAGCAACCGGTACGGGTGTCCTTGCGGATCCACTGGAACGCCGCGCAGCGCGCCCAACGCAATCAGCGCCGACCAGGATCGCGGCCAGCGGCCGAAATGGTGATGGTAAGCGGCTAAAAGCCTTTCCAGCGCTTGCATATCGGCACGGGCGCGAATCGCCTGGAGATGATCCAGGGCATTGGCGCGCAGCGCCGCATTCGGAGCATCGCGATACATTTGCGACCACAACGCCGCCGCCAATTGGGTTTGGTTCGCCTGGCCGAAATAGTCCGCGGCCAGCACTTTCATCGCCGGATTGGTGGGGTGCACCTTGGAGCCGGCTAAAAACGCCTGTGCCGCTTGCTTCCGCTGATGCAGATTGAGGGCATAGACAAACCCGAGATCGTAATACAGGCGCCAGCGGTTGGGATGGTGGCGAATCGCCCGGCGCAGCAGATCCACTGCGGCCTGGGGCTGACCGGCGGCAAACGGCGGACGGTCGGCGAGAAAGAACGCCCCGTATTCAGGGGCGGAAAGCAGATCGGGATCGAGGCTAAAGCTGAGGTTCAGCAGCGGCGCCAAACGAGGATAGCGGCGGCTGCGCGCCAGGTGCCGGCTGCCGAAATATTGGATGGCTTCGGTCCAGAAAATATCCGCCGCCAGCCCGTTGTACCCGAGGAACATGGCGCGGGCCAGCCGCGGCTGTGGCGCCGCCGGGCCCCCGCCTGCCGCCCGGGGCAGAGCCATGGCCGCCTGCCGCTGTAGCCAGAATGCCGCCGCCAGCAGCACGGGGGTCAGCAAGACCGCGGTCCAAATGGTGCGGCGGCGGTTCACGGCGGTTACTTCAAATCCCGGCCGGCGAATACGGCGGTGGCGAGCACCAAGGCCACGCCCGCATACACGATCGCGTAGAGCGTGTCCCAACCGAGCAGCCGCCAGGCGATGGGCTGGAAATGCGCCGCCGCCGCCGCCACATTGAAACCGCCGAAATTCGGCAGCACGTCGGCAACGACGATGGCGGCATGGCCGCCCAACCAACTGTGGGCGGTACTGCCCAGCCGCCGCAGATTTTGGTCAAAGTTGCCGATAATGAACACCGCCAAGCTGAACAGAGCGGCCATCACCGGCGAGGCGAAGCAGGAAAATAGCAGGGCGATCGCGATCAGAACGGCGAGCGCCAACAGAATCAAGTACAGCGCGGCGATCACCGCCGCTTCGCCGGCCGCCCAATGGCCCGGCAGCACATACGCAAGCGCCAGCAGCAGCGTGACGCCCATCAGCCCGCAGTTGACCGCCACCGTCGCCGCCAGGCCGGCAAACTTGCCCAGCAGGAATTGGCTGCGCCGCACCGGATGCGCCAGCAAAGTGTACAGCGTGCGGCGCTCGATTTCCTTGGCCACGAGCTGATTGCCCAGGAACACGGCAACGATCACGCCCAACGCGGTGATCGCCGCCAAGCTGAAGTTGACCAGCGACTGCGCACTGATGCCAAACGACATCTGTGAAAACAACACCGCTGCTCCGACCATGAGAACGGCGAAGAAAACCAGGCTGAACAACACGCGGTCGCGAATGGCCTCGCGAAAGGCGTTGCGCGCGACGGAAATCGTGGCGCTGTTGGTCATCTCCGCCGGGCCTCCACGGGAGCCGCCGCCGGCGCCGCGGCGGCGGCGCTCTGCCCGCCGGATGCCGGCGGCGCCCCCGGTGACAAGAAGATTTCTTCCAGACTGCGCCGCAAGGGCGTGACCGCATGGATCACCGCTCCCTGGGCGCGCAACTGGTCGAGCTGGCCCCACAACTCGGCCCTCGCCACCACGCGGCGCTGTGGCGGTCCCGCTTGGGCAAATACCAATTCGACCTTGTCTTCCTCCGCCGCCAGCAGTGTTTCCAGCCGCCCCTGCCCGGCCAGACGGCCCTTTTGCAGGATCGCAACCCGATCGCAGAGCTGCTCGGCGTCGGAAAGAATATGAGTGGAAAACACCACGGTCGCTCCACGCGACTTCAGCTCCAATATCAGATCGCGCACCTGGCGCCGGCCGAGCGGGTCCAAGCCGCTCATCGGCTCGTCCAAGAAGAGCACCGCGGGCTGGTGCACAATGGCCTGCGCCAGGCCCACGCGCTGCACCATGCCCTTGGAGCATTTACGCAACGACGTCTCCGCCGCCCCCGCCATGCCGACTCGGTCCAGCGCCCATGCCACCTGCCGCCGCCGCTCCCGCGCCGGCACGTTGGCCAATTCCGCGTAGTACTCGACCAGTTCGCGGCAGCGCAAATAGTCGTAGAAATACGGATTTTCGGGCAAGTATCCGATTTGGCGGGCCATCATTCCCGCGGGCTGGCCCAAAATCCGCGCCTCTCCACTGGTGGGAAAAATCAGACGCAGCAGCAGCTTCAGCGTCGTGGTTTTCCCTGCCCCGTTATGGCCCAACAGACCGAAGATCTCACCCTGCTCGACCGCGAGGGAGAGGTGGTCCAGCGCGCGCACGGGACGAGGCCGCCAAAATCCGGCGCGATAATCCTTGGTCAGCTCAATACACTCGACGGCGAGCATTGCGGCACGAAAAAAAAGCTCTGGCGTTAGCTCCAGTATACGAATCGGCAAAGACTCGGCGCACCGGACCAGCGGCCAGGCATCAGGGGCGAAAACCCCCGTAAGGTGACCTAGAGCACCGGATCGCTGACGCCAGCCTGGCCGCCTACCCTGTAGTGCACCACGGCAGACTGATTGCTGAAGAAATGACGCACTCCGGTGACCCCGACAATTTCCGGATCGGCGTTAATGGTGAAGAGCTCAAATGGAGTCGAGCCCTGCGTGGCATACGTGAAGACGTAGCCGGATTTCGTGGGTGTGGTCTGGCCCAAATCGGAATTGAGCAACTCGGCCGCCGTGGCTGTGGGCACGGCGCCGAGGGGACCGCCCAGATCAGCCAGGGTGGCGCTGTAGCCGCCATAAGCGCCGGAATAGGCCATCTCCGCGTTCTGGATTGCGTTCATGGCGGAGACAGCAGCGGCTTCGTTGGCCACTTCCTTTACGGATAAATACTTGGGAATGGCAATTGCCGCCAGGATCAGAATGATCGTGACCACGATCAGCAATTCGATTAAAGAAAAACCCGAGGCGGCATGCCGCCGCGGGTTAGCGCTCCGCGTCATGCGCATCATGAAGGCAATTTAAGAACCAAGCCACAGTGCCCGTAACGTACTGAAAATGCTTGCGAAGGCCGACCTTTGGGCGCGGCGATGAGCCGCCCCACGCCCGGTGGGCTGACACTTTGTGGCCACCGCAGCTATCGGCCCGCGAGTTCGCCGCAAGGGCGAGGCGATGCCAAGGCCGAGCGGCGGGCCGCAGCGAAGCGCCAAGAAACGAGCGCAGCACGGCCGGAAGCGAGCCCGCGAAATTCCGCGCAGCGACCCCTACCCGGCAAGCGGCGCCCGAGCGGGGCAAGCGCAGCGGAGCGGAGCGCCACGCAAAATGGCGAGCAGGGCGAGGCGGGACGGGGCGAGGGCCCGCAGCGTACAGCGGTGTAGGTGAGCAGCCCGAGCCCCGGGCCAACGAAGCCATGCGACGCCTATCGCACCGCCCGCTCCGCAGCCGTCTACAATAGAACTCCGCCCCGATGCCGCCAGTCCCGGACGAAGAATATATGAGCCAGGCATTGGCCTTGGCCGCGCAGGGCACCGCCCTCGCTTCTCCCAATCCGCGGGTGGGAGCCGTGGTGGTGCGGGACGGCGTGGTCGTCGGCCGGGGATTTCATCGTTACGACCGGGTATTGCACGCCGAGGTGGTTGCGCTGCGCGAGGCGGGCGAACGGGCCCGCGGCGCCACGCTGTATCTGAATTTGGAGCCCTGTAGCCACGAGGGCCGGACCCCGCCCTGCGCGGATGCCGTGCAAGCCGCCGGAATCCGGCGCGTGGTGGCGGCGATGCCGGATCCCAACCCCGTGGTGTCCGGACGCGGCTTTGAGCGCCTGCGCCAAGCGGGAATCGCGGTCGAGGTGGGCTGCGGCGCCGCCGAGGCGCGCCGGCTGAATCAAAGCTTCGCCCACTGGATTCGGAGCCGGCGGCCATTCGTCACCTTGAAGGCGGGCATGACCCTGGATGGCAAGATCGCCGCCCCGCCGAGCGCGGAAACCGACGGCACGCGCACGCATGAATGGATCACCGGCGAGGCCGCGCGCTGGCATGTGCAGCAACTTCGCCACGAGCAGGATGCGGTCTTGGTCGGCGTCGGCACGGTGCTCGCCGACAATCCCTGGCTGACCGACCGCACCGGCCAGGAGCGCCGCCGCCCGCTGCTGCGCGTGGTGCTGGACAGCCAACTCCGCCTGCCGCTGGATTCGCGCTTGGTCCGCACCGCGCGCGAGGACGTGGTGGTGTTTTGCAGCCGTCCTGAGGAGCGCAAGCGGGCGCAGTTGCTGGCCGCCGGCGTCCGGATCGAGACGTTGGATCCCGCGGCCGCGCCTCCGCAATGGGGAGGCCGCCCGGACCCCGCGCAGGTGCTGGCGCGCCTGGGGGAGTGGGAAATCGCGTCGCTGATCGTGGAAGGCGGCAGCGTCGTCAACGGCATGATGCTGCAAACGCGAGCCGTGAACCGGGTATTTCTGTACTACGCGCCCAAGCTATTGGCGGGAGCGGCGGGCGTCCCATTCGCGGCCGGCGCCGGCTTCGCCACCATCGGCGGCGCCATCACCCTGCGCGAACTCGCGCTGCACCGCTTCGGCCCGGATTTCGCCGTCGAGGGCCTGCTGACGGATCCCTACGCGGAGGAATGATCGTTCCATGTTCACGGGCATTGTCACCGCCGTCGGCCAGGTCACGGCCTTCTCCCGCCAACGGAACGGCGCACGTCTATCGGTGGCGGTTCCGGAGGCATTTCTGTCCGCCACGGCGCCCGGCGACAGCATTGCGGTCAGCGGTTGCTGCCTGACCGCCGCCGAACTGCTGCCGGCAAGAGGCGGCCGGGCCGGTTTCCGCGCCGATCTGGCGCCGGAAACGCTTCGCCGCACCCGATTCGCCCAACTCCGCCGCGGCGAGACCGTCAATTTGGAGCTGCCCCTGCGCGCGGGCCAGCCGCTGGGGGGCCATCTGGTGCAAGCGCATGTGGACGGCGTCGGTTTCGTGGCGCCGCCGCGCCGGCGCGAACGGGGCCGCCTGGCGATCCGCATGCCCGTGCAGCTATTGCCGCTGGTCGCGCCGCAAGGCTCGTTGGCCGTCGAGGGCGTCAGCCTGACCGTCGCCGCGCTGGAGGAAGACCGCGCCGAGTTCGCCATCATTCCCCACACCCGCACCCACACCAACCTGGGCCAACTGCGTCCGGGCGATGCGGTCAATTTGGAGGTGGATCTGCTGGCCCGATATCTGGCCCGCCTGACCGGCGCGCTGCCGGGGGCGGACACGCCAGGCCAGGCGAAACGCCGCAGCCCGACCATGGCAAGCCTGCGTCGGCAGGGCTTTTAGGGCCGGTTGCGACCATTACGGCGCGAACGCATCCAATAGAATGTCTCTAGGAGAAACATTTAGATTATGGCCGCCAACATCACCGAACTCACCGACGCCAGCTTTGCGCAAGAAGTGCTGAAATCCGACCAGCCCGTGCTCGTGGATTTTTGGGCGCCGTGGTGCGGCCCGTGCCGCCAGATCGCGCCGCATGTCGAGGCGCTGGCCGGTGAATTCGCCGGCAAACTGAAGGTCGGAAAAATCAATGTGGACGACAATCCCGCCGTGCCCACCCAGTACCGCGTCCAGGGCATTCCCACGCTGTTGCTCTTCAAGGGCGGACAGGTGCAGGAACAGATCGTGGGCTTCGTTCCCAAGGACGTCCTGAAGCGGGCGATTGACAAGCACGTCTAAGCCGCAGGCGCCTTCGCGGCGGCATGCCCGCCGGCCCCGCTAGCCATGCCTGCGCGCTGGGGACAAAACTTCCTGGCCGACGCGGCATGGCGGCAGCGCGTGGCCGCGGCGGTGGCGCCGCAATCCGGCGAAGCACTGCTGGAAATTGGCGGCGGCAACGGGGATCTCTCCGCGCTGTTGGCGGCCGGCGGCTGCCGTCTCGCCATCGTCGAAATTGACCCTCTTCTGGCGGCGCGCCTGGGCGAACGCTTCGCGAGCCAGAACGCGGTGCAAGTCCGCCACGGCGACATCCTGGCGCTGGATTGGAGCCAACTGGCGGCGCCGCCGGGCCCATGGCGGCTGTTCGGCAATCTGCCCTACTACATCACCGGCCCGATTCTGTTTCGCTATTTTCGCCAGGTGGAACTTTTCCGCGATGCGACGGTCATGGTACAGAAGGAAATCGCCGACCGCCTGACCGCCATTCCCGGCCCGGAATTCGGCCGCTTGTCGGCGGCGGCGCAGTTTTTCTGCCGCCCCCATCGCATGTTCGACCTTCCCCCCGGCGCCTTCCGTCCGCAACCCAAGGTTTGGTCCAGCTTGGTCAAGCTGGAGCCGGCCGAAATGCTGCCGGCGCCGGCGGAGCGGCAAGCGTTTCTGTCGTTTTTGCGCGTGGCGTTCGCCCAGAAGCGCAAGCGGCTGGGCAATAATTTGAAGACGATCTATTCCGCCTCCACCGTGGCGGCAGCGCTGGCGGACGCCAATTTGGGCGCCGACGCCCGCGCCGAGCAATGCACGGTGGAAACCTTGTGGCGGCTATTCCAGCAGGTGCAATCCGCCCGTTCAACTTTAGAATAGTAAGGTGCCCGCCAAATTACAGCTCATCCCCCTCGGTGGCCTCGGCGAATTCGGCCTCAACATGATGGCGATTCGCTACGGCGAGGACATCGTCGTGGTGGATGCCGGTCTAATGTTTCCGGAGCCGGAACTGCTCGGCGTGGACATCGTCGTGCCCGACGTCTCCTTCCTGCTGGAGAACCGCCCCAAGGTGCGCGCCATCCTGCTGACGCACGCCCATGAGGACCACATCGGCGCGCTGCCTTACGTTCTGGACGATGCGCCGGCGCCGGTTTACGGGACCGCCTTCACCATCGCCATGGTGGAAGCGCGGCTGGCGGAACACGACCTGCTGGACAGCACGCGGCGCATGGTGGTGCGCGCCGGCGAGCCGTTCCAGGTGGGACCGTTTTCCATCGAATACATCCACGTCACGCACAGCATCGTCGGGGCCTGCGCCATCGCCATCTCCACGCCGGCCGGCGTGGTGATTCACAGCGGCGATTTCAAGATTGACCCCACTCCCAGCGACAACAATCCCTTCGATCTGCACAAGTTCGCCGACTACGGGCGGCGCGGCGTTCTGGCGCTGCTCTGCGACAGCACGAACGTGGACCGGCGGGGGCACACGCCCAGCGAGTTGGCGGTCCGTCCGCGCTTCGACGACATCTTCAATCAAGCCGCGGGGCGTCTGTACGTTTGCTGCTTCACCAGCTCCATTCATCGCATTCAACTGGCCTTGGACATGGCGCGGGAATACGGCCGCAAGGTGGCTTTCGTCGGGCGCAGCATGGAGCGCAACACCGAGATCGCTCACCGCCTGGGCTACCTGGACATTCCCGATGGCCTGCTGCTGCGCCAGGCCGACCTGCGGACGGCGCCACGGGAGCAGACGGTGGCGGTCATCTCCGGCAGCCAAGCCGAGCCCCTGTCGGCGCTGGCCCGCGCCGCGGTGAACAACCACCGCTCCGTGGAAATCGCCCCGGGTGATACGGTAGTGCTTTCTTCCCGCATCATCCCGGGCAACGAGAAGCAAATCTACCGGATGATTGACCATCTTTACCGCCGCGGGGCCCACGTGATCTATGAAGACGAGGGCGGGCCGCCGGTGCACGTCTCCGGCCATGCCAGCCAGGAGGAATTGAAGCTGCTGGTCAGCTTGGTACGGCCGCGCCACTTCATTCCGGTCCATGGCGAATACCGCCAGCTTTGCCAGAATGCGGCCCTGGCGCGCAGCCTGCGGATTCCCAAGCTGGAGGCCCATGTGGCGCTCGACGGGGAGATTCTGGAGCTCGACAACCAGGGCCTGACGCGCACGGGCACCGCGCCGATCGGCCATGTGCTGATTGACGGCGGCAGCGCCGACGAACTGGTCGAGGACGTGGTGATCCGGGACCGCCGCCACATCGCCGCCGATGGGATCGTACTGCCCATCGTCGCGGTCAACCCGCAGACGGGACGGGTGCATACACCGCCGGAGATCGTGACCAGCGGTTTCATCAGCCCGGAGCTGGCGGACGACTTGCTGGGCCGCGCCCGTGACTTGGTGCGGGAAACGATGGAAGGATGCAGCAGCGAGGAACGAAGCGACGGCTCCCTGATGAAGGAAAAGATCCGGCGCGACTTGAAGCGGTTTTTGCAAAAGCAAACCAACAAGCGCCCGCTGATATTGCCCGTGATTTTGGAGGTGTAAGTGGCCCATTTCTTGCGCCCGCCGCGCCGGCGATTCGCCGCGCCGCCGGCGGCTCTCGCGGCGCTGGCGGCCTTGTGCCTGCTGGCCGCGCCTCGCGCTCGCGCCGGGATTCCCGCCGCCAGCCCCACGCCGCTGTCGCCCACCAGGGCCGTGGCGGTGATGCCATTGACGCTGCACATCAGCCCCGACGTGACCAGCGCGTCGGTAGGGCAGGTCCAGCCTGGCCAGGAGGTGGCGATCCTGCGCGTGGCGCACGGCTACGCGCAAGTGTTCGCGGGGCGCTCCGGATGGATGCTGAACCGCGGGTTGGTGCTGCTGAACAACCCGAAAGCGGCGGAGATTCTGTTCGGCGCCGCCGACGACTTGGAACAGCGCGCCGAGCAATTTAGCGGTGAGCGGCGCGCCGCCAAAGGCGCTGCCCGGCTGTATTACCAGGTCTACGACGAATTTCCCCACAGCTTCCGCGCCGCCGAAGCGCTATATCGCGCGGCGGAGATCACCTGGCAGCTGGACACCGCCGGAGGCATGACGCGGAGCAGCGGTTTCTCGGATTACGACCGGCCCAGCAACCGGCTGCTGCGCAAAGTGGTGAGCAAGTTCCCGAAAACGCAGTGGGCGGCGCGCGCCGAGTACCTGCATTTGCGCGAGAAGCTGACCTGTAGCGACTGGGCCGAGAAGCCGAGTTGCATCGGCAAGGAAATCGGCAAGATGCGCAGCTATTGGCATCATTACCCCAAGAGCCCGCTGGCAGCCGAGGTGGCGTATGGCATCGTCTACCGGGAAGCGGCGGCGGTGGCCATCTACAACCATTCCGGCCCCCACCGCAATCCGGGCAAAGCGCGGGACTACCGCCGCAAGGCGTACAACTCGATCGCCGACCTCCAGCGCCGCTGGCCGCGTTCCACCTGGGCCGCCCGCGCCGCCCTACTCTATTTCGATTTGCAGCAAGGCATCCCGGTGGGCCGCCACCAGGGGACCCCGGCGGCCAGCGCGCCATGATCTTCCGCAGCAACGAGATTGGCCGCACCGGGCCGCTGGCCGGCGCCGCGCCCTCCAGTGAACTGACCGCCGCTCGCGCCATCGTGCCGGTGCTGGCGGCGCGGATGGCGTGGTCCGCGGCGCTGCACCGCCGCGTCGCCTATCTGCCGGATGGCCTGTGGCGCGCGGCGGCGCCGGCCAGCATCCAGGCGGTTCGCGGCTACTACGGCGCCGATGTTCTCGTCGTTCCGGACACCGTTCAATTGCCCTGACCTCCCGCGCCGCAATGCAAGCCACCACCGACGTCATTGGCGTCATCCCCGCACGCCTGGGATCCACCCGGCTGCCGCGCAAGGCGCTGGCGGATATCGCCGGCCGGCCGATGATCCAGCGCGTCTATGAGGGCGCCGGGGGCTGCCGTCGGCTGCGCGAACTTTGGGTGGCGACCGACGCCGAGGAAATCGCCGCGGCCTGCCGCGGCGCCGGAATCCCGGTGATGCTGACGGACGGCGGCCATACCTCCGGGACCAGCCGGATCGCAGAGGTCCTCCGCACCCATCCCGCCAGCGCCGTGGTGAATATCCAGGGCGATGAGCCGATGGTCCGTGGGGAAATGCTGGACGCCTTGCTCGACGCCCTTTTCGCTGCCCCGGAGATCGAAATCGCCACGCTAGCGACGCCGCTCGACCACGGCCACGCAGCCGATCCGGCGGCGGTAAAGGTGGTTTGCGATGCCCACGGCCGGGCGCTGTATTTCTCCCGCGCGGCCATTCCCTTCCCGCGCGGCGGCGCGCCCGCCTATCGCAAGCATCTCGGCTATTACGCCTACTCCGCCCGGGCCTTGGCCGCGTTCATCGCCTGGCCGCCCGGCCGGCTGGAAAGCGCCGAGCAACTGGAGCAGCTGCGGTTTTTGGAATATGGCTGGTCTATCGCCGTGGCCGAAACCGCCCACGACACCACAGGCGTGGACACCGCCGAAGACCTGGCCCGCGTGCGGGCGCATTTCCCAGCGGTCCAGCCGCCCATTCAGGGAAGCCCCGCGCGGCGGGACGGCGCGGGCGCCCAGAGGCCAAGGCGGAACGGCAACGAAGCTGGGCCCGCCTGAGGCGCGCGTTGGAACGCCCGGGGCTTCGCCGCCCGGCGCGCGCCGGATTAGCAGGCCTCGCGCAGCTTGGCGGCGAGCTGCGCCCGCAGTTCTTCGCCCAACGGCTTTCCCTGGCAGGCAACATAGAACACGTCATGGGCCTGCTGCCCCTTGGTATCAATCAGCACCACGTGAATGTCGCAGCCGGATTGGGACAAGGTGGAAGCCAAGCTATAGAGCAGGCCCTGACGATCCTCTGCCCGCACCTCCACCAGCGTAGCCCGTCCCGCGGGTTCGTCCTCAAATCGCACCTCCGCTCGCGCCCGCCGCGCCGCCGAGGATGCCGGGGCCGCCACGCTCCGCATCAGGCGCGGCGCATCGGTTTGGCCCAGCGCCACGCGCCGGAACAGATCCGTTAGCCGCTCCGCCTCCGACGGATTTTGCTGTAGCATCCGGTTGGGATCGGCGAATACGAAGCTGTCCAGAATGGCGCCATTGCGGTTGGCAAACGCCTCCGCCTTGAGAATATTCATCCCGAAGCTGGCCAGAGCCGCGGCAAAGGAAGCGAACAACCCGGGCCGGTCGCGCGCGATCACGGTCAGGCGAAATGCCGCCAGCGTTGGCTCCAGATTCACCGCCACGCCGGTTTTGCGGCTGTCGCCCTCCAGCCGCAAATGCATCTCCAAATCGGCGTGGCCATGGACGCGCAGATAGCGCGCCGGAAAGCCGCGGATGAACTCCGCCCGGCCCAGCAGTTCCGCCGGCGCCTGCTCAATGCGGTCCGATTCCAACCCGCGGGTCAGCGCCGCGCGCGCCGCCGCGTACGCCTGCCATAACTGCTCCAGCCGCCACTCCTTCCACGCGCCCTCGCCGCCGGCAACATGGCTATAGGTGAGCAGCACCAGCGGCTGCAGTTGTTCAATGGCGCCCGCCAACGCCGCCAGAGCCCGCGCCTGCTCCCCGTCGCCCGAATCGCGGGCGCTCAGCGCCGCTTCCAGCCCGGCGCGATGGGCGAGCAGAAACTCAATCCGGCGCCGGGATTCTTCCGGCGCCCCCAGAGCGGCCACGGCGCCCCGCGCTTGGTCCGCCGGCATCGCCTGCAGCAGAGCGGCGAGGCTCAACTCCACTGGCTGATCGCACTCGCCCAGCAGCGCTTCGAAGCGGTGGCGCAGCGGATCCGTATCGCCGCGCAGCGGGCTGCGCAAGCGGGCCAGCGCGGCGAAGCACTGTAGCGCCTCCTCGTCCGCCGTGAATCGCGCCTCCGGCGTCTCCGCCGGCAGGCCTTCCATCGCCTCCCAGCCCGGCAGCAAAACGCCCAGCAGACCCAGCCCATGCAACGCCCGCAGCGCCACCTCCGCGCGCGGCAGCGGCAGCAGATCCCGCAGCACGGCCCAGCGCGCTTCCCGCCGCTCCAGGTAACCCTCCAGCACCGGCCGTGCCGCCAGCAGCCGCGAGGCCGTATCCGCCGCCAGCTCCGCGCCGTGCCGGCCGGCGAACATCAGCGCTTGCATCATCTGCTCCGGGTCCGCGGCGAACCGCGCGGGATGGCGCAGAAGCAGCCGGTCCCTGGTCACCGTAAAATCCGTGTTGGAAAGGTGGGTGCGGTAGTCGTGATAGGACCCCAGCAGCGAGCCGGACACCCGCTCCGCGGACTCCAACTCCGGCCGCAGCGCCGCAAGCACGGCGCGGGCTCGCGAGTAATAGCCGCGCATCCAGTCGCGCGCCGTCTCCGCCGCCGGCACAAAGGGCGGACGCGCTAATTCCGCGCGCGCGGTTTCGTCCACAAGGTTGAAATTGCGGCCAGCCCTGAAGTGCAAATAGCATCGCACCCGGGCGAAAAACAACTCCGCCGGAAGCTCCGCCGCGGCCTCGCGGCAGCGCAGCATGTGCAGCAGCCGCAGCGCATGCAGGTCCATCAGGCCGCCCGGCCCCTCTTTTGCATCAGGTACGTGATGGTGGGGCGTGTTCCTGAAGCGGTCATGCCGCGCCCGCACCGCCTGCGCCAGTTCCTGGCGCAGGCGCGCGCCCAGGCGGCCCAATGCCGCCGGCAGTTCGCCCTCCAAGCGCTCCAGCCGCGTCCGGTCCCCGCCCAGCAGCCGCCGGTCCAGCAGGCCCAACAGCACTTGGAACTCCTGCGCTTTGGGCTCCAGCGCCGCCGCTATCGTGCGCGCCGCGCAGCGCAGCGACAGTCCCCGCTCCCACAGCCGCTGCGTGAACCCAGGCAGCAGAGACTGGAGATCCGCGAGTTCGCCGCCACTGGAGCACACCAGCAGCAGCTCTACGCTGGAGTGCGGAAACGGCCGCCCGCGCCCGTACGCTCCCAGCGCCAGCAGGGTTGCCGGAGCGCCGCGCGGCATCGCCGCGTGGAACGCCTCCGTCACCACGGCGTCGGTGGCCGCCGCTATGGCGGCTTGCGCCTGGGCTGGATCCGCCGTGCGCAGAAACGCCGCCCGCGCCGCCTCCCAGGCGGGCAGGTGCTGCAGAGCGGTGGCGCTAGACATCATCTCCTCCACGGACGAGCGCTCCCGGCGACGGTCGCATCAACACCGGTTCATTATCGCGGCAGTTGGCGCCGCGCGGTCCCGCCCTGTGGTGATGCAGGCCATCGAAATTATCTATTTCCCCATATGCGCGACCAGATACAGAAGGCCGAATATCGCCAGCGGCACCGCCGCCATGGCCGCATAAAACAATGCGCGGCGCAGCCACGGCGTCTTCCGCTTTTTCCACTCCGTCAGCTCGGGGCGCTCCTTGGGATGCACCTGATCCAGGTGCTCCAGATCCCAGGCCATCTCCGCGGCGGTGGAGTAACGGTCCTGAGGCTCCCGCTCCAAGGCGCGATAGATCACCTCTTGCAGGGCAGGAGAGATGTCCGGATTCAGGACGCGCGGCGGCGTGGGATGGTTCATCAGCCGGTCATGCATGATGGCGAACGGGTTGCCGCCCTCGAACGGCACGCGGCCCGCCAGCATTTCGTACAGCATCACGCCCAGGGCATAGATGTCGCTGCGTCCATCGCCGCGCTTTCCCCGCACCTGTTCCGGCGAGATATAGTCCGGCGTACCCACCACCTGGGAGAGCTTGCCGAACGTCAGGCGCCGCGCGCCCAAGCTGCCCGCCACGCCGAAGTCAATCAGCTTCACATGACCGCCGGGCTCGATCATGATGTTCTCCGGTTTCAGGTCCCGATGCACCACCCCGTGGCGATGGATGTAGTCGAGCGCGTCGGCTATGCCAATCACCAGCGGGATCGCCTGCTCCGGCGCCATCCGCGCCTGCCGCTGCAGCAGGCGCCGCAGCAGATTCCCCTCCACCCACTCCATCACCATGTACACGCGGCTTGCGCCGGGGTTGGGGTACACCTTCATTACCCCGGGGTGATCCAGCTTCTGGCCGATCTCCGCCTCCCGCCGGAAGCGATCGAAAAAGACGGGATCGGCTTCCGTTTCCGGATGCGGGATCTTGATCGCCACGGTGCGCCCGTCGCGCGTATCGGTGGCGCGGAAGATCGATGCCATCCCGCTGCGCGCGACCAGCGCATCAATGCGGTAGCGGTCCAGTTGGTCGCCGGCTTGCAGGGAGGTCATGGAGAGCGGGCGCACCCGCCGTCAACGCGGCGAGCCGCTATCGCGCCAGTTGCGGTTCGCTGCCGCACGGACCCGAACGCACAATCCGGATCAGCACGACGCTGATATTATCTCTGCCGTCCCGCTCAGCGGCAAGCGCGACCAGTTCCTCGGCGGCCGCTTCCAGCCCTTTGGCCTGGCGCACCACCCGTGCCAGGTCCGCCCCGCCGAGGGAGGCGTGCAGACCATCGCTGGTCAGCGCCAACACGTCACCCGCGCACAGCTTTTGGCGGCGCAGCGCGGGGCGCACGAACAGGTCCGCGCCCAGGCTGCGCACCAGCACCGGGTCCGGCGCCGGACGCCATGGCAGCCAGCTGCGCCGCCGGCGCAGATGGTCGCGGGTCAGGGAATGCGCGTACCCGTCTCGGAGCAGGTAGCAGCGCGAGTCCCCGGCATGCGCGATCGTCGCCTCCGCGCCGCGAATGACGCAGGCCACCAGCGTCGTCGCCATTCGCCCCGCGCGCAGCGCTTGCGCCAGGTCAACAAGGTGATGGTTCGCCTCGCGCACCAGCCGCTCCAGCCGCGCCGCCGGCTCCTCCGCGCCCGCGCCGGTCCGGTAGCGCCCGGTCAGAACTTCGACTGCCGCGCGGGCCGCCACCCGGCCCGCCGCCGCTCCGCCCACCCCATCCGCCAGCGCGAACAGCCAGCCGCGCGCCGCCGCATCCGCGGCGTCTTCAGGCTCCGAGCAGCCGATAACATCCTCGTTGCCGGCGCGCACCGGCCCGGTCACTGACCGATGCGCATACTCCAACTCGACCATCGCCTCCCAAGCTAGCACCACGCCGCGAGGGCTGGCCATGCGCCCCTTCCTCCCCTTGCGCTGGCGCCACGGTGGGGCACCGTTTGCCGCCACCCGTCCGGCATGCCGGCGGATAGCCCGCGCCCGCGGCATGCCGGCGCCGGGTTGCCCAGCTACGCGGTTTCAGCGGCGCCGGACCGGTTCGAAATCAGCGTCGTCCGACCCTTCTTTTTGCTCTGGGTCACGAAATAGACGCCGCCATAGAAGCCCCACACGATCGCTATTCCGAGCGCGGTGAGCGGTTCCAGCTTGGTCCCAAACCCCATGAACGGCCCGATCAGATAGAACGCCATGCACGCCAGGTTCGCCACCATGCCGAACACCGGAATCAGCACGTGCTTTACGAAGTGGAATCGGGGGTGGCCATGGAACGCCACGATGCAAATCGCGCAACTCAGACCATACAGCAGGAACGTCCCGAAGTTCGATGCCAGCGTGATGGTCAACAGTGAGTTGGGCAATGCCGCCATGTGCGCCGGCGAGAGATACCCGAAGCGCGACCAGAAGCCCCGCGGCAGGGCGTGCAATGTCGCCTGGCTGAGCGCCCCCGCGTCCCCGAACAGGTTGGCCACGGTGCAGCAACCCAGCACAGCCGAGATCGTGGCCAGCGTCCAGATCGCACGGTGCGGCGTCAGATTCTTCTTATGCAGCCAGCCAAAGCGCGAGCTCAGCTCATCGTCCTTGCCCATCGCGTAGGTCACACGGGCCCCCGTGTTGATGCACGAGAGCGTTGTGCCGATGATCGCCAGGAACACGGTGGCCGCCTCAATGAGCATGAACGCATGGCCGTGACCGTTGAACAGGGCGTCGCCGACCATCACCATCATGTCGCCGATGGGCGCCGCCGAGCCCACCGCGTGTTGCATGGTGTAGCCGCTGTTCAGGAAATAGTTGGCGGCAAAGTACTCCAGCAGATAACAGAAAGCCCCCTGCACCACCAGCGACGTGATCACGGCGACCGGAATGTGTTTTTTGGGGTCCAGCGCCTCCGCGCCCATCGCCGTCACCGACTCAAATCCGACCAGAATCAAAATCGCGATCGTCGCCTGCACGAAAAGCCAGCCAACATTGTGAATCCCGATTACCGAGGACGCCGTGGGGTGCGAGAGAAAATTCCCCGCGGCATCGTGCCGCGGATAGCTGATCTTGAACGGCACGGGCCGCCCGTTCACGCCCAGCAGGGGCATCGGCGCCCCCGCGGCATTGCGAACAATGGTGGTAAGTTCCTGCCCATGCACGGTCTTCGTCGTGGTCGCGAACTGGTAGGTGTACGCGTTCTGGCTGGAGGCATCCCATTGGTAGGCCACGGAACCCGGCGGGTGGCTGTGCCGGTACATCAGGGCCATCACTGCAAACACCAGCAGCGCGGTAATCTGGACGACATTGATCGCGATCGCTACCCCGGTCGAACTGTTGACCCCGCGGTGCGCGATATAGGCCACGCCGAACGCCGTGGCGATGGCGCAGATCATCATGAACATCGGCCCCGGATTCGAGGCGCTCATGAAATGGGGGAACAGGGTGCCGGCTAGGTAGCCGCAGAGAACCCCCATCACGCCGCACATCACCCCCGGGTAGATCCAGTAGTAGAGGTGCGAACCCCAGCCCACGATGAACTTCGAGAGCCGGGCAAATCGCCAAGTGCTGTCGTGGCGAAGGAAGGCCTGCTCGGCGAAAAAATAGGAGCTGCCCGGCCCCGGGTATAACTTGGCCAGTTCCGCGTAACAGAATGCCGTCGCTAGGCACAGCACCAGCGCCAGCACGATGCCCGCCCACATGGCCGGCGCGGTATTGCCGGCCGTTCCCTGCGCCACGAACGTCAGCCAGAGAAACGCTCCGGGCGCGATGAGCGCCATTGCGTTCATCGTTAACCCAGTCAGGCCGAGCGTTGGTTTCATTGTCGCTTCAGCTTCTGTTGCCATAACGGATCTCCCTTTGGCGGTGTGAATCGTTACCTGTTTCTTGCAAAATGGCGCCGGCGCCCGCTCCGCGGCGCGCCGGCGGTTGGGCGGTGAATCCGCGCGAGCCTGGCGCCCAGGCCGCCGGGGTGCATCACGGCAAGCGCCTCGGTCCGCTCCGGCGCCAAGAGGTTCTCTGGCTTCCCAGACATTCCCTTGGATTGCGGTAAAGCAGCATGGTCTTTACCATCGCCGCGTCAAAACAGGAATCCAGCTTCCGCGACCCCACGCGTCTGTGAGTTGTTCAGGCCCTGTTGTCCAAAGGCGTCTCCTGGCGCGGCCCCGTTCGCCTGCACCACCGAAAGCTCCGCCCGCAGGAAAAAGTCGCCTTTTTGATAGGTCGGCGTCACGGTGAGCGACCAGGCGCTGCTGCCCGGCCCGTACAACAGGTTCACCGCCCCATTCGCCGCGCTCCCGCTGGTGGCGATGTACTCCGGCCGCAGCGCCAGCGAGACGCCGTGCGGGAAGTTGTAATTCAACAGCAGCGCGCCCCCGTCCGTCGTCGCGCCCTGAGCGATGCCGATGCTGGCGTTCGTCGGCACATCCGTGTACTGCCAGTAGGGCTCTACGAACCAGTTCCCCGACTTGTAGGCGTAGAGGATTTCATAGATGCGGCTATTGTTCTGCACCGGTGTGGCCGCGGTTTGGAACTTCGTCTGCCCCGCATTGCCGCCGGCCGTGAACGTCAGCGTGTTGGCCGCGTTCAATGCGAGCGATACGGTCCCGATGACCCAAGTAAACCGATTGGAATAAAATCCGTCGTTCCAGCTCACCGCGGCGGAAAGCCGCTTCCAACTGCCGTTCAATTGCACGCCGCGGTTCACCGCGTTCTCCTGGTTCCACAACAAACCACGCTCTATGTTCAGGTTCTCGAAGCTGAACGTATCCTCGGCCCCAATCAAAGTCGGCAGCTTTCCGGCTTCCACCGAGAAGTTCCCGACCGCCAGCGTGATGTAGCCTACCGGCAGCGGCCCGTAAAACGCCCCCAGCGTATTGCTGGTGGAAAGAAACGGCGTGCCCAACGCGGCCAGGTTATACGCCCCGCCTTGTAGGTAGAACTGGAACCATCCCGTTGTCTTCTGCACGAACACCTGGGCGTTGCTAATGTCCCATTGCGAGGCCGCGTCGGATGCCAGCCAGTTGCTCTGCAGAATGCCCATGCCCGAGAACACGCCCGTAAGGTCCAGCGTGCCCAGCGGTCCGGCGCTGAAAGCGAAAGGCGCCGCGGTCTGCAATGGCGCGGTCATCGCCGGTGCGGGAAGCGGCGCCCCGGCCGCGGGCGCGCCGGCTGCGGTTGCAGCCGGGCTGGCGGCGGGCGCCATTGGCTGCTGCGCCCACGCCGCCGCGACCGGCGGAGCCAACAATACCAGAAGCACGGCGGCCCAGCGCCGGCCGGCAGCGCGTGGCGACAAAGCCGCATCTGGTGGGACAGCCCCGCGCGGTGTGGTCGGATGTGTTGGTGACTTGGTCATAGGCTAAGAGCATCTGAGCCAGCGCACCGAGTGAACGACCGCTGTCTGTAGGGAAACTCTAAGCGGCAAGGGAGGGGCAAAGGGAAATCCAAAGTTTTTATTCCCGCCATGCTGCATGACCAGTCGGCCGCCGGTCGCCAACTGCGG
>DAHVCP010000013.1 GCA_027314025.1 Acidobacteriota bacterium
CAGCTCCGGCATGCCCTGCGTGGTGGCGTAATGCGTGTAGCCGTCGCGCAAGGCGCGGATGCCGGCTTCGAGAATGTGCGGCGGGGTGGGAAAGTCCGGCTCGCCGATTTCCAAATGGATGACCGAGCGACCCTGCGCCTCCAAGCGGCGGGCGCGGGCCAGCACGTCATAGGCGCCTTCGCCTCCCAAGCGGCTGATGCTGGCCACCACGGGTGGAGTGAACGAAGCGGTGGCGGCTAAGGGTGCGGCTTCGGCGGTGCCCATGTCTTTATTTTAGCGTCGCCCTTCGCGCCGCGCCGGAATGCGCGGCGGCGGGACAGGGACGGCGGCGCGGGCGGCTCGGTACTGGGATCAGCGGACCGGCCCGCGAGCGGCTTGTCTTTCGCCTTTCGTTCGCCTATGCTCAGCACATGCGTGGTGGCGGCTCGCTGACCAAGCGGCAGAAGCAGGTGCTGGATTTTCTGCGCGGCTTTTTGTCGCGGCAAGGCTACGCCCCCAGTTTTGAGGAGATCGCCGCGGGCATGGGGCTGCGTTCGCTGGCCACGGTGCACAAGCACATCGCCACGCTCAACGCCAAGGGCTACATCCGCCATGGCGCCAACCGCCGGCGCTCGCTGGAGGTGCTGAACCCGGCTTCGCAGCGCCGCCGCGCCCGCCGCCTGCGGGCGGAGCGGCATGCGCTGCCGCTGCTGGGCCGCATCGCCGCCGGCCGGCCGATCGAAGCAATCGAAACGCGGGCGACGATCTCCTTGGCCGAAATCGCCCGCGGCCGCGACGTGTTCGCCTTGCAGGTGCAGGGCGACAGCATGATGGATGAGCACATCGTCCCCGGCGATTACGTTCTGGTCGAGCCCACGCCGCGGGCTGCGCCGGGCGACCTGGTGGTGGCGCTGGTGGACCAAAGCGAAGCCACCTTGAAGCGCTACTATCCCGAGGCGGGCGGCGTGATTCGCCTGCAGCCGGCCAACGCCGCCATGGCGCCGCTGCGCTATGCCGCCGCCCGTGTCGCCATCCAGGGCCGCGTGGTCGCCGTGCTGCGCACCCGCCTGTAGCGGCGGGCGGCGCGTGGCGCCGCTGTGGCTCGCCGAGCCAACGGGGCGACCCCGCCGGCGCCGGCGCGACGGAAAAGGCGAGACGCGCCACGGCTATTTCGTCAGGTCCAAAAACCGCCGCAGCCGCGCCAGGGAGCGGGCCCGGCCCATGACCACCAGGCTCTCCAACAGCGGCGGCGAGGCGGTCTTGCCGGTGACGACGGCACGCAGCAGCATGAACACTTCCTTCGCCGACCAATCGGTCTCCGCCGCCAGGGCGCGCAGGCCGGCATCCAGGGGCTCCTGGGTCCAGTCGCCCGCCTCCAGCCGCTCGGCGATCTGCGCCGCCATCTTCCGCGCCGCCGCCGCGTCGCGCTTTTTGGGCACCCAAGTTTCCGCCGGCGGCAGGACCTCATCCCGGAAGAAGAAGTCGGTCAGGTCGAAAAACTGCCCCAGGGTTTCGATCCGCTCCTGCGCCAGCGGGCAGATGGCGCGCAGATAATCATCCGCGAGCGGGCCGCCACGGACGGCCGCGAAGAATTCCTCCGGCGTCAGTCGGCGCAGATAGACACCGTTCAGCCAGCGCAACTTTTCCAGGTCGAAGACCGGGCCGCCCAGGCTGATGCGCTCGAACTGGAATTTTTCCACCATCTCCGCGAAGGCGAAGCGCTCGGCGTCCTTGGCCTCGGCGCTGGGCGCCGGCATGCCGCCGCCCAATAGGCCCAGATAATTGACCATCGCCTCGGGCAGAAAGCCGGCCTGGCGGTAGTAGACCAGCGAGACGGGATTCTTGCGCTTGGAGATCTTGGAGCGGTCCTGGTTGCGCAGCAGCGGCATGTGCCAGAAGCGCGGCAGTGCCCAGCCGAAGGCCTGATAGAGCAGCACGTGCTTGGGGGTGGAGGAGATCCACTCCTCGGCGCGAATGACGTCGGTGATTTGCATCTCATGGTCATCCACCACGTTGGCCAGGTGATAGGTGGGATAGCCGTCGCTTTTCATCAGCACCTGGTCGTCCACCTGGTGATGGTCGAAGGTGATGTCGCCGCGCAGCTCGTCGCGGAAGGTGGTGGCGCCGCTCTCCGGCACGGCCAGCCGCACCACGAAGGGCGTTCCCGCCGCCACACGCGCCTGCGCTTCTTCGCCGCGCAAACCGCGGCAGTGGCGGTCATAGCGCGGCGGCAGCTTGGCGGCCATCTGCGCCCGCCGCATCTCCTCCAGCCGCTCCGGCGTGCAAAAGCAGCGGTAGGCCCGCCCCGCCGCCAGCAGCTCGTCCACCTTGCGGCGGTACAGCTCCGTGCGCTCCGACTGGCGGTAGGGCCCATACGGGCCGCCCACGTCCGGGCCCTCGTCCCAGTCCAGCCCCAGCCAATGCAGGGCGTCGAAGATCATCTGTTCGCTGGCGGCGACGAAGCGGCTGCGGTCGGTGTCTTCGATGCGGAGCACGAACCGGCCCTGCCGCTGGCGGGCGAAGACCAGGTTCATCAGGGCGATGTAGGCGGTGCCGACGTGCGGGTCGCCGGTGGGGCTGGGAGCGATGCGCACGCGCACCGGAGCGCCGGAAGCGGTCATTTTGTCAGTCTAGCAACTCGCGGGAGCGCGCCGTCGTCACGACGGGCAAAGGCGGCGCGAGCGGGGGGCGACATTCCGCCGGGCGGCTCGCCCGGCGCTCGCGCTGGGGCCGCCGCCCGGGCGGCGGGCGGTTAGGGCCGGGGCACGAGCTGGGCGATCTGATCCAAGCGGAAATGCATCGCGTCGCCAGGAGCGCCGAACTCCCCTGCCGCCGCCAGCGCGCCGTCCGCATAGCGAAAGTAGCGCGGACCGTCCGGATCAATCACCCAAATATGCGTGATGCCCATCGCCGCGTAGTCCTCCAGCTTGCGCAGCAGCCGCGTGAACGTATCCTCCGGGGATAGGATTTCGAACACTGCGACCGGCGGGTGCGTCACCACGGCTTCATAGGGCTGGGCCGTGTCCAGCACCGCTACGTCCGGGACGCGGAACCGCCGCGGCGCCACCTGCACGCGCAGTTCCGGCAGCGCGCAGGCACGCCACTGGCCCTCGCGCGGCAAAAACCATTGCAGAATCGCCTTCTGCCACGCCGCATGCTCGCGTTCGCCCATCGGCCTGGCCTCGATGACGCCGTCCACGTACTCGGCCGCGGGCTCCCAGGACCCGCTCAGGTAGGCCTCAATGGACACCGCCTCCGTAACCGCACCGAAAGCCATGGTCACCCTTGGCCGCAGTGTACACCCCGCCGGAGCGGCGCCCCCGCCGCTCCCGCCGGCGGCTACTCGCCGAGAGCGGCCAGCACCTCCGCCGCATGCCCTTCCGGCTTCACGCGGTCGAAGATCTGCGCGATGCGGCCGTCGGCGCCGATCAAAAACGTCGTCCGCTGCACCGCCAGGAACTTGCGGCCGTACATGCTCTTTTCCTTGAGCACGCCGTAGGCGGTGGCCAGTTTGCGGTCTTCGTCGGCGAGCAGCGGAAAGGGAATGCGTTCCTTTTCCTGGAACTTCTTTTCATCCTTGGGCGGGTCCGGGCTGGCGCCCAGCACCACCACCCCCGCTTTGGTAAACCGCCGGTATGCGTCGCGGAACCCGCGCGCCTCGACGATTCACCCGGGCGTGTTGGCGCGGGGAAAAAAGTACAGCACCACCCGCTGCCCGGCAAAATCCGCCAACTGCACCGGTTGGCCGTCCTGGTTCAACACGCGAAACGCTGGCGCTCGCTCGCCGATCGCAGGCATGTCCCGAGTGTAGCAGCACCGCTTTCAGCGGATGGGCGCGGATCCCGCCGCGCCGCGGGCGGGGCATCCCGCCTACGCCGCCTGTCCCCCGCGCGGCCCGGCCGGCGGCTGGTCGCGCAGCAGCAGCGCCCGCCTTTCTTCATATTCCTGCGTGGTGATTTCGCCGTTTGCCAGCCGCCGCCGCAATATCTCCAGCGGCGTTTCCCGGTAGATCCGCGTGCGGCCGCCGAGCGGGGTCCACCACGCCACGGCCAGAATGATGATGACCACCCAAACGACCCACCACAACCACCACCATCCGGCCCACGCCATTCCCTGTACCGCCGCCAAGGCCATCGCCGACCGCTCCTGCGGCGGTCAGATGCCCGCGCCCAGGCTGGCGTCCCCCGCCTTCCACTGGCGGCAGCGGCGCAAAAGGGGAGCCTGCGGCCACTCACCCCGCGCGATGCGCGACGGCCGTTGCGAGGCGGCTTAGAACGCGCGCGGCGGCGCGTTGCCCGCCATCGCCGCCGGCTGCGTCTCGATGCGCCGCGGCGCGGCATGGCCCGCCGCCGCGGCTTCGGCATCGGCGCCGGCCGGCTCTCGCGTCATCCGCTTGGTATACAGAATGCGGTGAATCACGGTGATGTTGCTGAGCACGGCGATCACCCACAGCACCGCCGCCATGCGCTGGAACACCGCGCCGATAATGACCAGCACGATCCGCTCCGGCCGCTCCATGAAGCCGACCTTGCAGGACGGGATCATGGCTTCGGCCCGCGCCCGCGCATAGCTGACCATCACCGATCCGGTCATGACCACGCCCACCAGCACCACGTAGAACAACTGGTTGATGCGGGCGTAATAGACCAGAAGGCCGAAGTACAGCGCCAGATCCGAGTAGCGGTCCACGACCGAGTCGAAAAATCCCCCGAAGCGGCTGACCGTGTTGGTGGCGCGGGCCACGCGGCCATCCACCATGTCGAAGATGCCGGCGATGACGATCACCACCCCGGCTTGCCAGAACTTCCCGAAGCCGAACAGCACCGCCGCGACCACGTTGATCGCCAGCCCCAGCGCGGTCAGGATGTTGGGATCAATGCGCGCCAGCGCCAGCGAGCGCACGATCCGGTCCAGCACTTTCTTGCATCCCAGGCCGATGGCTTTGGTGTACGTCATGGCCTTGTGCTACGCCGGTCCGTTCGCCGGTCCCGTCCCGTTGTCCTCGCAGTCGTAGATAGTGGCCAGCTTCAGGATCTCCAGCTCCTTGGCGCCGCCCGGCGTTTGGATTTTGACCGAATCGCCCACCTGCTTGCCCAGCAGCCCGCGGCCGATCGGCGACGAAGTGGAAATCAAACCCTTGGCGACGTCGCTCTCCTCGCTGGTCACCAGCCGGTACTCGATCTCTTCTTCCTTATCCACGTCCAAGACCCGTACCACCGATCCATAGGCGATGCGGTCATGCGGAATGTTGTCCAAATTCACCAAACTGAGATCGGCACGGCGCTTCTTCAACTGCCCCAGGCGGGCCCGGACAAACTCCTGCCGCTGCTTGGCCATGTGGTATTCGGCGTTCTCGCTCAAATCCCCCAACGCCACGGCCCGCTTGAGCTCCGCCGGCAATTCAACCGACAGCTCGTGTTCGAGCTGTTCGATCTCTTTTTCCAGTTTTTCGCTGATTTTCACGGTATTCCAACCCGGACCTGCCTACCGTTCGGACGCACGGCGGCCCTGCGGCGATTATAACCAAAGCCGCCGCACGGCCTCAGCCCGCATTTTGGCGGCGCACCCCGCCGCTTGCGGCCTCCGGCGCCGCGCCGCGCCAATGCGGGATGCCCGCCGCGGGCGGGGCTGGGGCCCGCGCCTATGTGCCGGCTGGTTTAGCGCCGCTGGCCGCTGGCCGCGCCCCGGCCCGCCGCCGCGTTTTTCGCCGCATGGGGCACGCGGACCAGGTAGGGAAACAAGGGCGTGATTTGAAACGGCATCTTCTCCCGCGCCGAGACCAGCGGCGTATTCGGCGCCGTCTGCAACCGCAGTTGGTCGGTCCAGGGATTCAAATACAGCCACGACCCCAGCGGGAACGCCGCGATCTGATGCACATTGGCGGGCCGCAGCGGCGGCGATTTGGGAATCAGCGCGGTCAGCCGGTCCAGCATTCCATGGCGGAAGAACCCGTTGCTGAACTGCGGCCCGATCAGCGCGCTGTCTCCCGCCCGCTGCGCCAGCGCCCGCAGATACAATCCGGCCTCGCCCAGTTCGCTCTTATACGGCGAGCGTTCCAGCAGCGCCAGCGCCAGCCGGTCGGCCTGCCGTTCCTGCCAAGCCGGCCGCTTCAGCCGGATGGCCGCGAAGATGTCGCGGGTGGGAAACAGCATGGTGTCGGCGAAGCCGTATTCGCTGTTGATGGTGTGGTCCAGGGCGATATGCGCCAGTTCATGCGCCAGCATCGCCGCCAGCGAGGCTTCGTTCGGCAGCGTGTCAATCAGGCCGCGGCTGAGCACGATGGTGTGGCCGATGGTCAGCGCCTCCAGCGGCGTCGTCAGCAGCACGCGGCAGCGCACCGGCGGGTGAATGTGGAGGTGGTTGGTGACGACCAAATTGTTGGCCACGGTATCCAGCACCTGGTCCACCGCTCCTCGCGGCGCCAGCAGCCCGGCCCGCTCCAGCCGCCGCAAAATGTTGTCCGCCGCCTGGCGCTGCCAGCGGCGGTAGCTGGCCACCGGCGACAGGTCATGCGCCACCGCCGCTGGCGCATGCACCCGCGGCCCGGCGATGGACATGCTGGCCAGCGCCTCGCGTCCGCCGGCGTAGCGCAGCTGGTAGCCCCACAAGCGGGTCTGCGCCCGGAAGCGGGTGTGCACCACGAATCCATAGCTGAAATCGGTTTCCTCGCTGTAAATGAAGAACGGAATCCACACGCCCGGCGCCACGTTCATGCGCCAGCTGTCGAAATGCAGCTCGGGATGAAAGGCGCGCGGCCGGTAGAACGTGCCGTTGAAGCGCACCAGATGGTCGTGCTCGTCCTCAATCCACACCCGCCCCCAAAAGCCGTCATAGCGCGGATTGCGCGGCGCGACATCGAACACGTAGCAGCGCACCTGGCCCAAAAACTCCTGGCGCAGATACTGAAAGCGGTAGTGCCGCCGGTTGAAATGCGCCACGTCGGGAAACAGCATGCGCGCGAAGGTGTTGCGGCCGCCGTAGTTGTACTGGAACAAATGCGCCAGCGGCGCGGCCAGCGCGCCGGTGATGGGGCCCAAATCCTCCAGCCACGCCGGTTGCGGCCGGCGCAGAAACGAGATCGCCCGAAACCCCTTGCCGTCCCAGCTCAGCCGCCCCAAATAGTAGCGGTCCTTGACCGGCGATTCCCCGCCGAGTTTGTTCGGCGCGAAATCCTGAAGGTAGGTTTCCATTCGCGGCGACATCGTTTGCATGCGCTCCACCAACGCCCGCTCGTTGGCCGCCATGCGATCCAAGATGCGCGCCTCTAGCCGTGCCGCCGCTCCCGCCGCGCCGCCCGCTCCGTGAGCCGCGGCGCCCGCCGCGCCAGCTGCCCCGTGAGCCGCAGCGGCCGCTCCCGTCCGTCCCGCCCCTTTCGCCGGGGTCGCGGCTTGCGCCCACGCCGCCGGCGCCAAACTGCCCAGCGCCGAAGCTAGGGCCGCAGCCAGCAGCATCGCCGTTGCACCCGCCATCGCCCCTGCCCGGGTATTCGCCGCCGCCCTCGTCCGCGGGGCCGCTCCCACCGCCTGCGCCATCGCCCTTGCCCGCGCCACGACCCTTGCCGCCGCCACCACCCGCGACCTCGGCGTCGCCGGCTCCAGCGCCGGCTTCCTCACCGCCGCGCCCATCTGCATCCCGCGCCACTGCATATTCACTCCGCCAATCGGAATCGCACCCGCACCTCGACCACCGCGTCCAGAGCCTGCGCGCCGCGCCGCGCCGGGCGAAACCGGATCCCCTCCGCCGCCGTTTTGGCTGCCGCGTTCAGCAGCGGCCCCAACCCGTGCAGCACGGCCAGCACCCGCACCCGTCCCGCCGCCGTCAGCAGCACGCGCAAGATCACCGTTCCGGCAGCGCCCGCCGCCCGCGCCGCGGGAGGATAAACGGGCTGCGGCTTGGACAAAATGACCGGCGGGTGATAGCGCCCGCGCCGCGCAGCAAGTTTCGC
>DAHVCP010000037.1 GCA_027314025.1 Acidobacteriota bacterium
ACACGCCGGAACACTCGCAGGTACGCCATGCGGCGGATGCTACCACGATGCTGGTTCCCGCGCGGCGGCTTGGCCCTGGCGCGGCCGGAGCGGCGGCAGGCATCCCGGCATGGCCGGCATGGCCCGGCGGCGGAGCGCTTCACCAGGGGCCGCCAGGGGCGAATGATGGGCGAATATCTGGTGCCACTTCTGGTGCCACTTTGTACCGCAAATAGCCGCGTTCGGCTGCGCGGCGCTGCGGAGCGCGAATCTCAGAAAACCCGCGTCAACACTGGCGTTTTGCGTTATGCTGCGCTTGTATGCGCGGCGCTGCAAAGTGGGCAAATAGCGATTTTCAGTCCGCTGCTCTACCGACTGAGCTACCTGGCCCCGGTGCTTCTATTGTACGGAACGTCCGGATGAGCTGCGCCCAACCGGCCGCGCAGTCGCGAAGTTTCCGCGCGGCGCGCCGGGCGGCGCACCGTCGTTCCAGTCTACCCCACCCCAGCGTCCTGCCGCCGCCCCGCTAGCGCACGGTCAGCACCGGGCAGGGCGATTCCGACATCAAGTCATAGGCGGTGGCCCAGCCGGTATATAACGAAACCTTGGGAGCACGCCGTGCGCCGAGAACGATCAGGTCGGGCGCATACAACTGCGTTGCCTCCCGGATTTGCTCGGCCGGTTTTCCGGAACGCACCGCCACCTCGACCTGGCACCAGCTTTCCGCCCCGGGCGGAATCAATGCCCGCAGCCGGCCTTCCGCCAGATTCACGTCACTCAAGCCGGGCGCGTGCGCACTTGCGGCCGGCATCACGTGCAGCAGCACCAGCCGCGCCTGCGTCCACTGCGCCAGGTAAAACGCGTAGCTGCTGGCGTGCTCCGCCGCCTCGCCGAAGTCGGTGGCGAACAGGATCGTCCGCGGTTCCGCGCTGGGTGGCGTGGTGACGCCCGGGCCCAGCATCAGCACCGGCTGGCGTACCGTGCGGAACACCTTTTCCGCGGTGGATCCCAGCAGCATCTTGTTCAGCCCGCGCCGCCCCGCGCTCGCCAGCACGATCAAGTCCACATGGTTGCGCGTGACGATCGCCGGCAAGTCGTCCAGAATCTCGCCATAATCCATTTCCGTCGCATGCGCGATTCCCTCCAGCTCCGGCGAGCCGGCGATTTTCGCTAGCTTCAGCCGGCCCTCTTCCTGCGCCTGTGCCGATAAATCCACGTACGCGTCCCCCGCCAGCAACTGGCTCGGGCGCAGGAAATGAACCACGTGCACCGCGGCGCCGAAGCCGCGGGCCCAAGCTGCCGCGCAGCGCAGCGCCTCATCCGAAGCCGGGGAAAAATCCGTGAGCACCAGAATGTTTCGAATCGCCACCCGTGGACTGACCGAAGATGTCATCTCCGCCTCCCTGCCGCTCTCCCTCGCCACTTGGTCTTGCAAACCAACCGCCAACAGGTTCGACGCCAAATCCGGTGGCTCGGGGAGCCTGGGGCCGCAAAGTCCAGAGCTGCGAGCGCCTTTCATCGTCTTCCAATAACCTCGCGTGCTCCCGCCCGGAACCTTTGCCGGGGGCAGCGGTACCCCCCTAACGGGCAGGGGAAACGCCGGGTGAAACCGCGCAGGCCTGGGGCAAGCTCCCCAAGCCCGGGCGTCCGCGCGGCATCGGTCGCCCACCCCCCGGCAGATGGCGCCGGTTCACTTCGCTACAGCGCCGGCGCTTCCGGGGTGAAACAGGGAAAAAACCGGCCATCTTCATTCCGTTTCCGGCTTCCGCCGGTCCCCAGCCGCGGGCAGCGCGGCGGACTGCCTTGACCGGAGAAAGGCCCAGTGATAGAAAGTACCTGCCGAGTCTCTGGATTGTCCTCCATGCTTCCGCGAGTTACTGGGCATCGTGACGTCTCACGAACTGCCCGAGGTCCGCTCAATCCGTGGAGGCGCGCGTCCTGGAGAACGCGCCGGATCTGGTTGCCGGCCATCGCGCTGGCGTTCGCCGCGTGCCTGTCGGCCCAGACCCGCCCAGTGCGCGGCGTCACGCGCCACATCCGCCCGCGCATGGTCTCCGAAAGTTGGTATGCCACGCTGCGGCTGCGGAAGCCACCATCGTACCGCGTCAACTTTATCGGCCGTTATCCCGGATTCGCCGCCGCCAAGAAAAGAGCCAATGAACGCATGCAGCGCCGGCTGGCCGCCCGCCGCCTGCGGGCATCTCGTTCCCCGCGGAAAATGACGATGCTGCTGCCCGCCAGCGCCGCCTCGCCGGTCTTCTTCGGTCCCGACGAAGCAACAACGCAGGATCTGCCGCCGGATTCGCAGCTCGCCGTGGGGCCCACCCAAGTCGTCGTGGTGGTCAATTCGCTTATCGCGATCTACAACAAAAGCGGCAGCCAGCAAGGCTCGAATCAGAGCCTGGCCGCATTCTTCGGCAATCTGGTGACGGCGGGGCAAGTTTACGATCCCCGCATTATCTATGACGCCGCCGACCAGCGCTTTATCTTGTCCGCCGCCGATGTAGATTTGACCAGTTTTAACGTGGGCAACGTCCTGTTGGCGGTGTCGCAGACCTCCGACGCCACCGGGCAATGGAACAAATACTCCATTCCCTCCATGGGCCAGGCGGTTGTCGGTAGCGCCAATACGTATCCCGATTTCCCGACGTTGGGCTTGAGTTCCTCCGCGGTCTACATCTCCACCGGCCAATTCGCCTTGTCGTCATCCTGCATTGCGAACAACACCTGCAATTTCTCCGACACTTGGATACAAGTGGTCGGGCTTCCCGGCTTGTTGAGTGGCAACGCGACGCTGACCCTGACCACCTTCAAAAACGTGCAGACCGCCGCCGGTGGGCCAGCCTTCGCCATCGAGCCGGCCGTGACCGAAGGCGCCGCCCCCGCGGAGTTTCTGGCCGCCGCCGATTTCGCCAACAGCCCCAACGCCGGCGCCACCCTGGATCTGTTTTCGATCACCACCTCCGGAACCCCGACCCTGCAAGCCGCGGCGCTGACCGTGCCGTCGTTTTCCATGCCGCCCGATGCGCCGCAGCCCTTACCCGTCGGCGCGGTAGCCGCCATTCCCACCAACGACTACCGCCTGCTCAACGCCGTTTGGAGCAACGGTTCGTTGTGGTGCGGGCTGAATACGGCGGGCAGCAGTAGCCTCCCAAGTGCACGCTGGTATCAGATCGCGCTGTCGTCGCTTTCCACCGCCAGCTTGACGCAGTCGGGCGATGTCTCCGGCAGTGGCGCGGCCTATTATCCCGCCATCGCCGTGGACGCCAGCGGCGATATGGAACTTGCCTTCACGACATCCAGCACCGCAACCTACGCCTCCGCCGCATTTACCGGCCGTGCCGCCGGCGATCCCGCCGGCGCCACCCGCAGCTACGGCGTCTACGAGCCCGGTACCGGTCCCTATCAAGAGACACAAGTCCCGATGCGTTGGGGAGACTACAGCGGCATGACGTTGGATCCCAGCGATAGCAGCTTTTGGGCAATTGCCGAGCTAGCGGGATTCCCGGACCCCAACTATGAAACCGCCATCGCCCACTTGACCGGCCCGCCGGAACTGGCCATCGCTCCCGGAACGATGGACTTTGGCAGCGTCATGGTTGGCTCCGCCGGCGCCGCGCAGACCGTCACCGTTACCAATGTCAGTGCGGACTCGGTCGCCATCGCCCAAGCCACCGCCGCCGGGCCCAACGGCGCGGATTTCCCCCTCTCCGCCGATGCGTGCTCCAATACCACGCTCGCCGCCGGCCAAAGCTGCACCGTCAGCGTCGCATTCAAGCCTACGATTAGCGGAAGCGAATGGGCCACCTTGGAGTTCCCCTATCAGGGCCAAGGTGGCATGGTCACGGTCGGCGTGTCTGGGAAAGGCCTGATCGAGCCCATTCTATCGTTCTCCCCAACCTCGCTCGCCTTTCCCTCCACCGTCGAACAAACTTCATCTGGTCCGCTGGCCGTGACATTGACCAACACTGGCAATGCCACCGCCCAGCAGTTGCAAGCGGGTGGAAGCGGCTATGCGTTCGTGTTTTCCAGCAACTGCGGCGCCACCTTGGCGCCCGGAGCCAGTTGCCAGGTCACCGCGACCTTCTATCCGTTCAGCACGGGCAGCTTCAGTTCTTTCATTTTCGCCGAAGCACAATACCAGGGGGACGTCCAATCCTCAATCACTGTCACTGGCGTCGGCGTCACCGCGTCGGCCGCGCTTTTCTGCCCCAACCCCGTCACCTTCGCCGCTCAGGCGGCTAACACCAGCAGTCCGCCTCAGCCCGTCATCTTGACCAACACGGGCAGCGCCTCGCTGGCTATCAGCGGCATTGCCACGAGCGGTGATTTCTCCCAAACGTCCAATTGCGGCGCCAGCCTCGCCCCGCGGGCGAGTTGCACCATCAACGTCGTCTTTTCGCCCACCGCCTCCGGCGCCGCCAATGGCACGCTCTCGCTCGCCGACAACGCTGCGGGCAGCCCGCAGGTCTTGCAACTTTCGGGCACGGGAGGAACCGCTGCGGCGGCCATCGCTCCTGCCGCTATTGGACCGTCCGCAATCGCCACCGCCGTCGCCGCGTCCCGCCCGCGGTACGCAGCGACCGGCAACGGCGTTGATCCGCTCTCGTTCGCGGCCGCCATCGCGCGTTCCCAGGCGCCGCCAACGCACGCGGCATGGCGCGCCAATCGCCTGCTGCTCCTGGCGCGTAAGCGGGACGCCTTGCGTGCGGCGAGGCTGGGGCTCGCGCCCATCAACGCCCGGACCGCCGGCCATGCCCAATTTGCCTACGCCAGTTCCGGTCGCCACATCTTGCTCGCCGCCGCGAGGCGCCAGCGCGCCGCCAGCGTCGCGCCGCGAGGCTGGCCGGTCTTCTTTACGCCCAACCGCGGCCAATTCGCCGCCGGCATCCGCTTTGTGGCGCAGCTTCCCAGCTACCGCCTGGCCATTTCTGCCCGGCAAATGACGCTGGCTCTGTTGCCGCCGCCATGGCCGCGCCCAATCCAGCAATCGCCGCTTCCGGCGGCCCAGTCCCGTCCGCCGGCTCCCGCGCTCATCGCCGTTCGCCTCGCCGGCGCCAACCCCGCTGCCGTTTTCACCGGCGCTGCCCCCCTCTCCGCCCGTGAAAACTTCTTCCTGGGCCGCGATCCCTCGCGCTGGCGCCGCAACGTACCCACCTACCGCCGCATTCTCGCCCGTCACGTCTATCCCGGCATCAGCCTGGCCTACTACGCCCGCCACCGCCACTTGGAATATGATTTTGATCTCGCGCCCGGCGCCAATCCTGCCCGCATCCGGCTGGTCCTGCGCCGTCTCGGCCCGCCGCATTCCTATCTGCGGCCCGGTATCGCCCCGAATGGCGACCTGCTTCTCGACGCCGGGGCGGCGACGGTCCGTCTGTTGCGCCCCATTGTCTACCAGCTCTCCGCCGCAGGTCACCGTCGCATCATCGCTGGGCGCTACGTCATCCACCATTCCGGCCGAGTCGGTTTTGCCCTCGGTCCCTACGATCACTCCCGCCGCCTGGTCATTGATCCCGTCCTGGCGTTTTCCACCTACTTGGGCGGCTCGGGCGCATTGTTCGGAGGCGATTACGCCCACGCCATCGCCACCGATGCCAGCGGCAATATTTACGTAGCGGGTCGGACCCTTTCCGCGGATTTCCCGACTACGACGGGGGCCTACCAGACCCGGTGCGATGGGTGCCTATACGGTCCGGGTGGTACGCAGTCTGCTTACGTCGCCAAGCTGAGCCCCAAGGGCTCGCTACTTTATGCCACATTTCTGGGAGGCACCGGCTACGCTAGCGCCCGCGCCGTCGCCGTGGATGCCGCCGGCAACGCCTACGTCGCCGGCGCCACCTCAGCGACCGATTTTCCCACTACGCCGGGGGCCCTGCAAACCACGATGCCTGGCGGGACGGGAAATGAAATCGGCTTCGTCACCAAACTCGACTCCTCGGGATCAGCGCTCGTGTATTCGACGTATTTTGGTAGCACCGCGCCCGCAAGCTCCCTGCCCGACCAGGTTAATGCGATCGCAGTGGACAGCTCAGGACAGGCTTACGTTGTTGGCGAGACCCCCTCGCCTAGCTTTCCCACTACCTCCGGCGCGTTCCAGCCCTCCTTCCCGGCGGTTGCTGGCAACGCCAGCGCCTTTGTTTCCAAGCTGAACCCCACCGGCTCGGGCCTGATTTTCTCGACCTATCTCGGCGGCAGCTTCACCGGCGCCCTGTCGGCGGTCGCCCTCGACTCGGCTGGCGATGCCTATGTCGCGGGCTGGTCGTACGCACTGGATTTTCCCACCACCCCCGGCGCGCTTCAGCGCGGGGCGTACGGTCCTTACTCAAGCGGCGGTGTCGAGCAGGGGGTCGTCGCAAAGTTTTCTCCCGCCGGCTCGCTGATCTATTCCACCTACCTCGGCACCCCGTTCGGCGACGCCATACCGGCCATAGCCGCGGACCCCTCCGGCGCCGCCTACGTCACCGGCTCGGACAATGGTAGCTTCCCGGTCACCATCGCGAGCAGCCAAACCAGCGGCATCTTCGTCGCTAAACTTCACCCCGCAGGCTGCGCCTTGTTGGCCTCGCGTTATGTGGCCCCCGCGCCCGGCGGCTCGGACTCAATCGCTCTGAACTCCGCCGGTGACATCTACGTGGCAGGATCCGAACCGTCCGAGTCGGTAGGTTCTTACGCCGTCAGCCCCTTGCAGCCCGATTTGAGCCGATTCGGCGGGCAGACCGGCCTTCTTGTTGAGCTGGACCCCAGCGAACAATCAATTCTTTTCCTAACTGCCTTCGGCGGCAGTAGTACGGACGGCACCCAGGCCATCGCGCTGGATCCATCCGGCAATGTGGATATCGTGGGCGACACGACATCGCTGGACCTGCCGGTCGCAAATGCCGTCCAGCCGCTTCCCGGCGGCGTAACCAGCGCCACGGCGTCTTACGCGTTACCCAGCACTACCTTTGTCGCGCAAATCGGTCCGGGTTCTCCTCCCCCAGTCACCTTGACCCGCACCTCGCTCACCTTTCCGCCGGTGCCTATAGGCAGCCAGGGCACCCTGCCAGTCGAGCTCGTTGGAGTGCAAAATAACCAACCTGTTGCCCTGGACATTACTTCGGCCGCGATCAGCGGGAACGGCTTTGCAACTCCCGCCGCCATCCCGGCTGACGCTGCGCCAGCCTGCGGGGCGACATTGGCCCCCGGCGCCGGCTGCGCCTTCTTTATCCAGTTTGACCCCTCCAGCTACGGATCCATCACGGGGGCGCTGACCATAACCGATGACGGCCCGGGCAGCCCCCGCACCATCGCTTTAAACGGGACCGGCGCCGCGGATTTCCAGCTTACTGGAGGGGTCGACACCACCGTTGCTCCGTCCGCATCGGCAACCTTCCCAGTTACCGCGCAGTGGGCGCAGGGCGCACCCCAGACGGATCCCGGACCGATCAGCCTGGCCTGCCAAGGCGAAGCACCTTTGACATGCAGCTTTTCCCCCGCCGCGCTGGATCTTTCCACCACCGGGGGTATCGCTACCAGCACGCTCACGGTAGGGAACCTCGTCGCGAGCGCCGACAAAACCGACACCTTCACCGTCACTGGGACCGCCGGCGGTCAGACCGCGTCAGCGGCGTTCGCGATCACGGTCCAAGATTTTTCGCTTGCCGTTGCGCCCTCCAGCGCCAACGTCACTCCCGGCCAGTCCGGGACCTTCGGCATCACCTTGCAATCCGCCACGGGGTTCGACGGCAACGTTGTGTTCGCCTGCACCGGCGCGCCGGCAGAGTCGACCTGCGGCATCGCGCCGTCCTCCGTGAACTTGAACGGCTCCGTGCCGACCAAGGCCACCGTCTCCGTAATCACCACGGCGCCATCGCTTTTCGCGCCAACGCCAACGCCCGCGCCGCCGGACGTTCCCCTGGGGCCCTGGCTTGCGGCGCTGGCGCTGCTCCTATTGGCTGCCGCCATGGCCGCCGCGGCGCAACCGCTCTGGCGGGGCGCGAGCCGCGCACCGCGCCGGCCGGCGTTCGGCGCCGCCATTTTCCTGCTCGCCGCTACCGTCGCCCTCTGCGCCTCCTGCGGCGGCAGCGGAAGCGGCGGCGGTGGCGGCGGTGGGGGAACCACGCACAACGCCGGTACGCCCACCGGCAGCTACACGCTCACCATTACCGCCTCGTTCGGCGCTCTCACCCACAAAGCGACCGTGACCTTGAACGTGCAATAGGCCATCCGGTCGTTCGCGGCGCCAACCCTGCCCGGAGGGAACGGCAACACACAACGTCCCCAGAGCGCCACCCGGCGCCCTCGCCCCGCCACCGTCGGCGCTGTGGCTGGCGCGTCCCGCGTCCCGATGCGCGCCTCTCCGCCGGGCGGTTTGACCTGCCGCTGCGTGCTTTTCCCCAGCGCTAACTGGTGAAATACTCCCCATCGCCGCGGCGTGAATGAATCGTGGCGTCCATCGGCGAACTTTCCTGCGCCGCCCGACGCCGCGCTTGTTCCTTCATCTCCTTGCGGATCCGCTCCGCCGTTTCGCGCGCCGCTTCTGCCCGGGCTTCCGGATCGTCTGAAGCCGAGTCTGGAGCAGCAGCCTGCGCCGCGCCGGTTTGTTGGGTTTCCTGCGCGCTCGGGTTGGGGTTCGGTTCGGACGTCTGCGCCGCGATTGCGGCTGGGGCTTTCTGCTGGATGCGTTTCATGGCTGCACCTCCCGGTGTCGCACTATCGGAAAGATGCAATCGCCGTGCCATCGGCACACGGCGCCAAAAAGCGGGTCGCCGCCCCCCTTCGGTTGCGTCCGCTGGCCCCGGTTCGAGCCACCAGCGAATGCGGCGGCGCCTCGACTCGCGCAGCGCCGG
Organism: Acidobacteriota bacterium; assembly: GCA_027314025.1. GTDB lineage: Bacteria > Acidobacteriota > Terriglobia > Terriglobales > SCQP01 > JAKAUF01. The sequence goes on from DAHVCP010000037.1 coordinate 8,811, forward strand.
CGTACTACCGTTCCAGAACTCGTGCCACGGCTAGAATGGTCCGCCAGTTTCGCGTCGTCACCGCCCCGCCGCAGATTCCATCCAGCTGGCCGAGCAGCCCAATCGCCTTCCTCTCCCGGCGATAGGTCCCGAGTACGAATGGACCCGTGACGCCCGTCAGCCACAATAGCCACTCGCCCCGCGCGGGCAGTTGCCTGGGGAGCGCGGGCAAGTTCGCGGCGCGATTCACTCGGACGCTAACGAACGGCACGATATCAGGCGCTGTGGCCAAGCCGCGAAATGGATCGGCATGTACCAACTGCAGAATTTCCTCGCCCGTGCACAGCGCAATTTCCGTGGCGAAGGGCAGCTTTCCCGCCAGCGCCGCCCGAAACCGATCCGTTGCGCCCGGCGTTCGCGCCACGAACGTCCCCGCCGCGCCAATATTTACTACTCCGTACGCAGCCAGCTCCCGTGCCGCCAGGCTGGGCCGGAACCTGCGATTCCCCCCCGACATTCACCCCGCGCAAAAACGCCACCAGCGCCATGGCCGCCACGCTCCAGTCCGGTGCCACGCACGTCTACCCCGGCCGGCGCCTGCCCGGTCGCACAAATGTGGGACACTGGCGAGTTCTGGCAGCTGCCCGCGCGCAGGCCCAGCCTGACCCGCCTGCCGCACGCGCGTCGCGCGGCTTGCGGATGGCTTCGCCGCCGGGCGGCTCCATCCGCGTCCGCCGGGCGCGGCGGGCGCCGGTGCGGAAGGCAGCACGAAACCAGCACGAGGAGAAACGCAAATGGCTCCAACCCGTCGGGTGTTCTTAAGCGGTTTGGCCGCGGCCGGAGCAGCCGCCGCCAGCGGTTGCACCGCCAAACGGCGGCATGAATTTCGCGCCGGTGACGGCGTCTTCCTAATCGACGGCAAGCCCTTCCAAATCCGTTCCGGCTCCATCCATTACCCCCGTGTCCCGCGCGAATATTGGCGCGACCGCATGCGCCAGGCCCGCGCCATGGGTCTAAACACCATCTCCACATACTGCTTCTGGGATCTGCATGAGCCTCGGCCGGGCGCATTCGATTTCACCGGCAATCTGGACGTCGCGGCATTTGTCCGCACCGCGCAGGCGGAAGGCCTGTGGGTGGATCTCCGCCCCGGTCCCTACGTCTGTTCGGAATGGGATTGGGGCGGCCTGCCGGGTTGGCTGGCGCGCTCGCCCCAGGTGCGGGTCCGCAGCCGTGATCCCCGCTTCCTCGCCGCCAGCGGCCGCTACCTTCGCCGCCTGGTGCGGGAGTTGGGCCCGCTTCAAATCACCCATGGCGGACCCATTCTGATGGCGCAGGTGGAAAACGAGTATGGCTCCTTTGGCCATGATCACGCCTACATGCGAGCCATGCGCCGGTTGTTTCGCCAGGCGGGCTTCGATGTCCATCTTTGGACCGCCGATGGCGCCGACGAAATCCCCAATGGCAGCCTTCCGGACACGACCGTCGGCATAGACTTCGGCGCCGGCAGCGCGCGCGCGGAGTTCCCCAAACTGCTCCGTCAACGGCCGCATAACCCGCATTTTTGCAGCGAGTTTTGGACCGGCTGGTTCGATCACTGGGGCGGTCCGCACCACACCGTCCCCGCCGCCATCAACGCCCGCGACGTGGAGTGGATGATGGCTCGCGGCTATTCCTTCAACCTCTATATGTTCGTCGGCGGCACCTCCTTCGATTATCGCCCCGGCGCCAACTCCGGCCCTCAGCACCCCTACCAGCCGGACGTGAACAGTTACGACTACGATGCGCCCATCAGCGAAGCCGGCGACGTCACGCCCAAATTCACCGCCATCCAGCAGGCCATCGTCCGTCATCTGCCGGCCGGCACGCGCTTGCCGCCGGCTCCCGCTCCGGCGCGGCGCATGGCTCTGGCGCGCTTCGCGCTGACTGAAGCGGCGCCTTGGACGGCGGCCTTGCACGATCTCCACCCCACGCGCAGCCAAGCCCCAACTTGCATGGAAGACCTCGGCCAGTCCTTTGGCTACGTGGTCTATCGTCTGGCCCATGCGCCGGCAGGAAAGGGCACGCTGGCCATTCCCGGCGTCCGCGACTACGCTACGGTCCTGCAAGGCGGCCGCCGGCTGGGAACGCTGGACCGTCGCATCAGCCGCTTCGATCTGCCGCTGCGCCTGACGGCCGACGAGCCGCTGGAAGTGCTGGCCGAAAACATGGGCCGCATCAATTTCGGCCCCGCCATGGTGGATGGCCGCTCCGGCATCGTAGGATCCGTCACCTGGGACGGCCGTGAGCTAACCGGCTGGGAGCAGTATTCGCTGCCCTGGCTGTCGCCACCGCCGCGCCTGCCCTGGGCTCCCACCGCCGCCCACACGGAAGGAACCGGCGGCGCGCCGAGGTTTTATCGTGGCAGCTATCAGATTGATCATCCGGCGGACACGTTTCTGGACCTGCGCGGCTGGGGCAAGGGCGAAGTCTGGGTCAATGGCCGGCATCTCGGCCGCTTCTGGCGCGTCGGCCCGCAGCAGACCCTCTATCTCCCCGCTTCCTGGCTGCGCCCCGGCGGCAATGAATTCGTCCTGCTCGAACTCGAGCCCCCGGGCCGCGGCTCATTGGCGGGCCTGACCGCGCCCGCCTACGGTCGCTCTCCGGCGCCCCGCGCCCGCGCCTAGCCGGGATGTTTCCATTCGCGGGGCCCCGCCCTAGCCGCGCGCAAGAGCGGGACGCCCCGCCGCAGGCGGGGCTGGGGCCCGCGCCAGGCACAGCGGGCCGCCCCGCCGCAGGCAGGGCTGGGGCCCGCGCCAGGCAATGCGGGACGCGCGCCGCGGGCGGGGCCGGGGCCCGCGCCCGCCAAGGGCGACGTGCCTCCGCCTGCTCACGCGTCGCGCGCCGCCGCGTCCAAGCCGTCGTATACAATCCCCCCAGCCCCGGCTTCTGCCCGCGCCGCCGGTGTTGGCCCGACCTTCGACCGCATCAGGTTCCGCGATGAACGATTTCCGCCACGCCATCCGCTTTCTGCTCAAGTCGCCGGGCTTTACCGCCGTTGCCCTGCTGACCTTGGCCTTGGGCATCGGCGCCAACACCGCCATCTTTACACTGGTCAATGCCGTCATTCTGCGCGGGTTGCCCGTTGGCCATCCCAGCCAACTGGTCCTGCTCACCGACCCCACCGCCATGGGCATGAGTTATGGCACCTCCGGCGGCCGCCGCGGGTTGCTGGCGTTCCCGGAGTACCGCCGTTTGCGTCGAAGCGATCATGCCTTCACCGGCCTTTTAGCCGCCGCCAGCATGTCCGCTCGCGATCCGGTGCAATGGGGCTCCGGCGGCGCCGAACTGGTTCGCGCCGAGCTGGTCAGCGCGAATTACTTCTCCGTTCTGCAAGTCCCCGCCTATCGCGGCCGCACCTTCAATCCCTCCGCGCCCTTCGTAGCCAATGGCGACCCCGTCGCGGTCATGAGCTACGACTACTGGCGGCGCCGCTTCGCCGCCAATCCCGCCGTCGTGGGCCGCACCTTCACCCTCTATGGCCACAGCTTCACCGTGATCGGCGTGACCGCGCCGGGATTCCACGGCATCAGCGTCGGCGATGTGCCGGACCTGTATTTCCCCATGTCCATGGCTCCGGCCGTCCAGCCCGGCCCGCCGTTGCTGACCAATCCGCCGGGCGTGTCCCGCGTCATGTGGCTCCAGGTCATGGGCCGGCTCAAGCCCGGATTTACCCGCGCCCAAGCGCAAGCCGCCACCAACGTCATTTTCCGCCGCACCATCCGCCGCCAGGCCGCAGCCGCCGCCGATCCGCAAAGCCGCCATTCCATCCTCAGCCAATATCTCCAACTCACGCCCGGCGCCCGCGGCGTCTCCGGTCTCCGCGGCCAGTTTGGCGATCCGCTGTGGGCCCTGTTCGCTCTGGTGGCCATGGTTTTGTTGCTGGCCATCGTCAATCTCGCCAGCCTGCTGCTGGCCCGCGCCGCCGCCCGGCACAAGGAAATCGGCGTGCGCTTGGCGCTGGGCGCCGGCCCCGGCCGCATCGTTCGCCAGTTGCTGACCGAGAGCCTGACGCTGGCCATCGCCGGCGGCGTCGCCGGCGCGCTGCTGGCCATTTGGGGCGCGCGGCTGTTGGTCCGCATGGTTTCCGGCGCCGGCATGCCCATCCAACTGAGCCTGACGCCGGATTGGCGCGTCTGGGGCTTCATCGCCTTCCTCTGCATCGCCAGCGGCGTTTTGTTCGGTCTGGTGCCGGCGCTGCGCCTGGCCCGTCTGGACGTGAATGACGCCTTGCAGTCCCAGGGCCGCGGCGGTTCCGCCCGCAGCCGCCACATCCTGTCCCATTGGCATATTCCCGGTTGGCCGCGCGGCGGTCTGCCCCTGGGCAAACTATTGATCATTGGCCAAGTGGCCCTGGCGGTGGTCTTGCTGGTCGGCGCGGGCCTGTTCGTGCGCAGCCTGCGCCAGCTGACCCAGGTGCCGCTCGGCTTCAATCCCCACGGCCTCTACGCCTTCCGCTTGGACACCGCCCGCGCCGGCTATCATGGCGCCGCCGCCGGCGAGTTCATGCACCAGCTACGCCAGCGGATCGCCGCCCTGCCCGGCGTCGCGGCGCTGGCCATCTCCGACAACGGACTTTTCGATGGCAGCGAATGCGGCCTGCCCGTCTCCGCCCTCGGCTACACCGCTCCCAACGGCAAGCCCGGTTTCGGCGTCCGCTGCGATTCGGTGACTGCTGGTTACTTCCGCGTCACTGGCATTCCGATCATCCTCGGCCGGGCGCTCGGTCCGCAGGATGAAAGCGGCGCCAAGCACATCGTTATTAACCAAACCTTGGCGCAGCGCGTCTTCGCCCACCGCGTAAGCGGGACGCGCGGCCAAGCCGCGCCGGGGCCCGCGTCCGTCAGTAGCCCCATCGGCCAGCAGCTCCACGACCTGTATCCCGACGACCACAATGCCGTCTACACCATCGTCGGCGTCGCCGCCGATGCCAAGCACAATTCCCTGTCGGAAAAGCCCGCCCCGCGCATCTATCTTCCCTTCTATAACGGCCTGCCCGTGGCCGTCGGCCAATACTCCGGCGGCGTGTACATGATTCGCGCCGCGGGCGGGGCGGAGGGGCTCGCCGCCGGCGTCCACCGCGTGCTCCATTCCCTGGATCCCAGCCTGCCGCCGCCCACCCTCCAGCCCATGGCCGCGCTCGTCCAGCAATCCTTGGCGCCGCAGGCGATGCTGGCCGAACTGAGCGGATTCTTCGCCGCCGTCGCGCTTCTGCTCGCCGCCATCGGCCTCTATGGCGTCACCGCCTACGGCCTCGCCCGCCGCGTGCCGGAGATCGGTGTCCGCATGGCCCTCGGCGCCAACCGCCGCGCCGTTGTCGCCATGGTGCTGGGGGAAACCGCCGTTGTCGTCATCTTGGGCTTCCTCATCGGCCTGCCCGCCAGCCTTGCCGGCGGCAAGGTGTTGGCCAGCCAAATCCACCTCTTCGGCCTGCGCTTCTACGACCCCGTCGCCCTCGCCGCCGCCGTCCTTGCGCTCGCCGCCGCCGCCTTTCTCGCCGCCTGGCTGCCCGCGCTGCGCGCCAGCCGCGTGGATCCCCTCACCGCCCTTCGCCAGGAATAAGCCCAAGGCGCCACTTCGGCCACCGTCGGGCTCCTAGCGCGGCGGCGGTTTTCGCCCGGGATCGGTTCCCGGTCCGTGACTAAGGGGCCTCCGCGCGGGGTGGCCACTTCCGCCCACCACTTGCGGAATACGCGAATGTATGCAATATCTGGCTCCGGCAGTCACGAAATCTCCGGAGGACGCAGCGTGCGACAAATGCAAACGGCGGCAAAACGGACGGCGCGGGCGGCGGCGCCGGCGTGGGCGCTCATGCTGGTGCTGGCGCTGGCCGCGCCGGCGGCGGCGCAGCGGCGGGATCAGGGCCATTCCATCGGGACGGTTACGGTGCGCGGCAAGCTCATCGTGATGCACCTCAAGCCCGGGGCGCTGGGCCGCGAGAACCTCTTCGACCTGCAAGACCGCACCCTCACCTTCACCCCCGCCGCCGGCGGCTATCGCGTCACCGCCGGCCCGTTGCGCTGGGACGCCAACCGCGGCGCGAAGCTGTCCGGCCCCGCCCTGCGCCTGGCGGACTTCGCCTTCCCGTTTTCCGGCCGCCAATGGCGCGAACTCTCCGTCGGAATCTCGGGCTCCATTCAGATGGGCTCACCCGGTCCGGCGCGGCATTATGGCGCCTACACGATTCCGCCGCGTGGCGGCGTCGCCGTTCCCCGCTTCGCCCAGCTGGCGCAGGCCGCCGGCGCGCTGGTCAATGGTCCGCCCGCCATCTGCGTCTTTTTCAAGCCGCGCCTCCAGGGCGACCGTTACGTCAGCCAAAACGCCCGCCGCGTCCTGATCACCTGGAACGACAGCTCCCCCAACGGCGGCATTCAGGATTTCCATTGGTTCCCGACCGTCAACCAATTCCAAGCCGCTTTATACAAAAATGGCCGCATCGTCCTGTCCTATCGCCATCTGACCGCGCGGGACGCCATCGTCGGCGTCTATCCGCGGCTGACCGGCGGTGCGCCGCACCGCTTGGCGGTTCTGCCTGGCTCCGCCGCCAGTCTGAAGTCCCTGCGCCTCTCCACGCTGGACGGCGTTCTGCTCCGCGCCACCTTCCAGGCCGCCGCGCCGTTGCCGCTCCCCGGCAGCCATCGTGGGGGCTTCGCCTACCGCATCCGCTTCGCCCGGCCTGGAGGCGGCGCCCGGACCTCCTGGGTCGTAGCCGCCTTCGCCCGCCGCCCCGCCGCCGGCCTGCGCTACATGGCCTTCGGTCCCGGCGTCTCCCGCCGCGTTCAGGTCCATGGCGATCGCGTCTCGGTCGAGGGCGTGCTTCCGCCCGCGCTGCAATCCGCCCCGGCGGTGCTGGTTTCCGCCCACGTTTTCTCGCGCCGCCGCGGCGCACGCGCCGGCCGCCCCCGTCCTGCCGCGGTCATCGCGCCGCGGCTAGTCCATCTGCGCGGCTTGCGCAATCCGCGGGTGCATTTCGCCTCTTTGTCCGCCGGCGCCGGCCCCTATCCCGTGGTCTATGAGGCGTTCCATTATTACCGCCTCCCGGACATGCACAACCTAGCCTGCACGGTCATCAAGGCCCTCGGCGATCGTTTCGACTTCCTGGCCTATTACTCGGATTTCCGCGTGGACAATCAGGAAGCCGGCACGCCCAGCAACGGCCCGCGCGGCAGCACTGGGCCGCAAGTCACCGGCATCGGCCGCCCGCCCGGCGATCCCGCCGCCTACTGCTCCGCCGGCCGTTTTCAATGGGCCTTCATCCAGCCCATTGACGCCGGCGCCATCCAAATGCAAAAGTACCCGCCGGCCAACGCGCCGGTCGGCAACCGCTTCGACATCACCCATTACCGCAAGCAGATTGACGAAGTCCGCCAATCCGATCACATGCCGCCGTACATGTACGCCATGTCCCAGATCGGCCATGAGATGGACCACCGCTGGAACGCCTTCCTCTCCGCCAAGGTCAACGGCAAGATTATTCCCCTCGGCAATCCCGTGCATTGGCGGATGGGCCTGCAAGTGCCGGTGCCGTTTCCCTACGTTCGTCCCACCGAGGCCTCCATCATGGGCGGCGGCGTTTGGCAGGACAACCACAACGGCACCTACACCCAGCTCGACGACAACTACTACGTTCCCGCCACCGGCTATTCCTATCTCGATCTCTACACCATGGGCCTCATCTCGCCCGCCGAGGTGCCCAACTTCTTCTTGCTCCAGCACCTCAAGTTCGTCGGCCGCGACCCCGAAGGGCATCCCATCTTCAAGGCCGACCGCCTGGACCTGAACATTCAGGAAGTCATCGCCGCCGACGGTCCCCGCCGTCCCGGCGTGATGCACTCGCAGCGACATTTCAACACCGGCATGGTGCTGATCGAAATGCCCGGCCACCAGCCCAGCGCCCGCCTCATCCGCGAAGTCACCGGCATTCGCAAGCAGTGGATCAAGTTCTTTGCCATTGTCACCGGCCGCCGCGCCCACATGACCGCCAACCCGTAGGCGCCGCGAACGCGGCTCAGCCGCACGATTCTTGACGTCCCGCATTGCGAGGCGGCGGCTGGGCTGCGATGGCCGGCGGCGGAGGCCAGGCGACGCCCTGGGCCTCTTCAAAAACAGCCGCGAAAAACGCTGCAATGCGTTATCGCGCCGTCCGCTTTCCCCACGCAGCCCCGGCCTGGCGGATCAAAGCCTTCGCGCTGAGCCAGCCGTCGTGCCGCCACAAGATTTTCCCCTGCGGGGACGTCAGCGAGTACCAAGGCAGATCGTCCACCGCGTAGCCGTCGGCGATGCGCCCGGTGTTGTCGCTGATGATGGGCGTTCTCAGCCGCCGGCCCAACCGCTCCAGCCCGCGCCGCGCGGCCATTCGGGACGGTTCGGTGGTCATCTCGTCAATCGCCACCGGCGGCGGCCAGCCATGCCGCCGCGCCGCCGCGCCATAGGCGTCCAGTACCGCCAGCCGCGCCGGCAAATTGGTCCCGGACCTCTGCCAGTCGGCGAAAAAGCAGACCAGATGCGGGTGTCCCGCGCCCAGCTCCACCCGCCCCGGCCGCGGCCCGGCCCGCGCCACCTGTTCCAGCCGCGCCGGCGCCCAAGCCGGCGGATAGGCTGGTCCCGGCGGCAGATGCATGGCCGGATCGCCCGGCAGCAGCTTGGCGATCCGCGCCGCCAGCATCGCCGATTCCCGCGGGATGCTGTCGTAGCGCATTGGCGTTTCAAAGGCGCTGCGCAGATAGCCGCTCTCATCCACCAGTTCCACCGCCGCCTGATGCACCACCTCGCCATGAGGCGTGGCGACGTAGACCCCATAGTCCTTCCAGATCGGCTTCAGCTGCGCCGGCGTCCCGGTCAGAAAGCGCCAGCGCCGGCCCAGCGCGTTCATGCCGTGGATGCGGGTGTAGGCGGCGAGGTCCCGCGCTCGTGTCGCCTCGGGATTGACGTTCACGCCCAGCATCTCCACCTCCGACGCCGCCGGTCCTAGCCGCCGCATGGCGTCCATCAGAATCTGCGAAGTCAGCGGGCAGATGTCCGTGCAATCCGGATCCAAGAACGCCAGCACCACCACCTCGCCGCGAAACTGCGCTAGGGAAACCTGGTGTCCGTATTGGTCGCGCAGCACGAAGTTCGGCGCCATCCGCACCACCGTGCCGCGGTCGCCGACGCCGCGGCGGCCCATGAACGCCACGCCGAATCCCAGCGCCACCATCACCGCGAAGATGCCCGCGATCAGCGCCCCATCGCGCCAGCGCAACGCATGGTTCTGCTGTTTCTCCACTTGCAAGGTTCAACTTCTCCTTCCGGCGCCCGCGGTCCCGTGATGCCGCTTACCGCCACCACCGGCGGTTAACGATCGTCCGTCATGCGCCCGCGCACGATTCCTCTTTAACCATAGTCCTCCCGAATAGCCAGCGGCAAACGCGCGGCGATCGTGTCCCTTCATCCGCACGCGGACGGCTCGCGGCTGAGGCGCTCCGGCGGCGGGCGGGTTATGAGTCGCTGTGCGTTAGGAATCGCTAAGGTGAACGCTGAATCGCTAAGGTGGACGCCTGCGTTGCCAGTCGAAAAAGACTGATTCAGCAAGTAACTGGCGTCCGGCGGTCACAGAGGTGATACAACCGGAGAACAAGGGGGGATCGTCGTCGTGGGCCAGCGGAATCGGCTCCCGCCGGCTGCGGCTGGATCAAGACGCGGAAAACGTGGGGTGTTCGTCTTAGATCACTCTGCCAGCAACTCCTGCGCTGGGGGACGGCGGCGCGGGCTAAGGCCGCGACTGGCTCCAGCACTGCCCGCGGGTCAAATGCGCGGGCCGACCTTAGCGCGAACTGCCATCACCAAAGCCAGCCGGTGGGCCTGAACGCAATCGGATCGCCGGGCCGTTTCGGACATTGGTTCGCGGCTCGTAGCGTCGTTGGTTGGGGGGACGACCGTGGGTAAACAAAGCGCAATCGCAATGAAGAGGAATCCCGGGCGGGCGCGGGTCGCAGGCGGCGCGGAGTGGAATGTGCCGTCGCGGCGGATGCGTTGGGCCGTGTACGGGTGCGCGCTCGCGGTCGCCATGGCGCTGCCATGGCTGGCTGGTTGCGGCGGACTTCCCTTGCAGGCGGCGACCACGGGCTCCTCCAAATACAAGGGTGGTAAGCCCACCAAGACGCTGACGGCGCCGGCGGCGGTCGCCTTTGGCAACGTGAACGTCGGCGGCAGTTCGCAAAAGACCCTTACGATCACCAACTCAGGGACGGCGGGAGTGAACGTTTCCCAGGTGGCCGCGACGGGGGCCGGGTTCAGCGTGAGCGGGTTGCAGATGCCGGCGAACATTGCCGCCGGCGCCAGCGCCACAATGACCGTAACCTTCGCGCCGACGGCCACCGGCAGCGCCAGCGGTTCGTTGACCATTGCGAGTAGCGCCTCCAACTCGCCGGCCACCGTCGTGCTCACCGGCACGGGCGTGGAGCCGGGGCTGAGCGTCAGCCCAACGAGCCTCGCCTTCGGAAACGTAAATGTGGGCAGCAGCGGGAATCAGACCCTGACGCTGACCAACTCGGGGACGGCGGCGCTGACGGTTTCGGCGGTCACGGCGACCGGAACGGGCTACAGCGTCAGCGGGCTGTCGCTGCCGGCGAACATTGCCGCCGGCGCCAGCGCCAGCCTGACGGTGAACTTTGCGGCGACGGTAACTGGAAGCGCGAGCGGTACGCTGACGATCACCAGCAGCGCCTCCAATTCCCCGGCCTCGGTCGCGCTCTCAGCGACCGGCGTCGAGCCGGGGTTGAGCGTTAGCCCAACGGGCCTGGCCTTCGGCAACGTGAATGTTGGCGGCAGCGGGCAGCAGGCGTTGACGCTCACCAACTCGGGGTCGGCGGCGCTGACCGTTTCGGCGGTCACGGCGACCGGAACGGGCTACAGCGTCAGCGGACTGTCGCTGCCCACGACGATCGCCGCCGGCGCCAGCGCCAGGCTGACGGTGGCCTTTGCGCCGACGGCGGCGGGAAGCGCCAGCGGATCGGTGACCATCACCAGCAACGCCGCCAACTCGCCGGCGACCGTCGCGCTCACCGGCACCGGCGTCCAGCCGGGCCTCAGCGTCAGCCCAACGAGCCTCGCCTTCGGCAACGTGAACGTCGGCAGCAGCGGGCAGCAGGCGTTGACGCTCACCAACTCGGGGTCGGCGGCGCTGACGGTTTCGGCGGTCACGGCGACCGGAACGGGCTATACCGTCAGCGGGCTGTCGCTGCCGGCGAACATTGCCGCCGGCGCCAGCGCCAGCCTGACGGTGACCTTCGCGCCGACGGCGGCGGGCAGCGTCAGCGGATCGGTGACCATCACCAGCAACGCTCCCAACTCGCCGGCGACGGTCGCGCTCACCGGCACGGGCGTCACGCCGGGCCTCAGCGTCAGCCCAACGAGCCTCGCCTTCGGAAACGTCAACGTGGGCAGTAACGGCCAGCAGCCGATCCTGCTCACCAACTCGGGGTCGGCGGCGCTGACGGTTTCGGCGGTCACGGCGACCGGAACGGGCTACAGCGTCAGCGGACTTTCGCTGCCGGCGACCATCGCCGCCGGCGCCAGCGCCAGCCTGACGGTGACCTTCGCGCCGACGGCCGCGGGCAGCGCCAGCGGCGCGGTGACCATCACCAGCAACGCTCCCAACTCGCCCGCCACGATCACGCTCACCGGCACGGGCGTCACGTCCACTTACACCTTAACCGCGACGCCGAGCAGCCTTAGCTTCGGGAGCATCAACGTCGGCGCCCAAAGCGCGCTGACCGTCAGCGTCGCCAACACCGGGAACACCGCGATCACCATCTCCAGCGTGGGAACGTCGGGCGCCGGATACACCACGAGCGGCATCACGGCGAATCAAACCATCGCCGCCGGCGCCAGCGCCACGCTGACCGTGACCTTCGCGCCGACGGCTACGGGTAGCGCCAGCGGCACGGTGACGATCGCCAGCAACGCCACCGGTTCGCCGCTGTCCATCCCCGTCTCCGGCACGGGCGTCCAACTCGACGTGGCGTTGAACTGGGCCGCGAGCACCTCGACGGTGACCGGCTACAATGTCTACCGCGGCAGCGTCTCCGGCGGGCCGTACGCCAAGCTCAACAGCGCTCTGCTCGGCGCCACGGCCTACACCGATCCGTCCGTGGTTGCGGGGGACACCTATTACTATGTGGTCACCGCGGTGGACTCCAGCGGCGTGGAGAGCGACTACTCCAACCAAGTGACGGTGAACGTGCCATAGGACGCCCGGGTGAGTGCCGCGGCGGCGCCGAACCCAAACCGGCTGGGGGCTCGGAACGTTGCCCGGGGGGCTGCGCGCTCGGTTAGGCCGCGGTCGCCTCCCGCGCCGGCCGCGATTCCGCCGCGGGGCCCGCCGGCGCCAGCAGCCGGGCCGAGTTGGAAATGAACACCAGCTCGGAGCCGACATGGATCAGCGCCGCCAGCATGGGGTTCAGAAATCCCAGCGCGGCGAGAGCGATGCCCACGCCGTCCACGCCCAGCGTGCCGGCGAAATTGGCGACGATGATCCGCCGGCAGCGCCGTGCGATGCGGATCGCCTCCGCCACCTTGCGCAGGTCGTTGCCGATCAGCAGGACATGCGCGCTCTCCCGCGCGACCTCGGTGCCGGAGCCCATCGCGATTCCGACGTTGGCCGCCAGCAGCGCCGGCGCATCATTGACGCCGTCGCCGACCATGGCCACCACCTGCCCCGCCGCGCGCAGCGCCCGCACGCGTTGCAGCTTGTCCGCGGGCAGCAGTTCCGCCGCCGCCTCATCCACCCGCAACTCCGCGGCCGCGGCGCGGGCGATGGGCTCGGCGTCGCCCGTCAGCAAAACGGTCCGGACGCCCAAGGCGCGCAGCTCGCCCACCGCCGCCGCCGCTTCCGGCCGCGGCTGGTCGGCCAGCAGAATCCGCCCCAGCAAGTGCCCGCCCCGCGCCACCACGATCGCCGTGCCGGCGTCGTCGTGTTCCGCCCACGGCCAGTCGGTCACGCCCTGCGTCTGCATCAAGGCGCGGTTGCCCGCCAGCACCTCGGCGCCTTCGATCCGGCAAATGATCCCTTTCCCCGGCGTGTAGGAGAAGTCCTCCGGATCGCTGGCCTTCACCCCTAATTCTCGCGCCCGGCGGCGAATCGCCGCGCCCAGGGGATGCTCGGAAAACCGTTCCGCGCTCGCCGCCACGTGCAGCAGCTCCTCGGGCGCCGTCCCCTCCGCCGCCTGCAATCCCACTACCTCCGGCTGGCCCAGCGTCAGCGTTCCGGTCTTGTCCAGGATGATGGTCCGCACCCGGCTCAGCGCTTCCATATATAAGCCGCCCTTGACCATCACGCCTTGCCGCGCCGCCTGCCCAATGGCGCCCAAGATCGCCAGCGGCGTGCCGGCCGCGATGCCGCAGGCGCCGGCGACGATAACCACAGAAATGGTGTCCCGCGCGCTGTGCGTCAGCAGCAGCGTCAGCAGCGCCCCGCCCAGGGCGAACGCGACCACATAACCCGCGAACTGATCGGCGGTCTTTTGCACCGGCGCCCGCACGCTCTCCGCCTGCTCCACCGCCGCCACGATCTGCCCAAAGGCGGTGTCCCGGCCCAGCTTGCCGATCGCCACCTCCAGCCAGCCGGTTTGGTTGATGCTGCCGGCGTAGACGGCGGCGCCGGGCAGTTTTTCCGCCGGCAGCGACTCGCCCGTGATCGCCGCCTGGTCGGCGAAGGATTGCCCTGCCGTCACCACTCCGTCGGCCGGTATCCGTCCCCCCGGCCGCACCACCACAATGTCGCCAGGCCGCAGCTCCGCCACGTCCACCGTCTTCAGCTCGCCGTCCCGCCGCACCTCGGCTTGCCGCGGCAGCATGGCCAGCAAATCTCCAATCGCCCGCCGCCCTCGGCTGACCGTCAGTTCCTCCAAAATTTCCGCCACCAGCACCGCCAGCAAAATCACCAGCGCGGTCAGGAACGCGCGGATCGCCGCCGCCGCCACCACGGCGATGGCCATGGACAACTCCATGGTCATCCGCCGCCGCCACACGTCGGTCAGGGCGGTGCGGTAGATGGGGAAGCCGGCGATGACCACCGCCGCCAGCCCCACCGCTTCCCGCCCCAGGGGCGGAAGCCCGAAGCCCAGCCCGGTGACGGCGATGCCGCCTGCAACCAGGCCGATGCGCGCGAGCTCCGCCCTCTGCGGCCGGTAGCCGCCGGCTTCGGGGCCGGGATCCGGCGTGGCGCCGGCCTGGGCTGGCTGCGCCTCGGCACGTTCGGTGGTGATCCCGGCGCGTGGCGGCATATGTGGCTTGCTTGGCTCCAGTATAAGGACCATGCCCAGCGGCAGCCTGGGTTGCTTGATCGCCGTCAGCCCACGGCCAGGAGCAGCGCCCCGGCCAAACATTCCCAGCCAAATGCCAGCGCATTTCGCCGGGCTCGCGTCGTTTGCACTTGGGCCAAAGCCGGCGCGAAAAGGCCGCGACATTCCGCCGGACGGCCCCGACCAGCGCGGCGGCGCGGCCCGAGCGACGTCGGGCGAGGGCTCGAATGCGGCTGCGCGGGCAGCGTGGAACGGGCTTCAGCTCGTGTGCGGCGGGCATTAGCCCGCAGCCGCGCTGGGGCCCCCGCTCGGCAATGCTGACCACTATCGCACTATGCCCGGCCCCCGTGGGGCGGCGCCGCTGCTCACCCCCTCCCGCTCCGCGATCTCGCCGCTATCCCTCGCCGTGCAATAACGGACAGCCGGCCGCGCGTGCTGGGCGTAGCTTCACAGACAGCCTTCGATTCCAGGGGTTTGCCCAATGGCCAATCGCTTTTCGGTTGCGATCCTCGCGCTCACCATCTCCGTCCCGGCCTTCTCCTCGCATGGCCGTCGGGACGTCACCCGCCTGCGGCGTGCCAATCGTGTCTTCAGCGCCGTGGTGCAAACGTCCCGACGCGGTATCCCTGGGCCCATTCTGAAAGCCGCGCGGTGCGTGGCCGTCGTTCCCGGCGAGCGCGCCTTCGCTCTGGGGTTTGGCGGCGCCTTCGGCAAAGGAGTGGCCACCTGTCGGCGTGGGCCGGACTGGGGAGCGCCCCTATTCGTTCGGCTCAG
Organism: Acidobacteriota bacterium; assembly: GCA_027314025.1. Classification (GTDB taxonomy): domain Bacteria; phylum Acidobacteriota; class Terriglobia; order Terriglobales; family SCQP01; genus JAKAUF01. The sequence goes on from DAHVCP010000037.1 coordinate 23,885, forward strand.
CGGCGGCAGTTGGGGGTTTCACCTTGCCACGCAGTCCGGCGACCTCATCGTCATCTTCCGCCGGCGCGCCGCGTTGACGTCTTCGCTGGCCTTCGGGCTCACCCTCGGCGCCCTTGGCGCCGCCGCGGGTCCAATTGGGCCCAACGCCAGCGCCGCCTCCGCCGCCTGGAGGCGCGCGAAGATCCTCACCTACCGGCGTCGCCGCGGCGTTTTTGCCGGCGCGCGCTTAGGCGGCTATACCCTGCGGCCCGACAAGTCTAGCAACCGCGCCATGTATGGAGACCGCAGCTGGGGGCACATTCTCGCTGGTGAGCTCCCCGCACCCGCCTCGGCCTATCCCCTATTGGGGACGCTGGGCCGTTACTCCGCCGGCGCATCCAAATAGCCAGCGCGCAATTGGCGTGTCCGCCTCGGCCCCGCCGCGCTCCCTTCTGGCCGCGCGCACATCTCGCGGGGTCGCGCCGTTTGCACTGGGGCCACTGGGGCAAAGTCGGCGCGCAAATGTTGCCATCCGCCGCCGGGCGGGCTGGGGCGCCGGCGTCCTCGCCGACGCTAATGGAAAACCGCGTGCGGGCCAGCGGCGCGGCCCCAGGGAAGCGCGGGCGGGGGGTGGGGGCCGAACGGGGCGCCAGGTTCCGCCCGCGCGCCAAGCGGGACGCGCGGCGCA
>DAHVCP010000043.1 GCA_027314025.1 Acidobacteriota bacterium
GGGTTGCCGAGCGTGTAGGCGTACAGGTCCAGGCTCTGTGGATCGGAGAAGGTGGCGTACGGCACCGCCGAGGGTGAGGACGACCAGTCTGGCGTCGTCCAGACATCCCAGGTTGGGGTGTAGTACCGCGCCGCAAAATGGTCCAGCCCGGTCTCGTTGTCATGGTGCTGCCCGGTAAATTGCAGCGGGGTCGGGGCGCTGCCGCAATTGAGGCCTTCGCCGAAGGGCCCGCTGGTGCAGGCCGACTGCTCGTAGCCGGCGAGGGTCGCGGTCATGCGCAGCGTGCCCAGCCAGTCCGAATAATCAAAATACGTGGTGTTGTTGTCGTAGGTGGCGAAGTGCCGGCCGCCGGCGAAGATTTCGCCGCGCAGCCAGTTGCCGTTCTGGTCGAGCACCGTCACGGCTCTGCCGGCGGGATCATAGAGGTAGTATTTCGCCACGCCGCCGACGCTCTTTTCCACCCGCTGGCCGAAGGCGTTGTAGATGTACTGGATGTTGCCATTGTCCGCCGCGGCGATCCGGTGCTGGGCGTTGTAGGTGTAGCTGTGCCCGGCGGCGTCGGCCAGCAGGTCGCCGGAGGCGTCGTAGCTGGCGCCGGCGATGCGGTTGTTGGCGTCGAACGTCAGCTGCGCCGAACTCCTGATGGTCCCGGCGAGCGCGTTCTCCTGCCAGCGGTTGCCGAAGCGGTCGTAGACATAGCCGGCGGCGTTCGTGGGCGACGCGCAGTTGGCCTCGCAAGCCTCAGTCAGCCGGTTCAGCGGGTCGTAAACGTACTGCCATTGGCCGTTCACGCTGTCGGTGGCGCCGGTCACGTCGCCGTCGGGCGCGTAGGTAATGCCGGTCACGCTGTAGGCGCCCGAGCCCTCCCCGTTCTGGCCGCCGGTGAGCGAGGAACCCGAGGCCGAGGCGGAAAAGCTGGGCGAGGAGAACTGCCCGGAGTCCCCGGTCGCGGAGGAAGCCGAAAGCGAGTAATTCGTGTCCGCCCCGGCGCCGCGCGCCGTGATCGCCAGCGAACTGCCGCTGGCGCTGGCCGTCGCGTAGCTGGAGTTGTTGTTGATGGCGGTGGCGAGATTCGCGGCCACGGTCGAGTCGCTGTCGTTCTGGCCGTAGCTGGCCGAGACCGCTTGGCCGTTGATGACGGCCGAAACCGTGCCGTAATCATAGTCCGTCACATCCGACCCGCCGGTCATGGCCGAGCCGGAGAGCGAGCCGGAGAACGAGCACGCGCTCCAGTAGCTGACGCTATAGGTGCAGGAGGTCCCCAGCGGATAATTGACGCCGGCGCCGATGCCCTTGCTGGTCAGCGTGAGCGTGGCGCTGCTCAGCGAGGCGCTGACGGGCATGGACCCGTCGTTGTTGACCGCGCTTGCCAGCGCGCTGGCCACGCTGCAGGCGGTCGAGCCCTGGCCGTAGCCGGCGCTGGCGGTGACCCCATTCACCGTGAGGTTGACCACGCCCTGATTGTAGTACCAGGTGTAGGTGCAGCCGATTTCTGGGGTGGCGCCGCCCGACGGCGCCGTGGGGCACTTGATGACCTCGTGCGCGCGGCGCTGGTGGAGGCGCTGCGGACCGGAAACGGCCATGGGCTGCCGACTAGCCCCGACCGCCGCCAGCCTGCCTCCCCAGCGGACAAAAATAGTCGGCCAACTCCCTCAACGTCTGGACCTGCGACCCCATCGTCCCACGCCGCGCCAATGCTCCCGCTTGCAACGCGCCGAGTTGCCGCGCCCCGCCTCGGCAGAGGACAATACAGCCTTATGCCCCAATTCCGCTCGTGGCAGTTCCCTGCCTCGCGCCGCCCGCGGCGCTCCTTTGCGCCGCTGGTGCTGGCCGCCGCCGGCTTCATCGTTCTCGCCGCGCTGCTGGCCGCAGCCGCCACGCCTTCCCCCAAGCGGGTGCGCATCGCCCCCACCGCCAACGCCCAGCCGCTGCCCTTCCAAACCGGCGCGGCGGGATTGTGGCAGATGCTGCTGAAGCTGGACACCCGCGCCAGCCTGATCCACATTGACGCCCACCCCGATGACGAAGACGGCGGCATGCTGGCCTATGAAAGCCGCAAGCTGGGCGCGCGCGTGGCGCTGCTGACGCTGAACCGCGGCGAAGGCGGCCAGAACGCCATGTCCAATGATTTCCTGGACCGCCTGGGCCTGGTGCGCACCGAGGAGCTGCTGGCGGCGGACCGCTACTACGGCGTGCAGCAATATTTCAGCCGCGTCATTGACTTCGGCTTCTCCAAGCACAAGGCCGGCTCGCTGAAGCAATGGGGCTTCCAACGCGTGCTCAGCGACGTGGTGCGCGTGGTGCGCATGGACCGGCCGCTGGTCATCACCTCGCCGTTTGTCGGCGCCGCCAGCGACGGCCATGGCAACCATCAAGTTTCCGGGGAAATGGCGCAGCTGGCCTTCAAGGACGCCGGCAATCCCAAGATGTTCCCCAATCAGATCCGCGCCGGGCTGAAGCCCTGGACGCCACTGAAAATGTACGCGCGGGTCCCCTTTGCCCGCATCGTCCATGGCCGCATGTTTGATTACGCCACCCGCCATTGGCGGCCGGCGCGTTTTCGCAACTACATCACCGGCCGCTGGATTCAGGGCAAGCCCGCGGCCACGCTGTCCATCCCCGAAGGCCAGTACGATCCCTGGCTGGGCGAGTCCTACGTCCAGCTAGCCCGCACCGGCTGGGGCCTGCAAAAGACGCAGAACGGCGGCGGCTTCATCGTATTGCCGGGGCCCGTCAGCTCCCGCTATCACCGCTATGCCTCGCGCGTGCCCGTGCCGGCGCATGAGAGCAGCTTTTTCCAGGGCATCAACGTCACGCTGCCGGGCATCGCCGATTTGGCCGCGCGCGGGCAGGCGCCGTTTCTGCGCCCGGCGCTGGTCGGCATCAGCCATTTGGTGGCCACCGCCATGCGGCAATACCGGCCCGGCCGGCCGGAGGCGATCGCGCCGCTGCTGGCCGACGGCCTGCGCCAAACCAAGGCGCTGATCGCGCAGACGCGCGCCAGCGGCCTGGCGTCCCTGGCCAAGTACAACGTCCTGTATGAGCTGCGCATCAAGCGCGCCCAGTTCAACGACGCGCTGCTAATGGCGCTGGGCGTCACCATGCAGGCGCGGGTGGCGCCGGCGCGGTTGCGGCGGGGCTTTTTCGGCTTCATCAACGTGAGCCCGACGTTTCCGTTCGCCATTCCGGGCCAGCATTTCCACGTCGCCGTGCATGTCGCCGATCAGGGCACGCAGGCGCTGGGCGGCATCCACGTTTGGCTGGCGGGACCGCGGGGCGAGCATTGGGCGCTGGCGGCGGACGGGTCGCCGGTGACCGCGCTGGCGGCGGGCCGCGCCGCCGATCAGGCGTTCTCCGTCGGCGTGCCGCGCGACGCGGCGCCGACCGAGCCGTATTTCTACCGTCCCAATACCGAGCAGGCGTATTACGACCTGCGCCAGCCGCAATACCGCGACCTGCCTTTCGCCCCCTATCCGCTGGCGGCGTGGGTGGAAGCCCGCTACGACGGTGTCACCGCGCGCATGGCCGAGGTGGTGCAGGTGGTCCAGCGCCAGGATGGCCGGGGGACGGTGCTGCATCCGTTGGCGGTGACGCCGGCCATCTCGGTGATGATCCATCCCCACGCCGGCATCGTTCCCCTCGGGCGGAAGCATTTCCAACTGGCCGTCGCCGTCCGCAGTGAAGTGCAGGGCCCGGCGCGGGGAACGCTTCGCCTGGATCTTCCGGCCGGCTGGCGCGCCGCGCCCGCGGCGGCGCCCTTCGCCATCGGCCACGCCGGTGACGAGCAGACGGTGCAATTCTCCGTAACCCCGAGCGGCTTGTCCCAGCGGCCCTATGTGCTGCACGCCGTGGCCAGCTACGGCGGCCGGGAATACCGCCAGGGCTTCGTGACCACCGGCTACCCCGGCGTCCGCCCCTACAACTATTACCGTCCGGCGCTGTATCGCACGACCGGCGTGGACGTGAAGACGGCTGATGGGTTGCGCGTCGGCTACGTCATGGGCACGGGGGATTCGGTGCCGCAGGCGCTGCGCGACCTGGGCATTCATGTGCATCTCCTCAGCGCGCAGGATTTAGCCAGCGGCAACCTGGACCGCTACAGCGAAATCATGCTCGGCATCCGCGCCTACGCCAACCGCCCCGAGCTGGCGCTGAACAACGCCCGGCTGCTGGCCTACGTGCACCAGGGCGGCGTGGTCGTCGTGCAGTACCAAACGATGGAGTACAACCATAACTACGGCCCCTACCCGCTGAACCTGGAGCCGGACGCGGT
>DAHVCP010000055.1 GCA_027314025.1 Acidobacteriota bacterium
CCGCGCCACCGCCGCGGGCGGAGCCGCCGCCGCCCGCCAGGTGCGGGAGGCGTTGTTCCGCGCGTGGCGGGCGGCGGAGAGCAAGAAAGCGGAAGACATCGTGGCCCTGGACGTACGCGGCCTCGCCGGGTTCACGGATTATTTCTTGATTGCCCACGGCGGCAGCGCGCGGCAGGTCGAGGCCATTACCGACGCCATCGAGGAGGCGGTGAAGCGCGGCGGCGGAGCCCGGCTGGCGCACCGCGAGGGCGGCGCCGAGGCCGAGTGGCGGGTGCTGGATTATTTGGATTTCGTCGTGCACATCTTTTCGGCCGGCGGGCGGCGGTTCTATGACCTGGAGCGGTTGTGGCAAAAGGCGCCGCATCTCAAGCTCCCGGCCAGTGGCGGGGCCGCACGGGCGAAGGCGGGCGCATGAGCTTATCGGCGGACAGCGCGAGCGCCGCGTGGGTGGCGACGGACCCGCAGTCGCAGCAGCTATTCGCGCTGGTGCGCCGCGTGGCGCAGACGCCGACGACGGTGCTGATCCGCGGCGAGAGCGGCACCGGCAAGGATTTGCTGGCGCAGTTGCTGCACTCGCTGGGGCCGAACGCGGCCGAGCCGTGCGTGAAGATCGACTGCGCGGCGCTGCCGCCGGAGTTGCTGGAAAGCGAGCTCTTCGGCTATGAGCGCGGCGCCTTCACCGGCGCCGACCGCACCAAACCGGGGCGGCTGGAGCTGGCGGGACGAGGAAGTTTGATCTTGGACGAGGTGGCGGCGCTGGGATTGCCCCTGCAAGCGAAATTGCTCCGCGTGCTCGAGGAACGGAAGTTCGAGCGACTGGGCGGGAACACCTCGGTCACCATCGAGGCGCGGCTGGTGGCGCTGTCCAATGCCGATCTGGAACGCGCGGTGGCGGCGCACACCTTCCGGGAGGATTTGTTTTACCGGCTGAATGTCCTGCCCCTGCGCATTCCACCCCTGCGGGAACGGCGGGCGGATATCGAGCCGCTGGCGGAGCGGTTCCTGCAACTGCATGCGGAGGTGCACCGCCGGCGGACGCTGCGGCTGGCGGCCGCGGCGCGCCGGCGGCTGGTGGAGTATGACTTCCCCGGCAATGTGCGGGAACTGCGCAACCTGCTGGAGAGGGCCATGATCCAAGCGGACGGCGACGAGATTGGGGAGGCGGACCTGCCGCCCCAGGTCGCGCGGCCGGAAGGGGAAGCGGAAAAGACCCTGGAGCAGATGGAGAAGGAATATATCGCGGCCATGCTGGAACGGCACCGCGGGCGCAAATCGGAGACGGCGCGCGTGCTGGGGATTAGCCGCAAAACGCTGCTGGAAAAACGCAAGCGCTACGAACTGGATTAGGCGCGTTCCCGCCGCTCCGCGCGGCGCCGGGGGGGCGGGAGCCTTCGGGGCGCCTGCGGGCTGAAGCCCGCTGCCCACAGGCTGAGGCCAGCTCCACGCCCCCAGCGCAGCCGCATGGGCCACGCCGCATTCGCTGCTGGAGCGGCGCCGCGGGCCGTGGGGCGGGCGCGCCGCTCAGGCCGCCGCCGCCCTGGGATTAGGCGATTTGGGGGATGGGGCGCCGGCTGACGCGAGCGAAAACGTGGCCAACGGCTGCGACCGCGGCACGGCCAGGCGTGACCGCGCGGCGGCTCTCGACGTGGGTTAGGCCGTAGCCAAGGCGGGCAAGCAGGATGGTGACGCGCTCGGCCTGGGCTTTGCGCGCATGCGGGGTGGCGCCATGGATCTCGACCAACACGTCCGGGCGCCAGCGGCGCAGCGTGTCGGTGGCGCCGGCCAGGACCTCGGCCTCCATGCCCTCGACGTCAATTTTGATGAAGTCGGGACTGGGCAGGTCCAGGCGCGGCGCCAAGACGTCGAGCGGCTCGATGGCGACCACGGCGGAGCGCAGGCGGAACGGCGTGCGCGCCTCCGGGGCAAGCGAGGCGGTGCTGGGCATGCCGGGCAACACATACAAGGCGCGCCGGGTGGATTCGCGGCCTAGGGCGCATTCCAAAGCGCGAACGTTGGAAACGCCGTTGATCTCGATATTGCGGCGCAGCAGGGCGAAGGTCTTGGGCGAAGGCTCGAAGGCGACGACGGCGCCGGCCGGACCAACACGACGGGAGAAAAACAGGCTGTAGGCGCCGGCATGGGCGCCGATGTCGTAGACGACCTTGCCCCGAAGGGGGAGAGCGGCGAGCAGGCGCTCCTCCGAACTGGAAACTTCCGGCAGGTGCGCCCATTGCGGAACCGTGAGGGGATCGCAGTTGCGGAAGCCGGCGGCTAAATCCCGGCGCAGCCAACCGGGGCGATAGCGGCCCAACGGGCCGAAAAGGTTGCGCCAACCGCCGAGGCGGCTGGGCCGCTCCTCGGCGGGCGGAGATGAAGACCCTTGGCACATCGCCTCGTCAATCGGCTGCGATTTTCCATTTCGTTGATTCATTCCATTCCTTTGCTTGCGATGCCGGAGGCGGTTCCGGCGAACGGCATGGCGGGGGTTGCCGCTCGCGGCCCCTACGGCTCTTCCCAGAAGCGCTCACTGAGATATTTGTCGGCATTGTCGGGCAACACGGTCACAATGGCGGAACCGGAGGGGGCGGTGCGGGCCACCTGGAGCGCGCCGACGACCGCGGCGCCGGCGCTGACCCCGACCAAAAGGCCCTCCTCGCGGGCCAGGCGCCGAACCATGGCATAGGCGGACTCGGTGGCAATGCCTAGATTGTCGTCGGCCAAGGACGAATCGTAGATCGCGGGCACCATCGCGGACGCTAGGTGCTTCCAACCTTCCAGACCATGGAACGGGCTGTCGGGCTGAAGCGAGATGCAACGAACGGCGGGATTGAGTTCCTTGAGGCGGCGGGTGACGCCCACGAACGTTCCGGTGGTGCCCAGACCGGCGACGAAATGGCTAACGGCGCCCGTGGTTTGGGACCAGATTTCCTCGGCAGTTCCGGAGTAATGCGCCCGCCAGTTGTCGGGGTTGGAATACTGATCAATGTAAAAGTAGCGGCCGGGCTCGGCGGCATGGATGACGCGGGCGCGGCGAATGGCGCCGTCGGTGCCTTCCGCCGCATCGGTGATCACCACATCGGCGCCATAAGCGGCCAAAATGCGGCGGCGCTCCGGGCTGGCGTTGGCGGGCAGACAGAGGCGGACCGGATAGCCGCGGGCGGCGGCGATCATGGCTAGCGCGATGCCGGTATTGCCGCTGGTGGCGTCGAGCAGCGTCAGGCCGGGGCGCAGTTCTCCGCGGCGCTCGGCTTGCCGGACCATATTCCAAGCGGCGCGGTCCTTGACGCTGCCGCCGGGGTTGAACCATTCGGCTTTCGCCAGAAGTTCCACGCCGGGAACTTCGGCGGCGATGCGGGCCAAACGCAGCAGGGGCGTGTTGCCGATCCGGTCCAGGACCGTTTGCCCGAGTTCCGACGCGAGTACATTCATTTCCGTTACCATTGTAGGCATGGGGAAACGGCGGGAGCCAGCAGCCGGCGGAATGGCCGCATTGCGCGGGATGTTGGCGGCGATGGCATTCGAGGTCGTGCCGGCCGGCGAGGGACGGTATTTCGTGCGGAAATACGACTGCGCGGCGGGGCTGGCCGAGGATGAACACGGCGAACTGACGATGTTTGCGCCGCCGGGCCGCATCGTGCACGGCGAATTGGCGCGCCTGGTGGATCGCGGGTTTCAGAAGTTTCTCAAGACGGCGGACGAGGAAATACCCGCGCGGATGGAGGATTTGCGGGCACTGCACGATTTCCAGCGCGACTTGCATCACGCCGCCGGACAGCCACTTCTCTATAATCTGGCGCTGGGTTCGACAACGGACCGGCATCTGTACGATCGCATCTGGTTCCGCGACGTGGGCAAGCAGCCGCGGGTGTGGGTGGAGGCAGCCAGCGGGCTGCCGCAGGATGAAATGGCGGAAGCGGCGCAGTTTCCGGTGTCGGCGGGCGGCGGCGACCATTAAGCTCAGCGGTGAGTTTTCACCCGCGCGGTAACGCGAGAATCAGCCGGGCAGGGCCCGAGCGGAAAGATTTTTCAGCACGATGCGGAACGCTCCCACATGCCGCCCCGCCGCGTCCGGGGCGGCAGCGGGACTGGCGGGGGAATACTGGGAAGCCTGCCGCCGGTCCGATTCGCTGTTCCAGTTGGTGGCGCCCGACGCACTGACCTCGCGGCCGATTCCCGAACGGCATCGGCTGATTTTCTACCTGGGGCATTTGGAGGCGTTCGATTGGAACCTGCTGGCGGCGTACACGCTGGGCCGGCAGCGGTTCCATCCCGGCTTCGACCAGCGGTTTTCCTTTGGCATTGACCCGCCGCCCGGGCAGCTGCCTGCCGACCAGCCGGCGGATTGGCCGGCACGGAGCCAAATCGAGGCCTACAACCGGGAAGTCCGGAAGCGGCTGAGCGCGGAGCTGGAGCGCCTGCCGGCGGCGGCTTTGGCTGCGGCCATCGAGCACCGGCTGATGCACATGGAAACGCTGGCGTATTTGCTGCACCAAACGGCGCCCCAAGACAAACGGATTCCGGCGGATCCAGCGGCGGCGGGGACGAAGCGGGAGATGGAATGGATTGCCATACCGGCGGGCGACGCCTGCCTGGGGCGGCGGCGGAGCGACGCGGGATACGGCTGGGACAACGAATACGAGGCGCATGTGGCGCGGACGCCGGCGTTGGAGATCGGCCGGTACAAGGTCACGAACGGGCAGTATCTGGAGTTCGTTCGGGCGGGAGGGCCGGCGCCGCCGTTTTGGCGCGGCAACGGGCCGAACGGCTGGCGCCTGCTGGCGATGCGCGGGCAGGTTCCATTGCCGCTGGAGGCGCCGGTATACCTGACGCAGGCGCAGGCGAGCGCCGATGCGGCATGGCGCGGGGCGCGGCTGCCGAGCGAAGCCGAGTGGCAGCGGGCGGCCTACGGACCAGTCGCCGCGGGCGAGGCGGAGCGCGAATTTCCGTGGGGCGAGGAGCCGCCCCAGCCGCGGCACGGGAACTTTGATTTTCAGCGTTGGGATCCGGCGCCGGTGACGGCGTATCCGGATGGCGACAGCGCCCGCGGAGCGCGGCAGATGGTGGGCAACGGCTGGGAGTGGACGAAGACGGTGTTCGCGCCATTTCCGGGGTTTGAACCCGACGGTTTCTATCCCGGCTATTCGCGCAATTTTTTTGATGGGCGCCATTTCGTGCGGAAGGGGGCGGGGCCGCGAACCGCGGCACGCCTGCTGCGGCGGTCGTTTCGTAACTGGTTTCGGCCGGAATATCCGTATGTCCATGCCACGGTACGGCTGGCGCGGGGTTAGCCCTGACGGCCGGAGCGGGCAGGCGGGGCGCCGCGGAGCGGCGCCGAAGAAGCGGGATGGGCGGGAGAACGGCAGCGCATGATTGAAGCGGCGAGCGCGGAGGGAACCGCACTGGCGTTGGAAGTGGCCGCGGGGCTGGGCGCCCGGCCGCGAGCGCTACCCTGCCGGTTGCTCTACGACAGCGTCGGATCGGCGTTGTTCGAGGCCATCACGCTTTTGCCGGAGTACGGCCTGGCCCGCGCCGACCGGAAGCTTTTGCGGCGGCATGCCGCCGAAATCGGAGCGGCGCTGCCGCGGCCGTCGGCGGTGGTGGAGCTGGGAGCGGGAAGCGCGCGGAAAACGCGGCCGGTGCTGGCGGCAATTCCCGGAGGCTTCGCCTATACGGCTGTGGACATTTCGCCGGAGGCGGTGCGCATCTGCCGGCGGGCGCTGGCGGAGACGCCAGGCATGGCCGCCTGGCGCGGCGTGGTGGCGGAGTTTCTGCCCGGCCTGGAGCAGGCGGCGGCGGAGCGCCGGCCGGGGCAACGGCTGACGGTGTTTTTCCTAGGCGGAACGATCGGAAATCTGTCCCGCGAAGCGGCGGCGGGGCTGCTGCGCGGCATCCACGCGCGGTTGGCGCCGGGCGATGCACTGCTGCTGGGCACGGATTTGGAACAGAACCCGGCGCGGCTGCTGCCCGCCTACGACGACGCGGCGGGAGTGACGGCGGCCTTCAACCGTAATTTGCTGGCGCGGCTGCGGCGGGAGCTGGGAGCGCGACTGGATCCGGCGGGCTTCGCCCATGAGGCGCGATGGAACGCCGCGGAACGGCGGATCGAGATGCACCTGCGGGCAGTGGGCGAACAGGCGATCGCGATTCCGGAGGCCGGGTTTGCCTGCCACCTGGTGGATGGGGAAACCGTTTGGACCGAATCCTCCTACAAATACACGGCGCAGGAAACGCGCCATCTGGGCGCGGCGGCGGGGTTCGAGGTCTTGGCCCAATGGCGGGGCGAAGAGTGGCCGGCGGCAGAGACGCTGTTCGCGCGGAACTGACCGATGGCGCGGCCGCCGCAGCCGGAAACACAGCCGGCCCAGTGCGCGAGAATGCGCCTGCCGGGCGCTAGGCGCCACTACTGGAATTTGCTTCCACGCGGGCCTAGGTGGTTTTTCCAGCTTAGCTCGCATCTTTTCCGATCCTCTCCGGACCACTTGGCAGTACAGTAAGAGAAAAGGGGACTTCGACGCGGTGTAGAGCGGCGCCGGGACGAAGCAGTTAGGCAGGTTGGCTGGCGTGATTACCCGCTTATTTCGCAAAAACGCACTCTTAGCCTTGCTTTGTGGATTGTTGGTGGAGGCGTGGATCGCCATTCCTGGCGAGGCGCTGATCGCGGCCACCGCGGCGCGGGTGTTCGAGCGCACGGCGAGCCAGGTATGGAGCTGGATCGAGGTCAGCGTCGTCGCCATCGGGGCGATGCTCATTAACGACCTGACGCTGTTCTCACTGAGCCGAGTGGCGCGGGACGTGGCGGCGCGGTTCATCCACTTGCCGCGGGCGCATTTCCATCTGAGCGGCGCGGACGTGATGTTGGCCAAGTTCGTGCCGCCGCTGCGCAGCGCGGCGTTCGTGCTCTACGGCTTTGAGGGCACGCGGCTGGGGCACTTCTTCTACGTGTCCATCCTGTCCAGCGTGATTTGGGTGTTGGGCTGGGTGCTGCTGGGCAAAGCCTTTCGCCAGCCGATCAGCCGGTTTTTGCGGAAGCTGGACGGCGGGAACCGGTGGATCGGAGCGCTGGAGATCGTGCTGACCCTGGCGAGCATTCTGCTAATCGTCTATCCGCTCTAGCCTCGGCTCCGGCCGGGCGGCGGGAAGCTAATCCTTGCGCAGGACGAAGAGCGTGCGGTCGTCGGTGAATGGGGCGTCACCACGAAAGGCGTCGGCGGCGGCTTGAATGGCGGCCACCACGGCCTCTGGATCGGCGCCATGCATGGGGCGCAGCAGGTCGCGCAGGCGGTGAGCGCCGAACTCTTCCCCGCGATCATTGAACAGCTCGGTCCAGCCGTCCGTGTAGGCGGCGAGGACGTCGCCGGAGTGCAGCTCGGCGATGCCGAAGCGATACTCGGCGGCGGGGTCCAGGCCCAGGAAGCGGCCGCCGGCGGTGAGCTCCTCAATGCCCTGCGCGCGGACCAGCAGGGGCGGGGGATGGGAGCCGTTGACGTAGATCAGGCGGCCCTGGGAATCAATTTCGCCGAAGAAGATGGAAATGAGGTTGCGGAACTCCGTCTGCTGGGCCATGGCGCGGTTGACCAGGCCCATTTTGTGGCCGAGCTTGAAGGGGCTTTCGTTGACGACGCGCAAGGCGGCGTGCAAACCGGTCACTTGCATGGCGGCCTCGAAGCCCTTGCCCTTGGCGTCGGCGATGGCGAAGCCGAATAGGGAGTACCGGAGGACGAAGGTCTGGTAGTAATCGCCGCCGACCTCCTCGGCGGGGATGCTGAGAGCAGCGATGCGATAGCCGGGAAAGGCCGGCGGGGCCGGCGGCAGCAGGCTGAGCTGCTGCTGGCGGGCCAAGGTGAAGATCTCCTGGAGGCGGGCGCGCTGGTGGTGGCGGTCCACGAACAGACGAATGAGGCGGCCCATGACCTCGAACTCGCTCTCCCGTTCCCGGCCCTCCTCGCCCGCCAAGGAGGCGGTCACCAAGCCCAGGACGTGGCTCAGGTCGCGGCCGATGGGAATGAGGATGAGGTCGAACCACTGGAGGCCGCCGCTGCCGTCATGGCGTACGCCGCGGCGGATCCACCACAACTGGCCGGCCAGGCGGCGCTGCAAGGCGCGGGCGGTCAGGGCGCTGTCGGCGGCGGCCCACCACTCGCCGCCATCGCCGGCGCCATCGCCGCCCACGGTGAACTCGGGCAGATAACGTCCGCCGCTGGGACGGAGATCGGCGGCGGCAATGATCTTGAGGCGAGAGCCGAATTCGGCCATGATGCGTTCGGCCAAGGCGCGGGAAAAGGTGCCCGTGGTGCGGCCCTCGCGCTCGGCGCGGGAGACTGCTTCAATCAGGTCGAAGAGGCGGCGCTCAAAGCGCGGGGGCGGCTGCGGCGGCGCGACAGTGCTCACGGGACCATGGTATCAATTGCCTGGACGCGGGCCCCTGCGCGGCTGCGCCGCGCGGGTGCACCTGCGTCACCGGCGTGAGGTGGGGCTGCTACCCCGCGTGCTGTCGTCCCGACAACCGGGACGGCTGCACCGCGATCTCCGTTGTGGCCAGCAGTGGACTTGCGGGCACCAGCGGGCTAAAGCCCGCCGCACACGGGCTGAAGCCCATTCCACGCGCCCAGCGTCAACGGGCGCGGGGTAGGGCTTCTGCCCGGCGGCGTGCGGTCGCCCTCGGGCCGGCGGCAAGGATGGCCGGGACGGGACGGCTGGCCCGCGATCTCGGGGCGCAGACGTCTCGGCCGCCGCGAGCGGAGAGCAGGCGGAGCCGCCTCTATAATGAGAGTTCACCTACGCTTATGTCAGCCATTACCGCGATTCACGGCCGCGAGATTCTGGATTCCCGCGGCAATCCGACCTTGGAAGCGGAAGTCACCCTCGCCAGCGGAGCCCTGGGCCGCGCGGCGGTGCCCAGCGGCGCCTCGACCGGAGAGCATGAGGCCGTTGAATTGCGCGACGGTGACGCGAAGCGATACCTGGGGAAGGGCGTCACCCGCGCCGTGGGCCACGTCAACGGGGAGATCGCCGCGGCGCTGAAGGGCTTTGAGGCCGGCGATCAGAAGGCGCTGGACGGCAAGCTGATCGCGCTGGATGGCACGGGGAACAAGGGACGGCTTGGGGCCAATGCGCTGCTGGGGGTTTCCATGGCGGCGGCGCGGGCTAGCGCCGCCGAGCGCGGCCTGCCGCTCTACCGCCATCTGGGCGGCGACGCGGCGGTGACGCTGCCGCTGCCGATGATGAACATCCTGAACGGCGGGGCGCATGCGGACAACAATGTGGACTTTCAGGAGTTCATGGTGATGCCGGTGGGCGCGCCGAGCTTCCGCGAAGCGTTGCGCTGGGGCGTGGAAATTTTCCATGCGCTCAAATCGGGACTGCAGAAGCGGGGATACGTGACCTCGGTCGGCGACGAGGGCGGATTCGCGCCCAGCGTGAAAAGCAATCAGGAAGCCATCGAGGTCGTGCTGGAGGCGATCGAGAAAGCGGGGTACCGCGCCGGCGACCAGGTGGGGATCGCCTTGGATCCGGCGAGCAGCGAGTTCTTCGACGGCCAGGCGTATGTCTTCAAGAAATCCGACCAGCGGCGGCTGAGCCCGGCGGAGATGGTGGCGTATTGGGCGGACTGGGCGCGGCAATACCCCATCGTTTCGCTGGAGGATGGGATGGCGGAGACGGACTGGCCGGGATGGAAAGCGCTGACCGGCGAATTGGGCAAGAACATCCAACTGGTAGGCGACGACGTATTCGTCACCAACCCGCGGATCTTCGCGCGCGGCATTCAGGAGGGAATCGGCAACGCCATCCTGATCAAGCTGAACCAGATCGGCACGGTGACGGAGACGCTGGAAGCGATCGCGATGGCCCGGAAGAACGGCTATGGAACGATCATCTCCCACCGGTCGGGCGAAACCGAAGACACGTTCATCGCGGATCTGGCGGTGGCGACGAACGCCGGACAAATCAAAACGGGCTCCGCCAGCCGCACCGACCGCATCGCCAAGTACAACCAACTGCTGCGCATTGAAGAGGAATTGGGCGGCCGGGCGAAGTTTTTGGGGCGGCAAGCGCTGTCCGGGGGCCGGGCGTAATGGCGGAAACGGGAGCCGTGCGGCCGGTGGTGCTGGTGATTTTGGATGGATGGGGCTGCGCGCCGGCGGGATCCGGCAACGCCATCGCCCTGGCGCGCAAGCCGAATTACGACCGGCTGCGGCAGGAGTTTCCACATACGCGGCTGCAAACCTCCGGCGCCGCGGTGGGGCTGCCCGAGGGCCAGATGGGCAATAGCGAAGTCGGACACCTGAACATCGGCGCCGGACGGGTGGTGCGGATGGACGTGACGCGCATTGACGCCGCCATCGCCAGCGGGGAGTTCGACCGCAATCCAGCGCTGCAACAGGCGATGCGCCAGGCGCGCGGACACCGTCTGCATTTGCTGGGACTGTGCTCGGACGGCGGGGTGCATTCGCACCTCAACCATCTCTATGCGCTGCTGCGGCTGGCGAAGAAGGAAGGGGTGGAGCGCGTCTACATCCACGCGTTCACCGATGGCCGGGACACGCTGCCCACCAGCGGGCAGAATTATTTACGGCAGATCCAGCAGCGGTGCCGGGAATACGGCGTGGGCGGAATCGCCAGCGTCGCCGGGCGCTATTACGCGATGGACCGCGACCGGCGCTGGGAACGCATCAAGCTGGCCTTCGACGCCATGGTGCGCGGCGCCGGGCCGCAAGCCACGGACCCGGTGGCGGGGCTGGTGGAGAGCTACAACCAGGGCACCACGGATGAGTTCATCGTTCCCCATGTCATCGCGAGCCACGGACGGCCGGTGGGCGGCATTCAGCCGGAGGACGCGGTGATCTTTTTCAACTACCGCGCCGACCGGGCGCGGCAGATGACGCGCGCGCTGACGCGCAGCGGAGAGCCGGACGCGGCGCTGGAGGCGGCGATTCCAGCGGCGGCGGCGCCGCGCCCGCTGGAATACGTCTGCATGACCCGCTACGACAAGACCTTCACGCTGCCGGTGGTGATGCCGCCGGAGTCCATGGACCATCTGCTGGCGCAGGTCATGGGGGAACGGGGGCTGCGCAATTTGCGCGTGGCGGAGACGGAAAAATACGCGCACGTGACGTACTTCTTCAATGGCGGCGTGGAGAAGCCATTTCCGGGCGAGGATCGCGCCCTGATTCCGTCGCCCAAAGTGGCGACCTACGACCTGCAACCGGAAATGTCGGCGCGGGGAGTGGCGGCCCGGGTGGTGGAGGCGATCGAAAAGCCCGGGTTTGACGTCATCATCGCCAACTTCGCCAACGCCGACATGGTGGGCCATTCGGGCAAGATCGAGCCGACCGTCCGCGCGGTGGAGACGGTGGACGCCTGCCTGGGGGAGATCCACCAGGCGCTGCGGCGGCGCGGCGGCGCGCTGCTGATCACCGCCGACCACGGCAACGCGGAACAGATGATTGACCCGGCCACCGGCGGGCCGCAGACCGCCCACACCACCAATCCGGTGCCGCTGATCTGGGTGGGAGAGGGCGCGCGCGGGCACAGCTTGCACAATGGCGGCTCACTGCGGGACATTGCGCCGACCATGCTGGGGCTGCTGGACCTGCCGGAGCCGCCGGAGATGAGCGGTCACGACCTGCGTGGGTAGGCCGGACGGCCAGGGCCAGGGCCAGCCTGGCCGGCAAGGCCCCCATCCGGACAGGCGACGCGCGGCGTCTGGGGTTCTTACAATGGCCTTATGAAGCGCCTGCTCTGCATTACCGCGCATCCCGATGATGAAGCCGGCAACTTTGGCGGCACGCTGCTGAAATCCGCCGCCGCCGGGAACCAGACCCTGCTGATCTGCCTGACCGCTGGGGAAGCCGCGCGCAATCGGGGCCGCGCCGTGGATAACGAGGACTTGGCGGCGATTCGCACCCGCGAGCTGGCGCGTTCCTGTGAGCTGCTGAAGATCGGCGCACACCAAGTTTGGAGCTTTGCCGACGGCAAACTGATGGAGGCGAACTTCCACGAAATCACCGGACGGCTGGTAAAGGTGATCCGTGACTTTCAGCCGCATGTGGTGCTGACGCTGGGGCCGGAGGGCGGCATCACGGGCCACCCGGATCACGCCATGGCGGGGTTGGCGGCGACGGCGGCCTTCCATTGGGCGGGACGGGAGCAGTTTTTCCCGCAACAGGCCAAGCTGCCCCATCAGGCGGCGCGTTTATTTTATGGCACGGCGGAACGCAACCCGCCGCATATGCCCACGGTTCCGCTGCCGCCGATAGACGTGCGGGTGGATATTGCCGCGTACTTCGAAACCAAGCTGGCGGCCTTCCAGGCGCATAGCACGCAAGCGCCGCTGTTTGAGCGGTTTGCGGGGTTTGCGCGGCAGATGGGCGGGGTGGAATGTTTTCATCTCGCCGCCGCTGCCGCCGGTTGCGACCGCTCCGCGCTGACCGCGTCTGGCGATCTTTTCCACGCCCTATAGGCGTGACGCCGGCGCCGAGCGGACCGGGCCCGCCGAGGACGGCAAATCCCCTTGCACCCGCGGGAACGCCCCCGCAAAATAGATTGCGTAATGCAAGTGACCCGTGGTAGTTTGGCCAGAAACCGGCGCGGTCGCAAGCCAACGCGGCGCTCGGGCTGCCCGGTGAGTATGGCGCTGGAGATCTTCGGCGACCGGTGGTCGCTGCTGATCGTCCGGGATGTGATGGTTCGTGGCTACCGGACATTTCAGGAGTTTTTGCAATCCGGGGAAGGCATCGCCAGCAACGTGCTGGCCGAGCGGCTGAAGCGCCTGCGGGCGGCGGGCATATTGACCGCCCAACGCGCCGACGGCGACGGTCGGAAGATTTGCTACCAACTCACCCAAAAGGGGGTTGATTTGGCGCCGGCGGTACTGGACATTTTTTTGTGGAGCGCAATGTACGAACCGACGGCGGCGCCGCCGGCGGTGGTGGAGAGAATGGCGCATAACCGGGAACAGATCGTGCAGGAGGTGCGGCGCCGGTGGGCAGCGAAGGATCCCACGCCCGTGCTGCCGCGCTTCGGAGACGCACGATGAGCGTTGATTTGCGGGAACTGGCCGACCCGATCCGCTGGCCGAAGACCCACTTTCTGTTCGTGGAGGAGACCGGCCCCTTCGCCCAAACCGCGCCGCGCGCGTGGCGGCAAGCCAAGCGGCGAATCGAGCACTACCGGAACGACCCGCGGACTACCCCGGAGGCCGAGCTGATCACGGAGATTTTGGCTCCCGTTTCCTAGGAGACCCATGCAAGTCAATCCCTACCTGCATTTCCACGGTGATTGCGAGGAGGCGTTTCAGTTCTATGCGCGGGTGCTCGGCGGCACGATCGGCGCCCTGCACCGTTTCGCCGGCAGCCCGATGGAAAGCCAAACGCCGCCGGATTGGAGGAACAAAGTCATGCACGCCTCGTTGCGCCTGGGCGCCTTCACGCTGATGGGCAGTGATCCTCCGGCGCCGCATTTCCAAGCACCGCAGGGCTTTTCCGTCTGCCTGGAGGCGGACACGGAGGCGGAAGCGGACCGAGTGTACGCCGCCCTGGCCGAGGGCGGAACCCCGACAATGCCCATTCAGAAGACGTTTTGGTCGCAGCGGTTTGGCATGCTCGTGGACCGCTTCGGCATTCCATGGATCGTCAATTGCCCAAGCCAGGAGTATCCGTCATGAGCCAAGTACGCTTGCTAGTGGGAACGCGCAAAGGCGGGTTTGTCCTGACCGCGGACGGACGGCGCAAGGAATGGACGGTGAGCGGGCCGCATTTTGGCGGTTGGGAGATCTACCACATGAAGGGCTCGGCGGCGGACCCCAACCGCGTCTACGCCTCGCAGTCGAGCGGCTGGTTCGGGCAGGTGGTGCAGCGCTCCGATGACGGCGGCCAAACCTGGAACCCGGTGGGCAACCAGTTCGTGTACGCCGGGACGCCGGGCACGCATGAGTGGTACGACGGCAAGCCGCACCCCTGGGAATTCAAGCGCGTGTGGCACCTGGAGCCGTCGGCGGGAGATCCCGACGACGTCTATGCCGGGGTGGAAGACGCGGCGATTTTCCGCTCCCGTGATGGCGGCAAGACCTGGGCGGAACTGCCCGGGCTGCGGGGCCACGGAACGGGCTCGCACTGGCGCCCGGGCGCCGGCGGCATGTGCCTGCACAGCATCGTGCTCGACGGCGGAAGCAACGGCGGGAGAATCTACACCGCCATCTCCGCGGCGGGATGCTTCCGCAGCGATGACGGCGGGACCAGTTGGAAACCCATCAACCGGGGCCTGCATTCCCAATACATTCCCGACCCCGACGCGGAGATCGGCCACTGCGTGCACCATATCGCGCTGCACCCCGCCCGGCCCAGCACCCTGTTCATGCAAAAGCACTGGGACGTGATGCGCAGCGATGACGCGGGCGACCATTGGACCGAGGTCAGCGGGAATTTGCCGACGGATTTCGGGTTCGTCATTGACGTTCACGCGCATGAGCCGGAGACCATCTACGTCGTGCCCATCAAAAGCGACTCGGAGCACTATCCCCCCGAGGGCCGGCTGCGGGTGTACCGCAGCCGCAGCGGCGGCAACGATTGGGAGGCGCTGAGCCGCGGATTGCCGCAGCAGCATTGTTACGTGGACGTGCTGCGTGACGCGATGTCGGTGGACCGGCTGGAGCCTTGCGGCGTGTACTTCGGCACGACCGGAGGGCAGGTCTACGCATCGGCGGATGCCGGCGATTCCTGGACCGCCGTGGCGCATGATCTGCCCGGCGTGTTGTCCGTGGAAGCGCAGACGCTGCCGTAAGGGAGGCCGTCGGGCGCGTGACCCGCTGACGAGCCGGATCCGGTATGGTGCAGATCATTCTTCCGGCGCATTTGCGCACCCTGGCGGGCGTGAGCGGCGAGGTGTGGCTGGAGCTGGCGCCACCGGTCACGGTTGCCGCGATCTTGGACGCGGTGGAAGCGCGATTTCCGCCCCTGCTGGGCACGATCCGAGACGCGCAAAGCCGGAAACGGCGGCCCTTCGTGCGCTTCTATGCCTGTGAAGAGGACCTATCGCATGACGATCCGGACACACCGCTGCCGGCGGCGGTCGCCGAAGGACGGGAGCCGTTTTGGATCATTGGGGCGATCGCCGGCGGCTAGGAGCCTCGGCAGGGCGAGCGCGTGGGGCCGGTGGCGAAGGTTCGGTCGCTCCCATAGCCTACGGGGCGACTGGCGAGGAGCCGGTTCGACTCCGTGCCGCGTCCGGAACGCCAGGGCCGACCTGGATGGCGACGCCCTGGCCCACTAATTCCTGGCCGCCCTGGGCCGGCGGAATTGCCGCGTGCGCCAGAGGAAGGCGGGGACCGTTCTTCAGGCGCCACTGGCCTGCAACCGGAACAATGGTGCAGAACGCCGCGGGCAAGGGAATCGCGTCTTCGGTTTTGGCTTCCAGCCGCGAAACCTGGAAATAGGGGCATTGGATGAGCGGGCCGCTGGTGGAGCGCGGCAGCAGACCAGCGGCGGTCCGGGCATGGGCTACTTCCAAGCCGGCCTCAAGGTGAAGCTCCCGCGGGCGGCCGGAAGCGTCCACGCGGCCATAGTCGTCCAGGCGAAAGGTGTTGTCGGAGGGTTGCTGCACCTCCAAGATCACTAAGCCCGGTCCTAGCGCATGGACGGTGCCCGCGGGGACAAAATAGGTGTCGCCGGGCGCGGGTTCATGCCAAGCAAGAAGTTGGGCGGCAGCTCCACCTCCGGCCCGGCAGGCGGCGGCCAGATGTTGGATCTCCGCCCCGGGAACCAAGTTGAGAGCGAGTTTCGCTCCGGGCTCCACCGCCAGCATGTGCCACATCTCGGTTTTGCCCCGCCCCAATCCGTGGAGCGCGGCATAGGAATCATCTGGGTGCACCTGTATGGAGAGGAAATCCTTGGGGAAGAGGAGCTTGATCAGGAAAGGAAATTCGGCCCGCGAGTCCGCGGGTTCGTTCCAGGCGGCGCTTTCCCGCCGCCACCATGCTTCCAGCGTTTCGCCGGCTCCGGCTACACGGCAGTACGGCGCGGTCAGCCAAGCTTCTCCAACGGGATCGGCGCCATCGGGCAGCGGAGGGTAGAAGGGGCGAAGGTCGCGGGTACCCCAGATTCTGGGGCTGAACCAGGGCTCAATGACGACCGGCTGCGGTTTAGCCATCCAGATTCAGGGTACCAGCGACCGGCAACGCCGGGGCCCTACACAGCCTCCTTTGACCGAGGCGCTCATGCAGCTAAAAATAAGGGCGGGCCAAGCGGCCCGCCCCATGCGACCCGTGCGCAACCCCGCTGCATTGCTTGGCGCGGGCCCCAGCGCGGCTGCCCACCCCTACGCGCACCGCTGCGCGTTGGGGACCCCGGGTTCGCCGCGCGTCCCGATTTGCTCCCCGAGCAGAAGGCGCGGCCCCCGCGATAGGTTTTATTCCAATCCCAGATCGGCGTCGGCGTCGCTGTCATTATCCTCGCCGTGGAACAGGTCCAGCGCCCGCTCGGCTTCCTCGTACTGGGAAGGCGGAGTCACGGCAGCCTCCAACGCGGCGGCTTCCTCTTCTTCCTCGCCGACCAACCGCACGCCGCGGTAGTACTCCAGTCCGGTGCCGGCCGGAATCAACCGGCCCATGATGACGTTCTCCTTCAGCCCGCGCAGGAAGTCCACCTTGCCCTGAATGGAGGCTTCGGTCAGCACGCGGGTCGTCTCTTGGAACGACGCGGCGCTGATAAAGCTCTCGGTGGAGAGCGAGGCCTTGGTGATGCCCAGCAGCAACGGACGGCCGGTGGCCGGCTTGCCGCCGGTGGCGATGGCGCGCTCATTCTCCTCGCGGAAGCGGAACTTGTCCACTTGCTCGTCCACCAAGAACTCGGTGTCGCCGACATCCTCGACCCGCACCCAACGCATCATCTGGCGGACGATCACCTCGATGTGCTTGTCGTTGATGTTGACGCCCTGGAGCCGGTAGACCTCCTGAATTTCATTGACCAGATAGGCCTGCAACTCCTTTTCGCCCAAGACCGCGAGGATGTCGTGGGGATTGCGCGGCCCGTCCATCAAAGGCTCGCCGGCGCGGACACGCTCGCCTTCCTGCACGGCGATGTGCACGCCGCGGGGCAGCAGGTACTCCTTTTCCGTGCCGTTGTCGGCGGCCACCAGGATCTTGCGCTGGTTCTTGGAGATATCGCCGTACTTGACCACGCCGTCAATTTCGCTGATGACCGCGGTCTCACGCGGGCGGCGCGCCTCGAACAGCTCCACGACGCGCGGCAGGCCGCCGGTGATGTCCTTGGTCTTGGTGGTCTCCCGCGGGATCTTGGCGATGACATCGCCGGCCGCCACGGTCGCCCCCTCCTGCACCATCAAGTGGGCGTGGGAAGGCATCAGGTATTTCTTGCCCGTGCGGCCCTCGCCCGAAATCACCACCTGCGGCTGGCGCTTTTCATCGGGCGTCTCGGTGACCACCCAGTGCGACAGGCCGGTGACTTCGTCCACCTCCTCGTGCAGCGTGGAGCCTTCCTCCATGTCCTTGAACTTCACCGTGCCGGCGATTTCGGTGAGGATGGAGAAGGTGTAGGGATCCCACTCGACCATGGTTTCGCCCATGGCCACGGGATCGCCGTCCGCCTTCTTGAGGCGAGCGCCGTAGACCACGCTGTAGCGTTCGCGCTCCCGCCCCTTGTCGTCCACCACGGCGATGGCGCCATTGCGGTTCATCACCACCAGGTCGCCTTCCTTGCCGCGCACGGTGGCCAGGTTGAGGAAGCGCAGGAAGCCCTTGCTGCGGGCCTCCTGGCGCGACTGCTCGCTGACCTTGCTGGCGGTGCCGCCGATATGGAAGGTCCGCATGGTGAGCTGCGTGCCCGGCTCGCCGATGGACTGAGCGGCGATGACACCCACGGCCTCGCCCAGCTCGACCAGGCGGCCGCTGGCCAAATTGCGGCCGTAGCAGCTAATGCAGACGCCGCGCTTGGACTCGCAGGTCAGCACGGAGCGAATGAGCACCCGCTCGATGCCGGCGTTTTGGATGCGCGCCGCCAGATCCTCGGTAATCTCCTGGTTGACGTCCACGATCACGTTGCCTTCGTAATCCTTGACGCGTTCCAGGGAGACGCGGCCGACGATGCGGTCGCGCAGGCTCTCGACGATTTCGCCGGAGTCCACGATGGCGCTGACATAAATGCCGTCCACCGTGCCGCAATCCACTTCGCTGATGATGACGTCCTGGGCCACGTCCACCAGGCGGCGGGTCAGGTAGCCGGAGTCGGCGGTCTTGAGCGCCGTATCCGCCAAGCCCTTGCGGGCGCCGTGCGTGGAGATGAAGTATTGCAGCACGGTTAAGCCCTCGCGGAAGTTGGCGGTGATCGGGGTCTCGATGATTTCCCCCGACGGCTTGGCCATCAAGCCGCGCATGCCGGAGAGCTGGCGGATCTGCTGTTTGGAGCCGCGGGCGCCGGAGTCGGCCATGATGTAGACGGGGTTGACGCCGCCTTCCCGGTCCTCGCGCTCCAGCACGCCGAACATCTCATCAGAGACGCGCTCGGTGATGTTGGACCAGATCTCGACGACCTTGTTGTAGCGCTCGCCGTTGGTGATGGCGCCGTCGAGGTACTGTTTTTGCACCTCCACGACCTGCTTTTCGGCGTCCTTGACCAGAGTGACCTTGTTGGCGGGAATGACTAGGTCCTCGATGCCGATGGAGACGGCGGCCTGCGTCGCGGCGTTGAAGCCCAGGCTCTTGATCTCATCCAGCATCTTCACGCAGGTTTCCAGGCCATAGCGCAGATAGGCGAAGTTCACCAAGGAACCCAGGCCTTTTTTCTTCAGCAGGCCGTTGATGAACGGCATCTCCGCCGGCAGGTGGTCGTTCAAGATCACCGTGCCCACGGTCGTGTCCACCAGGTGGTTGCGCACGGTCTGGACCTCGGCGCGGGTGATGTCCTGCGGATCATAGGCGTTGGGCAGGTCAATCAAGTCGCCGCTGTAGCGCAGCCGGATGGGGGTCATGATCTCGGCTTCCCCCAATTCCAGCGCGATGAGCACATCCTCGGGCGAGGCGAAGCTGCGCCCCGCGCCGCGGGCGTTGATGTTGGGCTTGGTCAAGTAGTAGATGCCCAGCACCATGTCCTGCGAGGGCACGGTAATGGGCTGGCCCGAGGCGGGGGAGAGCACGTTGTGGGCGCTCAGCATCAGCACGCTGGCTTCCACCTGCGCCTCCGGCGACAAGGGAATATGCACCGCCATCTGGTCGCCGTCGAAGTCGGCGTTGAAGGCGGTGCAGACCAGGGGATGGATGCGGATCGCCTTGCCCTCGACCAAGACCGGTTCGAAGGCCTGAATTCCGAGCCGGTGCAGGGTGGGAGCGCGGTTGAGGAGGACGGGATGGTCCTTGATGACGTCTTCCAGGATGTCCCAAACGATGGGCTCATGCTGCTCGACCATCTCCTTGGCCTGCTTGATGGTGGTGCAGTGGCCGCTCTGCTCCAAGCGGTGATAAATGAACGGCTTGAACAGCTCCAGCGCCATTTTCTTCGGTAGGCCGCACTGGTGCAGCTTCAGCTCCGGCCCGACGACGATGACGGAACGGCCGGAGTAGTCCACGCGCTTGCCCAGCAGGTTCTGGCGGAAGCGGCCCTGCTTGCCCTTCAAGGTGTCGGAGAGGGACTTCAGCGGGCGGTTGTTGGCGCCGCGCAAAACGCGGCCGCGGCGGCCATTATCGAACAGGGCGTCCACGGCTTCTTGCAGCATGCGCTTTTCATTGCGCACGATGACCTCGGGCGCATGCAGTTCCATCAGCTTCTTGAGGCGGTTATTGCGGTTGATGACGCGGCGGTACAGGTCGTTCAAATCCGACGTGGCGAACCGGCCGCCGTCCAGGGGCACCAGGGGACGCAACTCGGGAGGAATGACCGGCAGCACCTCCATGATCATCCACTCCGGCTTGTTCTGGCTTTTGCGGAAGGCATCCACCACCTTCAGGCGCTTGGCGTACTTCAGCCGCTTCTGCACCGAAGTCTCGGTCTTCATCTTGTCGCGCAATTCCACCGCCAAGGACGCGATGTCGAGACGTTTGAGCAGCTCCTTGATGGCCTCGGCCCCCATGAGGGCGGTGAAGCGGCCGGCGAAGCCCTCGGTCATCAGCTGGCGGTAGCGATCCTCGGTCAGGACCTCGCGTTCCTTGACCGGCGCTTCGCCCGCATCAATGACCACATAGGCCTCGAAGTAGAGCACCCGCTCCAGCTCGCGCAGGGTGATATCCAGCAAGTGGCCGATGCGGCTGGGCAGGCCCTTGAAGAACCAGACGTGG
The DNA here is from genome assembly GCA_027314025.1 of Acidobacteriota bacterium. Classification (GTDB taxonomy): domain Bacteria; phylum Acidobacteriota; class Terriglobia; order Terriglobales; family SCQP01; genus JAKAUF01. The sequence goes on from DAHVCP010000055.1 coordinate 20,279, forward strand.
GAGCAAGGCGAGGCCAGCTCAATGTGGCCGAGCCGTTCGCGCCGCACCTTGGACAACGTGACCTCGACGCCGCACTTGTCGCAGATCACGCCGCGGTGCTTCATGCGCTTGAACTTGCCGCACAAGCACTCCCAGTCCGTGACCGGCCCGAAGATGCGGGCGCAGAACAGGCCGTCGCGCTCCGGCTTGAAGGTGCGGTAGTTGATCGTCTCCGGCTTGGTCACTTCGCCGTGGGACCAGCTGCGGATCTTCTCCGGCGAGGCCAGGCTGATGCGAATGCTGTCGAAATCGGCGATGAGATTGGCGCGGTCGTACGGGCTGCTTCGGTACACGGTGCCTCCAAATGCGAATGCGGTCTTGCCTAGCCCTCAAATCCGCCCCGCCCGAGCGGGGCGGCGGATGCCCGCAGCGGCGGCGGGCTAATCGTCGGCGGCGGCGCCCAGCGGCGGCGCCTCCTGCCGGTGTTGCATCAGTTCGACGTCCAAGCCCAGCGCCTGCAACTCGCGGATGAGCACGTTGAACGACTCCGGCACGCCGGGCTCGATGGCGGCCTCGCCCTTGACGATGGCCTCATAGATCTTGGCGCGGCCGAAGACGTCGTCGGACTTGGCGGTCAGCAGCTCTTGCAGGATGTAGGCGGCGCCGTACGCCTCCAGCGCCCAGACCTCCATTTCGCCGAAGCGCTGGCCGCCGAACTGCGCCTTGCCGCCCAGCGGCTGCTGGGTGATCAGCGAGTAGGGGCCGATGGAGCGGGCGTGGATCTTGTCGTCCACCAGGTGCGAGAGCTTGAGCATGTAGATGTAACCGACGGTGACCGGCTGCTCGAACTGGCGGCCGGTGACGCCGTCGGTCAGCCGCGCCTTCCCCGAAGTGGGTAGGCCGGCCTTGACCAGCAGGTTCTTGATCTCCTTTTCCCGCGCGCCGTCGAAGACCGGCGAGGCGAAGCGGACGCCGAGCGCCCGGCCGGCCCATCCCAGGTGCGTTTCCAGGATTTGTCCGACGTTCATGCGGGACGGCACGCCCAGGGGATTGAGCACGATCTCGACCGGCGTGCCATCCTCCAGGTAGGGCATATCCTCCTGCGGCAGAATGCGGGCGATGACGCCCTTGTTGCCGTGCCGGCCGGCCATCTTATCGCCGACCGAAAGCTTGCGCTTCATGGCCACGTAGACCTTCACCAGGCGGATGACGCCCGGCGGCAGCTCATCGCCGCGGGTGAGCTTATCCTTCCGCTCGCGGGCGATCTTGGTGAGGACGTCGATCTGCCGCGTGGTCATCTCCTCGATCTCGTCCATCTGCTCGTTGACGCGCGGATCGCGGTCGGCGTAGCGGGCCCGCTTCAAGTTGCGGGTGGAGAGCTCCTCGATGACTTCGCGGGTGAGCGTGTCGCCCTTGGACAACAGGCGCTTGTTGGTCTTTTCGTCGTGCAGATCGGCGTTCAGCACCTTGCCGCCCAGCAGCGCGGTCAGGCGCTTGGCCCGTTCGTCGTTCAGGATGCGCACCTCGTCCTGAAGGTTCTTCTCGATGCGGGCGACATTGGTCTCCTCGATCGCCAGCGAACGGGTGTCCTTCTCCGCCCCCTTGCGGGCGAAGATCTTGACGTCCACCACCGTGCCCTCGATGCCCGGCGGGCAGTAGAGGGAAGCGTCGCGGACGTCGCCGGCCTTTTCGCCGAAGATCGCGCGCAGCAGCTTTTCCTCCGGGGTGAGCTGGGTTTCGCCCTTGGGCGTGACCTTGCCGACCAAAATATCGCCGGCGCGCAACTGCGCGCCGATGCGCACGATGCCGCTCTCGTCCAGGTCGCGGAGAAAGGTCTCGCTGATATTGGGAATATCGCGGGTGATTTCCTCCGGGCCCAGCTTGGTGTCGCGCGCCTCGATCTCGAACTCCTCGATGTGGATGGAGGTGTAGTAGTCCTCCTGGACCAGCTTTTCGCTGACCAGGATGGCGTCTTCAAAGTTGTAGCCGCGCCAGGGCATGAACGCGACCAGGACGTTGCGCCCCAGCGCCAGCTCGCCGCCTTCGGTGCAGGGACCGTCGGCGAGCACCTGGCCCTTCACCACGCGGTCGCCCCGGGCGACCACGGGCTTCTGATTGATGCAGGTGTTTTGGTTGGAGCGCTTGAATTTGATGAGCTGGTAAATATCGCTGCCGACCTCGCGGGAGAGCTGCCCGGCGTGGGGCTCGCCCTCGACGCGGACGATGATGCGCTCGGAGTCCACCGAATCCACGACGCCGGCGCGGCGCGCCAACACCGTGGCCCCGGAGTCCCGCGCCACCACCGCTTCCATGCCGGTGCCCACGACGGGCGCTTCGGCGCGCAGCAGGGGCACGCTCTGCCGCTGCATGTTGGCGCCCATCAGCGCGCGGTTGGCGTCGTCGTTCTCCAGGAAGGGCACCAGGGAGGCGGCGACGCTGACCAGCTGTTTCGGCGAGACGTCAATGTAGTCCACTTCGGTGCGCGACTTGAGGACGAAATTGCCCTGCTGCCGCGCGTTGACCAGTTCCGGAACGATGCGGCCGTGGGCGTCCAGCTCCACGTTCGCCTGGGCGATGACGTATTTGTCCTCTTCCCAAGCCGACAGGTAGAAGGAGTAGGGCTCGTATTCCGCGGGCCGCTTGCGCTTGGACTTCAACTCCTCGTTCTTGGCGTCGGCCTCGCGCTTTTCGACGTGCTGGCCCGCCTTCCACTCGCTGTCACCGGCATTGACGATTTGCACGTAATCCACGACCCGGCCGTCGCGGACCTTGCGATAGGGGCTTTCGATGAAGCCGTACTCATTGATGCGGGCGTAACAGGAGAGCGAGGAAATCAGGCCGATGTTCGGGCCTTCGGGCGTCTCGATCGGGCAGATGCGGCCGTAATGGGTGGGGTGCACGTCGCGCACCTCAAAGCCCGCGCGCTCGCGCGACAAGCCGCCCGGCCCCAGGGCGGAGAGCCGCCGCTTGTGCGTGATCTCCGACAGCGGGTTGGTCTGATCCATGAACTGGGAGAGCTGGCTGGAGCCGAAGAACTCCCGAATCGCCGCCATCACCGGCTTGGCGTTGACCAGGTCGTGCGGCATGGCCGTGGCCATTTCCTGGTAGACCGACATCTTTTCCTTGATCGCCCGCTCCATCCGCACCAGGCCGATGCGGAACTGGTTTTCCAGCAACTCGCCCACCGCCCGGACGCGGCGGTTGCCCAGGTGATCAATGTCGTCGGGCGAGCCTTCGTTGCGGCGCAGCTTGAGCAGATAGCGGATGGTGGCGTAGAAGTCCTCGGGATCCAGCGTCCGCTTCTCCAGCGGCGTCGCCGCGGCGTCGTCGTACAGCTTGATGTTGAACTTCAGCCGGCCGACCTTGGAGAAGTCGTATTTGCGCGGATCGAAGAACATGCCCTCAAACAGCGCGCGGGCGGTGTCCAGGGTGGGCGGGTCGCCGGGGCGCAGTTTGCGGTAGATCTCGATCAACGCCTCCTGGCTGGTCTTGATGGCGTCCTTGCGCAGCGTCGTGGAGATGACATTGCCGACCGGATCGCGATCCGGGAAGAAGAGGGACAACTCGCCGGCGGCGGCATACTTGCCCAGGTCCGCGATCTTCAGCGGATGGTTGGCTTCCAGCAGCACCTCGCCGGTCTCCCGGTTGACGATGTCGCTGACCGTATAGGCGCCTTCCAGGTCGGTGGGCTCGACCTCGAACTCCTGGACCTTGGCCTTGGCCAGGTCGCGCAGCACCGCCGCGTGAACCTTGCGGCCGCCATGCACCACTTCCTCGCCCTGGGCGTTGACCACGCGATGGCTGAGGCGCTGGCCCAGCAGGTTGCACTGCCGTTCCGCCTCGCGGCCGGCGTCGAACTGCCAGTAGGGCTTGCCGGCGCGCAATACGACCCGGTCCACGGTATGAAAGGTGCGCAGGATCTCCTCATCCGTGTGCAGCCCGAGGGCGCGCAGGAAGATCGTGCCCAGGAACTTGCGCTTGCGGTCAATGCGGACGTAGAGCAGGTTCTTGTTTTCGTACTCGAACTCCACCCAGCTGCCGCGGTAGGGAATGATCTTGCCCAAGAAGTAGGTGCGCTGGTTGGCGGTCTCGAAGAAGACCCCGGGCGAGCGGTGGAGCTGGCTGACGATGACGCGCTCGGTGCCGTTGATGATGAACGTGCCGTTCTGCGTCATCAGCGGAATGTCGCCGAAGAAAACCTCCTGCTCCTTGATGTCGCGGATGCTCTTGACCCCGGTCTCGGGATCCTTGTCGTAGACGGTCAGGCGGATGGTGACCTTCAACGGCGCCGAATAGGTGGAGCTCTTGTCCTCGCATTCGGTGACGTCGTTCTTCAGCTGGAGGCCGACGGGATCGCCGCACTTATTGCAGAAGGTAACGACGTTGGCGTTGTAGGCGCCGCATTTTTGGCAGAGGATCTCTCCCGCCAAGAACGGGTTGGTGACGATGGTGGCACCGCAGTTGCGGCAGGTGGACCGGAGGTGGTGCAGTCCCCGCAAGTTGCCGCACTTGCACTCCCAGTTGCCGATGGCGTAGTCCACGAAGTCCAGCTGCGAGACGCCGCGGAAATCGCTGATCGGAAAGACGGAATTAAAGACCGATTGCAGGCCCTGGTCGTCCCGCTCGCTGGGCAACCGGTCCATTTGCAGGAAGCGGTCGTAGGAGGTCTTCTGCACCTCGATCAGATTGGGAATCTGGATCGCGGCGGGAATCTTGGAGAAGTCCTGGCGGCTCTGGCCGTCTAGTTGCTGCATCACCACTCCTTGGCGGCGCCTGGTGACCAAGGCGCCGCCGCGCGGCGGGCGCCGCGCGTTGCCGGCTGGGCTGGGGGGGCCCCCACGCAGCCGGCGGGAAAAAGGAACTGCCCGAGGCAATTCCGCCTGCATCAGGAATCCGCAACGGATTCCGCCTGCAACGCCGCATGCCGCAGCGCCACGCCAGCGGGCGGCGCGGGTGCGGCATGGCGGGCAATGGCCGGGGCCGGGCTATTTGACTTCGACCGTGGCTCCGGCGTCGGCGAACTTCTTCTTGATGGCTTCCGCCTCTTCCTTATTGACGCCTTCCTTCACCGTCTTCGGCGCGCCGTCCACCAGGTCCTTGGCTTCCTTCAGGCCGAGGCTGGTGACTTCCCGCACCGCTTTGATGACGTTGATTTTGTTGCCGCCCACGGCGGTGAGCACCACGGTGAACTCGGTCTTTTCCTCCGCGGCGGGAGCGGCGGCGGCGCCACCGGCGCCCGCAGCCACCACCACCGGGGCGGCGGCGGCGGCGGAAACACCCAGTTCCTTCTCCAGGCGCTGCACCAAGTCCGAGGCTTCGATCAGCGTCAGCCCCTTGATTTCTTCCACCAACGTATCGAGATTGGCCATCTCTGTTAAGCTCTCCCTCTGCAAAAAATAGAAAAAATTTCGTCTTGCGGCGTTACGCCTTGAACTTGCCCTGCTTGACGCCCTGATCCAGCACCGCGGCCGTGTTGCGGCCGACGGCGCCGACGGCGGTCGCCAAGCGCTGGGCAGGAGCTTGTAGCACGTACAACAGCTTGGACATCAGCTGCTCGCGGGACGGCAGCGCCGCCAGGCGGTCAATTTCCGCCGCGCTCAGCAAGCGGCCCTCCACCCAGCCCGCGCGGTAGCTGATCGCCGGGTTGTCCTTGGCGAACTGCTGCATCGCCTTGGCCAGGGCCACGGCGTCGCCCTGGGTATAGGCCAGGGAATTGACTCCCTTGAGGCCCTGCAACAACTGCTCGGCGGCGGTGCCCTTGGCGGCGCGCCCCGCCAACGTATTCTTCAACACGCGATAGCGGCCGCCGGCGGCGCGAATCTGCCGCCGCAGTTCCAGATCCTGCCTCACGGTCAGATGGTCGAAGCCGCCGACGATGAACGCCTTGGCGGCGGCGAGCTGCTGATGCAGCGTGTCAATACGGCCTTGTTTTTGTTCCTTGGTCAGCGGCATGCCGAATCCTTGTCTCCCTCTTCCTCGCCGTTAGGCCTTGGTCTCGTTTTCCGCTTCGGAGGCGTCCAGCGGCACGCCCGGCCCCATGGTCGAGGTCAGCACGACGCCGCGCAGATATTTGCCCTTGGCCGCCGCCGGTTTGGCGCGCACCACGCTGGCCAGCAACGCCCGGGCATTGGCCTCGAGGTTGGCGGCGGGAAATGAGAGTTTGCCCACCGCGGCATGGATCAGGCCCTGCTTGTCGGTGCGAAACTCCACCTTGCCGGCTTTGATCTCCTCCACGGCCTTGGCCACGTCGAAGGTGACGGTCCCGGTTTTGGGGTTGGGCATCAAACCGCGCGGGCCCAGCACCTTGCCCAGCCGCCCCACGGACTTCATCATGTCGGGCGTGGCGACCACGGCGTCGAAGTCCAGCCAATTCTCCTTTTGGATGCGCTCGACGATCTCTTCTCCGCCCACCACATCGGCGCCGGCGCGCTCGGCTTCCGCGGCCTTTTCTCCGGCCGCGATCACCACCACGCGCTTGCTCTTGCCCAGCCCGTGCGGCAGCACCACGGTGCCGCGCACCATTTGGTCGGCGTGCTTAGGGTCCACTCCCAGGCGGACGCTCAATTCGACGGTTTCGTCGAACTGGGCGAACTTGAGCTTTTGCAGCAAGGGCACGGCTTCCGCCAAGGTGTATTTGCGCGCCTCGACCTGCGTCCGCGCCTTTTCGATTTGCTTTCCCGTTTTCGCCATACCGTCTCCGCTTGCTCCTCCGCTAGTCGCGAATCGCCAGCCCCATGCTGCGCGCCGTGCCGCTGACGCTGCGCACCGCGCTTTCCAGCGTGGCGGCGTTCAGGTCCGGCATTTTGGTGCGGGCGATCTCCGCGACCTGCGCGGCGCTGACCGTGCCCACCGAGTCCTTGTTCGGCGCCGCCGCGCCCTTGGCGATGCCCGCCGCGCGCTTCAGCAGGTCCGCCGCCGGCGGCGTTTTGGTGATGAAGGTGAAACTGCGGTCGGCGTAGACCGTGATCACCACCGGCACGTTCATGCCTTCCAGCTCCCGCCCGCTGGTCTTGGCGTTGAAGGCCTTGCAGAACTCCATCAGATTCAGCCCGTGGGGGCCCAAGGCCGTGCCCACCGGCGGCGCCGGCGTGGCCTTGCCCGCCGGAATCTGCAACTTCACTTCGGCTTGAACTTTTTTCGCCATGCGCGTTCCCGCTTGTCTCCCTTACTGCTTCTCCACCTGCGTGAACTCCAGCTCCACCGGCGTTTGGCGGCCGAAAATGGTCACCATCACGCGCAGCGTCTCCCGCTCTTCGTGAATCTCGTCCACCACGCCGTTGAACGAGGCGAACGGCCCGTCGGTGATCTTGACCATCTCGCCTTTCTCGAACCGGACCTGCAGGCGAGGATGTTCGGCGCCCACCTCCAGGCGATGCACCACCTGATCCACTTCCTCCTGGGTCAGCGGCGTCGGGGTCTGGCCGCCGCCGACGAATCCCGTGACCCGGGGCGTGTTCTTCACCAGGTGCCAGAGCTCGTCGTCCATCGCCATCTCGACCAGCACGTAGCCGGGATAAAACATGCGCGTGGTCACGACTTTCTTGCCGCCGCGATGCTCGATCACGTCCTCGGTCGGGATCAGCACTTGGCCCAGCTTCTGCTCCATCCCGAAGGACTCCACCCGCGTCTTGAGGCTCTCGGCGACGCGTTTCTCGAACCCGGAGTAGGTATGGATGATGTACCAGCGCTTCTCCGGCCCGCCCGCGGCAGCGTCCGGCGCTGCCGGGGCGGAGGGTGCGGCCTGGTTCTCCGGCGGCTGCGGCTCAGGGGCTTGGTTCTCGGGGGTGTCCATTATATGTGGCTTGCCGCCGCGCTTAGCGGCTGAGGTGCAGGAAGAACGTGTCCACGGTATGGGTGAAGAACAGATCCACCAGATAAAAGAACAGTCCGAAGATGGCCACCGACACCAGCACCACGGCGGTCGTATCCCGCACCTCGGTCCAGCTGGGCCGCGTGACCTTCTTCATCTCCGAACGGACATCCACGTAGAATCCGCGGATGCGGGAGGAGAAATCCTTTAGGCTGCCTGCCACTCCGTGCCCTTCCCGATTGCGTTGAGTTGTCGCCGTCGCCATCGAATACTCGGTTCGTTGCCTGGTTTGGCAGGGGTGGAGGGATTCGAACCCCCACATCCGGTTTTGGAGACCGGCGGTCTAGCCGTTAAACCTACACCCCTGTAGTTGCGTGCCGCCCTATTTCACCTCTTTGTGGGCCGTATGCTTGCGGCACTTGGGACAAAATTTCTTCAGCTCCAGCCGTTCCGTGGTGGTTTTGCGGTTCTTGGTCGTCGAATAGTTCCGGTGCTTGCAGTCCGGACATTGCAATGTGATGATTTCCCGCACTGGATCCTCCCTATTTCCAATCTACCGCTAGGCGATGATCTCGGCGATGGTGCCGGCGCCGACGGTGCGGCCGCCCTCGCGGATGGCGAAGCGCAGCCCTTTTTCCATCGCCACCGGCGTGATCAGCTCCACCTCCAGCCCCACGTTGTCGCCCGGCATCACCAT
>DAHVCP010000056.1 GCA_027314025.1 Acidobacteriota bacterium
TGGATGGAGAAGGGATAGGAACCGGCGGCGGTGGGCGTGCCGCTGAGCTTGTCATTCGCGAAAGTCAGGCCCGTGGGATCGGTGCCCACCAAGGCATAACTGACCGGCGGTACGCCATTGATCGAGTTGAAAGAGGCGGAATAGGCGGCGCCCACGGTGCCATCCGGCACGCTGGTGGTGGTGATGGCGAATTGCGGCGCGCCGGTCTCCTGCACGATCCAAAGACCGGAATTGATGTCGGTGACGGCGATATATTGCTGTCCGCCGACGGTGAACGGCGCCACGCCATACACCAGCGGCGCGTCGGGATTGTTGACCCCCGGCGTCGAACCCTGCGGATCGGCGGTGGCGGGCGGAACGAACTGGGCCAGCACCGACGGCGTGCTCAGGGAACTGAGGTCCAAATCCACCAGGCCGTTGGAAAACCAGGCGACATAGCCGCGCGGGTTCTGCGCGTCGCCGTTCCAGGCGACGCCGTGGGCGGAATAAATCCCCATGCCCGGAAACAGGGAACCGGCGGCGGGGGAGGGGTCGGATTCGCTGGTGCTCAGCACGGCGCCGCCTGCCGGTTGCGGCGCGCTGCTGCTGGACAGGGTGTAGCTGCGGACGAAGCCCCAGCCGGTGCTCGGCGTGAGATCCACGTCGGTGCCGCAAACCGATTGCGTATCGGGGTTCAGCGAGGTTGTGCCGGAGCCGCTCGAGTTCGCGACTTTTTGCGAGGCGCAGACCAAATCGCTGATCAGCATTCCCGCGCCGTTGTCCACAGGGATGGCCTGATAGGTGTTGCCCTCCGGGCTGGAGTAGAGAACGGTCTTGGACGCAGCGTATATGGTCGGATAAACGGTATGGCTCAGAACGATGCCGGAATTGGCGTCGCTGATGGCGGCGGGGTTGGAGACGTTGAGAATGACCACGCCTTCATCCCAATAGCCCAGGTACGCCTGCTGGCCGTCCGACGACAGGCTGATGGTGTCCAAAAATACCCGCTGGTCTTGCCCGACCTTCACGTCGCTCAGGTTGATGCCCAGCGCCTTGCCGATGCCCCAATTGCCAATCAACGTCGGCGCGCCGGGATTGGTGATGTTCAGTACTTGCAGGTCCCCGTACCCGGAGCCGCTGGCTTCGGCCTCGGGGACGGCCGCCAGCACATAGGCGGCGTTGCTTTCCGGCAGCACCGCGACCGAGCTGACGCCGTCGGCGCCGCCGCTGGCCCGTGCCGACCAGGAGCCGAGGAAGACGGGGCTCGCCGGGGTGCTCACGTTGTACAGCGCCACGCCCGTGTCCCCGGCGCTGGGGTCCGTCGCGGGGTCACAGGGCGCGATGGCCAGGGCCAGCAGATCGCCTTGGAAGCTGGGTGTATTCACGGTGGCGACGTTGCCGACCGGCTGATAGGAAGCGCCGCTGGGATTGGGAATGTTGGCCACCACTTGCGGATTGGTGGGATCGGCCAAGTTGACGACTTTGATGCTGTTCGTCGGGCAGGACCCCGGCACGCCGCGATTGCCGATGTAGGCGTAGTTCTTGAAGACGGTGATGCCCGCATTTTGGCCGACGCCGCCGAGGTTATTCTGTCCGACCGCGGTGAGAGAAGCTGCCGGGGCCACGACGGTCAGCGTGAACGAGGCGGGAGAGGTGGTTTTCGGCGTCGGGGAGGTGCTATCCACGGCGATCACCGCGAAGGTAAACGTTCCGGTCTGGCTGGGGATGCCGCTGACGACGCCGTTGGAATCGTCCAGCGACAGGCCCGGCGGCAGGGAACTGCCGGTCGCCAGCTGGAACGTGATCGGCGTCTTGATGTTGAGGGCCTGAACCGGGATGGCGGGACTGACGGCAGGTGCGTCGGTCTGCAAGCCCATGGAAAACGGCGTTCCCTCAATGGTGGCGGGCAGAATGCCGCTGCAAATTTCCGTCAAGCCCGACTTGAAGCTGGTACTGGCCGAGTAGGTGCAGCCGTTGGCGATAAAAAACGGGTCCGGTGACGTCTTGATGGTGAGGGTGGGAGTGGAATTGCCGCAGGCGGTTAACAGGCCGCCGCCGACAGCGGCAACCAGTAGCGCCACGACCATACGCAGACCGACAGAACGCATGAAAATCCGGGCGAGCCGAACCGGCTGAGCGGCTTTCGTCATGAGCAAGCGCCGCCCCCAGCCGACGCACAGAACTTTCCTAAGCTACTGTAATTTTCGCGGCGCGGTCAATGGGCGCGCCGCCACAGCGGCGGATCAACTGGAATTAGTGGCGAAAATGACGCCGGCCGGTGAGCACCATGGCCAGCCCCAATCGGTCGCAGGCGGCGATGGACTCGGCGTCCTTGACCGAGCCGCCCGGCTGAATGACCGCGGTGATGCCGTGGCGGGCCGCCTCTTCGATGCTGTCGGGGAACGGGAAGAAGGCGTCACTGGCCAGCACCGAGCCCGCCAGCGGCAGTTGCGCCTTCAAGGCGGCGATCTTGACCGCGTCCACGCGGCTCATCTGGCCGGCGCCGACGGCGACGGTCTGGCCGGGCCGGGCGAATACGATGGCGTTGCTCTTCACATGCTTGGCCACGACCCAGCCAAAGCGCAACGCCTCCAGTTCCTCTTGGGTGGGCGGGCGCCGGGTCACGACTTTGAGCTGCTCCAGGTCGGGCAGCCCCTGGTCTTGATCCTGGAGCAGCCAGCCGCCGGAGATTTGCTTGAGGTGATAGCGCTGCGGCGGAGCGGGCGGGCGCAACGCAACCAGCCGCAAGTTTGTTTTGGCGGCCAAAATTTCCCGCGCCTCCGGCGTGTAGCCGGGGGCGGCGATGCACTCGACGAAAAGCTCGCGCATGGCGCGGGCGGCAGCGGCATCCAGCGGGCGGTTGACGCCGATCACGCTGCCGAAGGCGGAGACGGGATCGCAGGCCAGGGCCCGGGCATAGGCTGCGGCCAGGTCCGCGCCAGTGGCGCAGCCGGCGGGGTTGGTGTGCTTGATGATGGCCACGGCGGGGGCGGTGAATTCCTGCGCTAGATCCCAGCAGGCCTGGAGGTCCACCAGGTTGTTAAAGGAAAGTTCCTTGCCTTGCAGCGGTTCGGCATGGGCTAATCCGCCGTGGACCGCCGGGTCGGCGTAGAGGGCGGCGTGCTGGTGGGGGTTCTCGCCGTACCGCAGGTCGCGGCGTTTCTCGCCGCGCAGGTGCAGCGAGTTGGGAAATGCCGCCTCCGGCGCCGGTGCGCCGTGCGCGTCGCGGCCGGCCAGCGTGGCGGCGATGGCGGCGTCATAGGCGGCGGTGCGGGCATAGGCCTTCTGCGCCAGGCGCCAGCGGGTGGCGAGGGACGTCTCGCCATGGCTTTCGATCTCCGCGGCGACGCCGGCGTAATCCTCGGGCGTGGTGATGACCGTCACGGCGGAGAAGTTCTTGGCGGCCGATCGGATCATCGCCGGACCGCCGATATCTATGTTCTCGATCAGATCCTCGAAGCTGGCGCCCGGCCGGCCGGCCGTGGCTTCGAAGGGATAGAGGTTCACGGCAATGAGCGCAATCGGGGCGATGCCATGGGCGGCGATCTGCTCCAGGTGCGACGGCTGGTCACGGCGCGCCAACAGCCCGCCATGCACCGCCGGGTGCAGCGTCTTCACCCGGCCATCGAGCATTTCGGGGAAGCCGGTGAGTTCGGCGACATCGCGCACCGCGAGCCTGGCATCACGCAACGTCCGCGCGCTGCCGCCGGTGGATACCAGCCCGAAGCCGGCGGCGGTCAGGCGGCGGGCGAATTCCACCAGGCCGGTTTTGTCGGAAACCGAGAGCAGGGCAAGGCGTGCAGGCATGGAAAGACCATGCTAGCAAGACCGGGCGGGAAGCAGGGTCCTGGGCCCGGATGGGCCTAGCGGCGCGGCTTCAGGCGCAGCTTGACGCGGCCATCCTCGAGCGTGACGCTGGCTTGCACGTTGGCGGCATGTTCGCGCTGGCGTACGGCCTCGGCTTGCCGCTCGACCAATGTGCGGAAGCGGTCAAAATCCGCGCCGGAAGCCGGGGCGCCGCTGCTGCGTTCCTGGGCCTTTTGGAAGGCGGAGTAGAGCCGCTCGATGTTGGCCGCGTCCACCTCGGCGCCATGGCCCAATTCCACGTAGCAGGGCTGGCCCAAGGCCACGGAACGGGAGGACTCCCCGGCGCCGGCGACGGCCAATAGGCGGTCGCTGGGCCGCCGCCAGCCGTCCTCTTTCAATTCCATCTTGCGCCGCCACAGGCTTTTGAACACGGCGTAACGCTGCTGTAGCTGATTGCAGCGGTATCGCTGGGAAAATTTCAGCGCGGGGTTCTCGCTCAGGATGCGAAAATAGTTCTCCACCCGCCATTGCAGGTCAGCGGACGGGCGCTTCTTGCTGCCCCCGAAAAAAGCGTCGTACTCGACCCCCAGGCGGCGGATCCCTTCCTCGGTTTGGTCCAGCATTTCCTCTGCGGTCATGACCCGAGCCTCGATACGCTTTCGGCCAATATACTAAACGAAGCACCGGGCCGAACAATACCTGTCCGGGAGTACCGTAACTGAATGGATGTCGTCCTGCTGAGCGCGGTACGGACGCCAATTGGCCGCTTTGGCGGAGCCTTGCGGCAGCAGACCGCGGCGGCGTTGGGCGCGGCGGCGGCCCGTGCTGCGCTGGAACGCGCGGGGGTGGCGCCGGAGCAAGTCGAGGAGACGATTTTTGGCCACGCCCGCCAAGCCGGTGGCGGGCCCAATGTCGCCCGCCAAATTGGCCGCCGGGCCGGGGTGTTGGATCGGGCGCCGGCCTTCACGGTCAATCAAGCCTGCGCTTCCGGCCTACAGGCGCTGGCGCTCGCCGCGCAGGCGATCGAGTTGCAACGGCGCGAATGTGTCCTGGCCGGTGGGACCGAAGCGATGAGCCGCATTCCCTACCTGGCCGAAACCGTGCGCTGGGGCGGCAAGATCGGGCCGCAACCATTGGTGGACGCCATGGTTCGCGATGGCTATTTTTGCCCGCTGGCCGAGATGATGATGGGCGAAACCGCGGAGTTGCTGGCGCGGGAAGCGGAGATCAGCCGGTCGGAACAGGACGCCTATGCCCTGCGTTCGCACCAGCGGGCGGTGGCGGCGCAGAGGAGTGGCGACTTCCAGCCCGAGATGGCGCCGGTGACGTTGGCGGATGGAACCGTGGTGGGCGCCGACGAGCATCCGCGGCCGGATACTAGCGCGGAGCGACTGGCGCGCTTGCCGCCGGTATTCGTGCCCGCCGCGGAGGGCGGCACCGTCACGGCGGGCAACGCCAGCGGCATCGCCGACGGCGCGGCCGCGCTGGTGGTGGCCAGCAGCGCGTTCGCCGCCCGCCATGGGCTTCGGCCCATTGCCCGTCTGCACGGCGTGGCGGCGGCGGGGGTTGATCCCCGCCGCATGGGCTTGGGGCCCGTGCCGGCGACAGCGGCGGTGCTGGGCCGGTTGGGGATGCGGCTGGAGCAGATGGACCTTCTCGAGATGAATGAAGCTTTCGCCGCTCAGGTGCTGGCTTGCGACCGGGAGATGCGGCTGGATCCGGAAAAATTGAATGTGGCGGGCGGTGCGATCGCCTTGGGCCACCCGACCGGATGCAGTGGGGCAAGGATCGTCGTGACGCTGCTGCACGCGCTGCGCCGCCGCTCCGGCCGTTGGGGCCTGGCCACGCTGTGCGCATCCGGTGGGATGGGATTGGCGGCGGTCGTGGAGCGGGTATGACATGGGCGCACCGCCCAGCCTAGGGCGGGGCAGCCGTGGCGCGAGTCCGGGGCGTGGGCTGCGCCTGGGAAACGGCGGCCGGGAAGTCGTAATTGGGCGGCAAGTAGCCGCGCGAGGGTAGTCCCATGGCCATTCCGCCGGCAATGAGGGGGCGCATTTGCCAGGCGGCTTGCAGGTGCTCGGCGGCAATGGACCTCCAGCGGCGACTGAAGGCTGCCAATGGAACTTGCGTCAGGCCGCCGCGCATGCGCGCAATGCGCGTACGGATCTCCACGTCGGCTTCGGCCGTGGCGTAGAGATACTCGCGGTCGGAGGTGGCGCCGTCCAGCGTAAGCGGCTGCGCAAGTTCTGCCAAGCTTGCAAGCCCGCGGGGCTGATGTATGCGGGCTGATGGGTTTGCGCCGCTAGGGCGCGGATTTGCCGCTCCGCCTGGCGGTACAGGCGCTCGGTCGCGCGGGCGAAACGGCGGGTGCGGGGCAGGCTGGCTTTTGCCCGCATCAGCTGGGCGGTTTGCCACTGCCCTCGCGCAAACGTCGCCCACGCGCTCAGGACGGCGGCGTTGGAGGGCAACGGGGGACGCGGAATGGCCCCCATCATGGCCAAGGCGAAACCACCCAGCAAGCCCGTGGAGACGAGTCGGTGACGCATGGGAACCGGAACCCAAGGGCAGAAAACCGGGCGGGCCGAATCGGGCCCGCCCGGAGGACCGCAGTGGCGCGTTGGCGCAAGAAGCTAGGTTACGCCTGGCTGCGCCGCCACCGTTTGGCGCCGAGGCCCAGGCCGGTCAGGCCCGCTCCGGCCAGCACCAGCAGGCCCAAGGGGCTGCCGGTGGCCGGCATGCCGGCCTTGCGGCTAGGCGTGGCGGCCGCGGCGGGGGGCTGGCCGGCGGCAGGCTTTTGGCCCGCGGGCGCTGGCTGCGCGTTGGCGGGCGGCGGCGTCGCCGGCTTGCCTTGCTGCTGCTGGGCGGCATTGTTCTGCGCGCCGTTTTGGCTGCTGGTTTGCCCGGCGTTCTGCCCGGCGTTCTGCCACGCCATTGCCCCCAGGTCGTAAGGCCGGTGCTCATACCGCGGCTCATTCAGCACCTGATGCGGCGGCTGAGCCTTGCTGGCGGGCTCACCGGCCGCCGGGCCCCCCATTTCCGCGATCACCGTCCGGGCATGGCGCTCGTGCTTTTCCAGCATGGGAATGTATTTGTCCGTGATGTACTTGCGCAGGCTGGGGACCGTGATTTTGGATTCCAAGCGCCGCATCACATGAATGGCGCGGGCATGCCCCTTGACTTCCTGGTGCACGTAGGCAGTTTCGGCTTTGTAGGCCGACATTTTTTCCAGCCGGCTAGCCATGTGCTGCGCCTTCCGGTGCATGGATGGATCCACGGCCAGGGTGAGGCGATTGTCGGCGGCGATGCCGCGCAATTTGCCCTGGGAACTCTTGTGGTTGTCCTTGAGCATCTTGGCGAAGTCCCGCACCTTGGCGTTCTGCGCCTTGCTTTCCATCATGGAGGCGGCGTGAATTTCATCCTCATTGATGGTGTTCATCAGCGTGACGGCACGCTGGTTGGGGTTGGCGGCCGAGGCCGGATTGGCGGCGGCCGAGGACTGGGAACCGGGGCCGCTCGCTGCGTTCTGGCCGTGGGCGAACAGCGGCAAGCCGCTCATGGCCGCCGCCAGCACCGCCGCCAGCGCTAGATGCGATCCCCGCACTGCATGCGTCATAAAATGCCTCCGAAGGACCGGGAGCGGTCCTTGGCCGTGGGATGGCCGGGGCGGCGAAAAAGATGGTTGTTCGCTGGCGGGGCGGGGCCAGAGCGGATTTGTGTCCACGCCGGCCCGCGCCGGCTAGCCCCACTTGAGCTTGTTTTTGAGCACGTCGAAAAAGGAATACTCGGGCAGGCGGACCAGGTTCACGCAATGCGCGCTTTGCTCGCAGGTGACGCGGTCGCCGGCGGCCAGTTCCAAGCCTTCCTGGCCATCCAGCGTCAGGTAGGTGGCGTCGGCGGGGGCGCGCAGCAGGACTTCCACTCGGGAGGTGTCGCGGACAATCAAAGGGCGGTTGGTCAGCGTGTGCGGGCAGATGGGCGTGATGACCAGGGCCTTGACGCGCGGATCCAGCACCGGCCCGCCGGCGCTGAGGGAATACGCGGTGGAGCCGGTGGCGGTCGAGATGATCAGGCCGTCGGCGCGATACGCGGAGACCGCCTCGCCGTCAATATGCAGATCGAAATGGACGATGCGGGCCAGCGCGCCCTTGCCGATGACGGCTTCGTTCCAGGCGTCGCCGCGCAGCAAGCACTCGCTGCCGCGCCAAACGGCGGCGGCCAGCCGGTGGCGGCGGTCCTCGCGAAATTGGCCGGCCAGAATGGCCTCAAGGCTGGGGTAGAGATGCGTGGCGGGGATTTCCGTCAGGAAGCCTAGCGTGCCCAAATTGACGCCGAGCAGGGGCGTGTCGGCGCCTTCCGGCGTGGCGCCCAGCAGGCGAGCCACGCGCAGCAGCGTGCCGTCGCCGCCCAGGACGATGGCCAGTTTGGGGGGCGTCCCGGTCCAGTCCTCGCGCGCGCCGCCGAGGCCGGCGGCATCGGCGGTGGAGGTGTCCATTTCCACGGTGTAATTGCGCCGCCGCAGCCAGCGGATCAATTCCGGCGCCACCTCCGCCACCACGGCGTTGCCGGGCTTGGAAAAAATGCCGATGTGTTCCGCCATCTGCTTAGGATAGTGCGGCTCGGAACGGCGGGCGTCGGGACGGCGCGGCGGATGCCGCGGCCCGGGCTAGCCCGGCTCCGGGGCGCGGCGTGCCGTTGGGCCGACTGCGCCCAACGTGAATTGGGTTCGGCAGGGAAAATTCCGGCCCGCGCCGCCGGACGAGGCGGGATCGCCGCCGCCCTAGGGGGCACGACGGTTACTGCCGCGCGGCGGTGAATTTGCCCGAGATGCCCATGGGCATGACGATCATGGCGCCATGGAAGTGCCGGTGGTCGGGGCCGGACAGCCGGCCGGAATAGGCGGTGGTCAGCTTCATCCCGCCTTGCGCCACCTTCATGCTCCAAGCCACGACGGCGCCGTGGACATGGCCGTGAATCGCTTGTTCGCCGCGAGACGAGCTGCAATGCCCGGCCAGGGCGGCGCCTGTTTGCTGGAACAAGCAGGTGGCGGGATAGGTCGCCCCCATGATGCGGGTGACGATCTTCCAATCGCCGGCGACGTTCGCTGGCGGCTGCGCGGCGGCGGCTCGCATGCCCGTTTGAACCCGCTCGACGGCGTTCCACTGCACCGTGCCGGTTTGCAGGATATGGCGGCTGGAGTCGCCGACGGCGAGCTGATAGGCGCCGGCGGGGACGCGCCAGGCGTGGCCCGGGGTGTCGTAATAGGCGAAATCCTTCCAACCGAGGTGCATGGCCACGCGCCGCGATTGGCCGGGAGCCAGTTCGACGCGGGCAAAGCCGCGCAGCTGCTGGAAGGTTCGGGGTACGGGCGCGGGCGCGGGCCGGACATAGAGCTGGACCACCTCGGCCCCGGCGCGCCGGCCGGTGTTGCGGACGGCGACGCTCGCGGTGACCCGGCGGTCGCGGCCATGGCCCTGCGTGGAAATTCGCAATCCGTCGATGGCGAAGCGGGTATAGGAAAGGCCGAAGCCGAAGGGAAACCGCGGGGCGATGTGCTTGGAATCGAACCAGCGATAGCCGACAAAGATTCCTTCGGCGAAATGCACCGCGCCATCATGGCCGGGATAATGCCCGTAGGCGGCGTCGTCCCGCCAATGCTTGCCGATGCTGATGGGCAGGTGGCCGCTGGGATCCAGCCCGCCGAAAAGGACCTGGGCGACGGCGGTGTTGCCGTTTTCCCCGGGATACCAGGCGTAGAGCAGGCCCGCCACCTGGTGGATCCACGGCGCCATGGCCACGCCGCCGCCGGCATAGATGACCACGACCGTGCGTGGATTCAGCGCGGCGATCCGCCGCAGGTATTGATCTTGATGCGCCGGCATGCGGAAGGGCCGGTCCACGCCTTCGCTTTCGCGCGGCCCCATGGCGGCGATGATGATGCCGGCCTGGCGGATCTCCGCCTGTTGCGCCGCGGGCAGCGGCGGCAATGGGCCCAAGCCCGTCAACCGGGTCGGCGGAAACATGTGGGGCAAGCCGAGCGGCAGGGGATAGGGAAGGAAATTGACCTGGACGCCGGGGCCGGCGGCGCGTCGCACCGCCGCCAGCAGGCTAACGGGGTGAATGATGGGCGTGGTGTAGGAGCTGCCGCCGGCACCGGTGACCGCCGGCGTGGCATCCGGTCCGACCACGACGATCGAGCGCAGACCGGCGCGGCGCAGCGGCAGGATGGCGCCTCGGTTCCTCAAAAGCACCACCGCCTCGCTTTCCACCTTTTCCGCCGTCGCGGCGCTGGTGGGATCGTTCAGCGGGATCGAGGCGATTTTCTGCGGGCGGTCGAGGAAGCGCATGGCCACCATGACGCGCAGCAGGCGCAGCACATGGCGGTTGATGTTGGCCATGGTGAGCTGGCCGCTGCCCAGCAGGGGGAAAATCTTCCGGGCGTTGTAGTACTGGTCGTTGGGCATCTCCAGATCCAACCCGGCGAGCAGGGAGGGCAGGGTGGAATGGGTGCCGCCCCAGTCGGACATCACCACGCCCTTGAAGTGCCACTGCCGGCGCAGCATGGTGGTCAGCAGGTAGGGATTGGCCGAGGAATAGTTCCCGTTCACTTTGTTGTAGGCGGCCATGAGGGCCATCACATGGCCTTCTTCCACGGCGGCGCGGAAGGGGGCAAGATAAATCTCCTCCAGCGCGCGCCGCGAGATGACGCTGTTGATGGTGCCGCGCTGCGTTTCTTGCTCATTGCCGGCGTAATGCTTGGCGACGGCGGCCACGCCCTGGTTTTGCAGGCCCCGGATCCAGCCCACGACGATGCGGCTGGCCAGCTCGGGATCCTCGCCGACGTACTCGAAGTTGCGGCCGTTTTGCGGCTCGCGGACGATGTCCATGCCGGGCCCGAGCACGAAATTGACGCCGCGGGCCCGGGCGTCGCGGCCCAGGGAGCGGCCCTCGCGGTAGGCCAGCGCCGGATTCCAGGTGGCGGCCAGCGCCTCGGAGGCGGGATAGGCGGTCGAAGGTCCCCACACGCGCACGCCCACGGACGCGTCGCTCATCTTCAGCGACGGAATGTTATGCGACGGGACCGAGTGGGTGAACATGGAATCGTAGCCGGAGAGCAAATAGATCTTTTCCGCCGCGTTGAGCTTGTGCAGCAGCGCCTCGGCCCGGGCGTTGACCGCCTTCGAATTCAGCGGCAGCGGCGGAACGGCGGCCAAGGGCAGGGCGGCGAGTACCAGGAAAATGGACGCCAGCCGGCTAGGGGAGAGCAGGCGGAGAAGCCTCATAGTGTGTCATCCGTCACTCAGGCGTGAGCGGCGGCTAGAGTATACACCCCGGTTTTCGGGCGCGGCCGCGGCGGGTAGGGGCGGGAGCGGGGAGCGAGCCGCCCGCCGGCGGGTTAGACGGGCGAGCCGTGCTTGCGCTGGCGCTGGAACAGGCGGTGCTCGCGGCGCGCGCCGGCCTCGCGAAAGCGGCGGTGCTCCTCCTCGGTTTCCGGCTGCACGGCGGGGATCTCCTTGCGGCGGCCATATTCATCCAGCGCCACGAAGGTGATGTAGGCGGAACTGGTGTGGCGGCGCGCGCCGGTGAGGATATTCTCCGAAAACACCTTCACGCCGACCTCGAGCGAGGTGCGGAATACGCGATTGACGCTGGATTTGAGCACCACCAGGTCTCCGACGCGCACCGGACTCAAGAACTCCACGGAATCGAACGAGGCGGTGACCACGTAACTGCTGGAGTGGCGGTGGGCGGCAATGGCGCCGCAAATGTCCATTAGGTGCATCACCTTGCCGCCCAAGATGTTGCCGAGCGGGTTGGCGTCGTTGGGCAGCACCACCTCGGTCATCTCCGACTGCGAGGCGCGCACGGGTTTGATGGCGTCGCTGGCGTCCATGGGCGCGGTTTAGGAGGAGGGATGGCCGGGGCGGACCGGGACGTCCTTGCGGCGCAGATACGACTGGAGGTAGCACTCCGCCTGGCGCTGCACGCAGCGGTCGGGGTGGGGCTTCAGCCACCGGCCCTGGGCGGCGTCGTAATGGATGGCGCCATGCTCGCCCGGGGTGTGGTCCACCTCCAGCACGTAGTAGATCAGAATGATGCCCTCTTTATCGCGAGCCAGGCTGAAGGCCACTTTGTCGGCGACGCGGCGGGCCGGCAGGCGCGGGCACCGCTTGGCGTAGCCAAAGCTGCACAGCTCCTTGATTTCGTCATCGGTGGGCCGTTCACCGTCATGGCCGGGCGCGGTGCACACGCCGCGCCAGGGCTCGCCCAAGGGCAGGCGCGGGCGGTTGTGCCAGGACCAGTCCGTGAACTCCTCAGTCGGGAGAAAGTAAGGGCAGGACATGAGCAGCCTCCATTATTGCAGATTGGGACTGTGACCCTACCGGGCGTGCTTGTAAATGAGATCGGTCAGTTCGGCGTAGGTGGCCTGGGCGCGGGCGGGATCGCCGGAGCGGATGGCGTTGGTGGCGCAGTGCTCCAGGTGATTGCGCATCAGCAGGCGGGCGACGGCGCGCAAGGATTCATGCGCGGCGGAGATTTGCAGCAACACATCCGGGCAGTAGCGTTCCTCCTCGACCATGCGCTGGAGGCCGCGAATTTGGCCCTCAGCCCGGCGCAGGCGCGCGAGGATGGCGCGCTGCGTGGCGGCGGGCAGGGCGTCGGCGCGGCGGGGTGCGGCGGGGCGCGCGGCGGGGCGCTTCATGCCGCCACCCGCGCCGGAGGCCGGAAGCGGCGCAGCCGCAGACTGTTGGAGACGACGCTGACCGAGCTGAAGGCCATGGCCGCGCTAGCGAACACCGGCGAGAGCAAGACGCCGAAAAGGGGATAGAACAGGCCGGCGGCGAGGGGGATGCCGACCACGTTGTAAATGAACGCCCAAAACAAGTTTTGGCGGATCAAGCGCATGGTGCGGCGGGACAGGGCGATCGCCGTGGCGACCGCGCCGAGATCGCCGCCGACCAAGGTGATGTCGCTGGCTTCGATGGCGACATCGGCGCCGGCGCCGATGGCCACGCCGATATCGGCTTGGGCCAAGGCGGGAGCGTCATTGAGGCCGTCGCCGACCATGGCCACCACCTGGCCCTCGCGTTGCAGCCGCTGGACCACCTCGGCCTTGCCGCCCGGCAGCACGCCCGCATGCACCTCCTCGATGCCGGCGGCTTGGGCCACGGCGCGCGCAGCGGCCTCGCTGTCGCCGGTGACCATGGCCACGCGCAGGCCGGCGCGGCGCAAGGCGGCCACCGCAGCCGGAGACGTGGGCTTGATGGGATCGGCGGCGGCCAGCACGCCGAGCAGCCGGCCGGCGGCGGCGGCGAAGATGAGCGTGCGGCCGGCGCCGCCAGGCGGAAGCGCCATGCCGGCGAGGGCGTCGGCGGAGATGCCCTGTTCTTGCAGATATTGCGCGCTGCCAACCCAGACGGGGCGCGGACCTTCTGGGGTGAGCACCTCGCCGGCGGCGCCGCGGCCGGGAACCGCCTGGATGTTTTGCGCCGTCCAGACCGGCGCGCCGGCGGTGTCGGCCGCCTGTGCGACCGCCGCCGCCAGCGGATGCTCGGAATGGCGCTCCACCGCCGCCGCCAGCGCCAGCAGGGTAGCGGCGCTCTCGCCGGAGGCGGGAGAGACGGCCACGATCGCCGGGCGGCCTTGGGTGATGGTGCCGGTCTTGTCCAGGAGCACGGTGGTCACGGACCGGGCCCGCTCCAGGGCTTCGCCGCCGCGGATCAGAATGCCGTGCTCGGCGCCCTTGCCGGTGCCCACCATCACCGCCGTGGGCACGGCCAAGCCCATGGCGCAGGGGCAGGCGATGACCAGCACCGCCACCGCGGTGAACATCGCCCACAGCAGGGCGGGAGCGGGGCCGAAATCGAACCACAAGACGAACGTGGCGATAGCGACGCTCAACACCACGGGCACGAAGATGCCGGCGACTTGGTCGGAGAGGCGCTGGATGGGCGGGCGGGAGCCTTGCGCCGCTTCCACCAAGCGGACGATCTGCGCCAAGGCGGTGTCCTGGCCGGTGCGGGTCAGCTCGAGCAGCAGGGAACCATGGCCATTGACCGTACCGCCGGTCACCTCGGCGCCGGGCTGCTTTTCCACCGGCAAGGGTTCGCCGGTCAGCATGCTTTCATCCACCGCGCTGTGACCGGCGCGCACCCGGCCATCCGCCGGGAGGCGCTCGCCGGGCAGAACGCGGACTAGGTCGCCGGGCGCCAGATCCTCCACCGGGCGGTCGGCCACCGTCTCCTCGCCGTTGGCGCCCATCACCACGCCGTGCGCCAGCTTCGGCCGCAGCGCCAGCAGATGGCGGATGGCGGCGGAGGTTTGGCCGCGGGCGCGGCTCTCCAAAAGATTGCCCAGCAAGATCAGGGCGATGATCCAGTTGACCGCGTCGTAATACACGTCGGCGGGCATGCCGTGGCGGGTGAATAAGCCGGGCGTCATGGTGGCCAGCAGGGAAAACAGCAAGGCGCCGCCGGTGCCCACCGCGATCAACGTGTTCATGTCCGCGGCATGATGGCGGAAGGCTTTGTAGGCGCGAACGTAGAAATCCCGCCCCGCCCACAGCACCACGGGCAGCGTCAGGGCCAGCAGCAGCCAGCGCAGCGCGCCGGCGGGCAACGCCGCTAGCCAGGGCAGCGCCACGGCGACGGCATGGTGCGCCGGGGCCATCAGCCGGGACAGCAGATCCAGGCTGCCGGCGGCGGAGGCGGGCAGCACCAGCATCGAGACCAGCATGGTGACCGCGGCCAAGAGCATGGCCGCGATCATGCGGCGGCGCAGGCCGCGGAGGGCGGCCGCGTGGGCGGCCACGGCGGCGGCTTCACCGTCCTCGGCGCGGTTGGCCACGCGCCAGTCGCGGCTTTCCAGCGCGCGGGTAAAGTCCGTGACCGTGGCGTTGCCGGGCAGCACGTCAATATCCAGGGCGCCATCCGGCCGGTAGCGCGCCGCCAGCACGCCCGGCAGGCCGCGGACGGCGCGCTCGACTTCGCCGGGGTCGGCGACCATCTCGGCTCCCCCAAGCTGCAAGTGGGCGGTGGTGATGCGGGCGTCATATCCGGCTTCGCGCACGGCGTGGACCATGCGGTCCAGCGCGGCGGGAGCGGAATCGTAGACGACGGTGGCCCGCTCGGTGGCGAAATTGACCGTGGCGTGGCGCACGCCGGGGGTGCGGCTGAGGGCGCGCTGCACCCGCTGGGCGCAGGAAGCGCAGGTCATGCCGGTAATGGGCAGCGTGGCGCCGCTGGTCGCCTGCGGCGGCGCGATTTTAGCCGGCTTGGAGGGAGTGGAATTCATCGCCGGACACCTCGGCCGCGCGCCGCGGGCCGGGCGCCCCCCCGGGGCGAGCTGAGGAAGAAGTACCAATTGACCCAGGCGATCGCCGCCAGCCCCGCGGCGGTGACCGCGATCGTCCCCGCGCTCATGGCCTAGGCGATCTTGGCGGCGAAGCCTTCTTCTCCGATGGCCGCCACCAGGGCCTCCGGGGTGACTTTGCCGGGATCGTAATCCAGTTCGGCTGAGCCGACGCGGACGGCGCGATTTTCCACCCCGGGCGCGCTGAGCGCCTTTTCCACGGCGTGCACGCAGTGGTCACAGCTCATGCCTTCGATGGTGAGTTTCAGGTGTTGCATCGGGGCTCCCTTGTATACCCCTATAGGGTATCTATGTTGAACGTAGCGCGCCTGGCCCATGGCGTCAAGAGGCGGCCGGCGCGGCGGGCCGGTAGAATAGAGACATGCCCGCGGAGAGCTTGCATCGAGACGCCCGCCGCTTCTTCTTTGAGCGGTATGGAATGACGTCGGCGGACCTGGAACGCTATTTGGCGGCGGCGCTGGACCGCGGCGGCGACTTCGCCGATCTCTACTTTGAGTACCAGTCCACGTCCTCCCTGCTCATGGAGGAGTCGCTGCTGAAATCGGCCAACCAGGGCATTTCGGTGGGCGTTGGCGTGCGGGTGCTGGCCGGCGAGCGCACCGGCTACGCCTACAGCGACGACCTGGCGCCGGAGAAGATTTTGCGCGCGGCGGAGACCGCGGCGCACATCGCCAGCGGCCCGGCGCGCACGCATATCGTGGGGCTGCGCGAAGTGCCCTCCCGGGCCACGCTGTATCCGGTGGTGATGGCGCCGACGGATGCCGAGTTGATGGCCAAATTGGCCTTGGTGGAACGGGCCGACCGCGCCGCCCGGGCGTATGACCCACGCATCGAGCAGGTGCGCGTCAGCTATGCCGACGAAGTGAAGTGGGTGCTGATCGCGGCCTCCGACGGCGCCGAAGCGGCCGATTACCAGCCGCTGGCGCGCATGGGCGTGTTTTGCCTGGCGCGGGATGGGGCTTCGGTCCAGCGCGGCAACTCCGGCGGCGGCGGCCGCGTGGATTTGAGCTTTTTTGACCGGCAACTGACGCCGGAGGAGTTGGCCGGGCAGGCGGCGCGGGAGGCGATCCAGCAACTGCAAGCGCGGGAATGCCCGGCCGGCGAGATGACCGTGGTGCTGGGCCCCGGATGGCCCGGAGTGTTGCTGCATGAGGCTATCGGCCACGGCTTGGAGGCGGACTTCAACCGCAAGAAAACCTCCGCCTTCTCCGGCCTGGTGGGCCAGCGCGTGGCCAGCCCCATCTGCACCGTGGTGGATGACGGCACGCTGCCCGGCCGGCGCGGCTCGCTGAACATGGATGACGAGGGCGCCCCGACGCAATGCACCGCGCTGATTGAAAACGGCGTGCTGCGCGGCTACATGCAGGACCGGCTGAGCGCGGGGGTGATGGGCGCGCACGCGACCGGCAACGGCCGCCGGCAGAGCTATGCCCATATGCCCATGCCGCGCATGACCAACACGTACATGCTGCCCGGCGAGGATGACCCGGAGGCGATCCTGCGCGGCGTCAAGAAGGGGCTATACGCGGTGAACTTCGGCGGCGGGCAGGTGGACATCACCAACGGCAAATTCGTGTTTTCCGCTTCCGAAAGTTATTTGATCGAGGATGGCAAAATCACCGCGCCGGTGCGCGGGGCCACGCTGATCGGCAACGGGCCGGACGTGCTAACGCGCGTCAGCCGCGTCGGCAACGACCTGAAGCTGGACCAGGGCATCGGCATGTGCGGCAAGGAGGGGCAATGGGTGCCGGTGGGCGTGGGCATTCCCACAGTGCAGATTGACCGGCTAACGGTGGGGGGAACGGCGGGCTGATGACGGACGGAAATCACAGAGACGCGGCCCACGGCGACAGCAACGGGCTGATGGAACTGGCGCAGCGCATCGTCGCCGAGGCGCAGCGCCGCGGCGCCACCGGAGCGGAGTGCGTGATGCGCGAGGGCCGGGAGCTATCCGCCACCGTGCGTCTGGCTGAGGTGGAACAACTGAAGCAGGCGGGCGGCAAGAGCCTGGGCATCCGCGTGTTTTTGGGCCAGCGTTCGGCCAGCACCTACAGCTCGGATTTTTCCTGGCCGGCGGTGACGCAGATGATTGACTCCGCCCTGGGAATTGCCCGCATCGCCTCCGAGGATCCCGCCGCGGGCCTGCCGCAGCCGGAGGAATTGGGCCGATGGGAGGGGGATCTGGGGATCTACTCGCCCGCCGCCGCGCGCGTGGACACCGACGCGGGCGTGGACTTAGCGCGCCGGGCGGAGGCGGCGGCCCTGGCCGCCGATCCCCGCCTGCGCAATAGCGAGGGAGGCAGCTTCGAGGCCGGGGAAGGCCGCCGCATTTTCGCCAACTCGCTGGGGTTTGCCGGGGAATATCGCCGCTCGTCTTGTTCCATCGCGGCGGTGCCGATCGCCGAGGAAGACGGCAAGATGCAGCGGGATTATTGGTACACGGTGGCGCATGACCCGGCGCGTTTGGATTCGCCCGAGGAGGTGGGACGCATCGCCGCGCAGCGCACGCTGCGGCGCTTGGGCGCGCGCAAGGCGCCCACCGCCCGCGTTCCGGTCGTGTTCGACTCCCTGGTGGCGCGCTCGCTGCTGGATCAGATCTTCACCGCCGTCAGCGGCGAATCCATTTATCGCGGCGCCAGCTTTCTGGCGGGCAAGCTGGGCGAATTGGTGGCGGCATCCGGCGTCACGGTCGTGGATGACGGTCCGCGTCCGGGCGGTTTCGGCAGCGCGCCGTTCGATGGCGAGGGCGTGGCCAAGCGGCGGACCGTGGTGCTGCGCAACGGGCGATTGGAGAGCTATTTGCTGAACTGCTACACCGCGCGCAAATTGGGCTTGCGGACCACCGGCAACGCCAGCCGGGGCTTGGCCGATGCGCCGGGCGTGGGCTATGGCAACCTGTACCTGGAACCGGGAACCCAGACGCCGGAGGAGCTGATCGCCGGCATCCCGCAAGGGTTGTTCGTGACGGAGTTTATCGGCTCCGGCGTGAATATTGTCACCGGCGATTATTCCCGCGGCGCCGGCGGGATGTGGATTGAAAATGGCCAGCTCGCCTATCCGGTCGAGGAGATCACGGTGGCGGGCAACTTGAAAGACATGCTCCAGCACATTGTCGCCGTGGGCAACGACCTCGAGTTCCGTTCCTCCGCCGCGGCGCCGACGCTGGTGATTGAAGGGATGACCGTGGCTGGCCGTTAGCTCGCCTCCGACGTTGGACCCATGCCGGATGAGACGCAAAAGAACGAGCCTCCCGCCGCGTCCACGCCCGGCGCGGCCCCGGAGCCGCCGAACGCCTGGATGCGGATTTGGCTGGGGCCGCGTGGATTGCGCGCCGGTTGGCGCGTGCTGGTCTATGTCGTTCTGCTGTTGTTCATTGCCGCCATCCTGGCCTTAGGCGCCGTCGCCATCGCTTCCGCCCTGGGGCATCCCGTCGTGCTGCCTCGCTCCGGACACCCGGTGACTCCGGGGCTGGCGTCGATTTCGATGATCGACGGCGTCCAGTTCGCCGCCGCGATCATCGCGGCTATTTTGATGGGCCTGTTCGAGGGGCGGAGCCTATCCGCGTTTGGGCTGCCTTGGCACGGAGCGTTTGGCAAGCGTTTTTGGTGGGGCGCGCTGTGGGGTGGAGTCGCGCTCAGCGTCTTGCTAGGCGGCATCGCGGCGACGGGAAGTTTTCATCTGCGCGGTTTCTCCGCCGGCTTCGCGCATCTGGTGGGGCCGGGCTTGACCTTTGCCGCCGCTTTTGCCCTGGTGGCTTTTTTCGAGGAGTTTGCCTTCCGCGGCTATCCGCTGACCGCCTTGACCGAAGGCATGGGCTTTTGGCCCGCCGCCATCGTGCTGTCGATTGCTTTTGGCGGGATGCACGCCGGCAACACGGGCGAAGCGGTGTGGGGCGTGCTCAGCGCCGGACTGATCGGACTGTTCTTCTGCTTTACCGTCCGCCGCACTGGCACATTGTGGTTCGCCATCGGCTTTCATTTTTTATGGGATTTCGCCGAGAGTTTTATCTATGCGGTGCCCGATAGCGGTCTGGTGCTGCGTCATGCCATGGTGCGATCATCGTTTACTGGATCGCACTGGCTGACCGGCGGCAGCGTGGGACCGGAAGGCAGCCTCTTGATTTTTCCCTTAATCGGCCTGCTCTTTTGGCTCTTCCACCGCGCCTATCCCGCGGCACGGATGGAGGCCTAGGCTCGCCGATGGCCTTCGCCTACGACGGGTTTCTCTTGGTGTCCTTTGGCGGGCCGGAAAAGCCGGAGGACGTGGAGCCCTTTTTGGATAACGTGCTGCGCGGCCGGCCGGTTCCCCGCGAGCGGCGGGAGGAAGTGGCGCGGCATTATCTAGACCGCGGCGGAAAAAGCCCGATCAATGAGCAGAACCGGGCCCTGTTGTCCGCCTTGGAGCCGGCGCTATCCGCCCGCTTTCCCGGTATGCGATTGTACTGGGGCAACCGCAACTGGCATCCCATGCTGGCCGACACGGTACGCCGCATGCGGCAAGACGGGGTGCGGCGCGCGCTGGCGCTGGCGACTTCGGCCTTCGGCTCGTATTCGGGCTGCCGCCAGTACCGCGAGGACATCGAGGCGGCGCGGGAGACGGCCGGGGACGGCGCGCCGGAGATCGAGAAGCTGCGTTTGTTCTACAGCCACCCCGGCTTTGTCGCCGCCGTCGTGGCCGGCGCGCGCCAGGCGTTGGAGCGCATCCCTGCCGGGCGGCGGGCCGCCGCCGGCCTGCTGTTCACCGCCCACAGCATTCCCCTGGCCATGGCCGCCGTCAGTCCTTACGAGGCGCAGTTGCGCTTGGCAGCGGGCTGGGTGGCCACGGCCCTCGGGCGCGAGGATTGGCGCTTGGGCTACCAGAGCCGAAGCGGCTCGCCGCGGCAGCCCTGGCTGGAGCCGGATGTGGCGGCGCAGTTGGCGCGGATGGCCGGCGAGGGCCGGGGCGACGTGGTGGTGGTTCCCATCGGGTTTTTGTCGGACCACATGGAAGTCGTGCACGACTTGGATGTGGAGGCGCGGGAAGAGGCAGAGCGGCTGGGCGTGAACATGGAGCGCGCCGCCACCCCGGGTTCACGGCCGGAATTGGTGGCGGCCATCGTCAGCCTGGTGGCGGAGCGCATGACGGGCGAGGCGCCGCAGGCGATGCCGGGAGCGCGGGAGGATAAAAGCTGCAAGGGCGATTGCTGCCGGGTGGTTACGGGTAGGGCAGCAACGGAAACGCCGCCAGCCGTTCGTACTCGAACTTCCCACGCACCGGACGGCTGAGAAATAAGGCGAACTCGCCGACGTGCTGCACTCCCCAGGTTGGTTCGAGTGGGTCCAGTTCCGCTCGCAGAGGCGCCAGACTGCCTGTGCCGGCGCTGGCCAAGGTGATATGCGGCGTCAACGGCCGCGCTTCGGGCGTGAACCCCAGCGCCGCCAACTGGTCCTCGATCGCCAAGGCCAGCAGCTCCGCCGGCCGCGGATCGGCGACGCCAACCCACAGCGTTCGCGGCCGGCCTCGCGGCGGAAAAGCGCCCAACCCGCGCAATTCGAGAGGAAACGGCGGGCGGCGCACCTGTCCCAAGGCCCCGTGCAGCGCCGGCAATTCGCTTTCCGGGCGCTCGCCCAAAAAGCGCAGGGTCAAGTGCCACGCCTCCGGCCGCGACCAGTGC
The DNA here is from genome assembly GCA_027314025.1 of Acidobacteriota bacterium. Taxonomy (GTDB): domain Bacteria; phylum Acidobacteriota; class Terriglobia; order Terriglobales; family SCQP01; genus JAKAUF01. The sequence goes on from DAHVCP010000056.1 coordinate 20,810, forward strand.
GCGTTCGGCGCGCGGGTCATCAGCGGCGCCCGCAGCCGCTCGATTTCCCGCCGCAATGCCGCCTCCAGGGCGACCGCAACGAACAACCGCATGGCTCAATATTCGTGCCCCGTGCCCGGCGCCGGCAAGTGGACCTTGCCCGCGAACGTGCGATGCACATGGTAGCTGTAGAACGCGACCGCGATCATGCCGACGATGTTGGCGAGAAAGGACGTGAACAGCGCATGCGGCGTGGAGGCGGCGTTGAAAATGGTCAGGCTGTCGTGGCGGTCGAGCGTGGAAGGCAGCAGGGCCGGATAGACGCTGGCAGCGGCCGAGCCGAGCAAGCCCACGATCACCATTGTGGAGGCGCGGAAGGCTGCGACCTGCCGCCCGCGGCGGCGGGACCAGAATCCCAATCCCAGACCGGCGACGGTGACCGCCGGGAGGATCAAGGCCAAGGGTTGGCGGAGGAAATTGGCGCCGATGCCGGCGCGCAGGGCGAGCGTCGCCGCGGTCATGCCCGCGATCAGCGCCAGCGCGGCCCACCACAGTCCCGCCGCCCATTGCCGCGCGCGTTCTTCCAGCGTGCCCACCGCTTTCCGGCGCAGATAATTGGCGCCGTGCCACACCAGCAACGTCAGGCTGAGCAAGCCGGTGAGCAGGGAATAAGGATTGAGCAGCAGCGTGAAGCTGCCTTGGAAATAGCCGTTGGGCGCGATGGGCAATCCGCGGACGATGTTGCCGAGCGCGACGCCGAGAAACAGCGCCAAAAAAATACTGGCCAGGCCGAAGGTCACATCCCAAAATCCGCGCCACATGTGGTGGGCGAAATGGCTACGGAATTCGATTGCGATGCCGCGCATCAGCAACAGCCACAGCACCGCCATCAGCGCCAAATAGAAGCCGCTGAAACCGGAGGCGTAGACCCGCGGGAACGCCACCAGCATCATGCCGCCGGCGGCGATCAGCCACACCTCGTTGCCGTTCCAGACCGGGCCGATGGCGTTGACGCAGATGCGGCGCTCCTCGGCCGTTTTGGCCACCCAGGGGTGCAAGGCGCCCACGCCCAGGTCGTAGCCGTCCAGCACCGCGTAGGCCGCCAACATGGCGCTCAGCAAGACGAACCAGGCTTGCGCCCAAAACACCGGGTTATGCACGGGGCGGCTCCGGGCTGGGCATCACCGCATGGTGGGGGGGCGGGGCGGCTTCCTCCTCCTCGATGCCGCGATGGATCACTTTGCCGGCCAGCAACAAGAACAGCAGCCCCAGCAGCAGGTACAGCCCCGCGAATCCCAGGGTGGTGAAAATGACTTCACCGGTGGACACGTTCGGCGAGACGCCGGCGGAGGTGCGGAGCAATCCATAGACCAGCCATGGCTGGCGGCCCACCTCCGTGACCACCCATCCGGCCTCGTTGGCGATGAAGGGGAAGGGCAGGGCTAGCATCAGAATCCACAGGTACCATCGGCTGCGTTCCAGCCGGCCCAGGTAGAGCAGCAGGCCTCCCGCCAGGGCGATGGCGATGAACCCCGTGCCCAGACCGACCATGATGTGGTAGGCGTAATAGGTAAGATCCACCGGCGGCCACAAATCCCGGGGATAGCTGTCCAGCCCGCGCACCGGAGCGCTAAAGCTTCCATAGGCGAGAAAGCTGAGCAGGCCCGGCGCCCGCACCGGATCCAACAGCCGCCCATGCCGGGCATCGGGCATGCCGAGAATCGCCAGCGGCGCTTCCGGCTCCGTCTTGAACTGGCCCTCCATGGTGGCCAACTTGATCGGCTGATAGCGCGCCACGTCCCGTCCCGCGATGTCGCCGGTGGGGAAGATTTGCAGCAGCGAAAACACCACGGCGCCGATCACGCCGGCGCGAACGCAGTTGCGGCCAAGATGTTGGCAACGGCCCGCCAGCAGATAGAACGCGCCGATGGAACCGACGATGAAGCTGCCCGCCAACAACGCGCCGCTGATCACGTGGGCATACATCCATCCGGCATAGGGATTGAACACCACCCGCCAAAAGGAGGCCAGCACCGGCTGGCCGTTCGGTCCCAGGCGGTAGCCTACCGGGTGCTGCATCCAAGCGTCCGCGGCGGTGATGAAATAGCCGGACAGCAGGGAGCCCGCCGCTACGCCCAGGCCGGCCAGCCACTGTCCGATGCGGCCGATTCGGCCGCGGCCAAAAAGAAACAGGCCTAGGAATCCGGACTCCAGGAAGAACGCATAGACGCCCTCCAGAGGCAGCACCTGCCCAAACAAGCCACCGCCGAAGGCCGAGAGCTGGCTCCAATTAGCGCCGAACTCAAACTCCAAGGGAATGCCCGTGACCACGCCGGCGGCGAAGGAAATGGCGAAAATGCGGGCCCAGAATTCGGCGGCTTGGTGGTAGCCTTCCTCCCCAGTCACTACGTGCAGCGTGCTGAAGACGGCGATAAAGAAACCCAGCCCCATGGTGATGATGGGAAACAGGTAATGGAACATCACCGTGAACGCAAACTGGATTCGGTCGGCAAAAACCATGGCCTTAGGCGCAGATTAGCGCGACCGCGCCGGGAAGGGAAATCGCGCTCCGGCGGCGGGCGGGATTGCCGGCGGCTGCTCGCGGGCGTTGCGCTGTTTGCGCAGGGGGGGCAAAGCAGCCGTGCTGGCCCGCGCCAGGCGATGCCCGTGGCCTGGCCGCCGCGCTACCCGCGCCGCACCGCGAAGATCTGCGCCGGAATCTGTGCCGGATCCACGCGCACCCATTGCCGCCGTCCCCGCCATCGCCCCCGGTAGCCGCCCAGCAAATCTTCGATTTCGAATTCCTCTTTTTCCCCGATTCCGAACGCCTCCAGCGGCACCTCAACGTCTGCCGCTTGCGGCTGAAACGGATCCAAATTGACAGCGATGAACAGCAGGTCGCTGCCTTCCTGCTTGGCGTAGAACAGTATCTCGTCGTTGTAGGCGGGAAGGAAACGGAGGTTGTCCAAGCGATGCAGGGCGGGGTGCATGCGGCGAATCTCATTGACCCGGCCGATCATGTCCTTGATGTTGCCCGGCCGGTCCCAGTCCCAGGTCTTGAACTGGTACTTCTCCGAATCGGCGTACTCCTCCGTGCCGGGGATTGCCCGGTTCTCGACCAGCTCGAAGCCGTTATAGATGCCGTAGTTGGGCGCCAAGGTCGCCGCCAGCACCAGCCTTTGCAGAAACGCCGGCCGGCCGCCGCGCTGGAGGACCGGGCTGAGAATATCCGGCGTATTGACGAAGAAATTCGGCCGGAAAAAGTCGTGCAGCGGGGGCGCGCTCAGCTCGGTCACATATTCCGTTAGTTCCTGCTTGGTATTGCGCCAGGTGAAATAGGTGTAGGACTGCGTGAAGCCGAGTTTGGCCAAATATTGCATCACCTTCGGCCGGGTGAACGCCTCGGCCAAGAAGATGGCGTCGGGATGGCGCCGGCGCACGCGGTGGATCAGCCACTCCCAAAAGGCGAACGGTTTGGTATGGGGATTGTCCACGCGCACGATCTTGACGCCGTGCGCGTACCAAAACTCGATCACGCCCTCCAGGGCTTCCCATAAGCCCTGCCAATCGGCGCAGTAAAAGTTGAGCGGAAAAATGTCTTCGTACCGTTTCGGCGGGTTCTCGGCGTACTGAATCGTGCCGTCGGGGCGGTGATAGAACCATTCGGGATGTTGCCGTACCCAGGGATGGTCGGGCGAGCAGTGGGCGGCGAAATCCAGCGCCAATTCCATGCCCTGCGCTTGCACCGCAGCGGCGAACCGGTCGAAATCCGCCAGCGTGCCGAGTCCCGGCTCGATGGCGTCGTGTCCGCCCTCGGGACCGCCGATGGCATACGGACTGCCGGGATCGCCCGGTTGGGCGACCAAGGAATTATTCCGGCCCTTGCGGTGCGTGCGTCCGATGGGATGGATCGGGGGCAAGTACACAACATCGAAGCCCATGGCGGCGATTTCCGGCAGCCGCGCTTCGCACTCCGCCCAGGTGGCGCTGCGCGTCGGGTTGGGGCCCTGGGAACGCGGGAACATTTCATACCAGGCGCCGTATTCCGCCCGGCGCCGGTCGCTGATCACCGGCCAAACCGTGGCCGCGCGGACCGGCGCCGACAGCGGCGGCTGGCGGCGCGCCCAGGCGGCGGTCTCCTCGGCCAGAAGTTTGGCCTCATCCATGGCGGCGTCAGCCGGGCCGGCGCCGCGCCGCCCCTTGTGTCCGCCCCCGGCCAGGCGCAGCAGCAACGCCTCCCCGGCCACCAGTTCACTCGCAATGCCTTGGCTGGCATCGCGCTTGCGCAGCGTATCCCGCTGCCAGGTGGCGAACTCCTCCACCCAGGCCTCGATGGTGAATTCGTAATCGGCATTGCGCGCCAGGGAGAATGCGCCCCTCCAGCGGTCATTGCGCAAGGCTCGCATCGGGGCCCTTTGCCACTCCTCCGCTGGGTCCGCCACCGCGCGGAACAGCACCGCCGCCCCCAGCACCTCGTGGCCCTCCTTGAAGATGTCGGCCTCGACCCCAACCTCTCCGCCTTGCACGCGCTTCACCGGGAACCTGCCATCGTCCACCTGCGGCGTGACGTTTTCGATGATGATGTTGTGGCCGACCAGGGGATTGGGGCGCTTGCGGCCGCGGGGGGACGGGGAAGGAGATTCCGGCATAGGGGCAGAGTAGCGTTTCCGGCGGCGTTGGCGCTAGGCTCCCGGCGCAACCCAAACTTTCGGCCGCGCGCCCCGCGACTTGCGTCGCGGCTCCCTGCCGATGCCGTCGCGCGCCGGCCGATGCCGTTCCCCGCGCGCGGCGGGACCGTTCGCGACCGAGCAGCGCGATGAGCGGTACGGAGACGGACGCGCGGCCCGCGGCGGTCGCGGAGCTAGGCGCCGCCCGGCGGCGCGGCGGAGATGCTGGGAGGGTTCTCGAACCGGGAGCGCGAGATGCTGCCGTCGGTGGTGCGCAAATAGACCAGAACGCCCCCGCCGCCGAAGCTGCCCGCCGCCGCGCTCTGGCCATGGTGGCGCCGCACCGGCACGCCCCAGTCGCCAAAGATATCGCCGCCGCGAGCGGCGGCGTCGAGTTGAAAACCAATCGTTCTTGGCCAGGCCAAAGCGATGTCCCCGCCCGAGTCGCGGATGCTCACCGCACCCAACTTCGCACCCGGCGCCGGAATCGCCGCCACGGCGCCGTTATGGTCGCGAACTCGCAGCCCGCCGCGGAAGCCACGAATGGCGATGTCCCGCCCGTCGGTGCGCACTTGCAAATCGCGGGCGCCGGAGGCGTTCAGGCTGTCTCCGGTCAGGTCGAACGAGCCGGCCAGTGCGCGGCAGGTGATGCGCGTCTTGCCGTTCGTCAAACTGAAGCCGGCGGGCAGAGCAACCAGGGAGACGTCTTGCGGAGACGTTTCGCGCAACGTTACCGCGCCCCGCGCGCCGCGCACGGCGATCTGGTCGCCCCCTTGGATCTCCACGGTTCCCGCCGCCGCGTTGACGATCACCATTCCGTTGCCATCTTGAATGTGGACATCCGCTTGCGGATGACTGACGGTGATGGCGCCATCGCCGCTGACCAGCCGCAGAGCCGCCCGCCAACCGGCGGCTTGCAGGTCACCGTGCCGGACTTGGACGGTGGCCGGCGTGGTGGCGGGAAGGTAAAGCCGCAGCCGCACTGTCACCCGGCGGCTGGGATTCCGTCCCGCCGGCCGCACCACCCAGTCGCCATTTTCGGCGCGCATTTGCAATGTTGCCGAAGCGAATCGGCCGCGGGCGCGGGCGCGGGAACCGGAGCGCACGGCGTCATCCACGCTGGCGCGGATCAGGCTGCCGGGCGTCGCGATCAGCTCGACGCTGGCGCGGGCGCCGCGCACCAGGACCGGCATGCCCGGCGGCAGTTCCGCCTGGCTAGCGCCGTGGAAATGATATTGCTGTTGCCACGGTGGCCCGCCCCGCCAATCGCCATTCCAGTGCCAGTGGCGGAACGAAAGGGATGCCGTCAACGCCAGGCCGAAGATGACCACCACCACCAGCAGGGCCACTTCGCCGCCGGTCAACCCGCCGGAACCCGGCTCGGTGTAGTGCTCGACCAGCCGGACCAGACCCCAGACGATCAGCAGCGCCGGCCAATAATGGGCAAGAAAGCGATACGCATCGAATCCCGGCAGCCGGTTGCGCAACAAAAACAGCACGCCGATGGCGATCAGCACGATCGGGCCGAACAGCGAGTGACGATGGTGATGGTAGCCGTTGTCCACGTCACCGGCTCCAGTCTTGGTTGCCGTGGCGGTGCGGAATTGCGCGCTGCGCCAGGCTGACCACGCCGATCACGATCAACAGAATCGGCCAAGTCTGGTTGAAGCCCCAGCCGGGCGTAGTCATTTGCAACAGAAGCAGAACGCCCAGGGTAATCAGCACCACGGGGCCGGTGATGCCGCGGCTACGGCATGCGGGGCAGGCCGAAACGGGGGCGCGGGGCGGTTGCGGTGGGGTGGCCATCGTGGTCTCCGTCTCCCCCTAGGCGCGCCGTCGGCGCTCCAGCATCAGCGCGCCGATCACGATCAGCAGCACCGGCCAAAAGTATTGCAGGATGTCGAAGGCGAACAGGTTCAGGCTGCGGAGCAGCAGCACGCCGCCGATGACGATCAGCACCACCGCACCGACCGGCGCGGAGAAGTGCACGTTTCCCAACCCCGGCACTTCGGCGAGCGGTTGTCCCAATTCCATCGCCCGCGCGGTGCGATAGGAATCAATGACCATGTAGAAATAAAACGCCGCCGCGCCGATGCCAAAAATGCTGCCGAAGGCCTGATGGCTCATGGACACCAGAAAGCCGAAAATCACCACCTGCAAAAAGGCCTTGAAATATTGCCCATTGTAGATGGCGCCGACTCCGGGAATAAATCCCAACGCCAGAGCCACGCCGGCGTTCGGCGCCCCTTGGATCAGCGGCGGCGTGGCGGCGTCGGCGGCCGTTCCCGCCTGCGCCGCCGCGGGGGCCGCGCCCATATGGGCTCCGCTTTCGCCTCCGGCCGCCGCGCCTGCTTGCCAATCGGCGGCGGCGCTTCCGGGGGTCGCGACTCCGGCTTGCTGGGCCAGGCAATCCTGGCAGTAAATGACGCCGTAAATGTCCCGCTGATCCTCGCTGCACAGCGGGCGGCCGCACAAGCGGCAAAATGCCGTCGCCGGACGTTCGGAATGCTGGTAGCAGTTCATAGTCGCCGCCTATAGCTGGCCCGCGCGTGGCTGCGTTGGGGGCGCGTTCCAACTCCACTGGAGATCGCCGCCGCCGGGCCAATCCGATTGGTTGCGCTGCCGGGTGGACGGCGGATGGCTCCGTCGTGCCGGCGATTCGCGCAACGCCGCTTGAATGTCATACACCAGCTTCAAATCGTCATAATACCGGGCCCCGCGCGCCATGCTGCGGCGCAAAGTGGCATGCAGTCCGGCCACCAAGCGTCCCGGCGTCAGGGATTGCCACCGCACGCGGCGCAAATTGATCCCGGCCAGGTTCAGGCTTAACGCGAAGGCGAATAACACCACGCCAAACGCCATCGCCAGCCGCGGCTGCCACACCCCCCGCCCGAGGCTGCGGCTGACCTCCCGCCAACTGATCCAGCGGCGCTGACCGCTGGTCCGAGCCAGCACCGCCGGCAGCCACTCCGGCGGCGGTGTCACCGGCGTCAGCTCCGTCAGCCCCGCTCGCGCCACCCGCACCAGCGCCGACAGCTCGGCGCAATGCCGGCAAACGCGCAGATGCTCGCGCATCGCGGCCGCGGTTTCCGGCGGCAATGCGCCATCCTGGAAATCGCTTAGCGCGTCTTCAAATGCGGAACAATGGATCTGCATGGCCATGGCCGGCGCCTCCTAGGTTTGCGCCGCCTTTCCCGCCGGTCCGCTCCAACTTCCCCGCAAGACCCGCGCCAATTCGATCCGGCCGCGGTTGATCCGCGATTTCACCGTTCCCTCCGGCACGCGCAACAGCGTGGCAATCTCCTTGTAGTCCAAATCCTCCAGGTCGCGCAAGATCACGGCTTCGCGCAATTCCGGCGACAGGCGGGTCAGCCCGCGCTGGATCTGCTCCCGCATTTCCCGGCGTAGCACGCCCGTGTCCGGCGCCCGTTCGACGGTCTCGGGTGGGTCCATCGGCCGCGCGGCGCCGCCCAGGGCCATCGGCCCGCTCGTTTCCAACGAATCCGTGAGCCGGTCGTTTTTGCGCCGCCGATAGTGGTCAATTAGGAGATTCCGGGTCACGCTTAAGACCCAGGTTTTCAGGCTGCCTTGGTCCGCCCGGAATTGGCCCAGGTTGCGGTACACGCGCAAGCAGGCTTCCTGGCTCAAGTCGTCGGCGTCTTCCGCTCGCCCAGTGAAACGGTAACACAAACTATAAATTGCGCGTGCATAGGCCTGAAGGATCGCCTCCCACGCAGAGGCGTCACCGGCCAGACAACGCGCAACCAGTTGTCGTTCTTCCACGGTCGCCTTCGCCGCGGTCCCAGTCGCCAGGGTCACCACCGGCTTCCGAACGCCGGCGAGGCTGCCCCCCCGCCCAGCTTCACCTTCGTAGACTATGCTGACGGCACTCACCCCAAGGTAAACGAAAAAACGTCAACCCAGGTTCCATGGTGGAGACCAGCATCCGGCCAGGGCAAACATGCGGGCGCCGTTGCGCCGACGTTTATAATACTTTCTAGCTGATTGATTTTGAATGCCTAATTGTGGCCTTGGGCTTCGGCCCTGGTCCCCGGGCCGGTGAACCGGGCACCCTGTGGCCAGTTGCCGGTGGTTTTACCCGTAGGCCAAGATGTGCCCGTGAAGCGACGCCGCCTGATCTTCAGTTTGCTGGCCCTGGCGGCCCTGATCGCCGTGGGTTGGCGGCAATTCCGCACCAGTCCCGAATGGCACGACTTCACCTGGCAGGCGGTTTGGCACGCCACCCGCAACGCCAGACTGTCGTTTTTGCTCGGCGCGATTGCTCTCATCTACGTGAGCTACTTGCTCCGCTCCCTGCGGTGGAGCACGCTCATGAGTCCGCACGGCCGCTTCTGGCCGATCCTGCGCGGCACGCTGATTGGGTTTACCGGCCTGGCCATCTTTGGCCGTCCGGGAGAGTTCGTCCGGCCGTATTACATCGCCCGCAGCCACCGCATGGCGATTTCGCCGCAATTGGCGGTCTGGATTCTGGAACGCGCCTTTGACATGGCCGCCACGCTGCTATTGGTGGTGGCAGCGCTGTTCCTGAATCCGAGTTTTTCCGCCCACGGCGGCACGGCCGACGCCCTGCGCCGGGCGCTGTGGGTTTTGGGCAGCCTGGTCGTGGCGGCATTGATCGCCATTGGCCTGTTTCACCGCCATCATGTCGGCATTACGCGCTATGTGCGGCTGCGCCTGGGGCGCAGCAGCAAGGCGTTGGCGCAACGAGCGGAACATTTTCTTCGCACCTTGGCGGCCGGCACGCAAGCATTGGCCGCGGGCGGCAAGAACCTCATTTTGTCGTCCATTTATACGGTGTCCTTGTGGATGGGCGTGGCCGTTGCGGTCTGGCTGGTGGTGCACGGTTTCCCGGGCATGGTGCCCGGATTTACCTATGCCGAAGCCTTGTTGCTGCTTGGCTTTTTGCTGATCGGTTCGCTCATTCAACTGCCGGCGATTGGCGGCGGCGTGCAGGTGCTGCTGGTTTTGGGTCTTACGGAGGTCTTTGGCGCCCCCGCCGCCAGTGCCGCCAGCGCCGCCCTGCTGCTGTGGCTGATCGCCTTCTACGCGGTGACTCCTCTCGGCGCCGCATTGGCGGCCCGGGAGCATTTGTCTTGGCGCTGCTTGGAGCAAGAAGCGGAATTGGCGGAACGCCAAGCCTAGCCCTCCGGGCCCAACCGGCATCCAACGCACGGTGGCTGGCCTGGGCGCGACCGCGCCAGGCGGGAGGGCGGATGCGCGTGGTGGTCACCGGCGGCGCCGGTTTTGTCGGCAGCCATCTCATTGAACGGCTGCTGGATCTAGGCTGCGAAGTTCATTGCGTGGACAACCTGTCCACCGGGCTGCGGGAAAACCTTGCCGCATGGCACGACCGCGGCCGATTTTTCTTCCATTTCCAAGACGTGCGGGAATATCTAGCTTTTTCCGGTCCGCTGGATGCGGTGGTGCACCTGGCGTCGCCGGCCAGCCCGGTGGATTATATGCGCCTGCCCGTTGCCACGCTGATGGGCGGCGCACTCGGCACGCATCGCGCCCTCGGTCTGGCACGCGCCAAACGGGCCCGTTTTTTGCTCGCCAGCACCTCGGAGGTCTATGGCGATCCGCAGCGCCATCCCCAGCCGGAGAGCTATTGGGGCAACGTCAATCCCGTCGGTCCGCGTTCGGTCTACGACGAAGCCAAGCGCTTTGCCGAAGCGCTGACCATGGCCTACCATCGCACGCATCGTGTGGATACCCGCATCGCACGAATTTTTAATACCTATGGGCCGCGAATGCGGGCGCACGACGGAAGGGTCATTTCCACCTTCATTCGGCAGGCATTGCGCGGAGAGCCCCTGACCGTCGCCGGCGATGGACGGCAGACGCGGAGCTTCTGCTACGTCACGGATCTGGTGGAGGGCTTGGTTCGCCTCCTGCGCTGCGACGCACCGCAGGCGCATGCGCCGGTCAACTTGGGCAATGCGGACGAGCATACGATTTTGAACCTGGCGCATGCCGTGGCGCGCCTAGCGGGCAGCGCCAGCTCCGTTGCGTTCGTGCCGCTTCCCGGCGACGACCCCCATCTGCGCCGCCCGGTGCTGGACCGGGCGCGCCAGTTGTTGGACTGGCAACCCATGGTCGCATTGGAACAGGGCCTATTGCGCACGATCACTTGGGCGGCGCAGGCCTGGCCTGGCTTCGTTGACGGCGCCGCCGCCGAGCGCCACGCCGCCTAACCTCCCATCGTCCTGCCATTAACTTCCTTTCGATCGGCGCCGGCCGGGCGTGGTGCGGCTCTACTCCCTATGTCGCCGCGTGGATGTATACTCCACGCGGAGGTGTTACAGGTGTCTGCCGGATTACGCTTGGCGCCCACGGTTGTGTTCGTTATCGGCCTGATCGCCTGCGGAGGCGGCGGATCCACGCCGTCGAGCCCGGCGGGAAGTTCACCCAGCCTCCCCGGGCAAGTTACCGGTTTGGCGGCTCATGCTGGAGTGGGTACAGTCGCGCTGTCGTGGGCGGCGGTTTCCGGCGCTACTTCGTACGAGGTGCAGCGCGGGACCAGCAGTAGTGGTCCCTTCTCCACCCTCGCCTCCCCCACCGGATCCAGCTATACCGATACGAGCGGCCAAGCCGGAACCACGTATTACTATCAGGTGGCCGCCGTCAACGCCGCTGGCGCGGGATCGCCATCGGCGGTGGTCGCGGGAATGCCCTGGGGCAGCCAACCGGCGCAGATCACCGTCAATGCCTTCGCCGACCGGCATCTGATCAGCCCATTGATCTACGGGGTCAATTTCCCTCCCAGCACCGCGTATATCCAAAACACCGGCGCCACCTTCATCCGCTGGGGAGGAAATGCCAGTTCCAGCTATAACTGGACGAATTTCTTCGCTGACTCAGCTCGCGATTGGTATTACCAGGACAACGTGTTCGCCGCTCTGGGCTTGAATACCGCCAGCACCGGCGCCGACTCGGTCGCCTTCGTGCAGGACGTCGCGAAAGCCGGCGCCGATCCGCTCATGACCATGCCCATGCTCGGCTGGGTGGCGAAGGGCGGGCCGCAGGATTTCAGCTTTTCGGTCAAAAAATACGGCTACCAGCCCTGCGCGACCAACCCCTATGACACCGATGATGGCGACGGCATCGAATATGCCGCGGGATGTCCCGGCAGCGCCTCGCAGTACACGCCGCCCAATCCCGTCTACGTCACCAGCAACGACCCGAACGACGCGAATGTGCCGCTGCTGGATCAGCCCGGGTCCAGTGATCCCACGGGCTCCGTCTACCGCAGCCAATGGGCGGCGGCGCTGGCGCCGGCGTTCGGCACGGCCCCGCACTTTTATGACATGGACAATGAGCCGATGCTGTGGTCCTCGACCCATCGCGATGTGCATCCCCAGCCGGTGACCTATGACGAGTTGCTCCAGGACTTCACCACCGAAGCGGCGAAGCTGAAAACCTGGGATCCGCAGGCGATCACCTTTGGCCCGGTTTCCTGTTGCTGGGAGTTCTACTGGAACTCTTCCGCCGGCGGCGCGGACAAGCAGGCCCACGGCAACGAGGATTTCTGGCCCTGGTGGCTGAACAACGTCGTATGGGAGGGAGAGATTGAAGGCGAGCCGTTGCTGAACGTCTTCGACTTTCACGCCTACCCGGAGATCAATGCGCCTCCGGCCAACGCCACCGCCGCGCAGGTGGACGCCCTGGCGCTGCCCTCGACCCGCGGCTGGTGGGACACCACCTATACCAGTCCCGGGTGGATCGGCGCCAACACCGTGACCTCCATGCAGCCGCTGCCTCATGTGGAGGCGCGGTTGGTGCGGGCCGAAGCGATGGTGAATGAGATCGCCCCCGGCTTGCCGCTGAGCATCACGGAATGGAACTTCTCCCAGCCCGGCGAAGACCCCATCGCGGTGGCGCTGACGGATGCGGAGGCGTTCGGCCTGCTGGGGCAGTACGACTTCTATGCCGCCGCCCGTTGGGAGGCCCCGGACCCCGCCACGGAAGCGCCTTCCTATAAGATTTTGCAGTTATACCGCAACTACGATGGCCAGGGCAGTACGTTTGCTCCGATCTCCGTCGCCGCCAGCAACGACTGCGCCGGCGCCGCGGACGATTGCAGCACCTTCGCCGCCATTGACCCCAACGCGCAGCGCCTGACGCTGATGGTGGTGAACAAGAGTCCCGGAAATGCCTTGGCCGCCACATTGAATTTTGAGCATTTTTCCCCCTCCCAGGTGGCCACGTATGCGGTCACCGCCGGCGATCCCAGCCACATCGTCGCCACGCCGGCGGCGGCGTTTTCTTCCAGCATGACGTTTCCGCCGTATTCGGCGACGCTGGTGGTTCTAACCGGGCAGGGCACGCCGGTGGGAAACGAATGGAGCTTGAATCCCAGCCTGGCTCCGGCCGCTACCCCGTGGACGCCGGCGCCGGTCATGATGATCTCCGCCGGCGGCACGGCGCAGTTGACTCCCACGCCGTCTAGCGGCGGTTCGGTGAACATTACCAGCGTCACCGCGGACGCGCCGCTGGCCGCCAGCGTCGCCACCAGCTCCACATCGCCCACATCGCAGGTCGTGGACATCGCCGCCCCGGCGAACACCACGCCGGGCTTTTATCACTTTGCGGTTACAGGCACGGATGGCGCGGGCATAGCCACCACGCAAGACGGCGTCATCGAGGTGGGATTGCCGGCGGCCACCATGACCGCCACGGGGGACGGACAATCGGCGCCTGCGGGATCCACGATCAATTTGTCGGTGACCATCCAGCCTGGCGCCAGCGGCGCGCAGCCCGGCGGATTGGATGTGTTGTTTTCGCTTAGCGGCGGCGGCGGCTTGGCGGCGCCGTCCGGCGTCCAGCCCTTGGCCGCCAGCGCCAATGGCGCCATGATTTTGGTGCCGGCCAATGCCGCCGGCACGGCTGCGGTCCAGCTGACGCTGCCGGCGACGGCAGGAGCCGTCCAGGTGCGCGCCGAGGGGCCATACGCCGTCGGACATCCCGTGCAAGTCTTTAGCGAAACGGCGCAGTAAAGCCTTGCCCCGCGCTGGTCGCGGACCCTGCGACGCGGCTTGGCGCCGCGCAACTCAGCCGTCGAGGCCGGGCGGCAGCGGCGCGGGCGGGGCGGGAAGATGCGGCTGCCCGCGCAAGATTTCCCAGACCAGCAATGCCGCGCCAATCACGATCGCGCTGTCGGCGACGTTAAACGCCGGCCATTCATACCGCCCCACATAGAAGAGCAGAAAATCCACCACGCTGCCGCGCAAGAGCCGGTCGAAGAGATTGCCGCAAGCGCCGCCAAAGATCAGCGCCAACGCCCAGCCCGTACGCGCGGTTTGGCTGTACCGCCAGAGCAGGATGAAAACCACCACCAGCGCCGTCAAGGAAAAGCCGATCAAGAAGGCGCTTTTGAACGGCGAGGGCGAGGACTGCAACAGCCCAAACGCCGCCCCGCTGTTTTCCACGTGCACCAAGCGGAAAAGATGGGGGATGACGACGATGCTGGCGCTGCGGGACATGCGCTGGATCATGCCCTTGGTGATCTGATCCAGCGTGAACACCCCGAGGGCAATCAGAAAATACCGCATGCGAAACCAGCGGGGCGGTTCTGGCGGCGGGGCGGGCATCGGCGAATCCGCCGCTTGCACGGGCGGCGGACTGGGGGAGGGAGCATGCATCTCCCTTCTATTTTGCGCCATCCTCCCAGGCCTGGAGCACCTGGCGGCAGCGGGCGCAAAGCAGGTGCGGCTCGCCGGCGAAGGTAGACGGCGCCAACTCCCGGTATTGCCAGCAGCGGGCGCATTTTGCCCCGTTGGCAGGGGCGAAGGCGGCGGTCATTGCATCCGTTGCAGCGGACGCCAATTCCACTTGGGAAACAATGAACAGCTCCGCCAGCCGATCGCGGCCGTAGGCCTCCAGCACGGCGCGCTCCTCGGCCGGCGCCGCCAATATCACCCGCGCCTCCAGGCTGGAGCCGATCTCCCCCGCCTTGCGCGGCGCTTCCAGCGCCGCCAGCGCCAAATCGCGCGCCCGCATCAGCACCGCCCAGCGTTCCGCCTCGCCGCTGGCCGCGACCGTGTCGCCTTCCGGCCATAGGGCCACGTGTACGCTGGCTTCCCGCGGCTGGCCATTCAGCGTGGTACCGGGCAGTTGGCCCCAAACCTCTTCCGCGGTGAAGGGCAAAAGCGGCGCAAACAGCCGGACCAAGTACTCCGCCGTTCGCCATAACGCGGTCTGCGCCGAGCGCCGCTCCGGCGCCGCCGCGCCGGAGGCGTACAGCCGGTCCTTCACCACGTCGAGGTAGATGGCGCTCAAACTCACCGAGCAAAATTCATAGAGCCGCTGGTACACGCGGTGGAAGGCGAACGCGGCGTAATCCTCCTGGCATGCGTGGCGGTTCACGGCCAATTCGTGCAGCAGATGCCGGTCCAGCTCCTCCAGCTCCGCCTCGGGCACGGCGTCCCGGACGGGATCAAAGCCATGCAGATTGCCCAGCAAATAGCGGAAGGTGTTGCGGATTTTGCGGTACGCTTCGCTCAGCCGGCCCAGCATTTCGCCGGAGATGCGGACATCCTCGCGGAAGTCCACGCTGGCCACCCAGAGGCGCAGCACCTCGGCGCCGTATTCGGCGGTCACCTTCTCCGGTTCGATGACGTTACCCAGCGATTTGTGCATGGCGCGGCCGGCGGCGTCCAGCACCCAGCCGTGCGAGAGCACGCCCCGGTACGGCGCTTGCTTGCGCGTGCCCACCGAAACCAATAGCGAACTGTGAAACCAGCCGCGGTATTGATCGCCGCCTTCGCAGTACCAGTCGGCGACTTCCCCGCGGTCCTGAAGGACCGCCGCGAAGCTGGACCCCGATTCGAACCAGACGTCCACGATGTCCCGCTCCGGCGTGAACTCGCCTCCGCCGCAGCCGCAGCGCACCCCGGCCGGCACGAAGTCCGCGGCCGGGCGGGTGAACCAGGCATCCGAGCCGTCGCGGGCGAAAATCTCCACGATCTTTGCATCCACCTGGTCATTGCGCAGATATTCGCCGCAGGCGGCGCAGGCCAGCACCGGAATCGGCACGCCCCACACCCGCTGCCGGGAAATGCACCAATCCGGCCGCGCGGCCAGCATGTTGCCGATGCGCTCTTGGCCCCAGGCCGGATCCCAGCGCACCGTTTGGATAGCCTGCAACGCCTTGCCCCGCAGTTCGTTCCGTTCCATGCCGATGAACCACTGCTCCGTCGCACGGAAAATGACCGGTCGGTGGCAGCGCCAGCAATGCGGATAGGAATGGCTGAGCGGCGCGCTAGCCATTAGCGCGCCCAGGCTTTGCAGATGATCCAGAATCTTCGCGTTGGCGGCGAAGATCTGCTGCCCCTCGAACGGCGCGGTTTCGGCGCCGGTGAAATGGCCGCCGGCATCCACCGGGCTCAGCACCGGCAGGCCATAGCGCTGGCCGGTCACGAAGTCCTCGGCGCCGTGCCCGGGAGCGGTGTGCACGATGCCGGTGCCTTGTTCCGTGGTGACGTAATCGGCTAAAACTCCCGGGACTTCCCGCGCCAGCCAAGGATGCCGAAAGCGCACGCCCTCCATCGTGCGTCCGGGAAAACGCGCTAGCTGTTCCGCCACGGTCCAGCCGCCCCGTTCCGCCGTCGCCGCCACC
Source organism: Acidobacteriota bacterium (assembly GCA_027314025.1). Taxonomy (GTDB): domain Bacteria; phylum Acidobacteriota; class Terriglobia; order Terriglobales; family SCQP01; genus JAKAUF01. Next base: position 37,094 of record DAHVCP010000056.1, read on the forward strand.
AGCGCGGCCGCCAGAATATACACCTCGCCGTTGGATGCCCGCACCGCCACGTACTCAAGGTCGGGATGGAACGCCAGCGCCAAACTGGCCGGCAAGGTCCACGGCGTTGTCGTCCAGATCACTCCCGCCAGGGCCGCCCCCGCGGGAAGCGCAAACGGCAGCGCCCCGCCCGCATAGGCGTATTTCACCCAGACCGACGGGCTTTCATGCGGGGCGTATTCAATCTCCGCCTCCGCCAGCGCCGTCCGGTCATGGATGCACCAATACACGGTGCGCAGGCCTTTGTAGGCGTAGCCGTCGCGGATGAATTGCAGCAGCAGCCGCGCGATGGTCGCCTCATAGCTGGGCGTCAGCGTCAGATAGGGCTCCGCCCACTGTCCAAATACTCCCAGCCGCTGGAATTGCCGCTTGTGCAGCTCCACGAACTTCAGCGCGTACTCGCGGCAGGCGCGCCGCACGGCCATCGGCGCCAACCCCGCCTTCTTGGCGCCCAACTGCTGGTCCACCTGAATCTCGATCGGCAGCCCATGGCAATCCCAGCCGGGAACGTAGGGCGCGTCAAAGCCCGCCATGGTCTTGGATTTGACGATGAAGTCCTTGACGATTTTGTTGAGCGCCGTGCCCAAGTGAATGGGGCCGTTGGCATAGGGCGGGCCGTCATGCAGGGTGAACGGCGGCGCGCCGCGCCGCGCCCGGCGAATCGCGCCGTAAATGTCCTGCTCGGCCCAACGAGCCAGCATCTTGGGCTCGTTCTGTGGCAGGTTGGCCTTCATGGGGAAGGCTGTCACGGGCAAATTCAGGGTGGTTTTTAGGGCCGTAGGCAAGAATTTCTCCGAAACCGCGGCGGGGGCGGAATAGTCATTATAGGAGGTGGGCTGCGCGGGAGGGGCCCCGGCTCTAGCCACTAGCGCCGTGCCGCCAGCCTGGTATTATGTGGAAAACGGAGGCAACAAGCCCGTGCCCTCGCTTCATCGGAACATAGCGAAGAGGAGCCGGAGCCTAGCGGGTTTTTCCCCGGTCGCATTTGCGGGCGCCGACTGAGCGCCCTAGCTCATGGCCGACTTCCCCCACAATTCCCAGCCGCAGCCATCGCCGGAAACGTCTCCGGACGACGCCGCCAACGCCGCGCCTGCTACCGCTGCGGCGCCCGCCGCGGCGGAGCACGCTGCTCCCGCGGAACCTATCCCCGAAGTCCTGACCCTGGTGCCGCGCAAGACCTTGTGGAGCTCGCTGCGCGAGGAGTTGCACGAACGCTTCTACCCCACCGAACTGCCGCCTTTGGAGCTGGAATCCAAGCCGGTTCCGGTGGACGACATTTGGTCGCATGAGCGCTCGTTTTGGGGCAATGGTGGGTCGTTGCTGGTGCATTTGCTGGTGATCCTGTTGCTGATCTTGCCGCTGTTCAATCCCACCGTGCACCAAGCGGTCGTCAGCGGAATTGACCACGCCACCATCCTGCATTTTCCGGTGTTGACGCCGGCCAGCCCCAAGCCATTGGGCGGCGGTGGCGGGGGCGGCATGCATGTGCTGAAAACGCCCAGCCGGGGCAAGCTGCCGCTGTTTCGCAAGGCTCCGCTGGCGCCGCCGATCATGAAGGTCAGAGTCAAGCCGCTGCTGCCGGTGCCGCCGGCGCTGGCGGTGGAGCGCCACGTTTCCCTGCCGGAGCCCAATTTGCCGCAGTTTGGCGATCCCGTCGCCGCCCTCGCGCCGCCCACCAACGGCCCCGGTTCCCTGGAGGGCAACGGCTCCGGAACCAAGGGCGGCATTGGTTCGGGTAATGGCGCCGGGTATGGCCCCGGTCATGGCGGCAATTTGGGAGGCGGCGCGGCCAGTTACGGCGCCGACGTCAGCAAGCCGATACCGATCTACGATCCAGACCCGGAGTTCACCGACGCCGCCCGCAAGGCGAAATACCAGGGTACGGTGGTCTTGGAGGTCGAAATTGGCGTGGACGGCCGCGCGCACGATATCCACGTGGTGCAGCCGCTCGGTCTAGGCTTGGATCAGAAGGCGATTGAGGCGGTGCACAAGTGGCGGTTTATTCCCGCCAAGAAGCGCAACGGCCAGCCGATCGCGGTGGTCGCCGACATCCAGGTCAACTTCCGTCTCTATTAACCGTTGAGTGGTCGGGACTGGGCCGCCGCTGCCGGCGCGCTGGCTACCGCCAAGCCAGCCACTGCGGCAGCGCCGGGTCGGCAAAGTTTGGAATGACCAATTCCGCGCCCGCCGCCGCGACTTCTTCCGCGCGGTAGCTCGTCGCCAGCGCGACACAGCGGGCGCCGGCGGCTAATCCCGCCGCGATGCCCGGAAACGAATCTTCAAAAACCACGCACTCGGCCGCCGGTCTTCCCAGGCGGGCGGCGGCCTGCAAATAAATCTCCGGGTTCGGCTTGCCGCGCCGCACGTCGGCTTCGCTCAAGATGACGTCGAAGACGCCGTCTAATCCCAGCTTGCCGGTCACGATCCCGACGTTCCGCCGCGGCGCGGAGGTGGCCAGCGCCAGCCGGTGGCCCCGGCTTCGCGCCTCAGCGATAAATGCCGAAAGTCCGGGAGTTTCCCGCATGCGGGGCAAATAATCCAGCAAATAGAGGCTCTCCAGGCGCTGCGCATGCCGGGCGATCTCCGCGGCGGTCATCGCCCGCCCAAACACCTCGGGAAACAGTTCCTCGTTGCGCCGCCCGAACGTCTGCGCCGCGGCGTATTCCGGCTGCGCCAGCCCCGACTGTTCCGCCAGAAACGTCCGCCACGCCAGCGCATAGGCGGCGCTGTTGTCAATCAGCACGCCATCCATGTCGAACAGCAGCGGCGCGGGCGCGGACGAGGGCGCCGCTGCCGCGTTACCGGACATGCAGCGTATTCACCACGCGATAGTTGCGCCAATGCGCGGCGTGGGCGACGCGGCGCGCCTCCCGGGTCGCCAGGCCCCGGTCCTCGGCCAGGGCCACGGCGCCCGTCAGGTGGATGGTCGCTCCCTGCACGCGCACTTGGATGCGGTCGTGAGTGAACGGCGGGCGGCGGAATACAGCTTGCAGCCGCCGCGCCAGCACCGCGCCGGTGATCGGCGCGGTGCGGCGGGCGGGCGCGGCTGCATGGGTCGCGGCGGCGTCGCGGCGCTGCCGATGGGCCGGTTGCCGCGCCCAAACGGGACAGCAACTGAGCCCGGCCGCGCCCAGCAATAGCCCGAGCGAGCGGAGCATGGAAATCCTCGTGGTCATTTTGGAACGATGCCGCCAGAATACCAGACGCTCTGTGCCGGCCCACCGGCGGGTCCGGCGCCGGCCCGCGATGGTTCTATTCCGCCGCCAGTATGGCCACGCTCTCCGCGGGCAACGGCAGCCGGCCTTCGCCCGCCGCGACGCCCGCCGCCGAGGCCAGGCGCGGGCGCCCTGCGCCTGCGGGCAAGGGCAGGGAATTCGCCCGCGGCGCGAAGTTGCAGGCGACCAGCCACGGGCCGCGCCGCAGCGTCAGCCAGCCCGCGGCCTCGTCAAACGCCACTCCGGCGGGATCCACTTCGTGCCGCGCTAGCGCCGAGCCGCGGCGCAAAGCGATCAAATCCCGGTGCCAAGCCAGCAGCTCGCGATGTTCCGGTTCGTCCCGTTCCTCCCAGCGCAACCGGCTGCGCGCGAAGGTGGCGGGGTCTTGCGGGTCGGGAATGGCCTCCGGCGCCCAGCCGAAGGCGGCAAACTCGCGGCGCCGCCCATCCCGCACCGCCTGCGCCAGCTCCGGCTCGGGGTGATCGGTGAAGTAGAGAAACGGCGTCGTCGCGCCCCACTCCTCGCCCTGGAACAGCAACGGCGTGAACGGCGACAGCAGCGCCAAGGCGGCGGCAATGCGCAACTGCCCGGGACGCAATGTTTGGCTGAGCCGGTCGCCCTGCGCGCGGTTGCCGATCTGATCATGGTTTTGGGCATAGGCTACGAATCGCCGCCCATCCGCCCCAGCCGCGGGCCTCCCATGCGCGCGGCGGCGATAGCGCGAGTAGCGGCCGTCATAAACGAACGTCTGCCGCAGCGCCGTCGCCAAATCCGTCAGGCTGCCGAAATCGGCGTAGTAGCCATTGCGTTCCCCGGTCAAATAGGCGTGCAGCGCGTGATGAAAGTCCTCGTTCCACTGCGCATCCAGGCCCTGCCCGCCCAGCGCCGGCGGGGCGCTGAGGCGGGGATCGTTGGCGTCGCTCTCCGCGATCAGCAGCAGCGGCCGCCGCAGCTCCGCTTCCCAGTCGCGTTTCGCCGCCGCCAGTTCCTCCAAAAACGGCAGCGCCGAATGGTCCAGAATGGCGTGCACCGCGTCCAGCCGCAGCCCGTCGCAGTGGTAGTCCCGCAGCCACATCCGCGCGTTGGCGATAAAAAAGCGCCGAACCTCGCCGTTATCCGCGCCGTCAAAGTTCAATGCTTCGCCCCACGGCGTCTGATAACGGGTGGTGAAGTAGGGGCCGTATTGGGCGAGATAATTGCCCGCCGGGCCCAGGTGGTTGTAAACCACGTCCAGGATCACCGCCAGTCCGCGGCGATGGCAGGCGTTGATCAGTTGCTGCAATCCATCCGGGCCGCCGTAGGCGTGGTGCGGCGCGAACAGATCCACGCCGTCGTAGCCCCAGCCGCGGTCGCCGGAAAATTCCGCCACGGGCATCAGTTCCACGTGCGTGACGCCCAAGGCCGCCAAATGGTCCAGTCGCTCGATCGCCGCCGTGAAGGTGCCCGCGGGGGTGAACGTCCCGACGTGCAGTTCATAGACCACGGCGCCGTCCCAGGCGGGCGGCCGCCAGCCGGCGTCATCCCAGGTGAACTGGTCAGGTTCCAGCCACCGCGAGGGTCCGTGCACGCCTCGCGGCTGCCAGCGTGAGCACGGATCCGGCAGCGGCTTGCCGCCGTCGAGCACGAAGGCGTAGTCTTGCCCTGGCGCCAGCGGCTCCGCCGCTTGCCACCATCCGTCCGCTGCGGCTTGCATGCGCCGCCGTTGCCCCGCGGCGGCCAATTCGACTTGCCGGGCCCGGGGCGCCCAAACGCGGGGTTTGCTCATCGCTTCGCCGCCCGCGCCAACAGCGCCACCGGGAAGCGCGCCAGCAACTGCGCCAGCGGTTGCGCCGTGCCGCCGCCGATCTGCTCGCCGGTCAGCACGTTGCGCCACTCGCCGGGTGGAAGTTCCAAAGTCGTGTCCCGCCAATCGCCTCCCAACTGCAACGGCCATCGCGGCGTCACCGTCGCGATCTCCCTGCCGCGCGCGAACGCCACCACATGCTCGGCCCGCTCCCCCGATACGCGCAGCGGCTCATAGCCGCCGTTGCGGGAAAACGCCGCGGCGCGCTCCCGCCGCAGGTGCAACGCCTGGCGAATCAGCCACAGCTTCGGCAGCCCTTCTTCATGGCGCTCCCAAATGGCTTCCGGCGTCCAATCGCCGGTTTCCAGTTCCGCCAGCAATCGCCGCCGCAGGGCGAAATCCACCGGCCGCCGGTTGTCCGGATCCACGAGGCTCATGTCCCACAACTCCGCGCCGTTATAAATATCCGGCACGCCCGGCGCGGTCAGCTTCCAGGCGGTCTGCGCCAGGGAATTGATCCGCCCGGGCAGGATCAGCGGCGCGATGAAGGCGGTGATCTCCGCCATGGCCCCTTCATCCTCCAGCACGCCGTGGATAAACCGCCGCAGGGCGCGCTCAAAGCGCGGCTTCATCTCCCGCCAGGAAGTGTGCGCTTTCGCCTCCCGCGCCGCCTTCAGCATGTAGGCTTGCAGCCGCTCCTCGCTGATCGGCCATGCGCCCACCAGCGTTTGGTAGAACAGGTACTCCGTGTTGCGGTCGGGTCCGGCGGCGCTGCGATGCGCCGCGTTGCGCTGCGCCCAGTGTTCGGTGGCGGCTTGCCAGTCCGACGGAATCTCCGATAGCAGGCAGAGCCGCGCCCGCACGTCCTCGCCCCGCTTGGTGTCGTGCGTCGCGGTGGTCAGCATCGCCTCCGGCCACCGTGCCTGCGTCCGGCCGCAGGCGTGATGGAAGGCCGCCAGGTTGCGGCTGAAGGCGCCGGGATCGCCGCCCACTTCGTTCAGCGCGATGCAGCGGTTGTAGTAGTAGAACGCCGTGTCCTCCACGCCCTTGGCCGTCGCCGCCGGGGTCAGCTGCTGGAAGCGGACGGCAAACTCCCGTTCCCACTCCCCCGCCACCTGTCCGAGCAGCAAATCGCGCAGAAACGCCGTCATCTCCGCCAGCGCCGGGACGTCGGCCTGCGATTGCGCCGCCGCCGCGCGCACCCGCTCCGCCTCCTCCGGCGTCAGGCCGCCCTCCGCCCGCAAGTAGGTGCGATACACCGGAAAGCAGGCCGCCAAGCGGCGGATCGCCGTTTCCATCTCCGCCCGCGTGTAATCCCGCTGCCGCCGATGCCGGGCGCAGACCGTCGCCAGCACCGCCACCAAGCGGCGCACATCGCTGCCCAGCAGGGTATCCAGCACGCGCAGCTTTTGGGCCCGCGCCACGGTGGAGAAATCGGCGATCTGCCCGGTAAATTCGGCATAGGCCGCCGTCATCGGGGCTTCCCCCGCGGGGTGCATCATGAGGTCCGTCGCCAGGTTCAAGAAGTCATAGCCCGTCGTGCCGGCGATCGGCCATGCCGGCAATTCCTCATCGGCCGCCAGAATCTTCTCCACCACCACCCACGCTCGCGGCGCCGCTTGGCGCAAGCGCTCGAGGTACCCGGCGGGATCGCGCAGCCCGTCCACGTGATCCACCCGCACGCCGTCCAGCGTGCCGTCCGCCAGCCACGCCAAAATGCGGCGATGCGTGGCGGCGAAGACCGCCGGATCCTCCACGCGCACTCCGGCCAGGGTGTCAATGTCGAAGAATCGCCGGTAGCCGAGCTCGCGGGCCGCCACCCGCCAGCGCGCCAGCCGGTAATACTGCCGTTGCAGCACCGCATCCAGCCGGTCGGCATCGGCATTCAGCGCCGCCAACTCCGCCGCAAGGTTCTCCGGCGCCAAAGGCGGCAAGGAGCCTGGCGCCAAAGGGAGCCAGTGATCCGCGTAGCGCAGCGCCACGGCGGGCTCCCGCGCGGCGCGTTCCGCCGTCCCGCCCGCCGGTCCGTGCGGGGTATGGACCGCCAGTTGCAGTTGACCCGCCTCCAAGACCTTGCCGTAATGGTCCGGCAGCCAGGGCAGCAGCAACTGCCGCGGCGGGGCGTTGCGCGCCGGGGCTTCCCCCGCGGGCCGCCAATCAATATCGAAGAAGGCGGCGTAGGGGCTTTCCTGCCCGTGCTGCAAAACGTCCCACCACCACCAGTTCCGGTCGGTGGTGATGGTCATGTGGTTGGGCACGATATCGAGAATTTGGCCCAATCCCGCCGCCCGCAGCGCCGCGCACCAGCGGGCGTGGCAGGCTTCGCCCCCCAGGTCCGCATTCACGCGCGTGGGGTCGGCGACGTCGTAGCCGTGCTGGCTGCCCGGCGCCGCCTGCAAATACGGGGAGCAGAAGGCATGGCTGACGCCCAGCGCCGCCAGATATGGCAGGATCTCCGCCGCCTGGTCGAAGCCGAACTCCGGCCGCAGTTGCAGCCGGTAGGTGGCCCGCGGCGCCGCCGCGTCCGCTTCGGCCGCCGCCCTAGCCACGGCGCAATACCGCCAACGACCGCGCTTCCAGGCGGATCTCCGCCTGCGCCGCCAGCTTGGTTCCCGCCGCCGGCGCCTCGGTTTCCCCTCCGTCGTCCGGGGCTCGCGTGTCAAAGACCCATTCCCATTGCGCCCCTAATTCCGGCGGCGGCAAGCGGAACGGCAGCGCATCGTAATGCGCGTTGACCATCAGATAAAAGCTGTCGTCGTGGATCTTCCGCCCCAGCGCATCCTGCGACGGGATGGCGTCCCCGTTCAAAAACACCCCCAGCGCCTTGGCGTAGCCTTGGTTCCAGTCGTCGTCGGACATTTCGCTGCCGTCGGGCCGGAACCAGCCGATATCCACCACGCCGCGGATGGGCTGTCCCTGAAACCAGTTGCGCCGCCGGAAGACGGGATGCTGCTTGTAGAATGCGATCACCTTTTGGCAGAAGGCCAAAAATGCGTGGTCGGCGTGTTCCCAGTCCAGCCACGACAATTCGTTGTCTTGGCAATACGCGTTGTTGTTGCCCTGCTGGGTGCGCCCGATCTCATCCCCCGCCAAGACCATCGGCACCCCTTGCGACAAGAACAGCGTGGCGAACAAGTTGCGCCGCTGCCGCGCGCGCAGCGCCAGGATCTTCGCGTCCGCCGTTTCGCCCTCCGCTCCGCAGTTCCAGGAGCGGTTGTGCGACTCCCCGTCGCGATTGTCCTCTCCGTTGGCCTCGTTGTGCTTCTCGTTGTAACTCACCAAATCGCGCAGCGTGAACCCGTCATGCGCGGTGATGAAGTTGACGCTGGCGTAGGGCCGCCGCCCGCCGGCTTCATACAGATCCGAACTGCCCGTCAGCCGGGAGGCGACCTCGCCCAATCCCGCGTTCTCGCCGCGCCAGTAATCGCGCATCGTGTCGCGGTATTTGCCGTTCCATTCCGACCATTGCAGCGGAAACTTGCCCACCAAATATCCGTCCACGCCCAGGTCCCAGGGCTCGGCGATCAGCTTCACCTGGGAGATCACCGGATCCTGGTAGACGATGTCGAAGAACGCTCCCAGCCGGTCCACGCTGCGCAGCTCGCGGGCCAGCGCCGCCGCCAAATCGAAGCGGAAGCCGTCCACGTGCATCTCCGTGATCCAGTACCGCAGGCTGTCCATGATCAGCCGCAGCGTGTGGGGATGCCGCATATTCAAGGTGTTGCCGCAGCCGGTGAAGTCGGCGTAGGCGCGCGGGTTGTCGTCCTCCAGCCGGTAATACGCCGCGTTGTCCACCCCGCGGAAGCACAGCGTCGGACCAAACTGGTTGCCTTCGGCGGTGTGGTTGTAGACGACGTCCAGAATGACTTCCAGCCCCGCCCGGTGCAGCGCCCGCACCATCGCCTTGAACTCCCGCGCCGGATCCGCTCCCGCCGCGGCGAATCGCCGGTCGGGGGCGAAATAGCCGACCGTGTTGTAGCCCCAGTAGTCGCTCAAGCCCCGGTCGGCGAGCGGCCGCGTGGTGATGCGGTGGTGCACCGGCATCAGCTCGACGGCCGTCACCCCCAGGGCTTTCAGGTGGGCGATCGCCGCGGGATGGGACAGCCCCTCGTAGGTGCCGCGCATTTCCCCCGGAATGTCCGGATGCCGCTGGGTGAAACCCTTGACGTGCAGCTCGTAAATGATGGTTTCATTCCACGGCGTTTTCGGCGGCCGGTCGCCGTCCCAGTCGAAGGCGGGATCAATGACCCGGCTCCGCGGCGCGAACGGCGCGCTGTCCCGCGTGTCGAAGGTCAAGGCGTTCGGCTTGCGCGCCACGCGGTAACCGAACAGAGAGTCGTCCCATACCGGCCCGGCGGTGATCGCCTTGGCGTAGGGGTCCACCAGCAGCTTGGCGGGATTGAAGCGGTGCCCGCGCTCCGGCTGATACGGCCCGCTGACCCGGTATCCGTAATCCGTGCCCGGATGCAGCCCGGGAACATAGCCATGCCACACCCGGTCCACCTGTTCGCTGAGCGCGATGCGGCCTTCCTCAATGCCGTGGAACTGAAACAGGCATAACTCCACTTTTTCCGCGTTTTCGGCGAAGACGGCGAAGTTCACCCCGTTGCCGTCCCAGGTCGCGCCCAGCGGATACGGCACCCCGGGCCGCAGTCCCACGGCCACGGGGTCCAAAATCGCCGCCACCACCGGTTTGCGCCGGGTGGCCATGGCCGTTGCGGTCGAAACCTCCATCTCGGGATTGTAGCGTGCGCGAGCGGCGAGGTTTCGCGGTTATGCCCCAACCCCGCGTATGACGCGCGGCGCGGCGGCGCGGCGTTGCGCGGCCACATAGTTTTCGACTTCGCCGCGCAACACCGCCCGTGCTTGGGCGGTCATCGGCCCCGGCGGGGGCAGCGCGGCGTCATCCAGTTGGCTAACGGCTTGCACTTCGCGCGTGGTGGAGGTAATGAAGACCTCGTCCGCTTGCAGCAGATCCTCCCGCCGGAGCGGAGCTTCCCGCACCGGCGTCCCCGCCCGGGCGCAGCCGGCCAAAATCGCCTTTCGGCTCACGCCCGCCAACGCTCCCGAGTCCCGCGGCGGCGTGTAGAGCACGCCGCCGCGGGCTGCAAAGATATTGGCGGAGGTGCATTCCGCCACCTCGCCGCGCTCGTTCAGCAGCAGCGCATCATCGAAGCCGTCCCGCCGCGCCGCTTCCAGACACGCCAAATTCGCCGCCCAGCTCAGCGACTTGACCGCCGCCAACGGCGCCGCCGCATGGCGGCCATGCGGCACCACGCGCAGCTTCGCCGTTGGACCCCACTCGCGCAGGTCGGCGGTGAAGACCAGCCAATCCGCCTCCCGCTGCCCCGGCCGGTCAAACAGCCCGCCGCGGTTGCGGATTACGTAGACGCGCGCCATGGCGTTGAACCCGGCGGCCGGCCCCGCTGCCGTGGCCGGGTTGCCGGCGGCGTCGGCGGCGTTGCGCGCAATCAGGGCCGCAAACGCTTCAGGCAGCGCCGCCAGCGCCGCCTCCGCCGGCACGAACAGACGCTCCGCGTCGCCGCGCAGCCGCGCGATATGATCCTCCAGCGCAAAGGGTATGCCGGCGTAAATGCGCAGCGTGCTGAACAGCCCCCAGCCGCTCAATAGCCCGGTTTGGAACGCCGACAGCCCAATCCCGTCGGCTTCCACCACCGCCCCGTTGTGAACCGCCCAGCGGTGCACTTTGGCCATTCCCGATCCCCCTTGTGGCCGATCTCGTTCCCAGCATAGGGCGTTCTGTCCCTCTCGCGGGGGCCGCGGCTACAATTGGTGCCGCCTCGCCGCGGCAATGACCTAAGGGCATATCCTGGCCGTTGATGGAATCCGACCGCGTGGATCAGATGCAGGCGGTGTTCCGCGAATCACGCCTCGCCCGGGCTGGCGCTTGGTGTTCGCTGGTCTGCATCCCCGGAGCGGGCTACCTGGCCGGCGCGGCGCTGCTCGGCTACCCCGTCGCTGCGACGCCGCTGGTCGGGTATGGAATCCTGCTTCCGTTTGGCATCGGGGCGCTGCTGGCCAGCAGCATGATCGCAGTCGCCGCATTCCGCTCGGCGATTGCCCTGGCCCGCAGCGGCACGCCGGAGCGCCCCCAGCCGCTGGCGGGAGGCAGTCTCCGCCGCCACCCGCGCGTCGGCCTAGCGGCCGCCGTCGGCGCCGTATTTCTCGCCATCGTCGCGCTGCGCTCTGGTCACGTCACCAGCTTCCCGCCCCCGGCCCGCTCACCGGCCAGCGCCTGGATTTCGCCGGCGGTGGGGCTAATGATTGCAGCGGTGCTGGTGCTCGACGCGCGCCGTCGCATGCCCGCCCGGCGACGGGCGTTCGAGGGTTTGCTGGCCGCGGCGATCGCGTGCGACGCCTTCGGCTGGGGCGCTGGCGTGCCCGCCGCTTGGCTGCTCATCGCTCTGCTTGCGTTATGGGAGGTGAGGGACGGCCATCGGGAAGGCGCCTCCGCGCATCCGAGGTGAAGCCGCCCAATCCTGCGGTTCCACGCCGGACGGGCAGAAAAGCGACGCAATACGGGGACAGCTAGGCGGATCCGCGATTGGCGGCGGCGGGCCGGCGCGTCCAAGCCGCCTCGATCTCCGCGTCCCGCAGCACCGCCGTGGCCCGTTTCGCTTCCGCCAGCAAATATTCCACGCCGGCTTCATCCGCCGCGTAGCCGTGCCGCTCCAGCCAAAAAATCACGTTCCACTTGCCGCTCATCGGCCCCAGTTCGATTTCCTGCTGGCGGCCGAACCAGCGCGCGGGCACGCCCGAATACACGCGATCGGCCAACTCCAGATCGCCTTTGCGCAGGCCCTTCACCACCGCCGCCGCGTGCACTCCCGTGGCCGTGCGGAAGGCGTCGGCGCCAAAGACCGGATAGTTGACCGGCACCGGCACGCCCGTCGCCCGGCTTACCGTCCGGCAATATTCTCCCAGCGCGGTTAGGTCGCCTTCCATGGCGCCCATCAGCCGCAGATTCACCATCACCTGATCCAAGGGCGTGTTGCCCACCCGCTCCCCGATGCCCAACGCGCAGCCATGAATGCCGTTGGCCCCCGCCGCCACCGCCGCCAGCGAGTTGGCCACCGCCAATCCCCGGTCGGAATGCCCATGCCAATCCAGGCGCACCGGCGCCGCGCTGGGCAAAATGTTCTCGCGAACGAACCGCAACAGCGCTTGCACTCCCGCCGGCGTGGCGTGGCCCACGGTATCGCAAACGACCACCACCTCTGCGCCCTCGTCCAGCGCCGCGCCATACAGCCGGCGCATCGTCTCCGGGTCGCAGCGGGTCGTGTCCTCGGTGACGAACATCACCGGCAGGCCGGCTTGGCGGGCAAAGCGCACCGCGCGCCGCGCGGTTTCCGCCAAATATTCGACCGACCAATCCTCCGCCAGCCGGCGGATGGGGCTGGAGCCGATGAACGCCGCCGCCATGATCGGCAGCCCGGCCGCCTGGCTGATCTCCGCCAGCGGCCGAATATCGCTTTCCAGCGTTCGCACCGCGCAGTTGGCTTGCAGCGGCAGGCGCTCGCGCCCGATCTCCTGGGCCAGCCGCAGCACGTCGGCGTAGGCGCGGGCGCCCGCCGCCGGCAGCCCGAGATCCACGGAATGGATTCCCAGCCGCGCCATCAGGTGCAGCAGCCGCAGCTTGTCTTCGATGCCAGGGTCCCGCACCGACGGCGATTGCAATCCGTCGCGCAGCGTTTCGTCGTTCAGCCAAACGCGCGTGCCCGCGGGCAAAAGATCGCCCGCGACTTGGTTCCAGTCGTAAATCCAACTGTCGCCCTGCACCGCCGCCTCTGGGCACATCATAGCGCGGCAACACGCAAGGGCCGCGCGGTGTGCACTTGGGGCCAAGTTGGCTCCAAAAAGCCACAACTCTCGGCCGGGCAGGCCGCCACAGGCGGGGCCGGGGCCCGCGCCTGTCCATCGGTGCGGGCCCTTCGGCCGGCCGGTGTCGGCGCCGGCAGGGCGGGTCAGGGCCGCGGCGGCTGCCAGGGGGGATAGTAGACCGCAACCAGCCACAGTCCCCGGGCCGGGGCCGTCGGTCCCGCTTGCCGCCGGTCGCGCGCCGCCAGCATGCGGGGAATGTCCTCCCCCCGGCGCCGCCCACGGCCGACCTCAATCAGAAAGCCGGCGATGTTGCGCACCATATGGCGCAAAAATCCGCTGCCAGTCACCTCCAGCACCAATTCCTCATCCTGCCGCGCCAGCACGCAGCGGAAGACTTCCCGGGTGGCGTCCAACGGCGGCTGTCCCGCCGCCGCCCGTGCCGCCGCCGCCGCAGCCGCCCGCCGGTCGCCGGCCGCGGCCAAGGAGGTGAAATCATGCCGGCCAACGAACTGGCTTGCCGCCGCCGCCATGGCCGCCTCATCGAGCGGATAGGGGTAATGATGCACATAGCGATGCAGAAACGGCGGACACACCGCCGCGCGGTGCCAGCGAAAGCGGTACGTCTTGCCCACCGCATCCTGCCGGGCATGAAACTCGGGCGGCGCGATCGCCGCCGCCAGAACCCGAATTTCGGCGGGCAGCCGGGCATTCAGCGCTTTTTGCAGGTTCTCCGCCGGCATCTCCGTCGCCAGCTGGACATGCGCGACCTGCGCCAGGGCATGCACCCCGGCGTCGGTCCGCCCGGAGCCATGGACGATCGCCGATTCGCCGCTAATTTCCTGAATCGCCGCCGCGATCCGCTGTTGAATGGTCCCGCCGCCGGGCTGGGCCTGCCAGCCGCGGTAGCCGGAGCCGTCATAGGCCAGGGTGAGGCGGAAATTGCGCACGGGCGGGGAAGGGCACGCCGCTGGCGGACAGCCCAGCGCGCGGCGTCGGCTGGCCGCACGCCTGAGCCGCGCTGCGGCGGCGCTTCGATTGTCTTCGATTATCATGGAGCTTTTCGGCAGTTTAGGAAACTCCAGCGGCGGAAAAAGCGTAGACATGCCTATGCCGGAAAACTGGAGGCGCCGGAGCGATCGCTTTGCACGGCCGCCTGGCCTGGCGGCTCCGCGCCCCGGTCGCAATTGCCTACCTCGCCGAGGAATGACGCCCGTTATGCTTCGACTTCGCTCCCTCTCCCCCTTCGCCGCCGTCGCCGTTTTCGCCGCGTTGCTGGCGGCCACCCCACCCGCCCGCGCCCAGCAAGCCCCGATTGACGTCAGCCCCAGCGGCGTCGCCTATGTGCACGGCCGCGGCTGGATGACCACGTTCTTTGGCCAGCAGCCGCTGCCGGTGCAGCCGCTGCATTTAAGCAACACCCGCCTGCTGTACAGTCTGATTCACAACGGCAAGCTCCAGCTCACCCTGGATGACGCCATCGCCCTGGCGCTGGAGAACAATCTCGATATCGCCATTCAGCGCCTCAATCTGCCCCTGGCCGACGCCGATATCCTGCGCGCCAGGGCCGGCTCGCCCTTGCACGGAGTCTCCACCGGCGTCGTGTCGGGCACCATCGGTGGCGCCTCCACTTCCAATGCCAGCGCGACTGGTGGCACCACCGCCACCGGCGCGGGCGCCACTGGCGGCGCTCCCGGCGGCACCTCCGCCGCCGCCGGCGGCGCCGCCTCCGGCACTGCCGGCGTGGTCACCAGTGAACTGGGCGCCGGCCCCGGGATTCCGCAGTTGGAGCCATTCTTTAGCTCGGATTTCACCGTCAGCAGCCAGACCACCCCGGAATCCATCACCTTCATCACCGGCACCACGCAACTGATCACCCACACCGGCAACTTCAATTTCAGTTATAACCAGGGCTTTCTGACCGGCACCTCGCTGTCGGTGGGCTTCGATAATTCGCGCAGCAGTTCCAACAACGCCCGCACCCTCTTCAATCCCACTCTGAACAGCGGCCTCACTCTCTCCGTCACCCAGCCCCTGCTGGCCGGGTTCGGCACCAGCATCAACGGCCGCGACATCACCATCGCCAAGACCGACCGCGAGATCTCGCAGGTCGCCTTTCGCGAACAGGTGGAATATACCGTCTCGCAGATCGAGAACATCTACTGGAGCGTGGTCACCGCCAAGGACGCCGTCGCGGTCGCCCAAGGCACGCTGAACCTGGCCCAGACCATCCTGGAGCAGAACAAAAAGCAGGTGCAGATCGGTACGCTGGCGCCCATCGCCGTCACCCAGGAAGAAGCCACCGTCGCCACGGACCAGCAAAGCCTGATCGTCGCCCAGACGAATTACGAGTACCAGCAGCTGCTGTTGCTGAACGCCGTCAGCAAAAATCTTCAAGACCCGCGGCTCAACAACCTGGACGTGGCGCCGCTGACGCGCATTTCCGTCTCCACGCATGAGCCGGTGCAGCCCGTCCAGGACCTGATCCGCGAGGCTCTCGAATATCGCCCCGAACTGGCCATCAGCCGCATGAACATCGGCAACCAGAAGCTCAGCTACAAGGCCATCCGCAACGAGCTCCTGCCCACCTTCGACCTGATCGGCACCTATGGCACCACGGGGCTGGCGGGCGTGCTGAACCCCGGCGCCACCTCGGGTCCGTTCGGCGCCAGCCCCGGGGAGGTCGCCGGCTTCGTTGGCGGCTACGGCACCGCCTTCAACCAGGTCTTCACCAACGCCTATCCCACCTACACCGTCGGCTTCGCGTTGCAGATTCCCATCTTCAATCGCAGCGGCCAGGCCGATGCCATCAGCGCCCAACTGCAATTGCAGCAAAGCCGTTTGCAGCAGCAGCAGCAAACCAACGAGATCATCATCGAGGTCCGCAACGCGCAATACGCCCTCGAGCAGGACCGCGCCGCGGTTTTCGCGGCGCAGAAAGCCGTGACCTACCAGCAGCAAACGCTGGACGCCGCGCGCAAGGAATTCTCCCTCGGCGCCACCACCATCACCACCGTCATTACCGATCAGAGCAACCTGGCGACCGCCCAGGGCAATCTGCTGACCGCGCTCGCCAACTACCAGGACGCGCGCGTCAATCTGGACCAGCTCACCGGCCGGACGCTCATCGCCAATCGCATCTCCATTCGCGACGCCGAAAACGGCCGCATCACCCAGATGCCCCAGGCGCGCCCCTAGCGGCGCGCCGCCGGCCCTGCCGAACGGTCGGCTGGCGCCCGCCGCTAAACCTAACCGTGGCTGCAATCTCGGGCTACTCACTCCCGGCGGGAGCGGGACCAGGTGCGTCCCGGCCCTAATCGGGGTATCATCGTCCGATCTGTCCCGCAATTTTGTTCGCGGTTCTTTGCGTGGCGGCCACTGGGCAGTTATGTTGCAGGATCTCCGCTTCGCCGCTCGCCTCATCCTCAAGCGACCCTGGCTGGCGGCTGCGATCGTGCTTTCGCTGGCCCTGGGCATCGGCGCCAACGCAGCGATTTTCACTTACGCCGACAGCCTGTTGCTGCGTCCCGCGCCGGGCGCCGATCCGGCGCGCTTGGTCGAGTTTTACTCGCATGCCACTGGCCCCGGCGCCGCCTACGGCGGCTATATCCCGCTCAGTTATCCCAATTATCGGGACTTCGACCGAGAAAATCGCGTTTTCTCTTCCACCGCCCTGTACACCATTTATTACGCCCAGTGGAAGCCCCGGGCACAGGCGGATTCCCAGGCGCGGGCCCTGGATGGGGTGTTGTGCACGGCGCGGTATTTCTCCACCCTGGGACTTCAGCCCGCGCTCGGCCGCTTCTTCTCGCCGGCCGATGACGCGGGGAACGGCAAACCGGTGGTGGTTTTGGGCTACCAGTTCTGGCGCACCCGTCTCGGCGGCCGCCCGACGGTGCTGGGCCAAGCCATCAGCCTTAGCGGCCATCCCTACACCATCATCGGCGTCGCGCCCCGCGGTTTTTCCGGCCTGTGGGTCGGGTATCCGGCCAATTTCTTCCTGCCCATCACCGCCGCGCCGTTCGTCGGCCTGACGCATTTGTTGCGGCAGCGGAATCAATTCGCGAACTTCGCCATCGCCCGCCTCCAGCCGGGCGTGACCTTGGCGCAAGCCAATGCCGGCCTGCAAATCATCGCCCGTCACCTCGCACGGGAGCACCCTCAGTCCGACGTCCACTTGGGCGCCATCGTGACCCGCCTGGGCAGCGTACCCAAATTCTTCCGCGGACAGGTGGCCGCCAAAACCAAGTGGCTGGGCATCGTCGTCGCCCTGGTATTGCTGATTGGCATCGGCAACGCCGCCAATTTGCTGCTGGTGCAAGCCACGGCGCGCCGCCGCGAGATGGCCATTCGCGCCGCGCTCGGCGCAGGCCGCGGCCGCTTGGTGCGGCAAACCTTGACGGAAAGCGTGCTGCTGGCGCTGCTGGCCGGCGGCGTCGGGCTGCTGCTGATCCGCTGGGTGCTGCCGCTGATGCCGCGCATCGAACCCTGGGCGCGCGTTCCCTTGCGTCCGGATGAGGCAGTGGTTCTGTTTACGCTTGGGCTGTCGCTGCTGGTGGGCTTGATCTTCGGCCTGGTTCCGGCCCTGCGCTCCGCCCGCGACGGGCTGACGACGCCGTTGAAGGAAGGCTCGGCGGGGGCCGGGCAGTCCCGCTCCTGGCTGCGGCAAGGGCTGGTCATTGCCCAGGTGGCGCTGTGCTTGGTGGTGCTGGTAAGCGCCGGCCTCGGGCTGCGCGCCATGTGGCGGCTGGCGGACGTCAATCCTGGCTTCGATGCCGCCCACCTGCTCTATGTCAAGGACGGCCGTATTGATCCCGCCTCCCGCGGCCTGACCGGCGCGCCGGCTGCGGCGTGGATGGAGCAGATTCGCCAAGCCGCGCTGCATACGCCCGGCGTCGAAGCCGCCGCCTATATGCTCTGGCTGCCGCTGCAAGGATCGGTTTCGCAGCACTCCGTGCAAATTCCCGGCGTGGATCCGCCGCCCGGGCATCGCGGCTTCACCATTGACGACATGCCGGTGGGCCCGGACTTTTTCACCGCCGTTGGCCTGCATCTGTTGCGCGGCCGCGGCTTCACCCGCGCCGACCTCCAGCGGAAAGGCTGTTTGGTCGTGGTGGACCGGGCGTTTGCGCGCCGCTTCTGGCCGGGACAGGACCCCATCGGCAAATCGTTCCAGATGCTGCGCCAGCATCCGTGCCGCGCCGTCGTGGTGGGCGAATCGCCGACGGGAAAATACCGTTCGCTGACCGAGGCGCCCCGCCCGTTCGTCTATTACCTGGAGAACTTCACCGCCGCTCCCGCCGCGCTGATCATCCGCGCCGCGCATCCGGACGCCGAGCTGCTGCCCGTGGTGCGCCGTCTTCGTCCCCTCGATCCGCGCGTGCAAAACACCAGCGCCCTGCAAACCGGCGAGCAGTTCATGTCCATTCCCTTGGGGCCGATGCGCGCCGCGGCCCGCGTGCTGACCGCCTTGGCGGTGCTGGCGCTGGTCTTGTCCATCTTCGGCCTGTACGCGGTCACGGCCTATTCGGTCGGCCAGCGCACGCGGGAATTCGGCGTGCGGCTGGCGCTGGGCGAAACGCCGCGGCGGTTGCTGGCCCGCGTCGTCGGCCAGGGCATGGCCCTGGCGGCGATCGGCGTGGTCATCGGGCTGGGCCTGGCGCTGGGCTTCCTGCGCTTGGCCAGCGCGGTGCTCTACGGCGTCCGCTCCGCCGCTCCGCTCATGGATCTGGCCATGGCCGCACTGCTGATCGTGGTGGCCGCGCTGGCCAGCCTGTTGCCCGCTCGCCGCGCCGCCCGCACCAACCCGGTGCGCGCCCTGCGCGAGGAATAACATCCCGCTCGCCTTCCGCCCTTGCCATGTGGTATTCGCCGCCTCCATTCGCGGAAACCCGCCTGCCCGTGCTTCACGAGCTGATTCGCCGCCATCCCTTTGGCGCGCTCGTGGTCCTGGCCGGCGGCGAACTCGCCGCCGTGCACATTCCTTTCCTGCTCCACCCCGGCCCCGGCGGCCTGGGCACGCTTCGCGGCCACGTCGCGCGGGCGAACCAGGTCTGGAAACATTGCGGCGGCGCCGCCGAGGCGCTAGCGATTTTCCAGGGCCCGGAGGCGTATATCACCCCGTCGTGGTACCCCGGCAAGCAGACCGATGGCCGGGTTGTCCCCACCTGGAATTACGCGATCGTGCATGTCCACGGGTCGCCGCGCGCCATCACCGAGCCGAGTTGGCTGCACGAACACGTCAGCCAATTGTCCGCGGCGCAGGAAGCGGGGCAGCCCAAACCCTGGCAAGTCTCGGATGCGCCGCCCGAGTACATCGCGCGCCTGATCCACGGCATTGTCGGCATCGAAATCCCGATCTCCAAAATCGAAGGGAAGTGGAAACTTAGCCAGAACCATAGCCGCGCCGATCAGCTTGCGGTCGCCGCCGGCCTGGAGTCCGAGGGAACCGAAGACGCGCGCGCGATGGCGGAGTTGATGCGCCAGCGGATGAAGAATCCGTAGGTGGATTGTCCCGCCCCGATTCCCCCGGGGCCGCTTGCCCGCCGATTCGCTCCGCCGATGCAACGCCGTCTGCCGAAGGTTTTGCCCTGGCGACTGGAAGCGCCGCAAGCGCTGGCGGCCATCCATGGCCGCCACTCGCGGCGCCGCGAGAGCCGCCCAGCCGTGGGCGGCAGGGGCGCCTCGCGCCCAGGTGTCCGCATGCGGACACTTGTGTCCCAGGACCGCACACCCCCGCGCCCGGCGCTCCGGCTAACTCCCTGCGATTGCGCCCGCGCCCGGCGCGGGCGAATGGCGCTCCGATTGCCTGATCCGTTGGTGTATCCTCATTTGCCGCGTGGTTGCTTCCGAGGTCGCTGATGTTCTCTTCGCTGCTTTCCGATCTGCGCTTCGGCGTGCACTTGATGGCGCGCCGTCCGGTCATCGCCGCCGCCGCCATTCTCTCCCTCGCCTTGGGCATCGGCGCCAATGTCACCATCTTCACCTTGGCCCGCGCCGCCGTGCTGCACACCCCCGCGGTACGCAATCCCAGCCGCCTCGCCGAGGTTTACACCTGGGATCACGAAGCCAATGCTCCCCTGAACGGCTACCTTCCGCTCAGCTATCCCGACTACCGTGATTTTCGCGACCGTAACCGCGTCTTCACCGGCCTGCTCGCGTACTCGCCGCTGGGAGAAGCCACGTGGAAGCCCGCGCACGGGGCGGCGCGGCCGGTGACCGAGCAACTCGTCAGCGGCAACTACTTCCAGGTCCTGGGGGTTCGCCCCATTCTCGGCCGCGCCTTCGTGGCCAGCGAAACCCGCCCCGGCGGAAGGCAGGCGGTGGTTGTTTCGCATCATTTCTGGCGCCGGCAATTGGCCGGCGCCGGCGTCATCAGCCGCCCGTTGGACTTGGACGGCCAAGCGTTCACCGTCGTCGGCGTGGCTCCACCGGGCTTCAGCGGTTTGTTCTCCGGCCTCAACCCCGACTTCTGGGCGCCGGTCGCCAACTCCGGGCGGTTGAGCGGTTTTGGCGACGCCAACAGCGGCCAGCTCGGGCAGCGCGGCAACCGCAGCTATTTCGCCGTCGGCCGGCTGAAGCCCGGCGTCACCTTGGCCGCCGCCTCCGCCAACCTGGAAATCATCGCCAAGCAGCTGGACGCCGCCTATCCGCTCACCGACCGCAAAGTCTTCGGTGGCGTCGGCGTTCCGCTGGGCTCCATTCCCAAGCCCTTCCGCGGCGCGGCGCTGGGCATGGTGGGGCTGCTGATGGCCGTCGTCGCTCTGGTGTTGTTAATCGCCTGCGCCAACGCCGCCAATATTCTGCTGGCCCAGGCGACCAGCCGCCGCCGGGAGATGGCGGTGCGCAGCGCCCTCGGCGCCAGCCGCGGCCGCCTGATCCGCCAGGTGCTGGCCGAGAGCTTGGTGCTTTCGCTCGCCGCCGGCGTGCTCGGCGTTCTCTTCGCGGTCTGGGCCGCGCCCTTGCTGCTGCGCCTCCGTCCGCCGGGAATGCCCGTGGCTTTCACCGCACGGCCCGACGCCGCGGTGCTGCTGTTTGCCTTCGTGCTGGCCGTGGTCAGCGGCATCATCTTCGGCCTGGCGCCGGCGCTGCGCGCGGGCGGCGCGCTGGCCGGCCGGATGCAAACCGGCGGCGCGCGCGCCGGCGCCGGCCGCTCCCACCTGCGCAACGCCCTGGTCATCGGCCAAGTCGCGGTCTGCCTGCTGGTGCTGGTCGGCGCCGGGCTATGCCTGCGCAGTCTGGCCAATGCCAACGCCGTGAATCCGGGCTTTGACTCCGCCCATCTGCTGATGGCGGAGACCGTGGATCCGCAGGCGCTGGGCTATCACGGCGCCGCCGCCCGCGCCTTCCTGCACCGCTTCGAACAAGCCGCGCTCCACACGCCCGGCGTCACCGCCGCCGGCTGGGTGGGGACCCCGCCGTTGTACAGCATGGAAAGCGATACCGGTTTCAATTTGCCGGGCGTGGCGCCGCCGCCCGGCCACACGCATTACCAAGTGCAGACCGCGCTCGTGACTCCTGGCTACTTCGCCGCCATGGGTACGCCCATCCTGCGCGGCCACGCCTTTGACCGCGCCGACTTGGCCCACGCCGCCGGCGTGGTGATCGTGAACGCGGCCTTCGCCCGCCACTTCTGGCCGGGCCAAAATCCGGTGGGCAAACAGATCACGCTCTACAACGGCAGCAAGCCTTCTCCGGCCTTGGTCGTCGGCGAAGTCCCGACCGGCAAATACCGTTCCTTGCAGGAAGCGCCGCTGCCATTCCTCTTCCAGTTGCACGATCTCGGCCACGCCGCATTCCTGGCCATGCACACCGCCGGCAGCCCACTGGCGGTCTACGCCGCAGTGGAGCGGCGGCTGGAGGCGGTGGACCCCAATTTCTCCTCCAGCGAACTGGAAACCGGGGCGCAGTACCTCACTTTGCCCCTGTTCACCGCCCGGCTGGCCGCGATTCTGCTAACGGTGTTTGGGGTGCTCGCCCTGTTGCTGGCGGTGCTCGGCCTCTACGGCGTGATGGCCTATGCCGTCAGCCAGCGCGCCCGGGAATTCGGCGTGCGCTTGGCGCTCGGCGCCAACCCGGGCAAATTGGCGCGCATGGTCGTCGGCCAAGGCCTGCGCACCGCGCTCTTGGGCATCCTGATCGGCGCCGGTTTGACCTTGTTGGCGGCCCAAGGCCTGTCGGCGCTGCTGTTCCGGGTCAGCGCCGCCGATCCCGCGACCTACGTTGCCGTCGCCGCCTTGCTGGCCGCGGTCTCCGCCTTGGCCTGTTACCTGCCCGCCCGCCGCGCCGCCCGGGTGGATCCGGCGGTGACGCTGCGGGAGGAATAACCCCGCTCGTGGGAGCGCCGGCCTCCTGCCGGCGGAACCGCTGCGCGGCGCGGATTGCCGCAGAATGGCCCCATGCCCCGCTCCGCGCCCCACGTCGCCATTCTCGCCGGGGGCCAAAGCCGCCGCATGGGCCGCGATAAGGCGCTCGTGAGCTGGCGCGGGCAGCCTCTTCTGGCGCATATGGTGGCGACCGCCCGCGCCGCCGGCGCGGCCGAGGTGGTCATTTCCGGCGATCCGGCCAAATACGCTGCTTTCGGCCCTTGCGTTCCGGATCAATGGCCCGGATGCGGTCCGCTCGGCGGCATCGCCAGCGTTTTGCGCTTCCTGGCGCCGCGCGCCGCGCACGGTCCCGCCGCACCACGCGCGCCTTCCGCGCGGGCCGCAGCCCCGGAGGCCGCCGCGCTTCCCGCCGAAGCTCACGTTTTGGTTTTGGCCTGCGATCTGCCGGAGATGACGCCGGGCTTTCTCCGCTGGCTGTGGTCGCAGTCCATCGCCGGCGGCTGGACCGTGCCGCTGACGCCGCCGGACCGGCTTGAGCCCTTGTGCGCGGTCTACGCCGCCGCCCTGCTGCCCATCCTGGGGGCCGCGCTGCAAGCTGGAGACTTCAAAATCACCCGCGTGCTCGCGCCGGCGCCGCAGCGCCGGCTGCCGCCGGGCGAGATCGCCGCCGCCGGCTTCGCGCTGGACATCTTCCGCAACTGCAACTCCCCCGCGGAGCTGACCGAATAGCGCTCGGGGCCCCGCCAACCCCGCGGTCGTCGCGGCTCCCTGGCGTGCGTGCCGGGAGATTCCGCTTCAATGAGGCCGCGATCCGAGGATCGCGGAAATATAGTGTACTGGCCGCTCAGCGCCTTGAGCTTGTTGCTTCAATGAGGCCGCGATCCGAGGATCGCGGAAATTGCCAGGATTCGCCAGTTTCCCCGTCCATGAGCGTGCTTCAATGAGGCCGCGATCCGAGGATCGCGGAAATGCGACGCACCCGTGCGCGCCCGACTGCCCGTGCTGGGCTTCAATGAGGCCGCGATCCGAGGATCGCGGAAATAGACATAGACGCCGCGGGGGTGCCCTAGGATGCAATGCTTCAATGAGGCCGCGATCCGAGGATCGCGGAAATAAGGCGGACCGCCTCGCCGACGCGAAGCATCTTCTCTAGCTTCAATGAGGCCGCGATCCGAGGATCGCGGAAATGGGGGCATCGCCAGGATTCGGCGCCGGCTCGGCCTGCTTCAATGAGGCCGCGATCCGAGGATCGCGGAAATCCGCGCCGGTCGGCTCCGCTCCGCTCTTTTCCACCAGGCTTCAATGAGGCCGCGATCCGAGGATCGCGGAAATCGCTGGGGAACCTGCTGTGGCACGGCCATGCCACGGCTTCAATGAGGCCGCGATCCGAGGATCGCGGAAATCGGCGCGACGTGCGCCCGCTCCGGGATCGCGACGATTGCTTCAATGAGGCCGCGATCCGAGGATCGCGGAAATGTGGCGGAAATTCGCCGCGGATGCGCCGCAGCCGCGGAGCTTCAATGAGGCCGCGATCCGAGGATCGCGGAAATAGCGCGGCGCATCATTGATCCGGACGATTTATTCAAGCTTCAATGAGGCCGCGATCCGAGGATCGCGGAAATGAAGTGTTGGTGGGCGCCCCGATCGCCGCGACGACGCTTCAATGAGGCCGCGATCCGAGGATCGCGGAAATGCCGCCGATCACGACGCCCCGGCGGGGCTCGTACATGCTTAAATGAGGCCGCGATCCGAGGATCGCGGAAATAATCGAAATCCCGGTGGCGAGTTTCCGTTTCATCGCTGCTACAATGAGGCCGCGATCCGAGGATCGCGGA
>DAHVCP010000064.1 GCA_027314025.1 Acidobacteriota bacterium
CCGCGCCGCCCCATGGGCCGGGGGCGGGCCGCCCTGCGGAGTTCCGCGGCCTTTCGCGCCGGCGTGGCGCCCCCGCGCCAAGGGCGCGACCCCCGCGAACGGACCGGGCGCCGGCGGCCCGGCGCCCGGAGGGAACGCTGGCCGCGGCCGCGGCTATTGCGCGGCGGCGTTGGCGATGAAGCGCCGCGCATCCTGCTGCAACTGGATGCGGGTGGCGCGCTTCAGGTAAA
Organism: Acidobacteriota bacterium; assembly: GCA_027314025.1. Taxonomy (GTDB): domain Bacteria; phylum Acidobacteriota; class Terriglobia; order Terriglobales; family SCQP01; genus JAKAUF01. The sequence goes on from DAHVCP010000064.1 coordinate 231, forward strand.
TCATGTGGCCCACCTGGAGATGCGCCACGGTGATGTTCTTTTGCTCCGCCGGGGGCAGAAAGAGGTGCTTGATGCTGTACTGGGCCTCGAAGAACGGCGTCGCCAAGTCGTAATAACCCTCGCCGACGAACAGATGCAAGTAGTGGTTCTTCGCGAAGGCGCTCTCCAGCATTTTGCTGGTGTCGGCGTAGCCGCCGCCAAAGCCGCCGCGGGTCTGCCAATTCCAGCGGTCAATGCCGCCGCCTAGGGTGTAGTAGACGATCGAACTCTTGTAACCCAGGTCGTTGCGCACATATTGCAGGAACATTTGCGTGAACGGCGGCCCGGTCATGGCGTCGCTGGGATCGAAATCGGGGAACTGATTGCCCGGGGTGCGATTGAAACCGGTGATCCGGGCGTCCAGGCGGCCGATGATCAGCTTCTGGCCGCGCAGCAACTGGGTCATGAAGTTCCAGGTGTTGACGCGGAGGTTGAAATCGTCGAGGAAGCGCGGGCCTAAGCCGGTGAACTGCGCCATTTTCGCGATGGCCGCCTGGCGCGCGGCGCCTTGCAGCTGATCGCCTTCATCCAGGTCCTGCTGGTAGCCGTGCAACGCCCACTGTTCGGCTTGGTGCGCCACCTCGGAGACCGGCTCTTTCTCCATCCGCGGCGAAAGCTTGTGGTGGTACCAGGCGATGGTGGCCAAGGACGGCAGGTACAGGACATAGGGAAGATCGTTGCCGGGCGCGTAGGAAATGGTCTGCAAGTTGAGCACGCTGGACAGGAGCATGACCCCATTCAGGGCGATGCCGTGGCTGTCCAAATATCCGGCCAAGCCGGCGGAGCGGAAAGTGCCGTAGCTTTCTCCCGCCAAGAACAAGGGGGAACTGATGCGGTTGTACTGGAGCAGGTACTGCTGAATGAACGTACCGAAGGCGGCGATATCGCCCTGCACGCCGCTGGCGCGGCGCAGCATGGCCGGCGAGGCGGCGCGGCTGTAGCCGGTGCCGATGGCGTCCACGAAGACCATGTCGGTGAACGGCAGCCAGGTTTGCTGGTTGACGACCATGTGGAACGGCGGCGGCGGCATGGTGCCGTTGGCATTCATGGCCACGCGGTAGGGACCGAAGCCGCCAATGTGGACATACACCGAGGCGGCGCCCGGACCACCGTTGTAGGAGAAGGTGAGCGGACGCCGGTCCGGACCCGAGCCGTGATGGTCCAAGGTATAGGCGACAAAGAACATGCGCGCCTCGAACTGGCGCTGATGGTTGACCACCGTGTAGATCGGCAGGGTGCCCGCGGTGGCGGTGTACTGCAGCGTGTGGCCGTTGATGGTGACGCTGTGGTGCGTCACGATCGGCGCGCCCAATGCAGGATCGCCCTGGGGATAGGCCTTGGCGGCGTTAGGGTTGTGTGGCGGCGGGCCGCTGGGAGGCCGCGGGCGACGAGGACGCTGCGCGAACGCAAGGGGAAGACAGAGCGACAGGGCGAAGGCCGCGACGACGGCGGGGCGCAGTTTCATAAGTCATCACCTGAGTGGACGGATCGAAGCACTAACATTGCTCCGGAAGCCGCACCAGAGTCAACAGGAGGCCGGCGGATAGACGCCGGGGCCTCATTGGCCGGCAGCGCCGGCGGCTGCCTGCCGGGCGGCGGCCACCTCGGCATTCAACTGGCGCTCCGCCGTTTGCGCCTGGGCCTGAAGGTACCGGAAGACCGCATATTGGGCACGGTTGGGCGCGACGTAGGCGAGGCCGATATCGGCGGCTAAATAACCGAGATGGCTACGCAACCTGGTCGGCTCCAACAAGCTGCCTTCGCTGGAATGGATCTTGAGTTGAACGTAGCGGGCAATGGCCGCGTCCAGAGCCGCCAGGGCGGCGCGCCCGGGCGAGGATGCCGCGGCGCCGACGGAGACGTTCTTCCCCGACTTCTCCAAGGCGGCGCGGGCACGGATGGCCTGGTTCAGGCCGCGGTCCAGTGCATTGAGGGTGCGGCGAATGCGCAATTGCAAGGCTAGCCGCGCGGCCAGCGCCGCCGGCGCGACGTGCAAGCGAGGATCGAGGGAAACGGCGAAGGAGCGCGTCAAGGTTCGCCCGCCATAATCCAGGGTGACGGTGTACCGGCCGGGGGTGACCACTGGGCCTTGCACCGTGTCGTCCTCACCGCCCGCGGCGATGGGTGGCTCGAACCCCGTCACCTCCACCGCCGGGGCATAGCGCAGATCCCAAAGGAAGCGATTCATGCCCGGCCGAATGCCGGTGCGGCGGCGGGCGGCCCAGGCGGCCAGTTGCGTCGGCTCGAATCGCGTGCCGGGATGCGGGCGCTTGGCGCGAGCCGCGAGATGCAGGTGGAAGCTCCTCACGATCCCGCCGGAGGCGGTTCGGAAGGTCAGCGTGACCGGCGTATGGCCATCATAGTTGGCGGGGATGTGGAAGAAGACGGCGGCGCCGAACGCCGGATTGGCGCCCGCGGCGGGAGGACGGAATGCGGCGGGACCGCGGCCGTAAACATGACTCAGCCAAGCCCGCTGCGGGGCGAAAAGAAACGGGCGGGCGGCGGTGACGTCCGGCGCCGCGGCAAGTTGCTCCAGCAGGGAGAGCTGATCCAAGGCCCACATGGCGCGGCCATGGGTGGCGATGACCACCTGGCCCTGGCGGCGGCTGATGCGGATGTCACGGACTTGCGCCACGGGCAGGTTGAGCGTCAATGGCTGCCACTGCTCCCCGCCGTTTAGGCTGACATAGACGGTCGAACTGCCGGCCAGGAACAGCAAGCGGGCATCGCGGGGATCCTGGCGGATGGCGAATAGGTAGGTGTTGCGGGGAAGGCCATGCGTGATGGCTTGCCAATGGCGGCCAAAGTCATGGGTGACGAAGGCGTAGGGATGAAAATCGTCCCACATATAGCGGCGGGCGGTCAGAAACGCCGTCCCGGGCGCCGCAAATGACGGCTCGATGCAGCTCACCCAGGACCATTTGGGCAGTTGCGGGGGGCGAACCGAGCGCCAGGAACGACCGCCATTGGTGGTGACATGGACCCGACCGTCGTCGGTTCCCGCCCAAATGACGCGGCCATTCAGCGGCGAGACCGCCAAGGCGGAAATTCCGGGATAGACTTCGGCGCCGGAGGCGTCAATGTTGATGGGGCCGCCGCTGGCGGCTTCCGTGGCGGGGTCGTTCCGCGTGAGGTCGGGGCTGATGCGCCGCCAACTGCGGCCGCCATCCAAGCTGGACAGGACATATTGCGCGCCGGTCAGCAGCTGGTGCGGATTGGCGGGAGAAAACAAGATGGGATGCGACCAGCCGAAGCGGTATTTGAGCGCTGCCGAGGGCGATCCCTCTTGGTAATCCGGCCAGGGGCTAACGCCTTGCAGTTGGCCGGTGCGGCTGTCGGCGCGAATCATGATGCTGAAATAACCGCTGCCGAAGGTGACGTTGGGGTGTCCAGGCTCGGGCGCGACCCAACTGGCTTCGCCATAGGCGGCGGGGCGCCAAGCGCCGACCGGGATGCTGCCGCCGGGCGCGGCGCTGGGACCGGACATGGAGCGTTCGTCTTGCTGCGCGCCGTAGACGTGAAAGGGAAACTGCTGATCGAGGGCGAGATGATAAAACTGCGCGGTGAATTGGTTGTGCTCACTGCTCCAGGTGCGGCCGGCGTCGGTGGAAATCGTCGCGCCGCCGTCATTGCCTTCGAGCAAGATTTTGGAATTGCGGGGATTGATCCAGACGATGTGATTGTCGCCGTGGGGCGTATGCAGGCGGTGGAAGGTTTTGGCGCCATCATGAGACACCCATAGCGCGTCCACCTCCGGCACGTACACGGTGTTGGGATCGGTGGGATCGGCGTAGATGCTCATGTAATAGAAGGCGCGCTGCCGCAGCGCCCAGGAGCGGTTGACGCGGCGCCAGCGCCGGCCGCCGTCGGCGGAGCGGAAAATTCCGCCGTGGCGGGCCTGAATGATGGCGTAAACCACCTGGGGGTCGCTGGCGGCGATGGCAACGCCCGAGCGGCCCCAGACGCCGGCCGGCAGGCCGGCGTCGCGCGTCAAGTTGGCCCAGTGCGCGCCGCCGTCGCTGGTTTTATACAAGCCGCTACCGGGGCCGCCGCTGTCCAGGCCCCACGGGGTGCGCTGCGCCTGCCACATGGCGGCGTACAGCACGCGCGGATCGCGGGGATCCATGACCACGTCCACCGCTCCAGTGCGATCGTTGACATACAGCACCTTGCGCCAGGTGCGGCCGCCATCGGTGGTCTGGAAGACGCCGCGCGCCGCGTTGGGCTTGAAGACGTGCCCCAGGGAAGCGGCGAAGACGACGTTGGCGTTGCGCGGATCCACGGCCAGGGCGCAGATGGTGTGGGTGGCGGCGAGTCCAGCGCGCCGCCATTTGCCGCCCGCGTTGGAGGAGCGGAACAGGCCGTCCCCAGCGATCATGGTGTTGCGGATGTCGCACTCGCCGGTGCCGGCGTAGAGGATCTTGGGATTCGACGGGGCCACCGCCAAGGCGCCGATGCCGGCGCTGCTGGTGGGCATGGCGTGGTCGGAGATATTGACCCAGCGCAGCCCGTAATCGGTGCTGCGCCACACGCCGCCGCCCGTGGCGCCCATATAAAACAAATCGGGCTGGCTCGGCACGCCGGCAACCGCCACCACCCGGCCGCCGATGGCCGGGCCGAGCTGCCGCCAGCGCAGGCGGCTCATCAATGTCCGCGCGGGCAGCGGCGCCGGCGCCGGGGCGGCAGCCCCAAGCGCGGTGGCCGCGACCATCGCGGCGACGGCCGCGGTTGCGGCCAGCCGCCGCGAGAAGCGCCGAAACAGCGGGGCCGAAGCCAAATGTCTGAACATGACTGCCTCCAATGACCCACGGCATAGCGTGCGAGTTTTGATACCCATTGGAACTTGCCCCTGGAGACAATATCACTTTCTGGGGCGCTCGGCGGACCGGGTTTGGGGATTGGCGGGGTTGACCGCGGCGGGGCCGGAGGGATCGAGGGAGGATGTTCAGCGACCGCGGCGGACCGGCGCGGGCCATAATGGCGCGGTTTATGAGCATGATCAGCAACCGCGGGACGGCAACGCCTCCTCGATTCCCGCCGGGTATTCCCATCGCGGCGAGAGCCGGCGCTTCCAGGTGGAGACGCGGGCGCCGCTGGAGAGCGCCCGCCCGGCGGCCGCAGGGGACGCCGGACGTTAGGCAAATCGGCTAGGGCACGCGGACTCGCGGCACCACCTCCAACGCGCGGATGGAGCGGTGGACGATTTCGGCCTCCGCGGGCTCATCCGCGCCAGGGCCCGGTTCGTTTTGCCAACTGCGCGGATCGTCGGGGCGATTCTCCGCGGTCGGCACCCACATTCCCGACAGGGGCAAGGCCACGGTCATGGGAACGGGACGCCGCAAACGCTGGTCAGGCCGCGCCTGGCGCGGATAGGCCATGGCGGGGGCGGCACGGCGCGGACGCAGGCGCCGGAGCGGGCGTGCCGTATCGGCAAGCTGCATGCCTATGGGGATACGTGCTTAGCGCCGCTGGAAGCGGCGGACGGGAGTGAACGCCGTGGCGGATTGAATGACGACGTGCCGCTGCGGCCCGATGCCCTCACTGGCGGTGTGGATGCCTTGCGTGCCGCGCAGGGCCATATGGATGACCCGCCGCTCGCGGCTGTTCATCGGTCCAAAGGCATAGGGAAGGCCGGTTTTTACCACCCGTTGCGCCGCCAATTCGGCGGCCTGGCGCAGCTCGTCAATGCGCAGCATGCGGCGGTTTTGGCAGTCAAAAATCAGGCGCTCATGCTCGTCGCCGGAGAGGCGCAAGGCCTCATGCGCCAAATGCTCGAAGGCGCGCAGCAACTCGCCGCCGTTGGCCAGCAGCAGGTCGGAGTCCGGGCCCTCCAAATCCACCAGCAAGTCAGGATTTTCAAATTCCCGGTTGGCTTCGGGATGCGGCACCAGGCGATAGCTGAGACGAAATTCGCCTTTTTGGATCAGCAAATCCAGGATTTCCCGCAGCCGCGGCTCGATTTGTTCGATGGCGTCCATGGTGTAGTCGCTAATGCCGCAGTTTACCCATATTGGCGGGCGCGACGCGAGCCTTGACCGGCTTGCCGCCGGCATCCAACTTCGGCTCGTTGTCCTTGCCCTTGGGCTTGCCGGGCGTAAAGCCAAAGTGCTTGTTGATGATCAATTGCTGGCCGACGCTGATCAGGTTGCTGGTCAGATAGTAGACGTTGACGCCGGCGGGCAAGAAGAAAAAGATGTAGCCCAGGCCCAAGGGCATGATCCACTTCATCAAGCGCATTTGCCGCGGGTCGGCGCCGGGCGTCATGGGCATCAAGCTCATGGTCCAGAACTGCGAGATCACCAGGATGATGGGCAGGATGTAATACGGATCCATGGCCGAGAGGTCATGGATATAACTGATCCAGGGGGCGTGGCGCAGCTCGATGGCCACCTCCAGCACTTCGTAAAAGCCCCAAATCAGGATCACCGGCAGCAGCATGGGCAGGCAGCCGCCCAGCGGATTGACGCCGTTTTCCTGGTAGACCTTCATGATCTCCTGCTGCACGCCCTGCCGGCGTGGGTCGCGCAGCGGAAACTTCTTCATCTTGTCGTTCAGCGCCTTGATCTTGGGCGCCAGCGCGGCCATCTTGATCGAGGTCTTCTGCGCCTTCCAGCGGAAGGGAAACATCGCCATGGTGATGACGAAGGTGATGAAGATGATGACCCAGCCGTAGTTATGGATCCAATGGTGATAGGTCCAGGTCATCCACAGGAAGATGGGGTGCGCCAGGAAGCCGAACACGCCGAAATCCACCAGTTCGCCGAGCCGCGGATTGATGGATTTGAGCAGTGAAATCCGTTTGGGCCCGACGAATAGATGGAATTGATCCACCGCGCCGGTACTGAAGGCCAGGCCCGCCACCGGTTCCGGCTTGGCGCCGGATTTGGACCGGAAATCGGTTTGCAGCGTCGTCAGGGTCTGGGTTCCCGGGTGGGCGGGGAGAAACGCGGAGGCGAAGTACAAATCCTGCAAACCAGCGAAGGCGAACTGGTCGTGGACGCGGTCTCCATTGGAGATCTTCGCGGATGCCGTGGTGGTCAGCTTTCCGCCGCTCGGCGCCTGGAACAGTTGCAGCTGGGTTTGGTGGTGCGGCGCGGTGTAGTCGCCGAAGTCGCCCGGCCACGCAATCGCGGCGCCAGCCACGGGCGCGCCATCGCGCGTCACGCGGGCACGGACGTCCACGACGTAGCCGCGGCGGAAGGTCAGCTGTTTGCTGGCCGCCAGCGTGCCGTTCGACCAAGTGAACCGCACCGCCGTTTCGCCACTCTTGGGATGGGACTCGGTCACGGCGTACAACGCCTGCGCCAAGGTGGCGTTCACGCTGGGATCGGGCGTGCGAAAGGCCAGCGGGTAGCCGTGCTCCGCGCCGAATTCGCCGTTCACCACATTCAGCGGATGGCCTTCGTTGTCGGTGTACTGGCTGAGAATCCAGCGGGTGGCGACGGCGCCGCGATTGCTGAGGGTCACCGCGAAGACCGGGGTATGCACCGTCCACTGCCGCGCCGAGCGGGCGGCGATGGCATGGGCCGGCGGCGACGGCAGATGGGCCGGCTTGGCGCTGGGCGGCGGAACGGCCGCAAGCGGAGCGGCGGCGGGCGCCCCATGGGCGCTCTGCGCGGTTTTCGCCGCCGGCGCGGGAGTGGCCGCGCGCCGCTCCATCATCGGCAAGAAAATCAGGAAAACCAGGGCGGAAAGCACCAGGGCGAGAATTAGCCGGCGCTCAAGGTTGGGATCGGGATTGGTCAAGGCGATAGCCGTCTCGGAGCGGATTGGCAAACTGTCGCGGACGGCGCTCGGCAGCGCGGCGGCACGGCGTTTCCGCGCCGCCGGCGCGCGCTTAGCGCACGGGATCGTAGCCGCCGGCATGAAAGGGGTGACACCGGCTCAGGCGCCGCGCCGCCATCCACAGGCCCCGCGCCGCGCCATACCGCTCCACCGCCTCAATGGCGTACTGACTGCAAGTCGGGGTGTAGCGGCACGCGGGCGGCAACCAGGGGGAGATGGCGAGCTGGTAGCCCCGCAACACGCCCCGCACGATTTGACCCGCCCACGCCTTCATACCCTGCCTCATCTCATATTCTGCCCTACAGTTGCGGTTCCGCCACGGTCTAACCAACGTAAACACTCCCTCCACTCTGCTTCCAGACGCGGGAAGGATGCTCGCGCCACCGTGGGCCGAGGCTGAATGACCAAATCCCATCCCGCCGACAACTCCGCCCAATGCGCTCGCGCCAGGGCGCGCAACCGGCGGCGGATGCGGTTGCGTAACGGGGCCACGCCCAATCGCCGCGGGGTGGTAAGACCCAAGCGGGACATGGCGGCGGAATCCGGGCGGCGGAAGGCGAACAGCGTCCAGTAGGGGCCGTTGCGGCGGCGGCCGTGGCGGTAGGCGGCGCGAAACTCAGCGGGGTGGTGCAGGCGCCGGCCCGGCGGGAACCGCGGCGTGGACGGCGAGTTGGGACCGCGGTCGCTAATCCCGGTAGCCTGGGCTGACCGCCACGCGATGGCGGCCCTTGGCGCGCCGCCGGGCCAGCACCGCCTGCCCTCCCTTGGTGCGCATGCGGGAACGAAAACCGTGGGTCTTGGAGCGGTGGCGGCGGTTCGGCTGGAAGGTACGCTTCGGCATAATGGCTTTGGGGGTCCGCCCCCAACTGCCGGGCGCGGGTAAGCCGGGCGGCAAACGCCGGGCTTCGGTTGATTATACGCGGACTGCGCGCCCTGGGGCAACGGCGCGGGGGCGGGCCGGCGCGCCGGCGGGCGATGGTCTAGGCACATTCCGGCGCATTTGTCACGCGGCCGCGCCGGGCGCAAGATGGGACGATTCCGATTGGGGGTTGAAAAAAAACCTGGGGAAAGGTAAAACAACAAACCTCCCTGCATTTTCCACGGCGGCATCGGAATGAGGCGGAGAGAGGGCCTGCGCTGCGGCGGGCTTTTCCAGTGAAACACGGCAAGTCATGGCGGATTCCGGCGAAAAAACGGTAACGGCCTGGGAGGCGATCCTGGGCGAAATGAAAAAAGAAGTGCCCGCGCGCAGCTTCCACATTTGGCTGCGGCCCACGCGGCAGGACCGTTTGGCGGACGGGACCCTGTACGTGACGGTGCCGGGCGCTGATTTTCAACGGGCCGGGGAACGGTTCGGCCCGCAGATCGAACGCGCCATCCGGGGGCTGCACTTGGAGAGCGAGATTCAAGCCGTAAAGTTCGTGGCCGGCGGCGCGAGCGCCGCCCCCAGCCCGGCCGCGCCGCCGGCGGAAGCGCCTCGGCAGCAACGTCTCGATTTCGAATCCACCAGTAATTCGCTGAACCCGCGCTATACCTTCGACACCTTCGTCGTGGGCGCGGCCAATCAATTCGCGCATGCTGCCGCCAAGGCCGCGGCCAACCGCCCGGGCAGGGCCTACAATCCCCTTTTCCTGTATGGCGGCGTGGGCATGGGCAAGACCCACCTGATGCAGGCGGTGGGCCATCAAGCCCGGACCAGCGATCCCCGCCTGCGGGTCGAGTACGTGACCGCCGAGCGCTTCGTCAACGACATGATCGCGGCGCTGATGAACAACCAGATGCTGGCGTTTCGCGACCGCTATCGCGGCGTGGATGTGCTGCTGATTGACGATATTCAGTTCATCGCCAACAAGGAGCGCATGCAGGAGGAGTTCTTCCACACCTTCAACGCGCTGCACGCAGCGGAAAAGCAGGTGGTCATTTCCAGCGACCGCCCGCCGCGGGAACTGCCGCAGCTGGAGGAACGGCTGCGTTCGCGCTTTGAGAGCGGATTGATTACCGATCTCCAGCCGCCGGACCTGGAAACGCGCATCGCCATTTTGACGAAAAAGGCGGCCGCGGAGCGGGCCGCCCATCCCCAGACGCCGGAACTGACGCCGGAGATCGCGGAGTTCATCGCCGGGAAAATCAAGAGCAACGTCCGTGAATTGGAGGGCGCGCTGGTACGCCTGCTGGCCTACTGCTCACTGAAAAGCCTGCCGATGACGCCGTCCGTGGCGCAAGAGGCGCTGCGGCATCTGATTGACGAGCAGCGGCGCAAGGTGGACATTGAAGGCATCGCCAAAGTGGTGGCGGAGCATTTCTCCTTGCGGGTAGCCGATTTGAAGGCGCGCAACAACTCCCAGCCGATCGTCTATCCGCGGCAAATCGGGATGTATCTGGCCAAGAAATATACCGGCGCCTCGCTGCCGGAGATCGCCCGTTTCTACGGCGGCAAGCATCACTCCACGGTGATCCACTCCATCCGTAAGATCGAAGCTGCCCGGCAGCAAGATGGCGAGTTGGAACGGCTGCTGGGATTGCTGGGCGACAAGCTGAGCTAGCGCTCCGCCGGTCCCGCCGCGGCCCGGGGCTTTCGCGCCGCCGCGGAGGGGCTGCGCGGTTTGCGCGCCGTGGCGTGCGGCCGCGCCAAGGCCGCAGCGGCGGCGCCGCGCCCCGTCCGCGGCTGCGGCAGGAGCAGCGGAACGGGAGGCAGGATCACGATGTCCACGTGGCGGTTCAGCCGCCGCCCGGCGGCCGTGGCGTTATTGCCGATCGGGTGATATTTGCCATAGCCGGCAGCGGAAAGTCGCTGGGGCGGAAAATGAAAGCGGCGGATAAATAACTCGACCAGTCCCACCGCCCGCGCCGTCGAAAGCGCCCAGTTGGAATGGAATTGGGCATTGTGAATCGGCACATTATCGGTAAAGCCCTCGAAGCGCACCGCATTGCGGCGCTGCCGGAGGATCAGGGCGATGCTCGCGAGCGGCGCGATGGCGCCCGGCAGGAGCGCGGCGGAGCCGCTGGAATAGAATCCCGCTTCCTGCAAACTGACCACTACCCCGGCGCGGCGCACCGTGACGGTGACCTGATGATCGGCCAGCTGCGGCCGCAGCGCCACGCGCATCTGCGCCGCCAGCGCCTCGAGTTCGTGCTTCCGCGCCTCGGCGGCGAGTTGGCGCCAGGCGCCGGGGGTGGGAGGCGCGGCCGCGGCGGGCAGGCCCTCCGCGGCTAGGGCCGGCGGTCCGGCGGTGGCAAGCGAAGGAGTTTGGCTCAGGGCCGGCTGCGCCGAGGATGGAGCGAAGAGGGCCAGGCGCTGGAATGCCGCCTGGATGGCGGCGGCCATTTGCCGCGTGCGCGCGGTATTGGATTGGGAACTCGCGAAGAGCACGACGAAGAAGGCAAAAAGCAGGGTGACGAAGTCCGCGTAGCTAACCAGCCACCGTTCGTGATTGGGGCCGTGCTCGCCGCCTCGTTTGCGCCGTCCGCGGCGCCTCATCCCGCCGCCTGACTGGGGGCGCCGGCCATATTCGCCGCCTCGGCTGCGTCCTTCTCCTTGGCGGCGGCTTTGCCCTCCGCGCCGCAATAGGCCCGGAGTTTGGTTTCCAGCATGCGGGGGTTCATTCCCTCCAGAATGGATAGCGTTCCCTCGAGAACCATTTCCCGCGCCTTCGCGGCGTCCTCGGCATAATGCTTCAGCTTGCCGGCCACGGGCAGATAGAACAGGTTGGCGGACGCGACCCCGTAGATGGTGGCGACGAAGGCGACGGCGATGCCGCGTCCGACCTCGCTGATGTTATTCAGGTGCTGCATCACCTCGATGAGGCCGAGCACGGCGCCCAAAATGCCGACCGTCGGCGCGTAGCCCCCGGCGGCCTCGAACACCTTGGGGATGCGCTCGGCGTGCTCGGCGAGGTTGTCAATTTCCAGCTCCATGATGCCGCGGAGATCTTGGGAATCGGTGCCGTCAATGGCCAGCATTAGCGCCTTTTTGAGAAACGGATCATTGACCGCGCCAAGGTCGGCGTCGAGGGAAACGATGCCCAGTTTGCGGGCCTTTTGCGCGAAGGCGAGGATCTGCTCCAATTGCTTTTCGACATGCTCGCCGGCGGGCACAAACACGCTGGGCAGGGCGCGGAATGCGGTTAGGACCGTGGCCATGGGGAACTGCAGCAGGATCGCGCCCAGGGTGCCGCCAAACACGATGAGGGCGGCGCTGGGCTGCAAGATCTGCACGATCTTGCCGCCATCAATAGTCATGCCGCCGAGGATGCCTCCGATGGCGAGCAGAATTCCCAACCAGCTGCTTTTTTCCATCAGTCCCGCGCTCCACAGGGTTGGGGCTCCGCGGCCGCGGCGGCGTGGCCAAGGGCGGGCCAGATCTCACGACGGAAGGCGACGATTCGAGCCACCACCTCGTCCACCGATTCCAGCACCAGCAGGCGTTCTCCGTTCATGAGGGTGACGGTGGTGTCCGGCGCGCTCTCGACGAACTTAATCGCGTCGCTATTGACCATGAAGGTCTGGCGATTGAATCGGGTGAGGCGGATCATCGCGGCAGGCCTTAAGGCGTGGTGTTTTGCAGCGACTCTTTCCACGCCCGCAATTGGACAAGTTTGCCGTTCGCCTGGCGGAGATGGGCACGGCGAGCCAGCAGTGCGGCTTGCCGCGCGGAGAGTTCGGCGCCTAACGCCTGTAACTGGCGGTAGTACCGTTCCACCTCGCGATCCATTGCGGCGTCGGTCCGCCGCGCGGCGCAGAGCGGCGCGAGCGCGTCCATCGCCGTCAGCCGCGCGCGCAATTCCCCCCAACTCGCTTCGCTCGGCATGTCGAGCCAGGCCGCCACGGCGGCGTTGGCCGCGCGCAGTTCGGCCAGCAGCTCGCCGGGCGCGATGGCAGCGGCGGGCGCCATTACGCCCGCCAGGCGGGAACTCCCGCGGCAACGGAGGTGGGTGCAAAGCGGGAGGGCGCGGTGGGCGCCCCGGCCGCCGCTGGGCCCCGGGCCTCGTCCCGTTCCACCGCCCGCCAGGCCTCTCGCAGACCGGCGAATTGAGTCTCCAACTCGGCGAACATGGCCGGTGAATTCTTCACCCCGGCGTCAAAGATCCGGGTAGCGGCGACCGCGTAGAACTGCCGCAGCGTCGCGGCGACTTGGCCGCCCCGTTCGCCATCCAGCGTTGCCCGCAGGTAGGCGATGATGTCCAGCGCCCGGTTGGCATGTTCCACGCGGCGGGGAATATCGTTGCGCTGCGCCGCCTCCATGGCCAGGCGCAGGCAGGTCACCACGCCTTCATAGAGCATCCCGACCAAGCCGGCCGGGGTGGCGCTTTCCACCGCCATGCGCCGGTAGTGTTCACGTGCCGTTTCCCGCATCGTATATCCCCTTTGCGATTTCGTTCCGACTCGTCTGGCCCGCGCGCCGCTGGGCGACGGTTAGCCGCCCGAGGTGGAACCGCCGGACGACACGCTCCCCAGCGAGCCCATCTGGCCGCTGATCTGCTGCAACAGCAGCGGCAGGGTTTGCAGGCTGGCGTTGACCTGGCTGTATTCCTGCGTCAACTGCTGTTGCTGCACCGCCAGCTGCGCGTTGATTTGGTTGATTTGGCTGGTGAGGTCGGTTTGCTGCGTCTGGAGGTTGTTTACCTCCACGTTCAACGGGCCGGTGGACGGGTCCGTAAGCTGGCTCAGCGTCGTGGTCAGGTTGGCGCCGAAGGTGCCCGTGGCGCCCTGGAAGAAGTTCTGCACCGCGGAGAAGTTCGAACTGAGGGCCGATTGCAGCGTGGTGTTGTTGACCGCCAGCGTCCCATCGGTGTTGACGGTGATTCCCAGCGAAGAGAGGCTGGTGATGCCGTTGTTGCCGCTCATGGTGTTATTCGCGGCGTAGAGCAGTTGGCTTTGCAGTAGGGACAATCCGGGGTCGGCTTGCAGCGGTTGCGCCTGGACGGTGGTATTGCCCGCGGCGTCGGTGCCCGTGGTGACGCTGAACTGCTGGTTGATGTCCCCGATCACCGTGTTGTATGCGGAGACGAAGCTGTTGATGGCCGTGGTCGCGGCGCTGGTATCCCCGCCGACGGTCACCGCGGCGGGTGAAGCCGAGGTTCCCGTCAACGACAGCGTCACGCCCGGGATGGCGCCGGTCACGGTGTTGCTGCTGCTGCTGATGCCGATGCCGTCCACGGTCAGCGCGGCGTTGGTTCCCGCCTGGGTCTGCGTGAACGTCAGGCCGGTGGTATTGCTGGCGACGGTAATGTTGCCCGGCGTGCCGGTGCTGTTGCTCAGCAGGGCCAGACGGGAGCCGTTGGCGTCGGTGATGACGCTGGCGGTGACGCCCAGGCCCGCTTGGTTGATGGTGCTGGCCAGGCCGCCGAGGGTGTCATTCGCGCTGGTCACGGTGACCATCTGCGCCGTTCCCGAGCCGACCTGAATGGTGAAGGAGCCGGTCCCAAACGTGGTGCTGGAGCTGGCCAATGCATTCGTGTCGTAGGACGAGGTGGTGGCCAGGGCGGAGACGGAGATCTGGTGGTTGCCGGCGGTAGCCGTGCTGTCGGCGGTTGCGTTGACGACGCCGCTGTTGGACGAGGTCGCGGCCATCCCGCTGAGGCCGCCGGCAAGGCTGGTCAGGTTCTGGAAGGCGGTCTGCAGCGAATTGAGATTGGAGCTGATGCTGCTCAGCGCGCTGGATTGGCTGTTGAGCTGGCTTTGCTCACTCAGCAAATTCGACGCGGGCAATTCCAACGCCTGCATGGAGGCCTGCACCATCTGCTGCACGTTGAAGCCCATGCTCGACCCGTAGATCAGGTTTTGGGTGTCGACGGTGGGGAGGCTGATGGATCCCATATACGCTTCCGGGGTTGCCGCATTCCGATCGGGGAAGTAAGAAACGGCGGGGGCGCCCGCTGGGCGCCCCGCGCCGCAGAGCTAGCGACGGCCGCTAGGGAACGAGCTTCAGGACCAGTTGTTGCGCCGCGTTGGCCTGGCTGAGCGCCGAAATTCCGGTCTCGGCCAGGATCTGCTGCTGCGACATCTGCCCCACCACGGCCGGGATGTTCGCCGCCATGATGCTGTTTTCCGCCGCGGTGACGTTCTGGATCTGCGTGTTCATGACGTTCGTGGCGTCTTGCAGCCGGTTGACCGAAGCGCCGACCGTGCCACGGTTCGTATCCACCGTGTTGATCGCGGAGGTAATCGCGGTCAATGCCGCCTGCGCGCTGGCCTGGGTCGACAGACTCGCCGTGTTCAGACCCAACGAGGTGGAACTGAGCACGCCGGTAGTGACGGAAACGGTGTTGACGCCGCCGCTGGTGCCGTCGCTCATGAAGATGGTGGTCGCCGAGGAACTGAACACGGCGTTGCCGTTGTAGGTGGTGCTGGAGCCGATGCTGTTCACTTCGGCCATCAGCTGCGTGAACTGGTTGTTCAACGCCGTCGACTGGGTGGCGCTTTCCGTGCCGTTGGAGGCTTCGGTGGCCAGGGTCACCGCGCTGTTGAGAATGTTGTTGACCTGGCCCAGGGCGCCATCGGCGATTTGCAGCAAGCCGATGCCGGTGCTGGCGTTCTGCACCGACTGGCTCAGCGCCAGCTCATTGGCGTGCAGGCCGTTGGCGATGGACAGGCCGGCAGGATCGCTGGCGCCGCTGTTGATGCGCGCGCCGGTGGAAAGCTGCGTCAGCGAGTTTTGCAGGTTGCCCTGGTTGACGTTGATTTGGTTCTCCGCGGTGAGCGCGGGGATGTTGTACAGGAGGCTAAGCGAACCCATGTCTTTTTGTTCCCCTTGAAATCTGGATCCCGCCCACGCGGGAGCCGGTATTTTTGACTACACCGCTGTTATCGGCAGTGCGACCGGGGGGTTTAGGCCGGAGGCCTAGGTTTTTGGGACAGGGCATGGGCCAGGTGGGGCTGCACCTCCGACCAGGCGGCTTGCAGGCCGGGATCCGCGGGAAACCGGTCGAGGCCCTGCTGAATCAGACGGGCCGCTTCCGGCCATTGCTGTTCATGGGCGCGGAGGCTGGCGGCGCGCATATAGGGCTGGGGATGGCTCGCCGGCGACCGCGCGAGCCATAGCTCCGCGGCTTCCGCCGCCGCCTTAGCCTGCCCCAGCCAGGCCAGCGCGGTCACGAAACGGTCGTGAACCTCGACATTGTCCGGCTCCGCGCGCTGGGCGCGCCGCAGCCGCTTCAACCCGGCTTCGGCGTCGCCGCCGCGAATCTCGCAGAGCGCCAACTGGCTGGCAAACGTCGCCGACTCCGGTTGCCCCTTCAGCGCGCGGCGGAAACAATGGCCGGCGGCGGCGAATTCACCGAGCGCATAGGACGCCTCGCCGGCCGCCGCTTCAAAATACGCCCCGCCCAGCCCTCCCTCGCGCGCGCGCGCAAAGGCGGCCAACGCTTCCCGCGGGCGGCCCAGGCGCAGCTGCGCCAGCCCTTGGTAGTACCAAGCCAGCCAGAAGGTGGGAGCAATCTGGCAGGCGCGGGCAAACAGTTGCAGGGCTTCCGCGGCATTGCCGAAATGCTCCAATTCCTCCGCGCCCAGCTCGAGATACGAGCGGGGATCATCGGGACGCTCGGCCAGCTTTTGCCGGCCCAGCTCCCGATAGAGAACGTCCTTGCGGCGGCGGGTTTCGGGATTTTCGGTGAAGGTGAAGTGATGCACGATGAAGCACGGCGGCCCCACCTGGCCGCAAAGCTGCTCGATGCAACGGGCGGTCGTCTCATGCACCCGGCCGACGAAATAGATGTCGGGGTGACGGCGGAAGAACAGGGCGTTTTCGTGCTCCACGTACGCGGGATACGGCCGCGCCTCCGCGATGCGGTGATCGTTGGGTTTGGCCGCGGCGGCATACATGTGGACGCGCGCCGAAAGGACATAATTGCGAATGCTGGCCTGGTAGCCGAGCGGCCCAGACTGGTTGGCCATCAGTCCGCGCAGAATGGGACCGGCGGCCGGGTCCAGCCGCTGATCGGCATCCAACGACAAGATCCAATCCGCACGGCACTGGGCCAAGGCGGCGTTGCGGGCGGCGGCGAAATCATTGTCCCAGGGACTCTCGACAACGCGCGCCCCGTGTTGCCGGGCAATGGCGATGCTGCCGTCGGTCGAACCGGTGTCGGCAATCACGACCTCGTCCGCCACGCCGCGCACGCTGGCCAGACAGTTCGGCAGATCGGCCGCCGCATTCCGCATGATCATGGAAAGCGCGACGGTTGGGCTCATTGCACGCCTCCCACCGCGGCCATCGCGGGTCGCGGCCGGGCCGCCGCCGCGGGCGGCTCTTGGTCCCAAGCGGCGAGCAGGGTTTCATAGACATAAAACCAATGGATGGGCAGCAGCGCTTGGGCAAACTGCGCCACCACCACCTCGGCCGCAGTTTGATTGCCCATCCAGCGGGAGAAGAAGGGCCGGAAGTCAATCTCATCGAAGGCGGCGATGGCGCGCAGCGATTCGGCGATCCGCGGGCCATGCTGCTCCATCCAGGAGCGCATGGCTTGGCGGGCGGCGCCGTCCAGGCGGCCCAACAAGGTGGGGCCCCCCGCCAGCAACTGAGGATGTTTGCGGTAGAGGCGGAGGTTCGCCGGGCCATACCGCCGCGCACGGGCGACAAAATCCCCGCTGGTGAACCGCCCATGGTCATGGATCGCGCCCGCGGCGGGTTCATAGATGACGCCCCACCCGCGCTCTTGCAGCCGGGCGCCGAGTTCGGTGTCCTCGGCCACGACAAAGGCCGCATCAAAATTTCCCGCCGCCAGCACGGCCATGCGGGGCAGGGAGATATTACAGGTCATGAAGCCGACGTAATTCAGCTCGGCGCCGGGAGCCAGCGCGGGCTGCAAGAACAAAATCGGCTGCGCCGCCAAGGCGCAGGTGAGCGCCCGGTTGCGGGCAGCATCGGGATAGCGAAAATCGCCCAGAACGGCCAGCCGCCGCGCGTCACCGCGGCGCCCGGCCTCCAGATGCGTGGCCAGCAGGTCGGGAGCGGCGATGGTGTCGTCGTTGATCATCAGCAATCGCTCGCCGCGCGCCAACGTCACGCCGTGGCGGCGAGCGGCGCCGGCGCCGGCGTTGGGCTGGGCGGAGAAACGGAAGGGAAACGGCGCGTGGAAAGCGCGGCAGAAGCCGGCGGTTTCATCGCTGGAGCCGTCATCCACGACGATGACTTCAAACTCGTCCGGAGGCAGCGTTTGCGCACCCAATGCTTGCAGGCACCTTTCCAACGTGGTCCGGCGGTCGTGGGTGGGAATGATGACGCTCATAGCGGGAACGCGGAGGGCGCCACGGCGGCTGCGATGGCGCCCCGCCGCATCGGCCGGAGCCGCCGGGGCGACCGGCGTTTCCTGCTCACGCCGCGCGATCCGGTCCAGCAGCGCTTGGATCCGCGGCAGGAGCGGATTGGCTGGGTGGCGCGCCAGGTTCAGCGCGTGCCCGCACTGATGGCGGGCGGCATCAAACTGTCCCCTCGCCAGCTCCCGCTGCGCGAGGTCGAGATAGCGGCGGGCGCGAAACTGAACGCGCTCGCTTCCCGGCTGATGCGTCAGCACATCCGGGTACATTTCCTCGACCCATAACGGCGACACGGCGGTCAACGGCCGGCCCGGATGCACCGGCTGGGCCATCACTTGATCCAAGGTTGCGCGCATGCGCCGCGCCAAGCGCGCCGGCGAGAACGCCGCCGCCGCGTGTTCGCGGCCGGCGGCCGACAGCCTGCGCCATAGCGCTTCGTCCCGATAGAGGCTGACGATGCGGGCGGCGAATGCCGAGGGTTCGTCCGCGATCAAAGCCGTCTCGCCATCGCGGAGATCCATGCCTTCGGCGCCGCAGGTGGTCGTCACGAAAGGCAGGCCGTGGCGGAGGGCGGCGAGGTTCTTGGTCTTGATTCCGGTGCCGAACGCGATGGGGCAGACCGCCAAACGATGGCGGGCGAACACCGGCGCCAGCTCCGGCGCGAATCCGTCGGGAACCACGCCGGGATGGCGGCTATATTCGGGTGGCAGATGGGATCCAACCAGGTGCAGCTGGGCCTGCGGCAACTGGGCCCGGACCCGGGGCCAAATGGCGTCGAGAAACCACTCGATGCCCTGGCGGTTGGCGGCATTGAGGTATTCGCCGAGAAAGACGATGCCGTTTCGGGCCTCCCAGCCTGGACCCGGCGGCGCCAGCTCGACGATGGGGGGCAACACCTCGATCGCAAGATCGGGATCGCGCGCCAGCAAGCTGTCGCGATCCGCGGTGGACACCGCCCAGATCATGTCCGCGCGGCGGTACGCGTCCAGTTCCCGGACGGAATAGTTGTAGGCGCGCTCCCGGTCCGACCATTCCCCCGTCAGCGCGGCCAGCCGTTCCTCGCGCAGCCCATGATGATCTTCGCTCAGCACGATGATTCGGGCGCCGGGCGCCAGGCTGCGAATCAGTTGCACATACTGCTCCGAGCATGCCCAAACGTTCCAGTGCCAATGCGACACCACCGCGAGATCAAACCGTGATTCGCTGAGCAAGCGCTCGATGCGGGCCGCCGCGGGCGCGTCGCTGAGCCAACGCGTGCGCGGCGCATCGCAGTAGAAGATGCGATCACACAATTGGGCGAGCGGTTGCAGGTATCGCTCTTGGCCGGCGCCGGCCCGGGCAAAGTAGGTGACCGCATGGCCTTGGCGGCGCAGCTCCGCCAGCAGCACGGCAACGCGTTGCTCGGCGCCGCTGCGGTCGGCTTCCGGCAACTGATCGTGAATCCAAAGGATGCGCAACCCCGCCGCCAAGGGATTAGGCGCAGGCTCCCGCCGCCGCGCCGCGGCCGCGGCGGCCTGCAACTCCGACGGCGCGGCGATGCCGCCGTGCAACGCGACGGCGTGTTCCAGCACCGGCGCGGCGATGGCCCAGCGTTCCTGTGACGCCCAAAGGCGGCCCAAATCGGCGAGAACCGCCCCATTCCTGGCCTCCAGCTCCAGCGCATGCAACCAGCCGGTCTCCGCGCCTTTCATATCGCCGAGCAAGCGCCGGGTTTTGGCCCAGTCGCTCCAGGCCTCCGCGGTGGGCGCGTCACGCAGCACCGCGGCGAACACGCCGGACGCTCGCTCGACCTCGCCTTCGCGCAGGTATTGCACGGCTTGTGCGTAGCGTTCATTCGCTGCTTGCGGGAAATCGGTCATGGCGTTGCATTAGCGGCGGCTTACCGCTCGCCGCTCGGTGCGGGCTTCCCGATGCGCGGTTGCACGCGGCGTGCCGTTGGCAGCGATCGGCGCGCCGATTGCCTGGCGCGGGCCCCGCGCGGCTGCGCCACGCCTCCCGCTGGGCGCGCGGACGAGGCTGTAGCCCCGTTCGCCCCAGCCCGCCGCGAGCGTTGTGGCCCGCGGGCGCGACTCGTTCGAGAACGGCCCGGCACGTGCAAACTCCCGGCCAGGCCGCGAATTGGCGGTTGGAATTCTCTTATGGCCGTCGCTCCCAACGCAGTCCCGCAGAACCCAGAAACCGCCGCCGCCCGCCTGGCACAAGAGTTATTGCAAGCGCCCAGCGCCGAACGCTGGAACAATTTGGCCGCGGCCCAGGCGCAATCCGGCCGGTATGAGGAAGCCTTGGCGGGGTTCACCTGCGCGCTGGAGCTCGATGCCGCCAACCCGATCTTCATGGGCAACCTTGCTTGGGTGGCGGTGGAACTGCGGCGCTGGCGGCTGGCGGCCCATTGGGCCGCGGAGGCGATAGCCCACCTGCCGCGGGGGTCCGAACCGGCGCGGGCACGGCTGGAGGAGTTGCGCGCGCAAGCGGCCGCCCAACAGCCGCCGTGGAGCCCAGAGCAAGCGGCGCAGTGCCTGTCGGCGTTCCGCGGCGATGACGGCAACGAGCGGGAGTATTTCGCCACCCATCAACGGCGCTATCTGGCGACGTTGGACATGGTGCCGGCGGCGCGGCCCGGGGGGAAACTGCTGGAACTCGGCGCCGCGTTTCACCACTTGACGCCGGCGCTGCGGCTCCTGGCGGGATATCACGACATCCGTTGCTCCGACGTGTGGCAAGGCGATTCCACCGCCGAGCATTCGGTCCGCGCCTCCGACGGCCAAGTGGAACGCTTCCAGGTGGATAATTTCGACGCCGAGCGCGGCGCGTGGCCCTACGCCGACGGCAGTTACGATGTGGTGCTGTGTTGCGAAATGCTGGAGCATCTGGCCCTGGATCCGATGGCCATGCTGAGCGAAATCAACCGCGTCCTGAGGCCTGGCGGCCATCTGCTGCTGACCACGCCCAACCTGGCCAGCGCCAAGGCGATCGCCTGGCTGGCGCGCGGCGAATCGCCCTATTGCTGGAGCCAGTTCGAGCCCCGCGGCATCCCCACCGACCGCCATAACCGCGAATACACCGCGAGCGAGGTCGTCCGCCTGCTGGAATGCGCCGGCTTGGCGCCAGTCCGGGTCACAACCGAGACGTTTTACTGGCCGCAGCCGCCGGCCGTATTCGCGCAGCTCGCCTCTCTCGGCTACCCGTTGGCCCGCCGCGGCGACACGACCATGGTGCTGGCGCGGAAAGCTGGGCTGGTGAAGGACCGCTATCCCGAGGAGTTCTATCAAACCCGCGGCACGCAGCAACAGCGCCGGGATTTGGACCGGTAGACCAGCGGCCCGCGGGCCGGGCGCCGGCGGTTCGCTAGGGAAGGTAGGAGAACAAGTTCGGCTGCGAAAGAAGCTTGGACTCGGCGTTCATCGTCGCCTGGCTGGCGACTTGGTTTTGGCTGAGTTGGGTGGCGACCTGAGCCATGTTCGCGCCGGCCAGCGTGGCGGCCTGCTGCGAAAGCTGGACGCTCTCGGTGCTTAAGAACGTGTCCAGCGATTGCAGCCGTTGCGCGGTGGCGCCGTAGAAGGTGCGCTGCGTCGTGACCGCCTGAAACGCCGACTGCACCTCGGCGCCGGCGGCTTGGATGGCGCTTGCGCTGTTGGCGTTCAGCGCGGCGGTTAAATCATGCAGGGCTTGGAAGACGTCCGCCCCGCTGGTGTTGAAGATCTGGCTGCCGGGCAGGTTGACCTGAACGTTTTGGCCCGGCCCCAGCTGGACTGAATTGCTGTTGTTGTTGCCGGCGTACTGCACCCCGGAGGGCGAGGTGGCGTTGAGCACGTAGGGTGGGGCGGTGCTGGCCGTGCCGCCGAACAGATACACCCCTTGATACGTCTGGTTGGCCGCTTGCAGCACTTGCTGCTGCAAATTGTTGGTCTGCATCGCCAGCGCTTGCCGCTGGGAGGCGGACATGGTTCCGGTCGCGCCTTCCGTGGCCAGACTGATGGCCTGCGACAGGGTTTGCACCACGGTATTGAGGCTGGCGTCGGCCACGGAGAGCTGATTTTGCAGCGTCGAGGAGCTCTGCTGGTATTGGTCCGTCGCTCCAGCGGCCCCGCGATTTTCGATGTAGGCCGCGGTGGCGGCGGGATTGTCCGATGGCTGATTCACCGCCAGGCCGCTCGATAGTTCTGCCAGCGCTTGATTCTGCTGCTGCTGGAGCGATTGCAGGTTCTCCAGCAACTGCGGCGCGGGATTGGGATTGACGCGCAGGCTGCCCATCATTCACCCGAAACGCTACGGCACCATCTGCATGGCGCTTTGCATCATGGCGTCAATGGTGCTGGCCACCTTGGCCGCGGCGTCATAGGCCTGCTGGTACTGCATCAGGTGGGCGGCTTCCTCGTTCAGCGAGACGCCGCTGACGGCGCCGAGTTGGTTTTGCAAACCGGCGAGCAGTTGGGCGCCCGCCTGTTGCCGCACATTGGCGTTCTGAATCTGCGTGCCGAGTTGCGAGACGGCGTTGGCGTAATACGCATCCGGGGTTTGGCCGGCGACGATCGGCTGGCTGCGGAGATTCGCCAGGGCGACGGCGTTGCCATTGCTGCCCGCCGTGCCGTCGGAGCTGGCGGCGATATCGGCGGGGTTGCTGATGGCCAGCGACAACGCGGCCGCGGCGCCGGTGACGCCCGCCGGCGGAGGCGTGAAGAAATTCCCCCCGGCCGCGCCGGACAGCGTGTACCCCGCCTGATTCTGGGTGTTGACGGCGCTGGCCAAACCGGCGGCCAGCGTGTCCAACTGGCTCTGCATCTGCGGAATCGCTTGGTCCCTCGCCTGAATGTAGCCACCAAGCTCACCTCCGCTGGCGCTGGCGCCCAGAGCGGCGGTGATGTCCGTGCCTTGGGCGTAGACGTCGTGCATGCCGGTGGCAGCATTGACCTGGGTGGTCAAAGCCTCGCTTTGGCCGCCCACCACCAAGGCTCCGCCGCCGACGGTGGTCAGATTCACCATGCCGCTGTTGGTGGTGACGGACTGCACTTGCACCAACTGCGACAACTGGGAAATGAGCTGCGTCCGCTGGTCGCCGAGCTGGCCGGCGCCGGAGGAGTTGGGGGGCAGGCCGCCGATTTCGGCGTTGATTCCGGCAATCTGTTGGCTGAGGCCGTTGACCTGGGCGACGGTTTGCAGCACCTGCTGGTCGGCGTTGGTTTTCTGGCTGGCGAGTTGCGCCGCGGTCTGGTTGAAGCCGCTGGCCATGGTTTGCGCGGCGTTGAGCACGGCTTGCCGGGTGGGCGCATCGGTGGGCTGAGCTTCCAGCTGTTGCACGCTGTTGAAGAAGTTGCCGATGTCGCCCTCCAGGCCCGTGCCCTGGGTTTCCGCGAACATCTGCTGCACCGGCTGCATGGCGCCCTGGAACGCCGCCGCTTGCCCGTTCTGCTGCTGCTGCTGCTGGATCTGATTGGTGATCAGCGTGTCGGTAATGCTGCGCACGCCGGTCAGCTCGACGCCGGCGCCGTACTGCACGTTCCCGATGGTCTCCGGCGGCATGGGCGCCAGCTCCGCCACTTGGCGGCTGTAGCCCGGAGTATTGGCATTGGCCACGTTGTTGGCCGTTACCGCCTCCGCGCCCTGGCTGGCTTGCAGCGCCGACAGGGCGATCGCCAGTCCGCTGCTCAGGCTCATGCCCGCACCTCCCGCGTGGCGGTGCTCCATAACAACGGCTCGGGCGACGCATCCTCGGCGTACACCGGAGCATAGGCGCTGAGATGGCGCAAACGCAGGCCGATGACCCGCTGCGACTCGCGCAGCAGGGTCATGTAGACGTCATTGATCTGGCGCACTTCCTTGGCCGTGGCGGCCAGCGCGCTCAGCAACGCGGCGGTGGACTCCTCGCTCCGCGCCAGCATGTCCGGCGGAGCCGCCGCCAGTTGGCTCCGCAACCCATCCAGTTCGCGCGCGCGCCGCCAAATATCCTCGGGGCGGTCCTCGGTCCAATGTTCCACCGCCGCATGCAAGGCCG
This sequence comes from Acidobacteriota bacterium, assembly GCA_027314025.1. Taxonomy (GTDB): domain Bacteria; phylum Acidobacteriota; class Terriglobia; order Terriglobales; family SCQP01; genus JAKAUF01. The sequence continues at coordinate 24,298 of DAHVCP010000064.1, forward strand.
CGGCCAACTGCGTCAGCGCCTCCATGCGGCTGGCCGCGGACGCCGCCTTCCGCGCCACGCGCGGACGCCCGTCAGGCCGGCCGGTGTGTTCCAGGGTGGGCAGAGTCGAGGTCATGGTCGCGTCAGGGTTTCCTAGGCGGATTCATCCAATTGGTGCTCCGGCTCGGGATCGGCCGGCTCGCCGTCGGCCTCAACGGCGGGTTCGGGCATCGCGCGGCGCGAATCTTGCGAACGCCGCCGCCGCTGCGGTGCACCCTCCCGGCCCGCGGGCGAAAACTCCCCGGGGCTGATCGGGGGAATCGGATTGGTGAAGTCCGCCATCGCCGCGCCGCATAATTGTCAACCTTGCCGTCCGGTCAAGTCGGTGATCATCGCTTGCGCAACCTGCGCGGGATTCACGTTATAGGTTCCATTGGCCAGCGCATCCCGCAGTTGGGCGACCCGCTGGGACCGCACCTCCGGGGCTGCGTTGAGCTGGGTCTTGAGCCGCGAAATGGTCTCCTGGCCGGTGCGCAACGACGCAGTGTCTTCTCCCCCGGCGACCGGGGCCGTGCCGTGGGCCGACCCACCTCGCCCTGGCGAGTTCAGGCGATCCAAATGCGGACCGGCGGCTTGCGGATTGGAGGTGATTTTCATGGGGGCCTCGGCGCCCCGAGCTGGGCTCAGGGCATGATTTCGCTGTTCAAGCTACCTATCGGCGCCGACGGCGAAGACTTTAGCTCCTCTGCCGCGGCGGCAACCCCATTGACATCAGCACGTTGCGGGCCGTTCCCGGAGCCCGGCCCCGGCTCCACGGCCGGCGCCAGCGACCGCACCATCATGGTGGCCAGGCCAATGCCCCCGTCCCGGGAGATCGCCTGGGTCACCGCTTCTAGCCCCGTGCTATCCACGGCGCTATAGATGGGGTTCCGGGCGGAGGAGTCCCCAAAACCGCTGTGCTGCATCTCTTTCCACCAATGCGCCAGCAGAATGGCTTCGAACTCCTGCGCCGCATGGCGCAGTTTGTCCATTTTCTCCGCCCCCGGTCCCATCGGTGGGGCGGGCGGGGTTAAGGAAGTTTTGATCATTAGCAAGCCCTAATTCGTGCCGCCTCGCCGGCCGCGCTTCAGCCGTGTACAATCCCTGCCCCTAAATCACCTTGAGCCGGGCGTGCAGTGCGCCCTGCGCTTGCAGCGCTTGCAAAATGGCCACGATGTCCCGCGCCGTGGCGCCGATGGCGTGCAGCCCGCGGACCAGATCCTGCACCGTGGCGCCGGCGGCCAGAGAGATGCGGCGCGTGGGCGTCTCCTGCGCCTGCACCTGCGTCTTCGGCACGACGATCGTCTTCCCCGGCGAAAACGGCGGGGGCTGAGACACCTGATAGCGCGTCGAAATCTCGATGGCCAAATCGCCATGCAAGATTGAAACCGGCCCCAGTGTCACGTTCTGGCCTAGCACCACGGTTCCCGTGCGTTCATCCACGACCACCGTGGCTGGGTTGTGCACGGGCACCGACACTTCTTCAATTCGCGCCATCAACTCGGGAACCGACTGCGTCCCGCGCGTGACGCGAATGCAGCGGCTGTCCACCGCCACCGCGGCGGCGCGGCCCAGCTTGGCGTTGATGGCGCGGGCGGCGTCCACGGCGGTCAGGAAATCGGGATGGCGCAGCAACAAATTCAGGTGCGTCGCGGTGTCGAGATTGACCGCCACGCCGCGTTCCACGATGCCGCCATCCGGTATGATGCCGACGTTGCTTTGGTTCAGCTTCACGCTATTGCCGCCGCCCCCGGCTAAATACCCCCCCAGCGTCACCGCGCCCTGGGCATCGGCGTAGGTCACGCCATTGGGGCCCATCAGCGGGGTCATCAACAGCAATCCGCCCTCCAGGCTTTTTGCGTCGCCAATCGAGGACACGGTCACGTCAATGCGGCTGCCGGGGCGGGCGAACGGCGGCAGTTGGGCGGTGACGAATACCGCCGCGGTGTTGTACGTCTGCGCCTGCGCCGCGTTGAACTGCACGCCCATGCGCTTGAGGACATTGGCCAGGGTCTGAATGGTGAACAGCGTCTGCCGCTGATCGCCGGTTCCATCCAGCCCGACGACCAGGCCATAGCCGATCAGGGAGTTGCCGCGCACGCCCTCCAGCGTGGCAATGTCGAGCAGCTTGGCGTCATCCTGGCTCGCAGGAGCGGCGGCCGTGGAACGCGCGGCGGGCGCAGAGGGCGTGGGCACCGCGGCCACCGCCGCCAGGCCCGGTCCGAGCAGCGCCGCGGTCAGCAGCCATGCGCGGCGCCGGCGCGCGGAGGAAGGGAGCGCGCGGGATATCCAGATCGCCCGCCAGCCGCGTCGGCTTCTGGCGTGCCGCGCGGCGCAGCGGATCCGGAAAAGAACGGGGCGGAGTCTCACCATTGCAGCCATCAGAATTGGAAAATTTTGAGCAAGATGCGGGTGAGCAGGTTGGGTTGCCGCGTAATATCGCTCAGCACCCCTTTGCCCTGCAGTTCAACTTCCAGATCGCCCAAGGAGGTGGATAGGACGGAGTTATCGGGGGCGACATCCTCCGGCCGCACCAGGCCGCGCAGGATGGCGGTCTGCCGCTCATTGTTGATCTCCACGCTGCGCCGGGCCTCGACCACCAGCACGCCGTTCGGCAGCACGTCCACGACCTGACCGGTGAGATCGGTGGTGAGTTCGCTGGTGCTGTTGGTTTGTCCCTGGCCATCCAGCGTCTCGGTGGAGCTCGGCGAAAATAGGTTGGCCAGCCCGCTGCGCGGCCCGATCAGTCCTAGGGCTTCGGTCAAGCCGCTTTGCGCGCTGAAGTCCCGCTGCGCTTTGATGGTTCCCGAGCCGACCGCGACGGTATTCTCCAAAACGTGAATGGTGATCAAGTCGCCGGTTCGCAGGGCCTGAACGTCGCTGGCGAGGTTGGTGAAGGGCCCGCCCGCCTGCCACAAGCTGGCGGCTCCGGCCGCGGGTGGCAGCGGAGCGGGCAGGGCAAGCCGCGCCAGATAGGCGTGCAATCCGGGATCCGCGCCGCGCGTGACGCGCGCCTTCGGGCGGCTGGCCAACGCGGGCATGGCGGTCAAGACCGTCAAGGCCAGCGCGGCTCCTAGCCGCCGCATCCAGCGGGAAATGCGGGTGGACGGGTTCACAGGTTCGCCTCCAATTGGTTCTTCCCCGTCACCGTGCCGGTGATAAAGCGGCGGTTTGCGGGGTCTTCCAGCCGAATCAACTGTCCCCGCCGGCCCTGTTGCAAGGGAATGACCACCAACTCGATGCGCATGCCGGCACTCAAAATGGTCAGCAGCGCCGGCCGGTGGGGATGCACCAGCAGCGGGCCGCGGCGGCGCGGCCGCCAGCGTTCACTCGGGAGCGCGCGCCGCGGGGCAACAACGGGCAGGTCGCCGGGCACGGAAATCCAGAACGGCAACAGTCGGGGCAGCGCGGCGGCGCGCAGCCGGAATAGCGTGCGGTGCTGCACGCGGTCCGGGCGAATCGCCATCACTCGCAGCCGCGCATCCGCGGGCAGCGCAACCGGCGCGGTCAAAGTCCCCGCCGGCAAATCAGCCACGCGGCGCGCCAATTCCTGGTCGTCGCGGCGCGACAACGCGGCGGTCAAGGCCGAGCGCAAGCTCTTTGCGGGCCCAGGCGCTGCGTGGGAGGCCGCCGCGCGCAGGGCCACGGGCGCGGCCAGCGCCAGCAGCGCCGTCAGGGTAACGGAGAGTTGGGTGGATGGTCGTTGCATGGGCGCGCCGCGGCGATGGACTACATGTTGTTGGCGGTCTGGTACATCTGGTTGGCGGTGGTGACCACCTTCGAGTTCGCCTCGTACGACCGCTGGGCCATGATCATGGCGATGAATTGCTGCACCACGCTGACGTTGGACTGCTCCAGCATGCCTTGTTGGATCGTGCCCAGGCCCTCGCTGCCGCCGGGATTGCCGATCACCGGCTGGCCCGAGGCGGTGGTGGGCGTCAGCAGGTTGTTGCCCATGCTGTTCAAGCCGCCCGGATTGGGAAACTCCGCCAGCGTGATCTGCCCCACCACCTGGCTCTGCGATTGCCCGGGCATCTGCACGCTGACCGTGCCATCGGAACCGATCGTCACCGACAAGGCGCCGGAGGGAATGGCGATATTGGGCTCAAGTTGGTCGCCATCGGCGGTGACCAGGTTGCCCTGGTTGTCCAAATGGAAGTTACCTGCGCGCGTGTACGCCGTGGTTCCGTTGGTTTGCTGGATCTGAAAAAAGCCGTGTCCCTCAATCGCCAAATCCAGCGGGTTGCCCGTCTCCTCCGGCTGGCCCTGCGTGGTCAGAATCTCCGAGGAGGCGCCGCGAGTCCCCAAACCGATTTGCAGCCCCGCGGCGTTGGTGGTTTGCTGTGTCGCGGCCGATCCCGGGGCGATGATGTTTTGGTAGATCAGGTCCTGAAACTCCAGGCGCCGTTCGCGAAAGCCCGCGGTGGAAGCGTTGGCCAAATTATTGGCGATGGTGTCCAGGTTTTCCTGTTGGGCGGTCATGCCGGTGGCGGCGGTTTGTAAGGCTCCAATCATGAGATTCTCCTAACGCGGCCGCGCATCCCTCTATGGGACTTGCGGCAGTTGCGTGATGGCGGGTTTATCAAAATCGTTGTTGAAGCTGCTGAGCGCCTTTTGCAGCAGGTCGAAGGTCCGTTGCAGTTCGATCAGGCTGACCATGCCTTGCACCGGGCTCAAATTCGACCGTTCCAGGCTGCCCTGTTGAATCTGTGTGTTGGGCGCCGGTTTCGCGGCCTTGGCCGGCGCGGCGAAATACGAGTTGCCCTGCGGCGTCAGTGGGGTGCCGGCGGGAAAGTTGACCACCGCGATCTGCCCGATGATGGCGCCGCGGGAGGAAATCACGCCGTCCGGGCTGATCGTCACCGGACCGGGCTGCAAGCGGATCGGCTTGCCCTTGGGATTCAGCACCGGATCACCGGCGGCGGTCAGCAAGATTCCCTTGGGGCTGAGGTGCAAGCTGCCGTCGCGGGTATAGCGGTCGCCCGCCGCGGTTTGGGCCACGAGAAATCCCGGCCCTTCCAGCGCTAAATCCAGCGGATTGCCGGTGCGCGCGATGTGGCCCTGGGCCAAATCCAGCGTCTGCCCGCCCAACACCCCGTAGGCGTTGACGGCCTGATTGAGGGGACCCAAGCCGGGAACCACGTTGGTGTTATTGCCGGCGTTGAGAGCTTGATAAAACTCGGTGTGCGCCTTGAACCCCGTGGTGTTGGCGTTGGCGATGTTATTCGCCACCACGCTTAGCGCCTGGGTGCGGGCCAGCAGCCCGGAGAGCGCAGCGTAATATCCGCTTCCCATGCCCGCGAATATGCACGCCGGGGCCCAAAGCCGGAATCCGAGGGAATCCCGCCGGAAGCCCGGTGCGCGCCGGCGGCCGACTGGTTCCCCGCGGCTCCGGGATGGGCAAACGGCAACGATTACCGGGCAGCATTTGCCGGGTTGGCGGCGGCCACGGCCAGCAAGCGGGCGCGCAACCGCGCCGCGCCCATCAGGACGATAGCCGCGGCGGGATTGGGAGCGCCCGTCAATACCGCCGACGTGAGGTCCGGATAGCGCGCGAAGACTTCCGTGATGCGGGACAGATCCAGCGGGGATTCGGCCAGTAACGGCAGGACTTCCGCAGCGGAGTCGGTCAGGGCGGGCATGGACAATGGATCGGCCGCCCGCGCCTCCGGCTTTAATGTTGCCGGCGCGGGCCCCAGCCCCGCCTGCGACGGGGCCTGCCCCTTGGCGCGCTAGCGGCGCGGTTTGGCGCCGCTCTGCTTCAGGCGGAAAATTAAGGGCGCGGCGGTGAACCCAAATGCGCGGCGCAATTGGTTCTCCAAATAGCGGCGCAGGCCGAAATGCAGCGGCCGAAGGTGATCCACGAACAGCACAAAGGTCGGCGGCGAGGCCGTGACCTGGGAAAGGTAATAGATTTTTAGCCGTTGCCCGCGGGGCGTCGGCGCCCTATCCAAATCCAGGGCGGCAAAAAAGCGGTTCAACTCCGCGGTGGAAACGCGCTGCGCCCGCGCCTCCAGCGCCTGGTCCACCGCCTTCCAAAGTGCGCCTAGGCCCTCGCCCTTGGCCGCGGAGATGAAGACCACGGGCGCATAGGCGAGAAACTTCAGCTTGTCGCGCAGCCCCCGCTCAAACTCCGCCCGGCGCTGCCCGCGGGCGCGGGCCACATCCCATTTGTTGACCACCAGAATCACCGACCGGCCGCTCTCGCTGGCGTAACCGGCGATCGTGGCGTCCAGCGCCACCACGCCTTCGCCGGCGTCAATCATCACCAGCGCCAGCTCGGAGCGGCGCAAATGCTGGCGGGCCATCACCACGCTCAGTTTTTCCGCCATCAGGTGCGTCTTGCCCTTGCGCCGGATGCCGGCCGTGTCCAGCAGGCGATAGCGGCGGCCAGCGCGGTCCACCAGCGCGTCCACGGTATCCCGCGTGGTGCCGGCGACCTCGGAGACGATCGCCCGCTCCTCGCCCAGCAGGCGATTGAGCAGCGTGCTCTTGCCCGCGTTGGGCCGGCCGACGATGGCGATTCCGGGAATCCGCTCCCCATCCGCCCCGGCGGTCGTGGACGGCTCGCCTGCGGAAACCGCCTTCGCGCCGGCGGCAGCGGCGGCGGCGCCGTGGGCCGCGCCGGGCGTGGATTCCGCCGCGCCCAGGTTCCCTGCCGCCGTGCGCGCCGCAGGTTCCCGCGCGATCAGCCAATCCAGCGCATCATCCAGCCCGATCCCTTGCTCGGCGCTGACGGCGAACTGCGGCTGGATGCCCAGCTCGGCGTAGGGCCCGAGCGCCGCATGCTGCGCGGCGGATTCGATTTTATTGACCAGCAGCGCGGCCGGCTTCCCGCCGCGGCGCAGCAACCGCGCCAGTTGATAATCCGGAGCGGTCAGCGCCGCGCGCCCATCCACCACAAAAAAAATCGCGTCGGCTTGGTCTACCGCCACCTGCGCCTGGCGAAAAATAGCGGCTGGGATCAGCGCCTGGTCGTCGGGAATGATGCCGCCGGTATCGGTGACCTCCAACGCCCGGCCGCGCCATTCGGCGGCGCCATGGATGCGGTCGCGCGTGATGCCCGGCTCATCGCCGACAATCGCCCGCCGGGTGCCGGTCAGCCGGTTGAACAGCGTGGATTTGCCGACGTTGGGCCGGCCAACGATCACCACCCGCAGCAGCGGAAAAGTTCGCTCGCCGCCCTGGGGGCTGGTCCGGAGCCGTGCTGGCCGCGCCATGACGGGATTGGATTTGCCGGCCGCCGCGCCGCTCAGGAAACGTTCGCCAACTGGGATTCGTCCACGTCGAAGTTGGACCAGACGTGCTGGACGTCCTCGTGGTCCTCCAAGGCTTCCAGCAGCTTCAGCGTCTGCTCGGCTTCCTTGCCCTCGACCTTGACGTAATTCTGCGGAATCATCGCCACTTCGGCGTTGGCCGGCTCCAGCGCTTTGCCTTTCACGGCTTCCAGCACCTGATCAAAGGCTTCGGGCGGCGTCAGCACTTCCCAGCTCCCGCCATCATCCTTCAAATCGTCGGCCCCGGCATCCAGCACCAACGCCAATAAATCGTCTTCGCCGATCGCTTCCTTGGGAATTGCAATGGCGCCGCGTTTTTGGAACATCCAGGCCACGCTGCCGGCCTCACCCAAATTGCCGCCGCCCTTGGACAAAAGGTGCCGCAGCTCGCTGATCGTCCGATTGCGGTTGTCGGTGGTGATTTGCAGCAGCATCGCCGCCCCGCCCGGGCCGTAGCCCTCGAGCGTCAACTCCTCGTACTGCACGCCGGGCAGCTCGCCGGTGCCGCGCTGGATGGCGCGCTTGATGTTGTCGGCGGGCATGTTTTCCGCCTTGGCGGCCAGCACGGCGGTGCGCAGGCGGGGATTGCTGTCCGCATCGCCCCCGCCTTGGCGGGCGGCGATGGTGATTTCCTTGATGATGCGGGTGAACTTGGCGCCACGCTTGGCGTCGGTGGCGGCCTTTTTGTGTTTAATGGTCGCCCATTTGGAGTGTCCAGACATAACGAATCCTTGGGGTTTGGCTGGTGCAGCGGCTGACCCGCCCAGCTTATGGGCGCCCCGCCACGGTCAGAGCCGCCGATCGGGCTCCGGCGCGCTACGCCGCAACCTAACCGGCGCCAAAACGCAACTCGAGCTACGCCGAAGCGCCGCGCAATCCAGAATTATAGCAAACCGAAGGGTGCGAAAAAAAACGGGGCCGCGCCTAGGCGCGGCCCCGAACGGAATGGCAGGAAAACGGGAGCTAGAAGCTGAAGCTGAGCTCACCCTCGAAGGCGCGGGGAATGCCCTCGGCGAAGACGCCCGTGTTCAAGCCGTATTTCCGGACCCGGTTCAGCCCGGTGGTGTCGGTGATCGAGCCAGCGTTGCCGAACCCGAGCAGCGCTGGGTTGTACCCGGTGGCGATACCCCCGCCCATGATGTCGCCCGGCGGATCGTAGTTGCCGACATTGAAGACGTTGTAGCACTGGATGTCGGGCGTGATCGTCAAATGCTCCCCGACTTGGATGGTCTTGGAGATTTTCACGTCGCTGTCCCAGAACGCGCCCGGCGTCAACTGCCCGGGCGTGATGTTGGCGGCATAGGGCATCACCAGACCGAAAGCCTTCATGTCCGCCGTGCTTGCCAATCCCGCGCCCACCAGAGCACTGCCGGCGGGAGTCAACGTACCAGCGTAGGCCTGGTTGTAGGTGTTGATCACCTGTTGCATCGCGGCCGGTTTCAGGGACCGGTTGAACGCGCCGACGTTGGCTCCGGGAATGATGTCTCCGGTGGTGCCGTCACCGGTCCAATCCGTGGCGAAGATCTCACCCGATCCCAGGCCAACCGTGGCCAGCGTAGGCGTGATCGGCATGCCGCTATCCATGTGGTTAACCGTTGAGAACATCACGCCCCAGGGCATGTGGAAAACGCCGCCGATGCTCAACTGGCTGGTGCGGTCATAGCCGTTCGGCCCGTAGAACATGCGTGGGTTTACCTGATCGGTCGCTGCGGGAGCGAAGGACTGATCGAATTGCGTCGAGTCCAGGCGTCCCAATGCGTAGGAGATGATGACGTTGCTGGCGTGGATCCAGCTCAGCAGCGAGGGCCGCTGGATCAGCAGCTTGACTTGGAGCGCGCGATAGTTCGACATGCCCAAGTTCCGATCGGCGATGAGGTTGCCGAAGTTCGGATTGATGCCGCCAAACGCGTAGTTCGGGCTCCCGATGGTGCTGTTGGCGCCCGCGCCAACGGAAAGTCCGGCCGAGTTGCCGCCAAGCAGCTCATTCTGCACATCGGCCTGGGTCACGGTGCCATTCGTAATTGCCGCGGCCAAATTGTCCATGGTGGCTCCCGGCGTGGCGCCCTGCGCAATGCCCAGGTCCTTGGCGGTGCTGTTGATGGCGCCCACGGCCACGGCCTTGTTCATGTAGCGGTAGTTGCCCACTTGGTTCAGGTCTTGAATCATCAGCAGGTCGAAGCCACGATTGCTGACGAAGTTGGTGGAAAACACCACGCCCTGGGCGAACTGATGCTGGAATCCGGCATTGAACTGCACCGAATACGGCGTGCGATAGGTGCTGTCAAACAGCGGAGTGCCGGTGTTCTGCGTGCCCGGAGTCGCATCTCCTGGGACCAGCGCCGCGATGCTGCCGCCCGCCATGATCGCCGGATTGGCCAGCGGCGTCTGCGGCAGCGCCGCGTAGCTGGACTGGATCGCGGTTTGGGCCGACATCATCGCCGGCGTCAGGGAAGCGATCGTGTCGTTGGTGATGCTCTGCCCGCTGCCCGCGCACAAGAACACGCACGTGCCGACGGCGTTCAGAACCGGCCGCCCGGAACTGCCGGTGCCGGGGAAGCCGGGAGAAATGGAGTTGCTGATGTAGTTCGCCCGCTCGAACATCACGTTGTTATTGATGTCGTTTTCGTAATACATGCCGGCGCCGATGCGGATCACCGTCTTGCCGTGGCCGGTCGGATCCCAAACCAGGCCGCCGCTCGGCGACCAGTTGTTCGGCACGCTGGCGGTGTGCCCCAGCTGCGGGAAGTACTGGCCGAGAACCGGGGGATGAGCCAGGTCGGTGTTGACTTCGCCGGGATCACGCTCGAAGTGAACGCCGTAGTTCAGGGTCAAGTTCGGCCGGATCTGCCAGGTGTCGGCGATATAGAATGCTTTGCGGAAATTGTAGACGCCGCCGAACGGCTGCCCGTGCACCGGCAGGTTGGAGAAGTAGCCCAAGCCGTTGCCAAAGGTCACGCCGCCGTTGGGGTAAAAATCGGCCGGATTCGTCGGGTCGCCGCCCGCCGCCAGCACCTTTGCCAGGCCGCTGGAATAGGTCGCCGAAACTTGCGGCCCGCTGGCAAAGAACGCCGCATAGACGTCCACCGCAATGTGATTGAACTCAACGCCGTAGCGCAGCGTGTGGTTGCCAAAATAGGCGCTGCCGTCGTACTTGAATTCGTCGTTGATCTGGAACGTGTGCTGCGGCGCCAGCAAGTTGGGGCCGAAGCTCTCGCCGGTGTCGAACGAAATACCCACCCCGCCGAAACTCGGCACGCCCGGAATCGGCACCGAGATGATGTGGTTGAACATGTCCAGGTGGCCGTAATGGAACTCATTGGTGAAGCGGGACGTGCTCCAGTCCACCGTGAACTCGTTGGCGGGCGACTCATTCTCGTTTTGGAACGGCTGCAACGATGTGCCGCCGACCACTGACGGCGGCACCAGCAGAGCGGAATCGTCATTGAACCAGTCGAAGATGTGCACCGACGGCGTCACCTGCCAATCCAGCCGCGCCGAGCCCATCTTCTCCTCGCCCGGCGTGGGGAAGAAACCGGTGAAATTGGGGAAATCCGGCATCGCCACCGAGGACATCGCGTCGTCATAACGGCGCTCGCCGCTGACGAAGAAGAACAGCTTGTTCCTCCACAGCGGGCCGCCGAAATCCAAACCGTCATTGTTTTCCTTGAACGGCGGCTTGGTCGGGCTCAGCGTCGGGTTGGCGGCGAAGCGGGCGCTGCGGTAGAGGGCGAAACCGCCGCCATGCCAGCCGTTGGTGCCGGTGCGGGTGTCAATGTTCACCTGGCCGGTGTTGCCGATGTCGGAGGAAGTGTCGCCGGAGGACTGGCTGACCTGAAACTCCTGGATCGAGTTGTCCGGGATGTTCATCGTCGTCGTGCCAACGGTCTGGTCGGTGATGTCCAGGCCGTTGACGTTAATTTCCGTCGTCCGGCCTTCCGCGCCTTGCACCGACAACCCGGCAAAGCCATTCTTGGTGGGATCGAAATTGCCGCCGTCCACCAACTGCACGCCCGGCTGCAACTGCGCCAAGTCCAAGAAATTGCGGCTAATCGAAGGCAGTTCCTTGATTTGTTGCCGGCCGACGATGCCCGCCACCGTGGCCGTCGAGGTGTTGACCTGCACGGCGTTGGCAGTGCCGGTGACCTCGACCGTCGTGGCGCTGCTGCCGACTTGCAGCTTGGCCGGCACGGTCGCGACCTGGCCGACTTGCACGATGACCACCGCGGCCTGCTTCTTGAAGCCCTTGGCGGTGATCGTCACCGTATAGGCGCCCGGCCCCAGATGCTGGAAGGCGAAATTGCCGGTGGAGCTGGCCGTGGTGCTCAGGTGGATGTTATGGCTCGCTTGGTTCAGCTGCACCACCGCTCCGGGAACCACCGCGCCGGTGGGATCAGTCACCGTGCCGGAGATCGCGCCGGTGGAAACGCTCTGCGCCCATAGCATCCCAGCGCTCAACAGCAATATTGCCAACCACCCCAACCCACGCCCCAAAAATCGAGTCATTACGCCTCCAGACAAAATAGCTGCGCCGAAGTACAGGCACATGCAATACCAAGGCAGGGTATTCCGGCATACTGTTGATTTGCAAGCACAAAAACATTGGTCACACGGCCAGGAATTCCAATAATCATAGACCTTTGCCGGCCAGTTTCCAGAAACGAACACTAGCATTCGCTAATGTGGCGACCGCAGGATGGCGCGATCGTACGTTTGCTGCCTCACGGCCGAGCGAGGCCGTCACCTGCGTTACGTTTTGCCCCGCCGAGGTTTAGGCTTTGAAATCGGCGCTGGGGCGCAGGACGCGGCGGCGAAAATCGTCGCCCGGCATTTCGACTCGCTTGCACATCTCGAACAGTCGCGAGCGCAGCCGCTCGCCGATGGCCTGGGCCAGGGTGCGGCGCGGCTCATAGTCCAGCGCGGCGGCGGCGCGGGGCGGGGGCGTGTCGTCAAGATTGGTGGTTAAAATCGTCGCCAAATCGTGGGTATAGCGGTAATTGAGCAGGTAATGCAGCGTCTCCAGCGCCCATTCCGTCGCCCGTCCCACCCCCAGGTCATCCAAGACCAAGACGTCCGCGGTCTGGAGCGGGGTGATGATGGAGGCTTCAGAGCGGGGATTCTGCGGGTCGAAGGTGGCTTGAATCTGCTTGAGCAGGTCACGGTGATCGGCGAAGCGGCCCGTGGCGCCGCGATCCTCCATCACCTTGCGCAGCACCGCCACCGCCAGGTGGCTCTTGCCCACGCCGCAGGGGCCGACAAACAGCAGTCCGCCGCGCTCGGCGGGATATTTGTCGGCAAAGTCCCGCGCCACCTGCCAGGCCCAGCTCAGCGCGGGCGCCTCGGAAAAGCGGTCGAAGTCCTCCAAGGAGCAATGCTGGTAGCGGGGCGGAATGCCGGCCTCGGCCAGCCGCCGCGTCAGATCCTTTTGTCGCCGGCAGGGGCAAGCTTCGACGGTACCGGTGGGACTGCCGGCCGGCCCCGCCACGGGGCGCCAGCCGGTGTCTTGACATTCGGGACACGCGGACATGCAACCGCAGTGTACCAAGCTGCTTTCCGAGCCGTGGCGCTGGTCAACTTCTCATTCCTGGGCGCGGCCCCCAGCGACGCGCCGGCCGGGCCGGGGCGGACGGGGCCCCGGCCCAACTGGGCGCGTCAGCGGGACTCTCCGCCGCAGGCGGGCTGGGGCCCGGGCCAGGCCATGCCGCCGCCTACGCCCATTGCGTGAACCAGCAGTAATAGGTCGCATAGCCGCGCCAGGGCGCAAAGGCACGCCAGCGCCGCTCGATGCCGCGCGACGTGGCGTACTGCCGCAGGCCATAGACCTGGCCGACGGTTTTTTGCAAACCCACGTCCTCGGCGGGCAGGGCGTCGTCATCGCCCAAGCCGCGCAGGGCGGCATATTCCGCCGTCCAGCGCCCAATGCCGCGCAGCCGCAACAGCGCCTCCCGCGCCGCTGCGGCGGGCTGCCCAGCCAGGCGCTCGGCGGCCAATTCCCCGGCCAACACCGCCTGCGCGATGCCGATGACATAGCTGGCTTTCCGCCCCGAGATCTGCAAGGGGCGCAGGTCGTCGGGCCGCAGCGCCGCCAGCCGCTCCGGCGGGGGATAGGCCCAGTACGTGCGGCCTTCGAACTCCACCGCCTCGCCAAACGCGGCCAACAGCCGGCGTTTGACCATGTTGGCGAAATGAAAATTGAGCTGCTGTTCCAAGACCGTGCTCACCAGACACTCATACAGCGACGGGGCGCGGATGATCTTCAGCCCGGCAAAACGGCGTGCCAGGCCGCGCAGCACGGCATCGCGGCCAATGGCGGCGTGAAAGTCGGCGAGACGGACCGGCGCGGAGACAATGTGCGCGGCTAACCGCGCCAGCGCCTCGGTTTCGCCGGCGGTCAACGCCGCTTCCGCCGCCGCCCCGGCTTCCGCCCCGCCCCCCGCCGCGCCCTTTGCCGGCAGCGCCGCCCGCCATTGCAGCCGCGGCTGGTCCACCGTGCCCTGGTTGCGCAGCCGCAGCAGCACCGGCCGCCGCCGCCGCGGCAGCCAGACGGCGCGGCGATATTCCCGCCCCTGCCAAACATCCACGTACGGCTCGAAGCCCAAATGGGCCGCCGCGCGCGGCGCGGTGCAGACGAAGCGGAACGACAGTTCAAAATCAAACGGCGGCTCCACCGCCAATGCGCGCCACATTCGTCCCATTATGGAGGGTGGAGATTTCGGTTCACCCCAGCGCCGCTGCATTAGGCCATGCGGCGGCGACGGCGGCGGCCGCCAGCCTGCGGCGCTTGGCGGCCAGCCACGACGTAATTCCCGTGGTCTTCGCGACCGGCGCCAGCCAGTTGGCGACCTTGCGCGCGCTGACCGCCATGCCGGACATTCCTTGGTCCCGCATCGTCGGCTTCCATCTGGACGAATACGTGGGAATTGCCGCCGATCATCCCGCCGCCTTTCGCGCCTATCTGCGGCGCGAACTCAGCGCCAAGGTTCCCTTTCGCGACTTTCATTTCATCGCCGCGCCCGAGGCGGCTCCTGCGGCCAGCGGCGACCCCGGCGGCGACCAGGCAGCGGCGGCCTACGGGGCGCTGTGGCGCCGCCAGCCGCCGCTGCTGGGCTTGATCGGCATCGGTGAAAACGGCCATTTGGCCTTCAACGATCCCGGCGCGGATTTCGCCGATCCGCGCACCGTGCGCGTGGTCGAGCTGGACGAGCGCTGCCGCCGGCAGCAGGTTGCGGAGGGCTGGTTCGCGGCGCTGGCGGCGGTGCCGCGGCGGGCGATCACGGTGACGCTGCCGCCGCTGATGGCGATTCCCGAACTGATCGTCTCCGTGCCTGGCGAACGCAAAGCCGCGGCGGTGCGCCGGACGCGGCAGGATCCGATCACCCCCGCCTGCCCCGCCACCTTGTTGCGCCGCCACGCCGGGGCGCGGTTGTTTCTGGATGCCGCTTCGGCCGGCAGCGCCGGCGCCTGAGGCCGCGCCGGGCGATGGGCGATGGGTGGGCGCGGCCCCCAGCCCCGCCTTAGGCGGGGCCGGGCCGCGGCGCTCTTTCGTGCGCCGTGGGCGCACAGGGAGTTTCGCGACCTTTCCGCACCTGCTTTGCCCCCCGGGCAAAAGGCGCGGGCCCCGCGAGCAGCCTACCGGCAGTAGGCCAGGCGCAGACGCTCGGTGTAGGCGCGCGCCGGACCCAGCGCCTCGGGCGAGAACGGAATCCGCGCGCCGTGCCCGCCGAGCACCTCCAGCAGCGTCTCGGTGGCAATATTGCCGACCAGCCTGTCGCCCGCGAACGGGCAGCCGCCCAATCCTCCGGTGGCGCAGTCAAACTGGCGGCAGCCGGCGTCGTAGGCCGCCAGAATCTTTTCCGCCGCCGTATCCGGCCGGCTGTGCAGGTGTACCCCCACGCGCAGGCCGGGAAACCGGCTTCGCACCTGCTCCACCAATTCCGCCACCGCCGCGGGTTGCGCCAGCCCGGCGGTGTCGGCCAGCAACACTTCCTCAATCCGCATGCCGACCGCGGCGGCCACCGCCTGCTCCACCAGTTCCGGACCGTAGGCGTCGCCAAAGGGATTGCCAAAGGCCATGGAAATGTACACCACCGTGCGGCGGCCCACGGCGTCGGCGGCGGCCTTGATTTGCCGCAGCACCGTCAGCGCCTCGCCGGGACTTTGATTGGCGTTTTGCCGTTGGAAGCTCGGCGAAATCGAGAGCGGATAGCCCACCGTGGCGATCGCCGTCGCCGCCGCCCGCTCCACGCCGCGCGCGTTCAGCACAATGCCGATCAGCTCCATGCCCTTCGGCAGCGGGCCCAGCCCGGCCAGCACGGCTTCGGAATCGGCCATCTGCGGCACCGCCCGAGGCGAGACGAAGCTCGCGCAGTCCAGCCGGCGGCAGCCGGCGGCTGCCAGCAGCCGCAACAGCGCGATCTTCTCCGCCGTCGGGATCTGCCGCCGGCAGCCTTGCAGCGCGTCCCGCGGGCATTCGGTGATCGTGACCGGCGTGTCCATTGCTGCCCCAGTGCCTCGCTGCCCCGCTGCCGTGCCGCCCGCAAACGCCAGCCTAAGGCTGGGGACCGAGCGCCGCGGCGGCGCCCCGCCAGTACAGATGGGTGGACTGGACATGGAGATTGGCGCTCTCGCGAATCAGCAGCCCCATATTCACTGGTTCATGCGCGGCCTTGAACCGCAGGTCCGTAATCAGGACGTTGGTCCCGCCGTTCTCCCGTTGTTGCGTGTAGATGTAGGGAAAGCGGGCGAAGTGGAGAAACACCTGCGCCTGCGGCGTGGACCGGGCCAGCGCGATCTGCGGCGTCACTGCCGGAGTATAGAGCGTTTGCGGGGGCGCCGCCGCCAGTGCCGGCGGCAACATGCGGGCTGCGGTCGCGTTCACCATCCCCAGTTGATACCGCCCCTTGGTCTCCACCACGGTGTGCCACAAACCGGGCGAGCCCGCGTACGGAAACGCGCCGACCTTGCGCGGCGCGTGACCGCCGACTTCCGTCTCCGCCAGCAGGCGAACCACGCGGTAATGGTAAAAAGCCCGCACGCCGATCCACGCCGTCACCGCCGCCAGGGCGATGATGGCGCTCAGCCGATGGGGACGGCGGCGGGCGCCGATCTCACTGCCCACCAGCCCCAAGGTCATCGGCGCCAGCAGCAGGAACAGCAAAATGATCCAGACCCAAGGATCCATCTCCGGCATGAAATCCCAGGCGAACCAATGCTGGCTGAAGGGCCACAAAACGCGGACGCCAAACGACGTCATCATGTCCAGCAGAATGTGCGAGCCGACGCCGACAAAACCCAGCAGCAAGCACAACCTCCAACTGGGCAGCGGCGGTGTTTCCGGCGCGGCGTCCGGGTCGGGCGCGCCCGCCGCCTCCGGCCAAAGATCCTCCAGCCGCACGCTCTTCACCCGGGGCTCGCCCGGCGTGCTCCTCACCCGCCCCACCGCCAGCACGGCGTCGCGGTGCGCCTGCCGCTGGCGCTGTTGCCGCCGGAAATGATAGCCCGCCGCCCAGCGCAGCCCCCAGGCGATTAGCACCGCTAGCGCCGGCAGCGCCACCAGGGAATGGGTCAGGCTGCGATGCGTCGCCAAAAAACCGACGCCGTTCCAGCCGGCGACGACATCAATGTCGGGCAAATTGGCGGCGATAATCAGCGCCGTGGTCGCATAGGGCAGGCGTCCCTTGAATCCCGCCCGGGAAATCGCGATGCCGACCAGGGTGTGGGTCAGGTTGTCCACGCGTAACCGTATTATTACGCTCCCGCCCTCCCCCGGGTTGCGCCCCATCGCCGCCGCCGCGCAGCCTCCGCGCGCGCCTGGCCGCCGCTACGCTATCCTGCCGCTGGAGGTTCATATGGCCAAGGGAGACTTTCGCAAGTTCCTGCTGCGCGGCAACGTCGTGGACATGGCCGTGGGCATCATCATCGGCGCCGCCTTCGCCGGCGTCGTCAACTCATTGGTGAAGGATTTGATTACCCCGCTGATCGCCGCCATTTGGGGCAAACCCAACTTCGGCGCCCTGAGCTTCACCGTGCACAACAGCCATTTCCTCTACGGCAATTTCATCAATGCCACATTGAGCTTCGTCATCATGGCGGCGACCATCTTTTACCTGATCGTTTTGCCGATCAATCGCCTAATGGCGCGGCTGCACCCCGCGCCGCCGCCCGCCCCGGCCGTGACCCAACCGTGCCCGGAGTGCCTCAGCATGGTGCCCATCGGCGCCCGCCGTTGCGCCTTTTGCACCTCCGCGCTGAGTGCCTCCGCCGGCGCGCGGTAGGGGTCACCGCCGGACACCGCCGGCGCGGGCGGTGCGCCTGGTAGCATGTGGGCGTGGCGATTGCACGCATTGCCGTCTTGGGGGCGGGAACCATGGGCCGCGGCATCGCCCATGCCGCCGCCGTGGCCGGCTATCAAACCACGCTAGAAGACCTGTTGCCGGATTCCTTGCGCCGCGCCGAAGCGGAAATCCGCTCCATCTTGGATGGCGGCGTCGAACGCGGCAAGCTCGACGCCCAGGAGCGCGACGCCGCGTTGGCCCGGCTGCACTTCGCCGGCGGCATTGAGGAAGCCGTCCGCGACGCCGATTTGGTCATCGAGGCGGTGCCGGAGGAGCTGGAAACCAAAATCGAGATCCTCACCACGCTGGACAAAATGGCGCCGCCCGCCACGCTCTTCGCCAGCAACACCAGCGCCTTGAGCATCACCGAACTGGCCGCCGTAACCTACCGCCCCGCGCAGTGCATCGGCATGCATTTCTTCAACCCGGTGCACAAAATGCGCCTGCTGGAGATTGTTCGCGGCCTGGAGACCGCGCCCGCCACCATCGCCGCCGCCGTGGCCGTGGCGCGGCGCATGAACAAGGAACCGGTGGTCATCAAGGAATCGCCCGGCTTCATCACTAGCCGCATGAACGCCCTGATCGGCAACGAGGCCTTCGCCTTGTTGCAGGAGGGCGTGGCCTCCGCCGCCGACATTGACAAGGCGATCAAGCTGGGGCTGAACCATCCCATGGGACCGTTCGAACTGGTGGACTTGGTGGGCCTGGACACGCGCCTGCACATCCTCGAATACCTGCACCGCAGCTTGGGGGAAAAGTACCGGCCCAATCCGCTCCTGGTCCAATACGTCAAGGCGGGCCGGCTCGGCCGCAAGACCGGCCGCGGCGTCTACGAGTACCCCGCCACATAACCACGCCCGGCGCTGGTCTCCCGGAACCCCGCCGACCCGTCGGTCAGTGGCGTGGCGTCGCGGGCCCGGCGTAGACTGAACCGTGGGTTTCGGCATGAAGTCTCCGACCGCCCCCGCGGGCACGCCGCCGGCCGCCAACCCGCCGCGCCGTTTCACCACGCTCAGCGGCGTCCCGGTGGAAGCGCTGTACACCGCGGCCTCCCTCCCGCCGGATTTCGATTTCGACCGCGACGTCGGCCGCCCCGGAGAACCGCCTTATGTGCGCGGCATCCACCCCACGATGTACCGCGAGCGGTTGTGGACGATGCGGCAGTTTTCCGGCTTCGCCTCGCCCGAGCAAACCAATGAGCGCTATCGCTATCTGCTCTCCCAGGGGCAGACCGGCCTCTCGGTCGCATTTGATTTGCCCACGCTGATGGGCTACGACAGCGACCACGCCATGAGCGAAGGCGAGGTGGGCAAATGCGGCGTGGCGATTGATTCGCTGGAGGACATGGAGACGTTGTTTCGCGGCATCCCCTTGGCCGAGATCACCACTTCCATGACCATCAACTCGCCCGCCGCGGCGATTTGGGCCATGTTCTTGGTCGCCGCGGAGAAACAAGGCGCCGATTGGACCCGCCTGTCCGGCACGCTCCAGAACGACATCCTGAAGGAATACATCGCCCAAAAGGAATTCCTCTTTCCCCCCGCCCCCTCCATGCGCCTGGTGGTGGACACCATCGAGTTCGGCGCCCAGCAGGCCCCGCGCTTCAACCCCGTCTCCATCAGCGGCTATCACATTCGTGAAGCCGGCTCGACGGCCTTGCAGGAACTGGCCTTTACCCTGCGCGACGGCATGGAATACGTGGAATGGTCGCTGCGTCGCGGGCTGGCGGTGGATGACTTCGCCCCCCGCCTGTCTTTCTTCTTCAACGCCCACAGCGACTTCTTCGAGGAGATCGCCAAATATCGCGCCGCGCGCAAGCTGTGGCGCGCGGTGATGACCGCGCGCTATGGCGCCAAGAACCCGCGCTCCGCGGCGCTCCGCTTCCACACCCAAACCGCCGGCGTTTCCCTCACCGCCCAGCAGCCCTACATCAACGTCGCCCGCGTGGCGCTCCAGGCTCTTGCCGCGGTGCTGGGCGGCACGCAATCCCTGCACACCAACTCCCTGGACGAGGCCCTGGCGCTGCCCACCGAGGCGGCCGCGACCATCGCCCTGCGCACGCAGCAGATCATCGCCCATGAGACCGGCGTCACCAACACCGTGGATCCGCTGGGCGGCTCGTATTTTCTGGAGAGCATGACCCTGGACATGGAGCGCGGCGCGCGCGAGTATTTCGACCGCATTGACGCCCTGGGCGGCATGGTGGCGGCGGTGGAGAAAGGCTTCCCGCAGCGGGAAATCGCCGACGCAGCCTACCGCTACCAGCAGGCGCTGGAGACGGGCGAAAAGGTCATGGTCGGCGTCAATGCCTTCGCGGCCGAGGAAACGCCGCTGCCCACCCTCTACATTGATGAGTCCGTGCGCCGGCGCCAGACCGAGAAGCTGCAGGCTCTCCGCCGCCGCCGCAACGCCGCCGCCGCGGAGCGCGCCCTGGATGCGCTGCGCCGCGCCGCCGAGGGCGACGCCAACACCATGCCCGCGCTGCTGGATTGCGTCCGCGCCTACTGTACGCTGGGGGAGATCACCGCCGCCTTGCGCGCCGTCTTCGGCGCCTATGAAGAAGTGGCCGTGATGTGACCGTGACGATGCGACCATGACCGAGACGGCCCGCAAAATCCGCGTCCTGGTGGCCAAGCCCGGCCTCGACGGCCACGACCGCGGCGCCAAGGTCGTCGCTCGCGCGCTGCGCGACGCCGGCATGGAAGTCGTCTACACCGGCCTGCGCCAGACGCCGGAGATGATCGCCTCCGCCGCGTTGCAGGAAGACGTGGACTGCATTGGCCTGTCCATCCTCAGCGGCGCCCACAACGCCATCGTTCCGCGCGTCATGGAACTGCTGCGCGCCGCGGGCATGAACGATGTCCTTGTGGTCGTCGGCGGCATCGTCCCGCCCGAGGATGCCGAGATGCTCAGCCGTGAAGGCGTCGGCGCCGTTTTCCCTCCCGGCTCCAGCCTGGAGGCCATCACCGCCTACATCCGCTCCCACGTCCGCCCCGCCCCGGCGGCGCCGTAAGTCCCGCCGCCAGCTCGAAATCATCTGGCGCGGGGCGTCCCGCTTGCGCGCCCAGTTCTCCGCTCCTCGCCGCCGCGCGGCCCGGGACGGCGATCGCGCTAGCGCACGCGCAAGAGGAAGCACTTCAGGTATTCCGTCTCCGGCATGGCCAGCAGCACCGGATGATCGCGCGCCTGGCCGCGCCGTTCCAGCAGCACCGCCTCGCGGCGCGCGTCGGCCGCGGCGGCGGCGATCCATTCCAGCAGCGCATCGGCGGAGACATGGTGGGAACAGGAGCACGCCGCCAGGATGCCGCCCGGGCGCAGTAGCCGGAAGGCGCGCAGGTTGATTTCTTTGTAACCGCGCGCGGCGGCCGGCAGCGCCGACCGGTTCTTGGCGAAGGCCGGCGGATCCAGCACGATCAGGTCAAAGCGCCGGCCGGTTTCATCGTAATGGCGCAGCAGGTCGAAGGCGTTGGCTGCGATGAGCTCAATGTTCTCCAGCCCGTTGCGCTGGGCATTGGCTTCGGCCAGTTCCAAGGCCGGGCGGGACAGGTCCGCGGCCTCCACCCGCATGCCGCGTCGGGCCAGGTGCAAGGCGAAGCCGCCTTGGTAGCAGAACGCGTCCAGCGCCTCGCAGCCGGGATGGGCGTAGGCGGCCACCGCCGCCCAGTTCTCCCGCTGATCCAAAAAGCCGCCGGTCTTCTGCCCGCCCAGCAGGTCGAAGCGGAATTCCAGCCCGCCAATTCTCGCCTCGGCCCAGGCCGGCGCCGCACTGCTTCCGCCCGCCGCCAGCCGCCGGCCATCCGGGCCCAACTCTCCGGCGCGCAACTCCAGCCCTTCCAAACGGCGCACCTTGAGGTCGTTGCGCTCGAACATGCGCCCCGCGCCCAACGCGCCGCGGAGCGCCGCCGCCAGCCGCGGCAAGCGCATGTCCATGGCCGCCGTCAGCGCCTGGACGACCAGGTCTTCGCCATAGCGGTCGGCGACGAAGCCGGGCAGCCCGTCCGCCTCCCCCGCCACTACCCGGTAGGCGTTCGAGTCCAGCCGCAGCTCCTCGCGGTAGGCCAGCGCCGCCGCCAGCCGCCGGCGGAAAAACTCGTCGTCCACCGTCTCCGCTGGATCTCCGCTCAGGCGGCGTAGGGCGATCCGCGATTGTTCGCTATGGTCGGCCCAGCCCAGCTCCCGGCCCCGCCGGTCCCGCACCGCGACGACCTGCGCCGGCGCCGGCGGCGTTCCCTCGAACCCCAGCAGTTCCGTGCGGTAGACCCAGGGATATCCCGCGCGCCAGCGCGCCGACCCGCGATCGTTGATGACGGCGGCGGGCGGCGTCAAGCGTAGATGCCGCGCAGTTTGATGCTGAAGGCGACGCGGTCAATGGCCAGCATGTAGGCGGCGATGCGGTTGTTGACGTTGTGGCGCTCGGCGTAGGCGACCACGTCGTGGAAGCTCGTCTCCATCACATGCTGCAACTGCTCGTTGACTTCGCTCTCCTTCCAGAAATACCCCTGCCGGTCCTGCACCCACTCGAAGTAGCTGACCGTCACGCCCCCGGCGTTGGCCAAGATGTCGGGAATGATGAAAATCCCCTGCTCCTGCAAAATCTCATCCGCGGCGGAGGTGGTGGGGCCGTTGGCGCCTTCGCAGACGATCTTGGCCCGGATCCGCGCCGCATTGTGGCTGGTGATCTGGTTCTCAGTCGCCGCCGGCAGCAGGATCTCGCAATCCTCGGTCAGTAACTGTTGCTTCGGCCGCTGCTCGCCGCCCGGAAAGCCTTGCAGCGTGCCGTTCGCCAGGCGGTACTCCATCAGCGCCGGCACGTCCAGTCCCTTGGCGTTGTAGATGCCGCCGTCGTATTCGTCCACGCCGATCACCTGGTATCCGGCGCGGTACAGCAAGTGCGCGGAATTGCTGCCCACGTTCCCGAAGCCCTGCACGATCACCCGCGTCCGTCCCCGCTCCAGCCCCAGGCGGCGGATCGCCTGATCGCAGACCAGCATGCAGCCCCGCCCGGTGGCCTCCCGGCGGCCGCGGCTGCCGCCCAGGTCCAGCGGCTTGCCCGTCACCACGGCGGTTTCCGTATGCCGCACGTGCATGGAGTAGGTGTCCATGATCCAGGCCATCACCTGCTCGTTGGTGTTCACGTCCGGGGCGGGCACGTCCCGCTCCGGCCCGATGAACTCCACCAGCTCCGCCGTGTAGCGCCGCGTCATCCGCTCCAGCTCGTTCTGCGAAAGCAGCTTGGGGTCCACGATGATGCCGCCCTTGGCGCCGCCAAACGGAATGTTCACCACCGCGCACTTCCAGGTCATCCAGCTGGCCAGCGCCCGCACCTCGTCCAGCGTCACGTCCGGCGCGTAGCGGATGCCGCCCTTGCCCGGCCCGCGGGCCACGCTATGCTGCACGCGGTAGCCGGTGAAGACCTCGATCCGCCCGTCGTCCATCTGCACGGGAATGTGCAAGGTGATTTCCCGTGTCGGCATGCGCAGCACCTTCCACACGCCGTCATCAAGGTTGAGCTTGCGCGCGGCGATGTCGAAGCGCGCTTCTTGTGAAGCCCACGGATTGACTTCGGTTTCCGGCGTGACGCTGGTGGCCATGGCTTGCTCCCGTTGGCGCGAACCGCCGTGAACAGTATAAAACGCGGGCTTCCCCGCCGCCGCGCTTACCGCGCCGTGGCCTGCGCCAGCACCGGCGCCGGCGCGGTCTCCAGCTCCCACAGATGGCGCTCCCGCGCCAGGCGCTTGACCAGCGCGGTGTGCAGCGCATGTCCAGCGCGGTCGGCCTTGACGTAGCCCAGCAGGGGATGGCCCAGCAGCGCCAAGTCGCCGATCAGATCCAGCACCTTGTGGCGCACGAACTCGTCCGGGAAGCGCAGCGGGCCGTTGGCCACTCCGGTGTCGTTCAGCACCACCGCATTGTCCATCGAGCCCCCGCGGATCAGCCCTTGGCGGCGCATCGCCTCCACGTCGCGCAGAAAGCCGAACGTGCGCGCCGGCGCCAGTTCGCGGCGGTAATTTTCCGGCGTCAGCTCCAGCTCCAGCCGCTGGCGTCCAATCGCGGGGTGGGGGAAGTTGATGGCGTAGCTGACGCGGTAGCGTTCGTCGGGATAAACCCCGATGAATTTCTCCCCCTCCTCCATCTCCACCGGCCGCAGCACGCGCATATACCGCCGCGGGCGCGGCAGCAGCCGCGGGCGCGCGCGGTCAATCATCTCCACGAACGGCAGCGAACTGCCGTCCAGGATCGGAACCTCCAGGTTGTTCAATTCCACCACGACGTTGTCCATCTCCAGGCCGACCAGCGCGGAAAGCACGTGCTCGGTGGTGGAGATCAGCACGCCGCGCTTCATCAGGCTGGTCGCATAGCTGACCTGGGCGATGTTGGCGGCGTTGGCTTCGACCACGAAACCTTCCAGGTCGGTGCGCTCAAATCGGATGCCGGCCCCCGCCGGCGCGGGACGCAGCGCCAGGCGCGCCGGCGCGCCGCTGTGCAAGCCGATGCCCTGCGCTTGCACCGTTTGGCGGATGGTTCCTTGTCGGTTGGCGCTGGGCATGGCCGCGGGATTTCCTCAATCGATCTTGGCATAGCGCCGGCGACGACCGGCTAAGTCATTCGGATGTCGAGCCTTACCGGGGTATCCCGCCAGGCAACCCGTGCCGATTTTGCCACACATTTGGGCGTCGGGCGAATGCTTCGCCCACACTTCGGGGGGCGCCGGTTACCGGAGACCGCTTCTCCTGCTTGGGGGAGCCGCAGCGTTCTTGCGGGCGCCGGGAGCGCGCAGGGAGTTTCGCGGCCTTCCCGCACCGGCTTTGCCCCCGGGCCAACGGCGCGGCCCCCGCGAACGGCCGCGGAAAATGCGACCACCCGAAGCGTGTAGAGCGGCCGGGTTCGGCGGCGATGCCGGAGTCCAAATGCCTGGGCTTTCCCCCCGGGGCCTGCTGAAGCCAGCCCAGCGCCGGGTCGCACGCGACAAGTTCCGCGCACTTCTACCGATGGCGGCTGTCCAAACAGATGGTCACCGGGCCGTCGTTGGTCAGTTGCACCTGCATATCGGCGCCAAAGACGCCCGTCGCCACCGGACAGCCCTGCTGCCGCAGTTCCCTGACAAATGCATCGAACATCTCCCGCGCCGCGGCCGGACGTTCGGCGGGCTCGAAGGAGGGGCGATTGCCGCGCCGCGTGTCGGCGAGCAGCGTGAATTGCGAGATCGCCAGCACCCCGCCGCCAAGGGCGCCGATCGCTAGGTTCATTTTGCCGGCGGTGTCGGCGAAGATGCGCAGTTGCGCGATTTTCGCCGCCAGCCAAGCGGCGTCCTCGGCGCTGTCGCCTCGTTCCACGCCGATCAAGGCGACCAGGCCGGCCCCGATTTGCCCGCGAATCTCCCCCGCCACCCGCACCTCCGCGGCGGTCACTCGCTGCAACACCGCGCGCATCGCTACCCGCCCGCGGCGGCGCGCATGCGGGGACGGGCGAACCGCGCCGCGGCGGCCAGCATCCAGCGCCGCGGCAAAAACCGCCCCGCCGCCACCATGGCGCGATTGCCGCCGCCCGTGACCACCAGCGGGCGCCGCCGCGCCAGCGCCGCCATGGTCTCCGCCGCCACCTGCTCGGGCGTCTGCTGATAAGGCCCGCCGCCGCTCATCTCCGCCGCCGCGAAAAACCCCGTATCCGTGCTGCCCGGGCACACCGCCATCACATGCACTCCATGCCCGCGGTTCTCCTCCCACAGCGCCAGCGATAAGCTCAGCACGTATGCCTTGCTGGCGGCATAGGCGGCCATGAACGGCACCGGCTGAAACGCCGCCACGGATGCGACGTTGATGATGGCGCCGTGGCCGCGGGCGCGCATCGGCCCCAGGCAAGCGTGCGTCAGGCGCGTCAGCGCGTCCACGTTCAGACCCAGCATGGCGCACTGGCGCGGGCCGGCGAGCGTGGCAAAATCGCCGCCCGCTCCCACCCCGGCGTTATTCACCAGCAGCTCGAGCGCCAAGCCCTCGGCGGCCACGAACGCCAGCAGCGCCTCCACGCCCGACGTGGCGCTCAGGTCGGCAACGAAGACCCGGCAAGCGCGGCCTAGGGCCGAAACCTCCGTGGCCAGCGCCTCCAGGCGGTCCGCCGATCGTGCCGTCAGCACCACGCTCCAGCCCGCCGCCGCCAGTTGGCGCGCCAGGGCGGCGCCGATGCCCGAACTGGCGCCCGTGACCAGCGCCCAGCCGGGCGCGTCCGCGGGGCTCAGCCCTGCCTCTTGGGTCCGCCGGCCGCCCCGCCTGGGGCGGCGCTGGGGCCCACGCCCATCATTCGCCATGGCCCGATTCTACCCGCCGCCGCGCCGCTGCCAGCATGGGCAGGCTCGCGCTTCCGCGAGCGGACACGGCGGCGGTGCGGGTTAAAATCGGGTTTCACCGCCTCTCTGCCTCGCCTGCCAGTCAACGTCCGTCCATGCGCCCCGCCGTCTTTTTCGATCGTGATGGAACGCTCAATGAAGAACTGGGCTACGTGGGGGAATTGGAGCGTTTCCATATTTACCCCTTCGCCGCCGCCGCGGTGCGGCAGGTCAATGAGCGTGGCTGGGCGGCGATCTTGGTGACCAATCAGGCGGGCGTCGCCCGCGGGCTGTACTCCGAAGCCCAGGTCGGGGCCTTGCACCGCCATCTGGTGAATTCCCTGTCCGCGGCCGGGGCGCGGCTGGACGCAATTTACTACTGCCCGCACCATCCCACCAAGGGCGTCAATGGCTACGGCATCGAGTGCGATTGCCGCAAGCCCAAACCCGGGCTGCTGCGGCGCGCGGCCGCCGAACATGAACTGGAATTGGCCCGCAGTTGGATCGTCACCGACCGCATGAGCGAAATCGCGATGCTGCACGCGCTGGGCGGCCGCGGCGCGCTGGTGCGCACCGGCTATGGCGAGCAGGACCTGGAGGCCTGGCAGGCGGGCGGCGCCGCGGCGTGGCCAGGCTTGCTTCCCGGCGGCCCGGATGTGGTCGCGGCCACGGCGCTGGAGGCGGTGCACGCCCTGTTGGCCGCCGCCGCGGAGGCAGCGTGGTGAGCGCCACGACGCAACGCCGCGCATTAGCCGAGCACGTCCGGCGCTTTGCCGGCCTGCGCGTCGCCGTATGGGGCGACTTGGTCGCCGATGAGTTCATCTACGGGGAAATCGCCCGCGTGTCGCGCGAGGCGCCAGTGCTGATCCTGAAACATCGCGAGGAACGCGTGGCGCCGGGCGGCGGCGCCAACGCCGCCGCCAACCTAGCGGCGCTCGGCTGCCGCGTGCGTTTAGCCGGCGTCGTCGGCGCGGATGCCGCCGGTTCCGCTCTGCTCGCGCAGCTGGCCGCGGCGGCCGTGGATGTGCGCGGCGTCCCGCGCCTGCGCGGCTGGAGAACGCCGGCCAAGACGCGGTTATTGGCCGGCCACGCCCACACCGCGCGGCAACAGGTCATCCGCCTGGACCGGGAGCCCTCCGCCGCTCCGCCGGCGGCGGTGCAGAACCGTCTGCGGCGCCGTGCCGAGGCGCTGGCGCGCGGCGGCTTCGCCCTCCTGTTGTCCGATTACGGCTATGGCGCCGTCAGCCCGGCCCTGGCCCGCGCCCTGCGCCACGGCCTGGCCCCCGGCGGCAAAAAGCCCATCGTCACCGTGGACAGCCGCTATCGGCTCGCCGACTACGGCGGCCTGACCGCGGCCACGCCAAATGAACCCGAGATGGAGGAAATCTTTCACCAGCCCATCGGCGACAACCTGGCGCGGCTGGAGCACAACGGCCGCCGCCTGCTCACCCGCCTCGGCTGCCGCTGGCTGCTGGTCACGCGTGGCCGGGATGGCGTGGCGCTCTTCGCTCCGCGCCGCCCGACGCGGCAGTGGCCCGTATTCGGCTCGGCCCCGGCCGTGGACACCACCGGCGCCGGCGACACCGTCATCGCCGTCTTCACCGCCGCGCTCGCCGCCGGCGCCGACGGGCCCGCGGCGGCGCAGTTGGCCAACATCGCCGGCGGCCTGGTGGTCATGAAGCCCGGCACCGCCACCGTCAGCGCCGCCGAACTGCTGCAAGCGCTGGAAGCCTGAACGCCGATGTCCTACCAGCACAAAATCCAAAGCCTCGACGCCTTGGAAGCCACCGTGCGCCAGTGGCGGCAGACCGGCCGCAGCGTCGTGTTCGCCAACGGCGTCTTCGACCTGCTGCATGTCGGCCATGTGCGCTATCTCCGCGCCGCGCGCGCGCTCGGCGACCGGCTGATCGTGGCCGTCAACAGCGACGCCAGCACCCGGGCGCTGAAGGGCCCGGGCCGGCCCGTCCTGCCCCAAGCGGCGCGGGCGGAGCTGGTGGCGGCGCTGCAAACCGTCAGCGCGGTGGTCATCTTTGAAGACCCCACCGCCGGCGGCCTGCTGCAGCGCTTGCGTCCCGACGTGCACGCCAAGGGAACCGATTACACTGAGGCTAGCGTCCCGGAGCGCGCGATCGCCGACGCCTGCGGCATCCGCGTCGCCATCGTCGGCGATCCCAAGGAGCATTCCACCCGGTCGCTGCTGGCGCGGATTGGCGCAGGCCGGGGTCCGGCCTAGCCCTGCCGCGACGGTCCTGGAACTTCGCACCATGCCCGGCGCCCCCAGCACCGATCCCCTCTATCCGCGCATCTTGCTGATCAAGCTCAGTAGTCTGGGCGACATCGTGCATGCCCTGCCCGTTCCGGTATCGTTGCGCGCCACGCTCCCCTTGGCCCGCATCGCCTGGGTGGTCGAGCGGCGCTGGCTACCCCTGGTCGCGCGCCATCCCGATCTCGACGCCGTCTTCACCGTGGACACCTTCCGCCTGCGCGCCGCGCCCGGCACCTGGCCGGAGTTTCAGGCCGACATGCGCCGGATTCGCGCCTTCGCCGCCACCTGGGCGGTGGACCTTCAGGGCACGCTGAAATCGGCGCTGGTGACGCGCCTGGCCGGAGCCAAATACCGCTTGGGGTTGGCCCGCAGCGTGGAGCGCGAGCGGGGCGCGCATTGGCTCTACAACCGCCATGTCGTGCCCGAGTCGGCGCATGTCGTGGATCAGCTTCTGGACATCGCCGCCGCCGCCGTCCCGCCGCCGGGCTCCCTGGAGCGGCTACGGCGGTTCCCCTTCCCAATCCCGGAATCCGCCCAGATCGCCACCCGGCGCTGGCTGGAGGACAACCGCGTCGGCCCTTTCGTGTTTCTCTCCCCCGGCGGCGGCTGGGCCTCCAAGCGCTGGCCGACGGAACGCTTCGCCGAATTGGCCGACCGCCTGCAGCGCGACTACGGCCTCGCGGCGGTGTTGAATCGCGGACCCGGTGAGCAAGCCATGGACGATGCCTTTCGCCGCGCCACCGCCATTCGCGCCCGCATTTTCTCCGGCGATGCGGTGCAGTTGGCGGCGATGCTGGCGCAGGCGCACTTGGCGGTCGGCGGCGATACCGGGCCGCTGCATTTGGCCGCCGCGCTGGGCACGCCCGTGGTCGCTCTGTTCGGTCCCACCGATCCCGCCCGCAACGGGCCCTTCTCCAGCCGCGCCATCGTGCTGCATAAGCCGCACCTCGCCAGCTATCCCCGTGGGCAGCGCTACTCCCCCAACATGCTGGCCATTAGCGTGGATGAGGTCGCGGCGGCCTGCGGGGAACTGCTGGCCCGCTCCGCCGCCGATGACGCTCCCGCCGGGGTGGGATCGTGAGCGGCGCGGTCCCCAGCGCCAGCGGCGGGCGCAAACCAATCGGCTACTGGCTGGCCCGGATTCGGGTCCCGCTGGGCTTCGCGGCGGCGGCGGTCTTCCTGCTGCGCGCCCGCCCCACGCCGCTCAGCTTGGCGCTGGGCTTGCCAATGGCCGCCCTGGGATTAGCCCTGCGCGCCCTCGCCTCCGGCCACATCCGCAAAAATGACGCCCTCGCCACCACCGGCCCGTACCGCTTCTGCCGCAATCCGCTGTATCTGGGCAGCGCCATCCTCGCCGCCGGCTTCCTTCTCGCCGCCGCCGATCCGCTGATGGCGGTCGCCGCCGCCGTCCTGTTTGCCGCCGTCTACGGTGCGGTGATCCGCCGCGAGGAAGCCTATTTGGCGCAGCGCTTTGGCCCGGCGTTCACCGCCTATTGCCGCGCCGTTCCCCGCTTTTGGCCGCGCTTGTGGCCGGCGCCCGTCCCCGCCCAGGAGCACGCCTTCTCCGGTTTCTCCCTGGCTCTGTACCGCCGCCATCGTGAGTACAATGCGCTGATGGGTTACGCCCTCGTGACCGCCGTTTTGGTGCTGAAGATGTTTCTGCCCCATTTGGGAGCGCCGTGGCTCTAGCCATCGCCAGGCGCGGGCCCTCGCGAAAGGACTCCCGCATCCATCCCCAGCCAGCGCAGGCGAAGCCCCAGGGCCGCGGCGTTCCGCCCACGCCGGGCGCCGCGCCAGCCAGCGGCACCGCGAGCGAAAAGCACTGATGCGCCCCCGCCCTTTCCGCGCCGTCGCGTTGCTGGCTCTGGCCGCTCTCTGCGTGCGCACCGCCCACGCCCAGACCCCGGCCGTCCAGGTCAGCGGAACGCGCCGCCTGCGCCGGAACTCGGGCGCGCCGCAGCCAACCGTTCCCCTGTGGCTTGCCGCCCTGACCGGTGCGGCGGCGGGGGCCACGCTCGGCGTCAACAGCGTCAGCTTCTCCGCCTATCCACCCGCCGTGCGGTCCGCCCGCCGCTGGCGCGTCGGCGCCAGCTACGCCCTGGTCGGCGCCGGATTGGGAGCGGGGCTCCAGGCGATGTTCGACCGAACGCCCGGCGCGCCGCCGGCGCGCCAGTTTTGGCTGGGGCGCTGGCAAACCCCGTTGTTGGCCGGCATGCTCGCCGCGCAGGTGCTGGACTACACGAGCACGCGCTATTTCCGCCAGCGCGGCATGCCCGAGTGGCTGCTGACCAACGGCCTGGTGGACAACCCCGCGGCCTTCATCACCACCGAGGCACTCACTCTGGCGGCCGCCGTCGGCATCGCCTATGTTCTCTACCATACCGGCCATCCTGGATTGGCCCGTTTGTTCGAAGCCGGTTATATTTCCGTCGGCGCGGTCTCGGCCGTGGCGAACTATCGCTTTCCCGCCACCGGCCACGCCATCTTTTAGCCCTGGCGCCCGGGCTATTCTGGCGGCATGGCTCATTGGCGCCTCGGCAAAAGCGGTTTCCGCTTCAATGCCAGTCACAGTTTTCCCCAAGACCATGGCTATGACCGCGAAGTGCACGGCCATGACTATGAGCTGACGGTATGGCTGGAAGGGGAGCGGGCGGCGGGCGAGATGCTATTCGACCTGCGGCAGTTGAAATCCCTGGTGGCGGAGACCGTGATCGCTCCGCTCGACCACGCCCATCTCAATTCCATCCTGCCCGATCCCAGCACCGAAGCCCTGGCGGAATGGATTTGGCGCCGCCTGCGGCCCCGCCTTCCCGCCGCGCTGCGCTTGGGCGTGCGCCTGGACGAAACCCGCACCACCAGCGTCGAATATTGGGCCTAGGACCGCCCCCGCTCCCAAGCGGGACGCCCCGCCGGCGGCGGGACTGGGGCCCGCGCCTGTCCCAAGCGGGACGCCCCAGCGGCCCGCGCCAACTTTAGCTGGCCGCGGCGGCGCGCGGCGTAATCCGCGTGAAGGCGCGGCGGACCAGCCGCCAGGCTTCCGCCAGCAGCGCCTTCAGCCCGAATATCCAGCCAAGCGCGATCACCAACACCAGCCACAAAGCCGTCGCGGCGCCCGCCAATCCCAGCACCGGCAGCCCGGCATAATGCGCCGGCGCGAAATGGCGCTCAAAGACATACGCAGCGGCGCCCGCCAGCACCGCCACCGCCACCACCGCCGGCAGCGTCCGCCAGCGCTCCAGCTTCGCGCCCAGCCATTTGCGCCGGTGCAGCAGCGCGGCCAGCACCAGCGTGTTGACGATCATCCCGGTATCGGACGCCACCACCAGGCCCGGCACCCCGAAGCGGTGCGCCAGCACAATATAAATGGGAATCACCGCCGCCGTGACGATGGTGCCCGCCAGCATCGGCGTCATTGTGTTCCCGGCGGCGTAGAACGCCCGCGAATACAATCCCTGCACCGCCCAAAAGGCCAGCGACAGGACAAAAATCCCCAGGTACATGGCCGTGAGCCGCGCCTCGGCGACGGTGAACTTGCCGCGCACGTACACCAGCTCCGTCAGCGGCAGCGCCAAGGCCGCCAAGTAGCTGGCCGCCAGCACCGCCGCGGTCGCGGTCTTCACCACCGCGCGGTCCAGCGTCTCCCGCAACTCATCCCATTTATTTTCCGCCACCAGCCAGGCGAAGAACGGCATTGTCGCCTGGCCCACCGCCTGCCCCAGCACCGCCGTCGGCACCCGCATCAGCTGCTTCGCATACACCAGCTCGGTGATGGCGCCGTGCAGGCTGGCCGCCAGCGGCTGCATGATCCAGTCGTCGGCGCTGACCAGCGAGACCCCCACCATCAAGGGCAGCGTCAGCTTGAGCCAATGCACGAACTGGCGATCGCGGAAATGGAAGTTCCAGCGGAAGCGCAGGCCGCCGGCCCGCGCCCCGAACAACGGGAATAGAAACGGCCCAATCACCGCGCCGGCCAGCGCGCCGACCGCCAGGCTGGTGATGCCCAGCCAATGCGACAGCAGCACCCCGCCCAAGATGATGCTGGTGCTGTAAAACAGCGGCGCCAGCGCCGGCAGCCAAAACACCCCCCGTGCGTACAGCGTGGCGCAGATCAGCCCGCCGATGCCGAAGAACAACTGCGCCGGCAGCAAAATGCGCGTCATACGGACGCAGAGCGCCAACTGCGCCGGCGTGAACGACGACGCCAAGTAGAGGCGCAGCAGCTGCGGCGTGAAGATCTCGCCCAAAATCACGCCCGCGGTCAGCGCCAGCGCCATGAAGGTGGCGATGATGGAAAAAACCCGGTAGCCTTCCTCCTCCTGCCCCTGCGCCAGATAGGGGCTGAAGATGGTGATGAAGGTGATGGAAAGCGCCCCGCCCGCGACCAGGTAGTTCAGCCAGTTCGGGATGGTGAAGGCGACGTTGTAGGCGTCAGTCAGCTTGCCGGCGCCGAAGGCCCAAGCGATATACGCCTGCCGGACATAGCCGATCACGCGCGAGCCCATCACCGCCGCCATCATCAAGATGGCGGCGCCGCCCAGCCGGTTCATGGCCAAGCCATGGCGGCGGCCCTCGGCCGGCAGATCCGTAGTGGAAGGCGTCCCGGTGGGCGTCCCCTCAGGCATAGACATCAGGGTAAAGGGTCTAACGCATGAGGTCTAGCCGGGCGGCATGGGTGTTCGTGCTAGGGATGGCGGGAGCGCTGGCCCCGCCGCGCCCGCAGAGTGTCTTCCCCCGCCGCCCCTTCAGCGCCCGCATGATTACCGCCAGCCCGATTCTCCGCCCGGTGACGATGCGCATCGCCCGCTCCGGGGCATGGTGGTCGGTGCGCTTGCCGCACGGTGCCCGCTTGTGGCTCAACAGCAAAACCCGCCGCGCCTATCGCTGGCTCCCCAGCGGCCGCTGCGCCGCCGTCCCTTTCCGCCCGCCGCCCGGAGTTCAGCCGTTTCTCTGGCGCGGCCAGATCCGACGCAAATGGCTCGGCGTAGGCACGCTGCGCGGCTACGCGGTCGTCATTCTACAAATCACGGTGCGCCGGCGTGGCCGCCCGAACGTCGTGTTCACCGCGTGGACCGCCCCGGCGCTCGGCGGCTTGCCCCTGCGCATTCAGATGCTCACGCCGTCCGGTCCGCTGGAGATCCAATATCACGACCTCCGCTTGCACGCTCCCGCCGCGGCGCCGCCGCTGGGTTGTCGCGCGACCACGGGGCGAAAAAGGGCACCGACGCCCTGAAGACGGTTGAAGAAAGGGCCGCACCCGGGCCCTCTAAACCGGCGCCTCAGCGCCGCGACAACCCGCCCGACAACCCGCCCATGGAAACCACCGGCCTCGGCAGTTGTGGGCGCTCGGCCTACCTCACGGCTCGGGCACCGCGCCGACCTATGCCGCGCGGGGCGCCGGCTCCGCCGTCGCTTCGGCGGCCCGCAATCCCGCATGCGCGCCGGAGTGAACCCTCGCCGCCCGCGACGGCTTATCCGGCTGCGCCAAAACCTGGTCCCAGGTCTGCGGGTGGCGCTTGAAGCAATATTGGCAGCGCAGCCCATAGCTGCCATCCTCCCACCGCGCGCGAACCCAATGGTGGGAGCAGGTGAGCGAACCGACGAAGGTGGCGAACCGGCTCAGCATCTTAGGACTCCCGGGCCGCCCGATAGCGGACCCACCTAAGTAGATGCTGTTCCTCCGGCCAGGGTTGCAGCCCCGCCGCCGGCCGGGTCGCAAGTTATTGGTTTATCGTCTGTTCCCGGTAGCTGAGCACCGCGTATGTCCGGTTCTGGTTGGCGGCATTGATCATCGCGCTGTCGAAGTTAATGCCACCCGAGGAGTTTCCGCCGCCGACCGCGATGTTGAAATCCGCGTTGCCGATCTGTGAGCAGTTCTGCAAGCCGATGTCCTCGCCGGTGGGATCGGTGGCCCCAAGATTGCCGCAGACGTTGGCGGCGAAGACCGCGCCATTGATCGTCGGCGTGCCGTTGCCCCCCGCCATGGCATGGCCGCTGCCGATAAACAGCAGCAGCCCGTTCCATGTGAAATTCGGCGGAATCGTGGCATCGCCGGTGATCAGCAGCGTGCCGCCGCCCGAGGTGGGTAGCGTGTAGTTGCCCTCGATCACCGTCAGTCCGGGATTATTGCCGTCCAAAAAGCCGGTGCCGTTGCCCGCGCTGGTCGGACAGGTGGCCGGTGCCGTGGTCCCCTCGGCTACCGAACCCGAACCGGAGCACACCACATCCGCCGAGTTCTCCAGTTGGTTGACCAGCCCCAGCAGGCCGGTGGGCGGCATGAACGTGCCCTCCGTGTTCCAGTCCGAGCTGAGCGGCAGCGGGTTGCAGGAGCTCTGCGAAATGCAGCCCGCCGTCTGCGTGCTGCTGACGTTCGAGATGACGGGCGTGCCGCTGGAGGAAACCGGGCACGGCCCGTAATGGGTGCAATCGTCGCGCACCGAGGGAATGCCGCTGTTGACCGAACTCACCGCCGCGGCGCCATTGCCAGGCACGGCCACGGCCAGTGCCGGCAGCGTCGGATAAACGCCCGACGCGTCCACCCCGGAAACGGTGAAATTATTCGAGTTCGGGCCGCCAAAGACCGGGCTGCTGCCGCTCAAAGTCACCGCCGACGGCGCCTGAAAGGCGAACGGAAAGCGCGTGACGTCCTCGGTCACCAGCTTCTCGTAGCCGCCGGAAACGCCCATCGCCGTGATCTGGAAGATCACCGCGGGATCGGTGGACCCGCTGCCCAACGACGACCCGTTCGGATAGCGCCCGGGTATCACGCCCGCCGCGGTGGGCACGGAGTCATACAGCATCTCTTGCGTCGCCAAGGCGGGATTGCTGCCGTCCACCACCTCATCGGCGCTGTTCTCCGTCTCCACGTTGATGCGCGCCCACTTGAAGCCGGTGATGCCGGTCAGGCTCGACGTGATCACGTCACTGCCCAGCGGGGTGACGAAGCCGGAGGCCACCGTGCCGCCAAACGGACTGGGCTCGGTGGTGAAGGTCGGATCAGGGTATTTATCGCTCGACAGCCAGGGCTGGGGATCCGGATAGTCGCTCGAGGGGTTAATGATGTACACCACGGCGTTGGTGGAGCAGGTCGGCGCCACGCCGGGAGAGGGATTCGTGTTCGAGCACAGCGTCGCCACCACCGGCGAAGTCTGCTGCACCCCGCTGACCATCTGCCCGCGCAGCAACCCGCGCGCTTCATCCGCGCCGGCCTGCGCCGCCGTCGCCGCCCGTTCCAGTCCCGCCGCCTGGCGTCCGAAGATCGAGCCGTTGATGGTGATGGACAGCACCGCCGCCCCCATCAGGGCAATGACCACCAGCGCGAACAGCGCAATCATCAGCGCGATCCCGCGCTGCCGCCGCGCCCGCCTGCTCCCGGCCTGATTCATTTTCGCCATCATTTCCCCACGTTGCGGACGAACGCATCGCCACTAAAACTCAGCTGCACCGGCATGTGATTGTATTGGTCCGCGCCGCAGGTCTGTAGCGTGAACGCCACGATTACCTCCGCCACATCCTGCGGTTGCGCCGTCACTTGCCCATTGGCGTCGAGATAGGTGAAGATGCGCGGCGCATTCCCATTGGCGGAGAACACCTGCTTCAGCATCGGCGTCGTCTGCGCCGTCCCCAAGCCGCCGCTGCTGCTCTTCACCTGCACCGTCCGCTCCAGTTGCCACAGCGTCCCGGTGGGATCTTGCGGATTCGCGGCGCAGCCGGACACCTCGTCGGCCGGCATCGCGCTGAGCGCATACTCCACCTGGTCCACCACGGGCCCCGTCTGTCCCGAGGTCAGCGTCCCCTGGTTGCCCAACGCCGCTTCGAAGGTGGCGGCGCTGGCGGTCATGGTGGGAGTAGGCAGATCGAAACCGCGGGCCACGATGTTGTCACTGACGCCGTCGTAGGGCGCATTGTTGACCGTGGGATACAGGTACAACTCGAATGCGCTGGCCGCCGGCGCGGGCGGATAGCCCGCCATGCGCAGGTCGCCGGTGATGCTGCCGATCGCCCGGTCGCCGGCCGCCGATAAGTTGCTCGATTCCATTTCCACCGAATAGCGCTGGGCGTAGCGGCCGTAGAAGCCGAACGCAATGGCGCTGATCAGCAGCAGCAGGCTCATCGCCAGCAGCATCTCCAGCAGCGAAAACCCGGAACGGGCGGTGTTAGGGCGTGGCGGCATGGACGTTTACCGGAGCGATGGTGGTATCCCCGAGCTTGCGCACCCCCACCGTGATCTGGTGCGGCATTTGCACGTTGCTGGCGGTGGCGACGCCGACGTTCAGCGTCGCCAGCACCGGCGTGTTGATGTTCCAGCGGATGTCATAGGCTTGGCAGCCGGCCAGCGTGGCGGGTACGGTCTGCGGACAATTGGGCCCGCCCACCACCACGGTTTCGCTGTACCCGGTCTCCGCCGCCTTGCTGAAGTCAATATCCCCGTCGCTGGCCAGGATCTGCGGGCTGTTGTCGCTCAGATCCACGGTGGCGTTGTAGGAATCCTTGAAGCTGGTGCATGCCGACAGCGGCGACGCGCCGCAGGGCGTGCGCAGCGCGTGGAAGGCCGTCACGATCTCCTCGGCCTCCTGGTTGGCGAGAAATAACCCCGCATTCTGTACCTGATTGTCCGCGTCGGCATGGATCGCCGTGGTCATCGTGGCCGCCAGCACCGCCACGCTGACGCACAGCACCAGCAGCGCGAACAGTGTCTCCAGCAACGAAAACCCTGCCGCGGAGCGGCGCAATGGCAAGCGGCGAGATCGGTTGGGCGGGCGCATAGGCGGTTGTACCCCCCTTGGTGCAAGCCGCACGCCAAACCTCGGCGTCCTCCGCGACCGCCGCTGGGGACTCTGAAATGCAAGGGGTTACGGGGCAGGGACAGGTCGGAGGCGCGGCCGATTGCGCATTTTCCCCCGCCCCGCTCTGCCGTGCCGGACGTAAAGAAATCACCCATCCTGTCCCCCGGGACAGCGGGCGGCTACAATTTGGTGTGCCTTCCGGCCCTGCGGATCCCACTCCCTCCGACCCATTTCTGGCCATGGTCAGCGCCACCGCGCGCGTGGCTCTGCCCTTATCCGATTACGACCCCCAGCCTTGCCTGCGCGCTCCGGCGCACGCCGTGCTCCGGCCCGCCGTGCCCGCCATTGACGCCCACTGCCATGTGGACTCCCAGCCGCTCGACGAGGTAGCCCGAATCATGGATGCGGCGGGAATCGAAACCATGGTCAACATTTCCCTGGCCAAGGACCGGGAACTGGACGCCGTCTTGGCCCGCCATCGCACCGCTCCGCGGGGCCGCTTCGTGTTGTTCGTGCTGGCCGATTGGGACGGCTGGGCCCAGGGCCGCGGCATCGCCCCCATGGTGGAGATGCTGGAGCGCCGCGTCGCGCAAGGCGCCCGCGGCCTGAAAGTCTGGAAAGACCTGGGCCTGCGCGCCCGCGACGCCGGCGGCCGGCTGCTGCGCGCCGACGATGAGCGTTTCGCGCCGCTGTTCGCCAAAGCCGCCGAACTGGGCATCCCGGTCATGCTGCATCTCGGCGATCCCGCGGCGTTCTTCACCCCCGTGGACGCGCGCAACGAACGCTATGAAGAACTCGCCGCCCATCCCGACTGGAGCTTTTACGGGCCGCAATATCCGGCCTGGGAGGAAATCCTTGAACAGCAGGCCCGCCTGATCGCCCGCCATCCCGAAACCCGTTTCATCGGCGCCCACATGGGCGGCGCGGCGGAGGACCTGGCCCGCGTCAGCGCCTGGCTGGACCGCTTTCCCAACTTCGCCGTGGACATCTCCGCCCGCGCGGCGGAATTGGGCCGCCAGCCGCGCGCCGCCCGCGCCCTCTTTCTGCGCCACCCCGAGCGCATCTTGTTTGGCAGCGACTTGCTGCCCAGCACGGAGATGTACCGCCTCTATTACCGCTTCCTGCAAACCGAGGACGAATATTTCCCGTACCCCACCCATGGCAGCGGGCAAGGACGGTGGCGCATTTATGGCTTGGGCTTGCCGCCAAACGTGCTGGAGCGGATCTATGCCGCCAACGTCCGCGAATGGATTCCGGCCTTACGCGGCGGCTAGGCGGCCGGCGATTCGCGGCTCATCAGCAGCACCGCGCCCAGCCATGCCACCAGCAGCATCGCCAGCGGTATCGTCAGCTGCGCCCAATGGGTCGGCGGGCTGAGGCTGGGTGGCAGTCCCGGCAAGGCGCTGCCGCTGATGCGCGCGACCGCCGCGGCCAAGCCGTAATACCCCGCCACCACGCCCGGGATCAACAGCACCAGGCCCAGGGCGGTCCGCGCGGCGCTGTGCCGCCACGCCGCCCAGGCGCCGCCCAGCACCGCCGCCGGAATCAGATAGCCGCCCCCGGGCAGCACCAGCATCGTTCCGCCGATCAGCAGAAGCAGCCCGACCAACGGCTGCTTGTCCAATATCAACGAACCCGCCAGCGCCACCAGCGCCAGCAAGGGAATCAACACCTGGTAATAGGCGGACGCCGGCAAGCCCAGCACCGTCGCATAGGGACCGAAACCGGACCGCAGCGCCCCCTCCAGCACGGTCAACACCGCGCCCAACACCGCCGCCACCAGCGTCAGGCGCAGCAACCAGTCGCGCCGCGGCGGCCGGGCCGGCGCCGCCGCTGGCGCGGCGGCCGGGGTGGCTCCGGACGAAGGGGTCGCAGACACGCTGCGATTGTATCAGGCGCCGCCCGCGTGGTTGCGCGTCCGCCGCGCTACTGCCGCGACAGGCGGTCCACCACGTGAATCAGCGCGTCCAGCCGGCGGTCGGTATGGGCCTGCGCTTCCGCCAGCGCGTCCATGCGCTCCACCAGACGCAGCTCCGCCTGCGCTAGCCGCCCTACCAGATCGGTCACCCCGGCCACCTGTGCGCCCAAATCGGCCACCTGCACGCTCAAATCGGCCACTGAGGACTCGATGCGCGTCAGCCGTTCGTCATGCT
The DNA here is from genome assembly GCA_027314025.1 of Acidobacteriota bacterium. GTDB lineage: Bacteria > Acidobacteriota > Terriglobia > Terriglobales > SCQP01 > JAKAUF01. The sequence continues at coordinate 63,446 of DAHVCP010000064.1, forward strand.
GGCCGGAGACCGCCTCCAGTCGCGCCAGTGCGTCCAGAATGAACTGAATCGTGCGCTCGACATCCATGGCGTCATTATAGGCGCGACCGCTCGCTACTCCGCGCGCAGCGCCTCCGCCGGATCCACCCGCGCCGCCCGGCGGGCCGGGACCACGCTGGCTGCCGCCGCCGTCGCGCCCAGGGTGACGATGATGGCCGCGTAGGTGACCGGGTCCATGGGCCGCACGCCAAACAACACCGCCGTCAGCAGCCGCGACGCCGCCCAGGCCAGCACCAGTCCCAATGTCAGCCCCCCCGCCGCCAGCCCCAACCCCTGCCGCAACACCATCCCCACCACCGCCCGCGGCTCCTGCCCCAGCGCCAGCCGGATGCCCAGTTCTCGCCGCCGTTGGCTGACCGCATAGGCCAGCACCCCATACAGCCCCACCGCGCCCAGCAGCAGCGCCATCGCGCCGGCAATGGCCAGCATCACCAGCGTGAACGAAGTCCGCGCCAGCGACTGCCGGTAGAAGTGGTCCATGGTATGCGGCGAAATCAGCGGGAGGTTGGGATCGGTCTCCCGCACGGCCCGCCCTGCCTCCGCCAGCAGCGCCCGGGACCCTGCCTGCGGCGTGCGCAGCACGACGCTCACATAACGGTGCACGTTGACCTTATTGTCAAAGAACTGCCCCGTTTGCAGCGGCCAATAGGCGTTGCTTGCCGCCGCATGGTCCAGGCCCTGCGCATCCACGTTGCCCACCACGCCCACGATCTCCCGCCAGGCGTCGTTCCCGCCGCTGCGGATGCGGTGCCCGAGCGCGGCGGCGGGGCTGCCCCAATACTGCCGCGCGAAGTTGGCGGAGATGATCGCCACGTCGCGCCGGCCAAAATTATCCGTCCAGGTAAAGTCGCGCCCGGCCAGCAACGGAATGCCCATGGCGTGGAAGTAGCCGGGAGAGACAAAGGTGAAGTCGCGCAGCGGCGGCACCGTGTTGGCGGCGTAATGGTGATCCGCCGCCACTACCGGATTCACGTTGTTCCGCCCAGTCAGCGGCAAGGTGGTGGTCATCGCCGCCGCGGAGACGCCGGGCAGCGCCGCCAGCCGTTGCAGCAGCGCCGCCTGCGCCTGCGTCACCGCCGACTTGGAAGGAATGGCGGTAGGCGGCAGGTACAGGCCGAAGGTCTCCAGCGTGGCAGGATCGCGGAAGCCGGGGTTGACCTGCCGCAGCGCGGCGAAGCTGCGGATCATCAGCCCGGCGCAGATCAGCAGCACGAACGCCAGCGCCACCTGCGCGGTGACCAGCGCATTGCGCGCGCGATGCCGCCGCCGGCTGCCGCTTAGGCTGCGGCCCCCTTCGCGCAGCACCCCGGTCGTCCGGGAGTAGCGCAGCGCCGGCAGCAAGCCCGCCGCCGCGCCCGCCAACAACGCGGCGCCGCAGCAAAACAACAGCACCAGCGGATGCAGCCCCGTGTTGTGCAGGCGGGGCAAGCCGGTCGGCGCCAGCGCCAGCAGCAGCCGCAGGCCGGCGAATGCCAGTCCCAGGCCCAGCACGCCGCCGCCCACGCCCAGCACCACGCTCTCCAGCAGCAGTTCGCCCGCCAGCCGCCGCCGGCCCCCGCCCAGCGCCGCGCGGATCGCCAGCTCCTGCTGCCTCCCCTCCGCCCGCACCAGCATCAGATTGGCCACGTTGGCGCAGGCGATCAATAACACCAGCCCCATGCCGCCGAAAATGATCCAAAGCATCGGCCCGACATCGCCCACCACCACCTGCCGCAGCGGGCGAACCAAGGGCCCGATATGGGCGTTGACGAATAGGCTCTTGCTGTAACCCGGCGGCGCCGGATAACGGCGCAGCACCGTCTGCTCCATCCGCGCCTGGTCCGCCCGCGCCATGGCCCGCGTCACTCCCGGCTTCAGCCGCGCCACCGACTGGTAACTGAAATTGCCTAGGTACACGCGGCTGCGCTGGAGCCGCAGCGGCAGATACAGGCCTCGCCGCCCGTAGCCCAAAAAACGGAACCCCGGCGGCAGCACGCCAATGATCTGCCGCGGCTTGCCGTTGGCGATGATCGTTGCTCCCAGCGCCGAGCGCCGCCCGCCGAGCCGGCGCCGCCAATACCCGTTGCTCAGCGCCACCGTCGCGGCAGCACTGCGGCGATCGTCCCGCGGCGCGAACAACCGCCCCATCCGCGGCTGCACCTCCAGCGCCCGCAATGCCCCCGCGGTCACGTCCATCGCCGCCACCTGCCGCGGCGGGCCCTCGCCGGTCACCGCCACCGAATCGCTTTGATACAGCCCGAAACTTTGCAAGGAGTGGTTCTCCTGGCGGTACACCAGATATTCCGCCGGACCGAGCGGAAACGACTTCACCCCGATGCCCGTCGCCGTGACCCGCAACTGCACCAGCCGGTTGGCATGGGGATAGGGCAGCGGTGACAGCAGGACGCCGCGCACCACGCTGAACACCGCCGTCGTAGCGCCGATCCCGATCGCCAGCGTGAGCAAGGTGACGATGGCGAAGCCGGGCGTCCGGCGCAGCCGGAGCGCAATTTGGCGAAGTTGTGAACGCAAATCCATGGCGGAACCGGGACCGGGTTGGGGCAGAGCTGTTTGCGCCGTGGACCCAAAACCCATATACGCGCCAAGCGCACCAAAAATACGCGGTCCGCAATGGCAAAGTTCCACCTCGCCGGTGGCGGCGGAAAAGCCGACCGGACGGCGGGCGCGGCCCTCCTTCCCCTTCCGACCCGGACCACCATGCCCATAACGGAAATCAATTGGCGCGAGTTGCTTTAGCGGCTTGCGGCTCCAATACTAGTTGCAGGGGGTGGTCCATGGAAATGCGGTTCACCTGGCAGGCGCCCAAGAGCGCGGGACTGGAAGCCCAGCTACAGCGGCTGACCACGAAGGTCGAACGTCTGGTGGTGATGTTTTCGCCCCAACTGGTTCATCTCCACGGCAGGCTCAGCCATCACAACGCGCGCGAGGGAAATACCTGCGTCCTCAATCTGCGCCTCCCCACCGGCCAGCTCACCTCGGAACAATCGGCGGCCACCAGCCAGGCCGCGCTGCATGCCGCCGGCGAGGATCTGGTCGCCCAGCTCAAACGCCACAAGGAACGCCTGCGGGGCGAACGCGGCCGCCAGGGCCACGCCACCGTCCGCACTTTGCCCGCCGGCGACAGCCTGCCCCCGGCGCCGCCGGACCACGCGGCCGAACGCCAGGACCTGTCGCGCTACATCGCCGCCAACGTCGACGCGCTCCGCCGCTTCGTGCAGCGGCAACTGCAACTGCGGGTGCAATGGGGACAAATCCGCCCGCGGCAACTGGATCCGCGCGAAGTGCTGGACGAGATGATCGTCGAAGCGCTGGAAGCGACCGACGGCAATCATCCCGATCCGCCGCGTTGGTTTTACCTGCTGGCGGTCTCCGCCATTCGCCGCCTGGCGCCGCTGGCCAACCAGGAATACGGCGGCGCCGAGGCGGAATCCTTGCAGCGCGGCTTGACGGAAGATGAGCGGCGGCGCCAGGAGGAGCAGTACGAACCGCTGGAGCCAGGCGAGGATGCCGAAGCCGACCTGGGAAACCTGACCCCGGATCCCGCCATGGCGACGCCCGAGGACATCGCCTATTCCAGCGAAATGGTCACGCTATTGGCAGCGGCGCTGCAACGCCTGCCCGCCCGCCAGCGGGAGGAATTGGTACTTTTTGCCATCGAAGGTTTCACACTCGACGAGTTGGCCATGTTGGCCGGCCGCCCGGTGGAAACCGTGCGCGCCGAGCTTCGGGCCGCCAACCATGCCCTGGCGCAGGTGGGCGATATTCCTGGCGACCTCCGCCGGAAACTGGTCGAGCACGCGGCTCAGCGACTGCAACCTTAGGATTACAGGCGGCTTAGCAGACCATTTCGGGAGCCAACCGCGCCTGCGGAACCTGCCCTGCAGGGTCGGTGTTGGGGTGAAAGTACACACTTTCACGTGTCCGTTAACCAACATTGACCCGCCTCAACTCCGGCGGCTAGCATGGTGGAACGTAAGTTGCTGGGTTGATTCCCTTTCGGTGGTCTCTCCCTTCGTGCCTGTGCTCCGCCATACCTCCCGCGTCCGGCCCGGCCTCGCTCTGGTGCTGCTGGCGCCATGCCTGCTCATGGCCGCGGGTTGTGGTCTGGCCGGTTCCGGTTCGCTGCGCCTGGCGCCGCCCGCGCCCGCGCCCTTGACCCCGATCGCGGAGCTAGCCGCGCGCCCCGCCCCCGTGGTGGCGGCGCCGCCCCCGCCGCGGCGAACGGTGGAGCCGTTGCGCCCGGTGCGGGTGCCGGTGGGCGACCCGGTCGCCGCCTTGGCCGCGCGCAGTGAGAACGACTACCGGCAGGGGCTGGCCTTGTACCGCACCGGTGATCTGGACGCCGCCCGCGCCCAGTTCAACCATGCCCTGGACCGGCTTCTCGCCAGCCCCTACGCGCTGCCGCGACAGCCCGTGCTGGAAACCGAGTACCGCAGCTTGGTGCACCGCATTCACCGCCTGGAAATGTCCGCTCTCCAGGCGGGTGATGGTTTTACCGAGGACACCCAGCCCGCGCCCATCGAATCCCTGGCGCGGCTGACCTTTCCCGTGGATGCCGCCACCCGCGCCGCGGTCGAGCGCAGCATCCGCAACCGCAGCGGTGATCTGCCCTTGGCGCTGACCACCCCGGTCATCCAATACATCCATTACTTCAGCACGCCCGCCGGACGGGAGTATTTGCAGAACACCTACCGCCGCGCCGGCCGCTACCGCGCCATGATCGAGCGCACCCTGCGCCGCGTCGGCGTGCCGCAAGACCTGATTTATTTGGCCCAGGCGGAAAGCGGCTTCAACCCGTATTCGGTTTCCGACACTGGCGCCCGGGGCATTTGGCAGTTCATGCCCAGCCGCGCCCGCGTCTACGGCCTGAAACGGAGTTGGTGGGTAGACCAGCGGCAGGATCCCGCCAAGAGCACCTTGGCGGCGGCGCTGTTTTTGCGCCATCTCTACCACAAGTTCGGCGATTGGTACTTGGCCATGGCCGCCTATGACGCCGGCCCGGCGACCATTCAGCGGGCCGTGGCGGAAACCGGCTCGGCCAATTTCTGGGTGCTCTACCGCCGCGGCGTTCTGCCTCGGGAGACGCGCAATTACGTCCCCATCATTCTCGCCATGGCCCTGATCGCCAAAAATCCCGCCCAATATGGGCTGCAAACCCTGGCGCCCGACCCTCCCCTGGTGGACGACCGGGTGACGTTGCATGCCCCGGTGGATCTGCGCTTGGCCGCCGAGTGCGCCGGCGCCTCGCTGCGCGCCATGCGCGACCTCAATCCCAGTCTGCTGCGCCTGACCACGCCCAATCAGCCCAATTTCGTGCTGCATTTGCCGGAGCATTCGCTGGCCCGCTTCGAACGCGCCCTGGACCGCATTCCCCCTTCCAAGCGCGTGCTCTGGCGCTATCATCGCGTGCGCCCGGGCGAAACCATCTATGCCCTAGCCCGGCGCTATCGCACCCCGGTGCGCGCCATCGAAGCGGTCAACAACCTCCGCCCGCGGGAGGTGCTGGCCACCGGTCAGGAGCTGGTGATTCCCATGCGCCACATCCAGCCCGGACGCGTGGTGCTGTCGAAAACCGCCATGCGTTACCGCATTCGCTGGGGCGACAGCCTATATTCCTTGGCGCGGCAGTTTGGCGTCACCGAGCACGAACTGCGCGTTTGGAATCATATGCATGGCTCCCGCCTTCAGGCCGGCCATTGGTTGTGGGTACACCTGCCGGTAGGCTGAACCCCGAGAATACGGGGTGCGCCCCCTTGACAGACGCCGCGGGACTACGATAAATCCTCGTGTGCAGGGCTTCAGCGGCTCTTTGTTCCCTGTGGCCGCCCGGCGCGGCCAAACGCTTCAGGGGACCGGAAACGAGGACACATGCCAATCAATGAAGATGCTCCGCGCATCTACTGTGCGCCCGATGAGGACGACGATGGGGTGGGGTTCAGTTTTACCGATCAAGATCTGGACGATCCGGAATTGGATGAGGCCGATGACGACCTTCCGGACGCCGATTTGGTGGAGGAAGAAATCATCCTAACCGTACCGGCGGAAACTCCCGCGGCGGCGCCAGCCGCCGCGACTCCGAAACCCGCGGCCAAGGCCAAGAAGCCCGCCGCCACGGTGCGCGCCCGTGGCGCAGCCGCCCGGCGCCGCCCGGCGGCGCGCCAGGCGGCAGCCAAGGCCAAGCCCAAAGCCAAAGCGAAAGCCGAGGCCCGGCCCAAGGCGAAAGCCAAGGCCAAGGCGAAGCCCAAATCCGCCGGCCGTTCCCGCGCTGCGGCGGCCAGCCGTTCCGCCGCCAGCCGCCGTGCCGCTGGACGCGCCAAAGCCAAGCCCAAGGCCAAAGCAAAAGCCAAGGCCCGGCCCAAGGCGAAGGCCGGCGCGCGCAAAAAGAAGTAGGGATTCCGCCGCGGGGGGCCGGCAGGGCGGCGCACCGCCGCCCTGTGCTCTCCCGCGAGTGCGCGGAACACAGATTCGGCGTTGGGCAGGGAACGGGCTGAAAATGAACCCGCCCGCCCCGGCGTACGGGCTCGCCGCCCTGGACCCGCGGGCGGCTGGGCCGGCTGGTTCCCGAATGCCCCCGCCCGTCGCGCGAAGCGACCGCGCGGGGCGCGTGCATGGGGGCGCGGCGGGTGCGGTTACGCGCCGAGCTGGACGGCGGCCACGCAGCGGCGATAGAGTTGCAAGAGCTTCTCCGCGTGCTGCTCTTCTCCCCCGCCTGCTTTGCCGTAATTGGTGGTTTCGGCGATGTAGCGCATCAAATCGAGGGCGATGTCTTCCGGGCGGCGCATACCGCCTCCCAAGTGGATTTTATCTTCCATTCCGGCTGCCTCCCGCGAAACCGTCCGACCAGTCCTACCGTTACCGCTTGCGGTAGCCTTACCAGCGTGCCCGTTCCCGCGGGCGGATGCAAGCCCCAGCTCCCGTGGATATCTCGCCCTTGACCCATCGCCTCGCCGTCGGCGATGGCATTTGGACCCCCGAACGCATGCAGCGCGTTGCCGACCTCGGCTACAGCCACGTGATTGACGTGCAGGCGGAATTCAATGACGAGGAAATCGCCGCGCCCTTCGGCGTGCAGGTGCTGTGGAATCCGGTCGAGGATGACTTCCAGCCCAAGCCGGAGGATTTCTTCGCGCGATCCGTCGCTTTCGCCTTGGCGGCGTTTGACGATCCCGAGGCGCGGGTCTACGTCCATTGCGCCGCCGGGCTGCATCGCGCGCCGCTGACCTGCGCGGCCATCCTCTGCGCCCTCGGCTATGAGTTCGATGCGGCGCTGGAGCTGATCCGGGCGCGGCGCCCGGCGGTGGACTTTCCCCCGGTGTATTTGGCCAGTTTGGCGCGGTATGTCCGCCAGCGGCTGGGCATGGCCGCGCCGCTGCCGGACGACGTGCGGGAGCAAACCGGCGGCGAGGATGCCTTGCCCGGCGCCGTGGACGAGCCCGCGCGCTAGGCCGCGGCCCGACTCGCCGCAGCCACCCCCAACACCGCGGCCGCCCCGCGCGGGCAGTGTAGAATCCCGCCATGCTGCTGTCCGCGGTGGAGCATGTGCGGCCGATGAAGGGCGGGGCGCAGTCGCAGCTGCTGCGTGCTTCGGACAACCGCTTTTACGTCGTCAAGTTCCATAACAATCCGCAGCACACGCGGGTGCTGGCCAATGAGATGCTGGCGGCGCGTTTGGCCCGCGCCCTGGGCCTGCCCGTGCCCGAGCCGGCGATCGTGGATGTGCCCATGGCGCTGGTCGGCGCGTCTCCGGAAATGGTCATCCGCCTCGCCGGCCACAGCCTGCACTGCGCCCCGGGGCTCCAATTCGGTTCCCGCCTGCCGGCTGCCGGCGCGCAGCAGCCCATCTTCGACTACCTGCCGGAAGCGGCCTTGGCGGAGGTGGAAAATCTCGCCGATTTCCGCGGCATGTTGTTGTTCGACAAATGGACCTGCAACTGCAACGGCCGGCAAGTCGTTTTCTGCCGCGCCGCCCGCGCCGCGCCGATGCGCGTGTACATGATTGACCAAGGATTTTGCTTCAACGCCGGGGAATGGAATTTCCCCGACAGTCCGCTGCGCGGGGTGTATTCCCGCAACATCGTCTATCGCGGCGTCACCGGCTGGGAATCGTTCGAGCCCTGGCTGTCCCGCCTCGAGCACCTGGACCCGGCGGTGATCTACCACGCCGCCGAGGAGATCCCGCCCGCCTGGTACGGCCGCACCGACGACATGGAGCGGCTGCTGGACCAATTGGCCGCCCGTCGCGGCAAGATCCGCGATTTGGTCCTAGCGGTCAAAAACTCGCCGCGCCGGCCGTTTGACGATTGGGCCTAGGCGAGCCGGCGCGGCCCTCGATCCCGCACGGCTCCGGGCGCAACGCGCTAATCGTAGGCGGCGATGCCGGTGATGCTTTCGCCGATGGCCAGCGTATGAATGTCGTGGGTGCCTTCGTAGGTATTCACCGACTCCAAATTGGCCATGTGCCGGAAGACGGGGTATTCGTCGGCGATGCCATTGGCGCCCAGCAGGTCGCGGGCGCGGCGGGCCACATCCAGGGCGATGCCGCAGTTGTTGCGCTTCAGCATCGAGATCTGCGGGTGGGTCGCGCGGCCTTGGTCCTTGAGCCGGCCCACCTGCAACGCCAAAAGCTGCGCCTTGGAAATCTCCGTGATCATTTCCACCAGCCGCTCTTGGACGATCTGGTGGCCGGCCAGGGGCTTGTCGCCGAACTGTTTGCGGAACAGCGTATATTGCAGCGCCGTGTCGTAGCACTGCATGGCGCTGCCGATCACGCCCCAGCCGATGCCGTAGCGAGCTTGATTCAGGCACATCAAGGCGTATTTCAATCCCGTCGCCCCCGGCAGCCGGTTCTCCAGGGGAATGCGCACGTCGTGCAGGGAAAGGCTGGAGGTCACGGAGGCGCGCAAGGACATTTTGCCGTGCACATCCTCGGTGCGGAAGCCGGGGAGGTTGGTCTCCACCAAAAAGCCCGCGACCACGCCATCGTCGTCCTTGGCCCAGACCACCGCCACATCGGAGATGGAGCCGGAGGTGATCCACATCTTTTCGCCGTTCAGCACGTACTCCTTGCCGCTGCGGCGGGCGCGGCTGCGCATGCCCCCGGGGTTGGAGCCGAAGTCCGGCTCGGTGAGGCCAAAGCAGCCCAGCTTTTCGCCGCTTTGCAGCTTGGGCAGCCAATACGTCTTCTGCTCCTCGCTGCCGAAGGCGTGGATCGGATACATCACCAGGGCGCTTTGCACGCTGACAAAGCTGCGCACGCCGCTATCACCCCGCTCCAGCTCCTGCATCACCAGGCCGTATTCCACGTTGCTCAGGCCGGCGCAGCCGTAGCCTTGCAGGCTGGCGCCGAAAAAACCCAAGCGGCCCATCTCCGGCACCAATTCCTGGGGAAAGCGCCCGTCGCGGGCGCAGGCCTCGACGATGGGGATCACCCGGTCTTCCGTCCACTGCCGCGCATTGTCGCGGGCCAGCCGCTCCTCCTCGCTAAGCAGGGAGGCGAAGTTGATGAAATCCACGTCGCGAAATTTCAGCATGGCAAAAACCTGGAATGCAGCCGCGCTTCGCCGCCGTCAGTTGGGCCAGTTTCCGCCCGGTCCCTGCCGGTCGCGTTTGCGCATGTAAACCTCGAAGCGGCGCTGCGAACGGCGGCGGCGCCAGCGGTCGTAGCCGCTTTGCATGCCGCCGAAGGGATTGCCGCCCTTGAGGAAGATGTAGGCGAACAGCATGCCGCCGAGGTAGCCCAGGTCGTTGATGCCGCCAAAGGCCCCAAACAGCAGCAGCAGGACGCCCCAGCCCAGCACCAGCCACTTGGCCTTGATGCTGACCGGGGGCAGGAGAAGAAAGATCTTCTGCTCCGGGAACATCATGCCGAAAGCCAGCAAAATGCCGAAGGCGGCGCCATCGGCGCCGAAGGTCGGCACGTTCGGGCTGCCCAGCGCCAGATGCAGCAGCACGTCAATCAGCCCCGCGCCGACGCCGCAGAAGAAGTAAAAGTAATAGAAGCGCCGGGTGCCCAGCGCCTGTTCCACCGACACGCCGAACATCCACACCGCGAACATGTTGAACAACAGTTGCAGGAAGGTGGCGTGGATGAAGAGATAGGTGAACGGCTGCCAAATCGCCCCGTGGATCAGCGCCGAGGGGTAAAGGAAAAACCAACCCCAGGGAATCGCCGACAGCAGCGGAACGCCGCGCTGACCCAGGAACATGGTCAGCCAGACGACGGCGCTAGTGATGACGATAACCTTCACGCCGCGGGTAAATCCCGGGACGCTGAAGGTGTACATGGGGGGGCTGGTGGAGCGGTACGACATGAGCGAACGGGGGACGCGCGGTCAGCCGGCCGGCCGCACCCTCCAGTATACGGGCGCGGGCGATGGCGCCGGTCGGGACCGCTCATCGCGCCGCGCGTCCTGGCGCGGGCGCGAGATCGGGCGGCGCCGGCTGGGCTCCGGCTTTCCCGGCGCCGCGGCCCGGCGGCGCCAATTTGCCGCCGAACCGGCCCCATGCGGCGCGCAGCCCGGCGGGGGTCAGCGCCGGCAGCAGCGGCAACACGGCCAGGATCCTCGCCTGGCCATAATGCTGAATCGCGGCGACGTTGGCGGCCAGGTCGGCGCCGTTGGCCGGTCCATTGACCACGACCCCCGCCACCGGCAGACGCCGCGCCCGCAACGCCTCCAAGCTGAGCAGCGTGTGGTTAATGGTGCCCAGGCTGGCGCGGGCCACCAGGATGACCGGCAGGCGCAGTTGCGCCATCAAGTCCACCATCAGCGTGCGGCCGTTCAGCGGCACCAAGATGCCGCCCGCGCCCTCCACCACCAGCGGCCGGCGGGTGGCGGGAAGGGTCAGTCGGGGCAGGCGAATACTCACCCCTTCGCGCGCGGCGGAAAGATGCGGTGACGCGGGCACGGCCAGGCGATAGGCTTCCGGACGCAGGCGCCCAGCGGGCAAACCCGTCCAGCGGGCGACGCACTCGCTGTCGGTGCTCAAGCCCGCTGGGCCGTCCACGCCGGATTGCACCGGCTTCCAGTACTCCGCGTCCAGGCCCAGCGTCAGGATCGCCGCCACCACCGTCTTGCCCACGCCCGTGTCCGTGCCGGTGACGAAGTAGCCGTTCGCCGGCGCAGTCCGCCGGGCGGCCGCCACGGCGGGACGTGCGTGCACGGGCCGGCTCATGCCGCCTCCGCCGCCACGGCGGCGTGCAGTGCCTGGGCCAGCGCATCGAGATCTTCGTCGCGGTGATCGGCATGCACGGTCAGGCGCAGCCGCGCCGTGCCTTCCGGCACGGTGGGAGGGCGGATGGCGCGCACGTCGAATCCGGCGGCCGCCAGCCGTTCGGCGACGGCCAGGGCGCGGCGGTCGGCGCCGAGCAGAACGGGAATGATGGGACTATCGGCATTTTCCGCCGCGCTGGGCGGCATCATACCCAGCGCCGCCAGCCGCTCCCGCAGTCGGCGTGCCGCAGCGCGCACCCGCTCCCGGCGCCAGGGCTCGGCGGCGGCGGCGTCCAGCGCCGCCGCCAACTGCACCGCCAGCAGCGGCGGCGGGGCGGTGGTGAAGATGAATGGGCGGGCGCGGTTCACCAGCCAATCCTTCAGCCACGCCGGGCCGGCGACGAAGGCGCCCGCCGCGCCCCAAGCCTTGCCGCAGGTGTGCACCGCGGCGACGACGGCCGGCGGCCAGCCCGCCGCCGCTACCCAGCCCGCGCCGTTGGGCCCAAAGACGCCGGTGGCATGCGCCTCATCCACCACCAGCGCCACGCCGTGTTCGGCGCAGAGCGCCGCCAGCGCGGCGATGGGCGCCCGGTCGCCTTCCATGCTATAGACCGACTCCACCACGGCCAGCCGCCGCTGGCCGGGTTGGGCGGCATGGCGGCGAAAAGCGGCGGCGTAGGCCTCCAGATCCAGATGCGGCAGGCGGACGCGCTCCGCGCCGCTGAGGCGCATGCCGTCAATCAAGCTAGCGTGGTTAAGCCGGTCGGAAAAGATGATGTCGCCGCGCCGCGCCAGCACCGTCAGCCAGCTCAGGTTGGCGGCGTAGCCGGAGGGAAAATAGAGCGCCGACTCGGCGCCGCAGAAGCGGGCGAAGCGGGCTTCCAGCGCCGCCCACCGCGGGTCTTCGCCGCGGATCAGGCGCGAGCTCCCACCGCCCAACGCCAGGACCGGCGCGGCATGTTCTTCGCTGGGCGCCAGCGCCGCGGCCATGGCGGCGCGAATCGCCGGGTGGCGCGCCAAGCCGAGATAGTCATTGGAGCAGAAATCCCGGCCCGCCGGCGGACGCAGCGCCCGGCGCCGCCCGGCGGCGGCTAGCGCCGCCAGTTCCGCCTGCGCCGCCGCCGCCAAATCCATGGCCGGATTCGCCGCCGCCGCACGCGTCCCGCCTTCGCTGGAGTCCATGGCCTCCATTCTACGGAGGCGCGCGGAGGCGGGGGCGCCGCGGGCGGCGGTGCGGCGGCAGCGGCCGGCCCGATGCCCACCGCGGGCGGCTAGACTGGATGGGTGGACGGACCGCTGATTTTGGGCATTGAAACCTCCTGTGATGAAACCGCCGCCGCGGTGGTGGCGGGAGGGGCGCGGCGGCTCTCGAACGTGGTGCTGTCGCAGGTGCCGGTGCATCGCTTGTACGGCGGCATCGTGCCGGAGCTGGCCAGCCGCGAGCATCTCCGCGGCATCGTGCCCATCGTCCGCCAGGCGCTGGAGAAGGCGGAGGTGGAACTGGCCGCCGTGGACGCCATCGCCGTCACCCGCGGCCCGGGTTTGGCGGGCGCGCTGCTGGTGGGCATCACCTACGCCAAGGCGCTGGCGCTGGCGGCGGGCAAGCCGCTGATCGGGGTCCATCATCTGGCCGGGCATATCCACGCCGTGCTGCTGGACCGGCGGGAACAGGGCCTGCCCGAACCGGAGTGGCCTGCCGTGGCCCTGGTGGTCAGCGGCGGCCATACGGCGCTGTTTCGCGTGGCTCGCCACGCGAACGGCGGCTTCGAATATCAGCTCCTGGGGCAAACCCGCGACGACGCCGCCGGCGAGGCCGGCGACAAAGTGGCCAAGCTGCTGGGCTTGGGCTATCCCGGCGGGCCGGTCATTGACCGCCTGGCGGAGCACGGCGACGAGCGCGCCGTCACCTTCACCCGGCCGAAGCTGAAAGGCGCGGACCGCGATTTGGATTTTTCCTTCAGCGGGCTGAAGACGGCGGTGCTGCGCTACACGCAAACCCATCCTTTGGCCGCCGGCATCGCCGCCCGCCAGGCGCTGACGGCGGGCGGGGCCAAGCCGCCGCTGGAGGCGTTGCGCGCCGCCTGCGACGCGGAGACGCTCAATTTGATCGCCAGCTTCCAATACGCCGTCGCCCGCGAGCTGAGCGAAAAAACCGTGGCGGCGGCGGAACGCATCGGCGCCGCCGGCATTTTGCTGACCGGCGGGGTGGCCGCCAACCGGCGCCTGCGGCGGGAACTGACCGCCACCGCCGCCGCGCGCGGGTGGGAGGTGATGGCGCCGCCGATCGCCCTGTGCACCGACAATGCCGCCATGATCGCCGCCGCCGCCGCGCCGCAGTACGCCCTGGCGGACTTCGCCACATGGGATCTGCCCGCCAGTCCGCAGTTGGCGTTGGCCGCCCGTTGACGGCCTCCGCGGAATCATGAATTAATTGTGTGTGCGGCGCGGCTGCTGCCGCCTGCCGCGAAGTTCCCTCCCGGTTCCCGAGCCTGAGATTCCCCATGGCCATCGGCCTCAAACTGAAGAACCTTCTTTTCGTCATCTACGCCGCCGACCCGGAACGCGTCCGTCCCTTGTTGCCCGCGGGCCTGGAGCCCGATCTGCGCGACACGCCCGCGGGCCCGCGTGCCTTTCTGGCTACCGTGGCGCTGGAATCCGGCGCGGCATTTCCTTATGTGCTGAGCGGCTTCCGGCAGGTGAATTACCGCATCTACGTCCGCCATGACGGCGAGCCCGGGGTGATGTTCGTCCGCTCCTGGGTGTCTTCCCGCGCGGCCGCGGCGGCGCTCAATTTGGCGATACCCACCGAGTACGCCACGGTGGAACTCAGCATCGAGGACGGCGGCGGCGCCTATAGCCGCTATGCGGTGAAGGGCCGGTCGGGCGATCGCGAGTTGGAGCTGGAGGCCGCGGCGGATGGCGCTGCGCTGCCGCCGGGATACTTCGACTCGCATGACGAAGCCGTCACCTTCCTGACCCATCGGCTGAATGGCTTTGCGCTGGGGCATCGCGGCGGACTTTCCGTGGTGCGGGTCGAGCATGAACACATGCATCCCGTGGCGGCGCGGGTGCGGGCGGAACGCGTGGACGAATGGACCGCCTGCGGGGCGCTGACGCCGGAGCAAGTGCGGCAGCCGCTGCTGGGTTTGATCCAGCCCGAGGTGGAGTTCGACATGAATCTTCCCGTGCGGCTGTAAGCCGGGCGGGTCGGGCCGGCGCGAGTTGCGGGCCGGGGCAAGTTGCTGGCCGGGGCAAGTTGCGGGGGCAGCCGCGGGCCGGCGCCGCCAAGGCCGAGGCGATGGCGGCGGTGAATGACGTGCGCGCCGGGCGCGGAGCGGCGCCACGCCCGCCGGAAGGCTGATCCGACGCGGGGGGCGATGATCGGCGACGGTAGCAGCATGGCGGAACGCGCGGTGCGGTGGAATGGCGGCGCCGCTCAATTCCTGCATCTTCCCGGCAATCGCAGCGCCGGTTCCGCGGTGGTCTTTTTGCCCGGCCTGTTGGCGACCAGCTTCTGCTGGCGCCACAGCTTGCCCGCGCTGTCCGCCATTGGCGCCTGCTACGCGCCGGATTTCCCCGGGCTGGGCGGATCGGACGCGGTGGCGCGGCTGGGCGGCATTGCCGGCTTGGCGAGCTGGGCGCGCGGATTCGCCGCCGCCTTGCAGCTGGGTCCGGTCACCGTCGTTGCCTCCTCCTGGGGCGGGGCGGCGGCGCTGCGGTGGGCCCTGGACGCGCCACAAGAAATGCGCGCATTGGTGCTCGCCGCCCCGGCCAATCCATTTTTCCATCCGGTGTGGCGGCAGCGAGTGTTGCTCCGCTCGGCACGGCTAGCGGGCCCCGCCTTACGGCGCATGCCCGACCGCTGGCACGCCCAGGGATTGGGAGCGATGTTCGCCGATCCCCGCCGCCTGACGCCGGAAGCCGCCGCCAGCTACCGCCGCCCGCTGCGCCGCCCCGGACTGGGGCGCATTTTGGCGGGCTATGTCGCCGGCTGGCGGGCGGAAATGGCGGCAATGGAGGCACGCCTGGCCGAGTTGCGCGCCCCGACGCTGCTGATTTGGGGCGCGCAGGACCGCATCGTGCCCATCGCCTCCGCCCAACCGTTGCAAGCCGCGCTGGCCCATGCCGAGCTGCTGGTTCTGGCCGACGCCGGACATGCCCCGTTCGAGGAGCAGCCAGAGGCGTTCAACGCTTCGGTGATCCGGTTCTTGCGCTCCCGCGCCTGATTTTCCCGCGCCTAGATGCCGCGGCGTATAATGCCGACATTCGGCCATGTTGGGATTCGGCAAGAAAACAGCCCTGGTGGCGGGCCTCGGGCGCTTGGAGTCCGAGGTGATGACCGCCTTGTGGGCGCAGCCGGAAGAAGCCAGCGTACGCGAGCTGCTGCCGCGGCTGGGACGGTCCTTGGCCTACACCACGGTGATGACCACGCTGGACCGGCTGTATAAGAAGGGCCTGCTGACCCGCCGCAAAGCGGAGCGGGCGTTCGTCTATCGGCCGAGTTGCAGCCGCGAGGAATGGCAATCGCAGCGCGCCGGCGAGGTGGTGCGGGAATTTTTGACGACGCCGGGCGCGGCGCACGGCGCGGTGCTGGCGACCTTGGTCGAAGCCGTCGGCCCAGGCCAAGAGCCATTGCTGGCGGCGCTCGAGGCCAAGATCCGCGCTCACCGCAGCGCCTTGCGCGCGGCGGAGGCGGGGCGGACGGAAAATCGCGAGCCAACGGCGCCGGCGGAGAAGTCGCAATGATTTTGTCGTACCCAGTGCGCGTCCTGTGCCTGGCTTTGGCGGCGGGCTTTCTGCTCCATGCCGTTCTGATGCTGCTGCTGCGGGTGGCCGCGCCATGGCTGCGCCGCCATGCCGAGCGCATGGCGCCCGCCGGGGCGGCGCGGTGGGTCTTCACCTGGCGGCTGGCGCCGCTGGCGGTGACGGCGCTGGCGGTGGGAGGCATTGGGCTGCCGGTCTATTTGCGCTTTGAGCCGTTTGGCCTGGCGGAGCGGGTGAACCCAGGCTTTTTGGCCGCGGGCGCCTTGGGCGCATTCCTCTGCGCCGTGGCGCTGGCGCGGTGGGGCCGGGCGGCGTGGGCGCTGCGGCGCTTGGCCGGTGAATGCCGCCGCGGCGGCAGCCCGCTGGCCGCGGGCGCGGACAATGGGCTCGGCGCCGAGGCTTCGGCTGGAGCCTGGGCGGTGCGTTCGGCGGCGCCGTTCGTGGTGCTGGCCGGTTTGCGGCGTCCGCGCGTGGTGATTTCCACCGCGGCGCTGCAACGGCTGACTCCGGCACAACTGGATATGGCGCTGCGCCATGAACAGGCGCATCGCAGCGCGGGTGATAGCTGGCGGCGCTGGCTGTTCTTGGTTTTGCCCGACGCCCTGCCCGGAGTGCATTGGCGCGGACCGGAACGCCTGTGGACGCGGTATTCGGAGTGGGCCGCCGATCAAACCGCGGTGGCGGGCCAGCCGTGGCGGGCCGTGCATTTGGCGGAGGCTTTGGTCGCCGTCGGTCGCGGAACCTCGCCGCAGGCGCCGCTCGGCGCCATGGTCACCGGCCTGGCCAATGACGGCGCGGAACTGGCCGACCGCGTGGATCGCCTGCTGGCCGGGCAGGCCGTGGCGGCGGCGCCGCATTGCCCCCTGCCGCGCTGGATTTGGCCCGCCGCCGGCGCGCTCCTCACCGCCGCCGCGGTTTACGTCCTGCCCCACGCCACGGCGCTGTATCCCCTGCTGGAACGGTTGGTCCGGTAGGAATCGGCGGCAAGAATTCGGCCTGCCCGCGCGCATCCCGGACGCTCGCGGCGATAGGCGCCCTCGCGCCGGGGATCGTTTCTAGCCGTGCCGCGAAGCTGCGGAACCGGCGCTCCGCGTCCTCGCCCCCGCCCAGAAGCGTGAACCAACAGCGGGCAACGCCGCGCCCGACCGTGCAGGACGCTTGCAAGGTGATCACGCTGTGGGCCCCGCAATTGCGGTGCAGCGCGCGGTGGTAGTCCCTCACCTGCTGCGCGAGCGGGACCCGCGCAGGGAATTTTATGAGGAGGACGGCGCGGCCCGGACGAAGCAGGGATCGCACTTCGCCCAAAGTTGCGTGCCTCCTGGTCGGTGAACCGACCCCATTGTCCGGGTCCAGGAACACCAGGCCACAGCCGCTGAGACGGCAGGCCATCGCCGCAGCCCACCCGCCGCGCAGGGCGCCGCCGGGGACGGGCTCGCGGTGGAACATGGTCCCGACGGGCCAGAATCCGAGCCCCTCAACGGCCGCGACCGACCGGTTCCCGCCCCAAACGAGCCGCTCCAGGCTAGCGTGCAGCGGGGCGTCAAGCCCCCGCCAGTCCGCCGCAGCCAGATACTCCAGGCGCTTGCCGCCGCCCGGCCCGTTTGCCCCGTGCGGCTCGTCGTTCAGGTACCACGCGACCCCAAGGCTTACCCCACCCGCCGCCAACTCACGCAGCAGGGCGTATTTCAGGTAGTCCGACAGGTCGCCAACGAACGCGTCGCGCAATAATTACGGCCTCCACCAGCGCATGGAGATAGCGATAGCCGCGATCGACACCGCGAGAGCAACCGCGGCGAACAAGGGCGAGAGCCAGCCGGCTGCGGGCCTCGCCGAGCGGGCGGGCCTCCGCCAGGCCAGGGAGATCGTCACCGCAGCCAGGGAGGCGGCAAGCGCCGCGCCCGCAAACATTGGCCAGACCGAGGGGGCTTTCCCCTTGCCCCATGCCGACATCACTGCCAGGGCGGCAACAAGGAGCGCGATCGCGGCAATGCCCCAAGCGACCGTGTTGTCGACCTTGCGCTCGAGCGAGGCGATTTCTGCTTCGGTCCTGCCGGCGATTGCTTCGGTCGTTTCATCTGCTTTCGACAACTGCTCGGCTACGCCGCTGCGGAGGGTTTTGGGGCTGTACTCGCTGAACAGAATGCGCTTCGGCTCGCGATTGTAATTCCAGCCGCGCTCTTCCCAAAGCGCCTTGTTGTAGGCGGACGTCACGACGAAGTCCATTACGGCAAGCGGGGCTCCGCGGGCGAGGTCCACGGGTTCGCTGGAGAGGTTGTACACGGGGCAGGCGAGCCTGCCCACCCACCCGGGGTCCACCTGCGGCCCGCCGACCCACATCAGCCCCTTGTACGCAAGGCTCACCTTTATGTTCCAGCGCGCCACCACGAATAGCGGGATGTTTAGCGTCTCCTCCGTCTGGATCACGGCTACGTTGAACGGCCCGATTCGCACCGTATCGAACTCGGCGAGGTCCCTCTCCGCCCCGCCGACGGAAGCTTTGGGTCCGACGGTGAGATGGTAGGCGGCTGGCTTGAGCAGCTCCTCGCGGAACGGATCGATCATCCTGAAGGGCTTTTGGGAGAGGCGGGCGATCTCATCGCGCAGCAGCACCCCCGACACCGGGTGCTTCGGGTCGGGCAGGATCGGCTCGTAGCCCCGGAGGCGTTTTGCTTCTGACTCCCGCTCGTTCATACGCCTTGGCCCAAGCCTACGCCGGCAAGGCCACCAACCCGCGCCCCGCGTGTGCGCCCCCGGCGCGCGTGAGGCCGCAACCCAGCTCGGGTCCGGTGCCGAGCCGTGTAACGGGGGCGCCGAGGCGCCGCTCGACTCGCGCAACGAAGTCCCGCGCAGCAGGCGTTAAGTCCTCCCAGCGCCGGGCGCCGCGGTTCCGGTAATCTAGGTAATCCAGGCCGTTGATGGCGATCTCAGTCGGCGCGTTGCTGCACGCCGCCGCCTCCACAACCGGCCACTCGAAGCGGCCGACGCGGCGGGTCATTTTCGTTACCGTCGTGGTCTCCTCCAGCGGGCCAGGCGCGCCGCTTTCTGCACGGAGCTGGTCCCAGGTGATCTCTTGCTCCAGCGGGCCCGCCTGCGCCCCGGCTACGCGAATAGGGAACGTCCGGAGGACCAACACCACGTTGGTCACCAAGGTGGGTCCGATCCCCGCCTCGCTGAGAAACGCTGCCGCCGTTGTGTCCCGCGAGGTCGCGTGCGGGTAGGACGCCGTGTGGTAAAGCGAAAGCCCGAACCCTTGGGTGCCCTCGACCAACACGCTGCGCCCGGCCGACGCCGCGGCGCTGGCCTCGCCCGCAACCCCGGTGATGAAGGGGCGGAGCCATCGCTCCCGCTCGGCTGCCGCTCCCGCAAGCACCACATCCGGGCCGCGTAAGACTCGCCTAGCAACGGCCGCGCCAACCCCGCATAGGGTGGAGCTGAGCCTCTCGCGCAGCCCCGCCGCCCGCTCGGTGTCCCTGTCCCGCCCCTCAATCACCACGCAGTTTCGGTCAACCCCAACCCTGTCCTGGCCGAGGCCGAGCATGTCCAGCTCGCGGCGGAGAACGTCGAGGTCAACGACCGCGCCCGCTGCGATCAGCAGCCGGGAGCCCGGGCGGAGGACGCCGGTTGGAAGCTGGCGGAGCACCAAGTCCCCGCCGCTCGGCAGGCCCACAGAATGCCCAGAGTTCGGCCCGCCGCAGCGAATGCAAACGTCAATCCGCTCCTCGATTGCGATCGTGGCGGCGACTTTGCCCTTGCCCTCCGAGCCGTACTGACCTCCGACAACGACCCAGACGCCCATCGCTCCTCCCGGCCCCGACACGGGGCGGCCCGCTCTCCGCAGGCGGCCCATCCGAGGCTATCGTATCAATTCTATTTAAATAGACTGCCTATTTAAATAGAAATCTGCTATGCTGCAAGCCGTGCGCCGCGGTCGCAAACCCCAGGGACCGGCCGACCTCCGCATGGTGGCGGACCTTTCCGCCAAGCTGCGTTCCGTAATCGACAAGAAGTTCGCGGGCAGCGTCGCGCGTGCGGCGAAGAACTTGGGCGTTTGCCCGGCGTCGCTCTACAACTACCTCAACAAGAAGACCGTCCCCGACCACCAGACGCTACGGCGGATCGGGTCATCGTGGGGAATTGTTTTAGCGAACGCCGAGGTGAACTACGACCCGGGGCCTGACCGCGGGCGCGGGCGTGACAAGGCGATCCAGCTCAAGCTGCCGTTCCTGGACGCGCTAACGGCCTCCGATTTCCGGGTGACAAAAGTCGAGCGGCTGGGCCCCGCCGGCGTGCGGGTTGTGCTGGGAATCAGCTTTGGCGCGCGAGGGCGGTAGGCCCAACTCCGCCGGGCCGGGCTTGCGCTAGGCTGCGAGGTGGTGCCGCAGAAGGGACTCGAACCCCCACTCCGTTGCCGGAACATGGACCTGAACCATGCGCGTCTGCCAATTCCGCCACTGCGGCACTGATTTCTAAGCTTAGCAGGGTTTTCGCGGGGCAGCCGCGGGGTGCGGGGCGCGGAGCGGAGGGCAAACGGCGCGAGACGAACGGGCCGGGCAGCGGCCCCAGCGGAGCGGTCGGGGCGATAAAAATTGGGGGACTTCCAGCGGTGGCCTCGTGGACGGGCGCGGGCGCCCGCCCCGCCGGTGGGATGTCGCGCTTACGCGGCCCGCTGGACCGCGAGCGGCGACCGCACCCGCGCAGCTTGGGCGTCGCCGGTGGTCTGCCGCCGGCGGCCGACGGCTAACCGGCGGTGGGCTTTTTGGCGCGCTGGCGGTGGGCGGGGGCGGATTGGACGGGCTGGGCCGCGGCTTCGCCCGTGGCGGCGGCCGCGGGCAGCTCGAGCTGGAAGCGGGCGCCGTGACCAGGCTCGCTGCGCACGGTGAGGTTGCCGCCATGGGTGAGGGCGATGCGCTGCGCGCCGCTGAGGCCCAAGCCGGTGCCGCGGGGTTTGGTGGTGTGGTAGGGCAAGAAGATTTTGCTCTGCTCGTCCAAGGGAATGCCGGGGCCGGTGTCCTGAATCCAGCAGATGGCGCGGTCGCCGCGGCGCTCGGTCTGCACGGTGACCCGGCCGGGCTGGTCGCCGATGGCCTCGAAGGCGTTGAGCAGCAAATTGGTGAGGGCGCGGCGCAGATCCACGGCGCTGCCGCGCACCGGGGGCGGCTGGCCATAGTGGGGTTCGACCTTCAAGTTGTGGCGCTGGCGCCAGAGCGGCGCGGTCAGCTCGATCGC
The DNA here is from genome assembly GCA_027314025.1 of Acidobacteriota bacterium. GTDB lineage: Bacteria > Acidobacteriota > Terriglobia > Terriglobales > SCQP01 > JAKAUF01. The sequence goes on from DAHVCP010000064.1 coordinate 84,685, forward strand.
CTGGCGCACGACCTCGTTGAGATCGAGCACGGTCATCTCGCTTTCGCCGCCGGCGAGATATTCGCGCAGGCGGGCGACGGTTTCCCGGCCGCTGCGCACGGCGTTGTGGAGCATTTCGCGGTAGCGGCGCCGCTCGCTCTCCGGGCGGCCCTCCATCAGGCCCAGCACTGCGTCGGCTTTCTGAACCACGGCCAGGATGTTGTTGAAGTCGTGGGTGATGCCGGCAGCCATGCGCCCCATGGCTTCATGCTTTTCCAATTCGGTCATGCGCCGCTCCATGGCGGCGAGGTCGGAGATATCACTAACCAAAAGAAGTACGCCGGCAACCTTTTGCGCCGAGTCGCGCAGGGGCGTCGCGCTGGCGAGGGCATCCACGCGGCGGCCGGTGGCGGGCTCGTCGAAGCTGCCGCGGACGATTCTGCTGCTTTGGCCGGCGAGAGCACGCTGGAGCACCTCGATATCGCCATGCTCGGTCCGGTAGGGGCGAACCAGATCGCGCAGGATCACCGCCGAACGGCCTAGCAATTCTTCCGGCCGGCGGCCCAGCAAGCGGAAGGCGGCGGCGTTGGCGTCCACCAACCGGAGGCTATTGTCGAAGACGAACGCCGCTTCCGACATAGCGGCCAGCAACTGGCGCAGATGCTCGCGCCCGCCGACCTCGCGCGATTGGCTGGCGCGGCGCAGCTCGAAGAGCCAAATCCAGAGCGAGCCGGCGATGAGGATGATGATCTCGTTTTCCCACGGAATGCGCTCGGCTAGCGCGACGGGAATGCGCGGGGCGATGAGCAGGCCATAGGCCGCCGAAGCGGCGACGCTGAGCCCCACGGCCGTCAGCCCGCTGGTCAGCCCAAAGAAATAATCCGCGAAGAAGATGCCGGGCAGAAACAGGAGCAGAGCGAACTGGCGGTCGCCATTGGAGACCAGCAGCAACAGAAAACCGGCGGCGGCAACGGCCACGGCGGCAGCGATGCCGAGAGACAAATGAGAACGCCAATGCATGTGCGCAACGACGCGAGAATGAAGCGGGAACGGCGGCGGGCGGGGGGCTGCTTATAGTCTAGCGCCGCCGGGATGCGCCGCGCCGCGGCGGCGGGCGCGGAGACCGCGGGCGGTAAAGATCACGGCGGGGTGCCCCGGTTCGGACTCCTGCGTGGACCGGAGCCGACGGCGTGGGCGGAACGGCTAAGCGACGGGGGCGGCGCTCAGCTCGGCTTGCTCATGGGCGTGATAGGAACTGCGCACCAGCGGGCCGGATTCGACGTGGCGAAAGCCCATGGCCAGGCCGGCGCGTTTGAGCTCCGCGAATTCCGTGGGCGAATAGAGGCGCTTGACGGGCAAATGATCCCGCGACGGCCGCAGATATTGGCCTAAAGTCAAAATGTCGCAGCCGGTCGCCTGCAATGTTTGCAGCGTGGACAGCAGCTCGCTCCGGCTTTCGCCCAGGCCGAGCATGAGCCCTGTCTTGGTGATCATGTGTGGGGCGATGCGCTTGACGGTGCGCAGCAATTCCACCGAACGGGAAAAGCGCGCGCCGGGACGGACGAAGCGGTAGAGGCTGGGGACGGTCTCCGTATTGTGGTTGAGGATGCGGGGAGCGGCGGCAAGAACGATGCGCAGGGCTTCCTCGCTACCCTTGAAGTCGGGAATCAGAACCTCGACGGCGCAATCCGGCGCCAGCTCGCGAATGGCGTGGATGGTGGCGGCGAAGACGCGGGCGCCGCCCAAGTTGTCGTCGTCGCGATTGACGGAGGTAACCACGGCGTGGCGCAGGCCCAGCGTTCGCACCGCCTCCGCCACGCGGCGGGGTTCTTCGTAGTCAATGGCCTTGGGGCGGCCCTTGGGCACGGCGCAGAAACCGCAGCGGCGGGTGCAGATTTCGCCCAGCAGCATGAAGGTGGCGGTGCGGTGCTGCCAGCACTCGCCGATGTTGGGACAATGGGCGGACTCGCAGACGGTGTGCAGGCCCAAGCCGCGGGCCAGGCTCTTCAAGTGCTGGAAGTTCTCTCCGCCCGGCGCCCGCACGCGCAGCCATTCCGGCCGCGGGCCGGCGGGGCTGGGCGGGGTGATTTGCACCAAGTCCATTGCTCACTATTGTATCGGGAGGTGCGATCGGCGGCGCTGGCCGCGCCCGGACGGCGGGCCGGGGCCGGCCTTAGTGCCGCCGTTTACAATGAAGGGTGGTCCCAAAGGCGAACTAACGAAAATGGCGGATCTCAATCAGGAATTTGACGTTGTAGTGGTGGGTAGCGGCCCGGGCGGCTATTGGGCGGCGATTCGGGCGGCGCAGTACGGACTGTCCACGCTGTGCATTGAAAAAGACCCCAAGCTGGGCGGCACCTGCCTGCACGTTGGCTGCATCCCCACCAAGGCGTTTTTGCACAACGCCGAGGTGCTGGACACCTTCCGCAACGCCAAGGAAATGGGAGTGGATGCGGGGCCGTTCGCGCTCAACTGGGGACAGGTGCAAGCGCGCAAGGACCAGATCGTCGCCAAGCATGCCAAAGGCATTGAGTTTCTGTTCCGCAAGAACAAAGTGCAATGGATGCAGGGTGTGGCGCGGTGGGCCGGACCGGGACGGCTGGAAGTGGCCGCCAACGGCGGGAAGCAGACGGTCCGGGCCAAGAACATCATTTGGGCCACCGGCTCAACGGCGCGGATGCTGCCGGGAATGACGGCGGACGACCGCATTCTAACGAACGTCGAGATATTGAAGCTGGGCGCGGTGCCGAAGCGGCTGGTGATCATCGGCGCCGGGGCGGTGGGAGTGGAGTTCGCGTCCATCTTCAAGCGCTTCGGGACCGAAGCGGTGACCATCATCGAAATGCTGCCGCGGCTGGTGCCGGTGGAAGACGAGGAAATCGCGCGGGAACTGGAGAAGGCGTACCGCAAGCAGAAAATCGGCGTGGAAACCGGCGCACGCGTGGCCGGAATCGAGAAAACCGCGGCGGGGGTGAAGGTCGCCTTCACCAACGCCGGCGGACAGGACCAGGTGCTGGAGGCGGACGCGGTGCTGGTGGCGGTGGGCCGGCGGCCGATCACCGAGGGGTTGAACTTGGAGGGCAGCGGGGTGCAGATGGAGCGCGGCTTCATCAAAACCGACGGCTATATGCGCACCGGCGAGCCCGGCGTTTACGCCATCGGCGACGTGGTCTTCGGGACACCGCAGCTGGCGCACGTGGCCTCGGCCGAGGGGATGGTGGCGGTGGCGCATATCGCCGGCCGCGCGGTGGACCCGGTGGATTATGGCAAGATTCCGGGCGTGACGTTCTGCGAGCCGCAGGTGGCGAGCGTGGGGCTGACGGAACAAGCGGCGAAGCAGAAGGGGCTGAAATACAGAGTCGGCAAGTTCCCGTTCGTGGGCAATTCCAAGGCGACGATCTTGGGCTCGCATGAGGGCTTCATCAAGATTCTGGCCGATGAAAAAGACGGCACGGTGCTGGGCGTGCACATGATCGGGCCGATGGTAACGGAGCTGATTTCGGAGGCGGTGCTGGGCATGCAGTTGAACGTCGCCGCGGATGAAATCATGGGCACGGTGCATGCCCATCCGACGCTGTATGAAGCGGTGCTGGACGCGGCGAATTCGGTCTTCGGGCTGACGATCAACGCCTGAGGCTCAACGCCTAGCGGACCGGGGCGGAGCGCCGAACGCTGGCGGCGGCCGGGGGCTGGCAGCGAATGATGGGCGCGGGCCGGCGTGGCGCCCCGAGCCAACGGCGCGACCCCCGCGAAAGGCCCCCTGGCGCTCGGGCCCTTCCCGAAACGCCTCGATTTACGCGTGCTATGTTGAAGCCGTGACGGAGCGGGACACGACACCGGAGGCGGCGCGAGCGCAGCAAGAGGCGCTGCGGCGTCTGGGGCCGGAAGGGCGGCTGCGCGCGGCCTTGGAGATGAGCCAAGCGGCGCAGGATTTGGCGATCGCGGGCCTGCGGCGGTGGCATCCGGAATGGGATTTGGAGCGCGCGCGACAAGAGTTGGCGCGGAGGACATGGGGCGATGCGTTGGCGAGCCGCGTTTGGCCCGCGGGGCAATGAACGGGCTGGAGCGTCTGCTGCGCGCGCTGGTCGCGGCATTCGCCGCCGCCGGGATTCCTTACATGCTGACGGGTTCGCTGGCGAGCACGGTTTACGGGGCGCCGCGAACGACCTATGACGTGGACTTCGTCGTGGATCCTCCCGACGCGGCGGCGCTCGAGATGTTGACGGACCGCCTGACGCCGGATTTCTACGTGGACGCCGCGGCAGTGCGCGAAGCCTGGCGGCAGCGCAGCATGTTCAACATCGTGGACAGCGCCGGCTGGAAAGCGGATTGCATTCTGCGGAAAGAGCGTGCGTTCAGCCGGGAGGAGTTTGGACGCCGGCGGCCGCTGGAGGTGCTGGGCGTGGCGCTGGCGGTGGCGTCGGCGGAAGATGTGATCTTGAGCAAGCTGGAGTGGTCGCAAGAAAGCGGCGGCTCCGAGCGGCAGCGGCGGGACGTGGCTGCGATTCTGGCGGGCGCGGGCGCGGGCCTTGACCAGGACTACCTGCGGCATTGGCGCGGCACACTGGGGCTGGAGCGGGAATGGGCGCTGGCAACGGGCGCCGACGGGGAGCCATAGGCGGGCGGGATGGCGATCGCGGTGGTGAATTTGGGCGCCGTCGGCTATGCCGACGCCGAGGCCATGCAGCGGGAGCTGGTGGCCCAGCGGCGGGCGGGCGAGATCGGCGACGTGCTGCTTTTGCTGGAGCATCCGGCGGTGGTGACGCTGGGGCGCAACGCAAAAGCCCAGAATGTGTTGGCCAGCGCGGAGGAACTGCGCCGGCAAGGGGTGGAGCTGGCGGTCTGCGACCGCGGGGGCGACGTCACCTATCACGGGCCGGGACAGCTGGTGGGATATCCGATCCTGGACCTGCGACAGCTGGGCATGGGGCCGGTGGCGTATATGCGGGCGTTGGAGGAAGTGCATATCCGCGTGGCGGCGGGGTTCGGGCTGGCGGCGACCCGCCAGCCGGGCATGACCGGGGTGTGGATCGCCGGGCCGCCGGCGCGCAAGCTGGTGGCGATGGGCATTCATGTTTCCCGTGGCGTTACCAGCCATGGCTTTGCGCTGAACGTGGCGCCGGATTTGGGGTTGTTCACGCGGCTGATCGTGCCCTGTGGGCTGGCGGAACACGGGGTGACGTCGTTGCGGCAGGAGCTGGGACGGCCGGTGGAGATGGCGCGGGTGCGCGCGGCGGTCGCCTGGCAATTCGGCCGCGTGCTGGGACGGGCCACGGCGGAGGTATCCTCGCTACAGGCGCTGCGCCCCCGGCAGGGAAAACCTGGCGCGCGGGGCGGCGCCACGGCTCACCATGACACCGTCGCCTGAACTGACTGCCGCCGACCGCGGCGCGAACTCCGAGCGCGAGTGGTTTGAGGATCTCCGCCTGGAGCGGCACGCGTTCACGATTCGCCGGACGCGGCGCGAGGGCAAGATAGCTTACGAATGGTCGGGGGAGATCACCGATCCGCCGCCGCTGCGGGAATCGGGAAAACTGGACCGGGCGCAGTGCCTGGAGATCTACCGGTTCCTGCTGATGAACCGGATCATGGAGCAGCAGCTGGAGAACCTGTACAAGCAGGGGCAGGTGGTCGGCGGGGTGTATTTCGGGCTGGGGCAGGAAGGCAACTCGGTGGCCTCCGCCTACGCCTTGGATGCGGCCGACTGGATGGCGCCGATGATCCGCAACCAGGGGAGCCTGCTGGTGCGGGGCTTCGCGCCGCGGGACGTGATGATGCAGTACATGGCCAAGGCCGGCTCGCCGACCGGTGGGCGGGACGGCACCTCGCATTACGGGGATTTGGGGCCGCGGCGGATGATTTCGCCGATTTCGATGCTGGGCGACCTGATCCCGGTGATGGGCGGAATCTGCATGGGGGAACGGCTGCAAGGGCGCAACGTGGCGGCCATGACCTGGATCGGCGACGGCGGCCAGAGCACCGGCGTGTTCCATGAGGCGGTCAACTTCGCGGCGGTGCAGAACCTGGGATTGGTGCTGGTGGTGGAAAACAACCTGTGGGCGTATTCGACGCCGCTGAATGAACAGGCCAAGGTGGCGGATTTGGCGCTGCGGGCGCGGGGCTACGGCATTCCAGCGGTGATGGTGGACGGAACCGACGTGCTCCAGGTCTACGACGCCTGCCGCGGGGCGGTGGAACGGGCGCATGGCGGCGGCGGGCCGACGCTGATCGAAAGCAAGCTGATGCGGATGAAGGGGCACGCCATTCACGACGCCGCCGCCTACGTGCCGCCGGACCTGTTGGAGTTCTGGCGGCGGCGGGATCCGATTCTGCGGTTCGAGGGCTATTTGCAGCAAAAGAGCTGGCTGACGGCGGAGGCGAAGCAGCGGCTGGCGGCGGAGGTGGAGCAGTTCATGCTGGCGGAACGGGCGGCGGCGGAGGCCAGCCCGATGCCGGATGGGAACACGGCATTGAGCGGCGTGTACTGCGAGCCGGGCTGCCATGCGGTGCAGCCGCGGTTCGAAGCGGCGGCGCCGGCGTTGGAAGCGGCGAATGGCAGTGCAAACTTGACGGCGGTGGAAGGCGATGCTCCTCACTTACGTTGACGCGATCCGGCAGGCGCTGGCCGAGGAGATGCGCCGCGACCCGGCGGTGTTCCTGCTGGGCGAGGACATCGGCATCTACGGCGGGGCGTTCAAGGCGACGGCGGGACTGGTGGACGAGTTTGGCCCGCTGCGGGTGGTGGACACGCCGCTGGCGGAGTCGGCGATCGTCGGCGCGGCGATCGGCGCGGCTTATACCGGCATGCGGCCCGTGGTGGAGATGCAGTTCATGGACTTCATCGCCTGCTGCTTCAACCAGATCACCAATTTCGCGGCCAAGAGCCATTACCGCTGGGGCGCGCCGGTGCCGATGGTGATCCGCGGACCGGTGGGCGGCGGGGTGCACGGCGGGCCGTTCCACTCGCAAAACCCGGAGATGTATTTCGCCCACACGCCGGGATTGAAAGTGGTCGAGCCGGCGACGGCGCGGGACGCCTATGGATTGCTGAAGAGCGCCATCCGGGACAACAACCCGGTGCTGTTTTTGGAGCATAAGTACCTGTACCGGCGGGTGAAGGACGAAATCGCGGAAGATGGGCCGGCGACCCCGCTGGGCTTGGCGGCGGTGGCGCGGCCGGGAAGGGATTTATCTGTGATCACCTACGGCGCGATGGTGCACCTGGCGGTGGAAACGGCCGCGGCGCTAGCGGCGGAAGGTATTGACGCCGAGGTGCTGGATCTGCGGACGCTGGCGCCGCTGGACCGGGCGGGGATCGTGGCCACGGCGAAAAAGACGAACAAGGTGCTGATCTTGCACGAGGACACGCGCACCGGCGGCATCGCCGGAGAGATCACCGCGATCCTGCAAGAAGAAGCGTTCGACGACCTGGATGCGCCGATCCTGCGGCTGACATCGGCGGATACGCCGGTGCCGTTTTCACCGCCGCTGGAGGCGGCGTTCTTGCCCTCCGCGGAGGGACTGAAGGCGGCGCTGCGGCGGCTGGCAAGGTACTGAGGGCTAGTAAAACGCCGCCGCGCGACGTACGATTCCGGTTGTGACGGACGACGAGCTGGCGTGGCTTTCGGCGGCGGCGGAGCGCCGGGACCAGATCGAGCTTGCGCTGAGCGACTCGCTCGATGTGAAGGCCAACATATGGCTTGCCGTGGTCACCTTCCTGGCGGCGGTGGACGGAGCGTTGCTGCTGCCGCCGTTGGGCGGCGTTTGGTTCCGGGCATTCCAGATTGCCGCGTTGGCCTTAGTTGCCGCTTCCGGGCTGCGTACCCTAGGCGCGCTGTTCCCTCTGCCCTACGATTTTGCGCCGCTGCCGGACGAACTGGCGAGGTGGTTGGAGCAGGCAAGGGAATATTTTGGGCCCGGGCCCGGCGGGCTCGCCTATCTGCGCCGAGAGGCGACTGAGGCGACGATTCGTCGGCTGGTGGCGAACCGCCGGAAGAACCTTCGCAAAAGCCGGTGCATTGTCATCGGCTACTGGGTCTTGCTGCCCGCGCTGCCGATCATTCTTTTCAGCCTAGGGTGGCTGGCGCACGAACTGCCCTAGGTTCCCTTGCGAACGCGGTCGGGAGCCGGGGGTGGGGGCGGCGGCCCCTTTCCGGGGAGTTCCGGCGTCGTGGGCAAAACGCGCGGCGGGGGAGGATTGTGGCCTTTTCCCATGTGTCAAGTCTAGCGCCGAGCGGCGGGGCTACCGGGGCAAGCCGCGGAGGGGGCGGGGGCGGAATGGACGCGGGGGCGTTGGATTAGGCGCCGGGGCGGATGGCCACGTCCACGGTGAGCGTCCGCGGATCGGCGGTCACCGTGAACACCGCCTGGGCGCGAATGGCGGTAATGGCCGTGATCAGAAAGTGGCGCGTGTAGATTCCGCTATAGGGCTGGCCGGGGGCCAGCTTCCAGAGGCGGCGCAGGCGTTGGGTAATGGATTGCGGCCAGCCTTCGAGCACCAACTTGCCCATTGCGTACCGCGGGCCCGGTACGGCGGCCAAGCCGTAGGTGACCAGGGCTTGCGCCTTTTGCAAGTGGGGGCGGAGCGCGGCATGGGCGGAAAAATACCCGTACCGGTGGTAGAGGTGGACGACGGCGGCGACGCCGCGCTGCAAGGCGACTGGGTTGGCGACGGCGCCGGGCTGGCGGTCGGCGGCGGGTACGGCCGCGGCGAAGCGCTTGGCGACCGCGGCGGGCGGAAGCTGGGGCAGCGGCGGAAGGGCGAGGGCCGAGGCGAGGTGATACACCGGGCCGGGACGGACCGGCAGGGCCACATCCACCCGCGCCCGCGGCGCCGCGCCGGGCGCCAGCGTGACGCGCGGCGGGCCGAGTTGGACGGCGAGATAGCCACGGCGGAGATACACCGCGCGGCTGGGGCCGTGGGTCCAACCCCGAGCCACTTCCCAGGAAAAATTACTGCCTAGTTCGGAGCGGACGGTGGCTGCAAGCCGCGGTTGCAGGGCGGCGGCGGCGCCGGGGAAGGTGATGGCGGCCACGGGGATGCGCAGACCGACGATGGAGAACTGGACCTCCGGCCCACGGCCAGCGCCGCCAACGCTGGTGAGGTACTGGACGGTGGCGTGAATGCCGCGGCGTGCCAGCAGAGCTTCCAAGCGCCGCACGATTTGATCGGCAAGCCCGCCGCCGTAGGCCGGGAGCTGGCCGTGATACAGGGGGATCGCCTTTTCGATGGCGGCGTTCAGTTGGGCGGGAGTGAACCAGACGAAGTTATCGAACTCGGCCGGCGCGAAATGCGCCGCGTCTTGGAGCTTCATCTGGATGCCGACGCCGGCGCCGGCAGGAAAGAAGGTATAGGAGATGTGGGCGAAGGCGCCCGTGGCGGTGAGACGATTCACCGCCTGGCGGGCCAGCGCCGGGGAAAACGGCCCGCCGACACGGAGGCCGCTGGCTTGCACGATGGCTTGAGAGGTGAAATGCCGTGAGCCGGTAACCTTGATGAGCGAGATGGTTTGCGTCTGGGCCGCGGCCGGGAGCCCCAACCGTGCCGCCAACAACAGGGCGGGAAGCAGGCGGGCCCGGGTGAATGTGGCGGACATAACGGCGGCGATTGTATCATTCTGCACCGCCGGTGAGGCGCGGCTTAACCTTAGAAGGGCGCGGGCCCCGACCCCGCCTGCGGCACGGCGCGCCGCCTCCTTTACCAGGAGCGGGCCGCGGCCTTGCCCCGTGGCCATAGGCACGCCGGGGCTTTCGCGGCCTTCCCGCGCCTCTTTGTTGTCCCCGGGGCGAAAGGCGCGGGATTCCGTGCGCGGTCAGATGCTGCCGCGTTCGGTCGGCGCTTCCGCCGGCTAGGGAAGCGCCGGCGCGGCAAACGCCGGAGCCAGCGCGGCGTCGCGCGCTAAGTCGGCCGCAGCGCCGGGGGCAGCATGGCGGGCTGCATCGGGCGCGGGGGCGAGTGCGGGAGCGGGCGGCGGCGCGGCGGCGCGGGCCGAAGCCGGCGCCAGGGAGCGGCCGCAGGCTGCGACGAGGGGGCGGAGGCTGGACATAAGCGCGGCGAACATATCCGGAGAAATGGCTTGCTCGCGATCGGAGATGGACTCCTCGGGACGGACATGGACTTCGACGCAGAGGCCATCGGCGCCGGCGGCGACGGCGGCGCGGGAGGCCGCGGCGATAAGCGAGCGGCGGCCGGTGGCATGGCTGGGATCCACCAGCACGGGCAGGTGCACCAGTTCCTTGGCGGCGGCGACGGCGCTGATGTCGAGGGTGTTGCGGGTATAGGTCTCAAAGGTGCGGATGCCGCGTTCGCAGAGGACGACTTGGTCGTTGCCGCGGGCGAGGAGGTACTCGGCGGCGGCCAGCCACTCGGTGATGGAAGCGCCCGCGCCGCGTTTCAACAGCACCGGTTTGCGCTGCTCGCCAAGGCGCTTCAGCAGCGGGAAATTCTGCATGTTGCGTGCGCCGACCTGGAGCAAGTCGGCGTAGCCGGCAACGAGGGAGACATCCTCGGGGGCCATGACCTCGGTGACGACGCCGAGGCCGGCGTGGCGGCCGGCGGCGGCCAGCAGTTCGAGTCCTTGGCGGCCGAGGCCCTGGAAGGAATAGGTGGAGGTGCGGGGCTTGAACGCGCCGCCGCGGAGCAGGCGGGCCCCGGTGGCGGCGGCCGCGGCCGCGGTGTCGCGGATCTGTTCCCAGCTTTCCACCGAACAGGGACCGGCGATGACGACCATCTCATCGCCGCCGATGGCAAGCTCGCCGCCAGGGGTCGCGACGCGAACGCGGGTTCCCTCCGGGCGCAAGGGGCGGCTGGCGAGCTCGAAATCGCCGGAGAACGCGGCGGCGACGCAGGGATGACGGCGGAGGATCGCATCCAGGGTGGCGCGGCCGGGAGCGGTGGTTGGCAAGTTACCGGCGGCGGGCTCCAGGCGCCAAATGGGCGCGGCAAAAAAGGAAACGGGCGCGGCGGCAAGACCGGCGGCGGACAGCTCGTGGCAGAGGGCGGCGAGTTCGGTGGCGGGGGTTTGGGGTCGCAGTTGCAGCAGCATGAGGATCTCCGGACAAATAAAAGGCCCGCTGAAGCTGGCGGCTTCAGCGGGCCCAGGGAATCGTTCGCCTTGGTACCTAGGCTACGACACACCCCTCCCGCCGCTACGGTAATACCAAAATCGCGGACTGAGTTGGGCGGTCATGAAAGGGCAGTGTAGCATGGCGAGGCGGCTCGGCAAGCGAAATCCTGGGGCGTAGCGGCGCAAATTAGGGACAGGTATACGCAATGGAAACGGGACGGCTTGGCAATGGTCGGGAAGTGATGTGGCTGAGAAACGGAGAGTTGGCGGTGGCGGTGGCGCCGGGAGGCGGGCACATCGCGGCGCTACAGGCGGGCGGGCCGCAGGCGGTGAATCCGCTATGGGCGCCGCCGTGGCCCTCGCATGAGCCGGAGGCGGTGACGGAGGCGATGGTGGCGGGGGAATATGGCGGGCCGCCGGAAGGGCGGACGCTGGCCAGCATCTTGGGACATAACTTGGCGTTGGATTTGTTCGGCACACCGTCGGCGGAAGAGACGGCGGCGGGAGTGCTGACGCACGGGTTTTTCGGGACGCAACGCTGGCAGTGGACGGCGGAAGCCGGCGTGGGCTTGGTCGGCCGGTGCATGGCGGCGCGGTCGGAGATGGCGGTGGAACGGCGGATTCGGCTAGACGGCGGGTTGGCCTGGGTCGAGGAGACGGTGACGAACTTGGGAATTTGGGACCGGCCCATCGCTTGGCAGCAACACGTCACGCTGGGGCCGCCTTGGCTGGAGGATGGGGAGTTTTGGCTGGCGGTGAACGCCGAGCGGGGACAGGCCTTTCCGCAGCCGCTTGGCACGGGATCAAGGTTGGTTCCCGGCGGCGAGGGCGCGTGGCCGTGGATGCCGGCTCGGGACGGAGAACGGGCGGATTACCGCCGCCTGCCCGCGGCGCCGGCGAGCGAGTTCGCGGCGTTTCGCATCCAGCCCGAGGCGGAGTGGGGATATTTTCTGGCGGGCAATCGCCGGCTGGGGCAAACGCTGGTGTACGTGTGGCCGCGGGCAACGTTTCCTTGGCTGGGGATTTGGGATGAGCGGGAAGCGCGGGAAACGGCGCCATGGAATGGGCGGACATGGACCCGGGGGCTGGAGTTTGGGGCGAGTCCTTTCCCGTCGAGCCGGCGAAACCTGCTGCGCCAGTCGGATTTGTGGGGCACGCCGACGTATGCCTGGCTGCCGGCGCGGGGACGGCTGAGCACGCGGTACGCGCTGGGGCTGTTCGGCGACGGGGGCGAGGCGGACGGCGAGCTGCAATGGAAAGACGGGCGGGTGGAAATGTGGGCCGCCGGGCAGCGGCGGGCGGAGCTCCCATGGCGGCGGTAGCGCCGCGGCGGGGCGATCGGCGCACGCGCCTACCTCCCGGCTAGCGGGGATAGGGGTGGTGGTTGAGGAGGGCGAGGGCGCGGTAGAGCTGCTCGAGGAGCATGGCGCGGGCGAGTTCGTGGGAGAAGGTCAAGGGGGAAAGGGAAAGGCTGTCCAGGGCGACCGTGCGCAGATCGGAGGAGAAGCCGTCGGGGCCGCCGATGGCGATAGCCAGCTCGCGGCCGTCTTGGGCGAAGGCGCCGTCGAGATAGGCGGCGAACTGCGGGGAGTCGAGGCGGCGGCCGCCGGGATCAAGCACCACCAGGCGGGCGCGATGCTGGGCGACGCGGCGCAGCAATTCGGCTTCGGCGGCGCTGGTGCCGCCGCGGGTGGGGATTTCCTCGGCGGCGATTTGGGCGAAGCGGGAGATGCGCTTGAGGTACTCAGCGGTCCAGAGCGCGACGGCGGGGTCCTTGGTTTTGCCGATCCAGAAAATGCGTAGGCGCATGGGGAGTGGGCTGCGGCTGAGTGTACCCGCGACAGGCGCTTCGCCTATTCCATGCTAATGGGCGGGGGGCTGAATGGGGACGAGAAACCGCGGCGGACGGGCGCGGCGACTGGTCCCGGATAACGGCCGCGCGGATGGCGGCGCTAAGGTCGCGCCGTTGGCTCGGCGAGCCACGCCGGCGTGAAAAGTCACCGCGAAAGCTCGCGGAACCCCGCAAGGCGGCCCGCCCCAAGCCGGCGAGGCAGCGCGACCCCGTGACCCCCGCTAATAGGCCTTGGCGAAGTAGGCGCGCTCGGCGGCGGGCTGGCCGCATTTGACGCAGTGGCCGGCGGGGCCCTTTTCTTGCTCCAGGGGGATGCAGCGGAGCGTGGCTTTGGTTTCGGCCTTGATTTCGGCCTCGCAGGCGGCGTCGCCGCACCAGGGGACCAGGGCGAAGCCGGCTTCGACGGCTTGGCGGAACTCGGCGTAGTCCTTCGGCTCGGCGGTACGGCGGCGGCGCTCGGCCAAAGCGCGGTCCAACAGGGACTGCTGAATCTCGGCAAGGCGAGCGGTGACGGCGGCGGCGAGCCCGGCCTGGGGAACGGAGGATTTGCCTTCCTTGCCGGGACGGTCGCGGCGGGCCAGGACGACCGCGTTTTGGGCGACGTCCTTGGGGCCGAGCTCAATGCGGAGGGGGACGCCGCGCATCTCCCAATCATTGAACTTGAAGCCGGGGCTGACGTTGTCGCGGTCGTCGAGCTTGACGCGGACGCCGGCGGCGGCGAGTTCGGCGCGGAGGCGGTGGGCGGCTTCAAGGACGGCGGTTTTTTCGGCGTCGTTCTTGAAGATGGGGCAGAGGACGACCTGGTGGGGGGCGAGGCGCGGCGGGAGGATAAGGCCCTGGTCATCGCCGTGGACCATGATGATGGCCCCGACGAAGCGGGTGGACAGACCCCAGGAAGTGGTCCAGCAGAATTGCAACTCGCCGGCGGGATCGAGGTAGCGAATCTCGAAGGCTTTGGCGAAGTTTTGGCCGAGGTTGTGGGAGGTGCCGGCCTGGAGGGCCTTGCCGTCACCCATCATGGCCTCGATGGAGAAGGTGTCATTGGCGCCGGCGAAGCGCTCCGCGGCGGACTTGCGGCCGGGGATGACGGGGATGGCGGCTTCATTGACGGCGAAATCGGTGTAGACGTCGAGCATCTGGCGGGTTTCGGCTTCGGCCTCGGCGAGCGTGGCATGGGCGGTGTGGCCCTCCTGCCAATAAAACTCCAGCGTGCGGAGGAAGAGTTTGGTGCGCAGCTCCCAGCGCACGACGTTGTTCCAAAGGTTGATGAGGATGGGCAGATCGCGATAGGAGCGGATCCACTTGGCGTAGGCGTGGCCGATGATGGTTTCCGAGGTGGGACGGAGGACCAGCGGCTCCTCGAGCTTTTCGCCGCCGCCGTGGGTGACGACGGCCAGTTCGGGGGAAAAGCCGGCGACATGGGATTTTTCCTTCTCGATGAAGCTGCGGGGGATGAGCATCGGGAAGGCGGCGTTGACGTGGCCGGTGGCCTTGAAGCGCGAGTCGAGGGCGGCGGTAATGTTCTCCCACAGGGCCCAACCGTAGGGGCGGACGATCATGCAGCCGCGGACGGGGGCATAGTCAGCCAATTCGGCGCGCAGCACGAGCTGGTTGTACCACTCGGAGAAATCTTCGGAACGGGTCGGCAGTTTCGGTTCGGCCACGATTTACGCTATCACGGCTGCCGCCGAAGATCGGGCGACACGGCGCGGAGCGGGCGCGCGGGAGCAGCTAACGCCGGATGGCCAAGTGCCGCAAGATTGCGTCTTCCACGGCCCGGAGGTCGGATTCGGATATGGCGCCGAGCTGAGCACGCAGCCGCCGCACGGAGACAGTGGCGATTTGGTCGGCCAAGTCCCAGCGCGCGCCGGCCCGCCTTGCGAGCAACGGCCGCCGCGGGATTCCTCCTACGGATGGCTACGGGCGTTGCAGGATCTGTTGCCGGGCGGGCGGATGGTAAAATACAGCATCTCCACTCATGCAAGTCCGCGTTTATGTCGCGCTAAAGAAAACGGTGCTGGATCCGCAGGGACAGGCCATTCAGGCGGCGCTGGCGCGCCAAGGCCACGCGGTGGAAGCGGTGCGGCAGGGGAAGTTCTTCGAGCTGGAGCTGGCGGCGGATACGGCGGAGGCGGCGCGGCAGGAGGCGGAGACGATCGCCCGGGACGTGCTGAGCAATCCGGTGATCGAGGAGTTCCGGGTGGTGCTGCCCGAAGCGGAAAGCCAGTAGCATGACGCCGCGGGGCGGCGGGAGGTAGCGGTATGTGCGGCATTGTCGGATATGTCGGCGCGAAGCCGGTGGTGCCGGTGGTGCTGGACGGGCTGAAGCGGCTGGAGTACCGGGGGTACGACTCGGCGGGAATCGCGGTGGTGCCGGCGGCGGTGAACGGCGACGCTCCAAAGTTGGAGATCCGGCGGGCGAGCGGGAAGCTGCGCAATCTGGAAGAGGCGATCCGGCTGCGGCCGCTGACCGGCAGCTACGGGATCGGGCACACGCGCTGGGCGACGCACGGACGCCCCACGGAAGAAAACGCGCATCCGCACCGGGACTGCCACGACGAGATCGTGGTGGTGCACAACGGAATCATCGAAAACTATCTGACGCTGAAGCGGCGGCTGGCGGCGGAGGGGCACCAGTTCCGGACGGAAACGGACACGGAGGTGATCGCGCACCTCATCGAGAGCTATTCGCGGCCGGGGCAGCCGCTGGAAGAAGCGGTGCGGCAGGCGGTGGGGGAGCTGACGGGGGTGTACGCGCTGGCGATCGTTTCGGTGAAGGATCCGGAAAAGATCGTGGCGGTGCGCAACGGGCCGCCGGCGGTAATCGGGCTCGGAGAAGACGAATATTTCGTGGCCAGCGACGTGCCGGCGATCCTGCACCACACGCGGGACGTGTTCTTCTTGGCGGACGGGGACTTGGCGGTGATCACGCGCGGCGGGGTGCGGCTGATGGACTTCGCCGGGCGGCCGGTGAACCGGGCGGTGACGCGCGTGACCTGGGACCCGATCCTGGCGGAAAAGGGCGGCTTTCAGCATTTCATGCTGAAGGAGATCTATGAGCAGCCGCGGGCGGTGCGGGACACGCTGCTGGGGCGGCTGTCGCTGGACCGGGGCGAGGCGTTCCTGGACGAGATGGAGATCGGCGAGGAGGAAATCCGGCGCTTCTCCAGCCTGCGGATCGTGGCCTGCGGGACGAGCTGGCACGCGGCGCTGGCCGGCAAGTTCATGATCGAGCGGCTGGCGCGGGTGCCGGTGGAGGTGGATTACGGCAGCGAGTTCCGCTACCGCGACCCGCTGGTGGGGCCGGAACAGCTGGTGGTGCTGATTTCGCAGTCGGGGGAGACGGCGGACACGATCGCGGCCCTGCGGCAGGCGCGGGAGCAGGGGGCGAAGACGCTGGCGATCTGCAACGTGGTGGGCGGGATGCTGGCGCGCGAAGCGCACGGCACGCTGTATACGCACGCCGGCCCGGAGATCGGCGTGGCCTCGACCAAGGCGTTCACGGCGCAGCTGGCGGCGCTGCTGGTGCTGGCGCTGTATTTGGGCCGGACTCGGGGCGCGCTGGCGGCGGGCGCGGCGACGGAGCTGATGGAGCAACTGGAGCGGCTGCCGGGGAAGCTGGAGGCGATTCTGCACCCGGCGGCGGGACGGGGCGGAGCCAGCGAAGAGGATTACGGCGCGCTGGCGCGGCGGTTCCACCGCTGCCGGGATTTCCTGTACCTGGGCCGGGGCATTCATTATCCCATCGCGCTGGAAGGGGCGCTGAAGCTGAAGGAGATCTCCTACATCCATGCCGAGGGATACCCGGCGGGGGAGATGAAGCACGGGCCCAACGCGCTGATTGACGAGAACCTGCCGGTGGTGGTGCTGGCGGCGCGGGATCCGGACGACGCGGGATCGGTGACGCGATACGAGAAGACGCTGAGCAATTTGCGCGAGGTGAAGGCGCGGGACGGGCAGGTGATCGCGATCGTGAACCAGGGCGACACCGAGGCGCGGGCGGCGGCGGACCACGCCATCGAGATTCCTTCGGCGCCGGAGTTGCTGTTGCCGATTTTGGAGGCGGTCCCGCTGCAACTGCTGGCGTATCACATCGGGGTGCGGCGGGGCTGCGACGTGGACCAGCCGCGGAACCTGGCGAAGTCCGTGACGGTGGAATAGTCGGCGCCGGGCCGGCTGGCGCGGACCCGCGCACGAGCCAACGCCCACTCCACGGGAACGCCGGCAACCGGGACGGCGGTCCCACGTCGTCCGGCGCAGCGCGCTAGAGACGACAGCGGCGGTCCTGCCGCGGCGTGGAGCGAGGCGGCGCTGCTTATTGGGGCCCGGGCACGAAGCCGGGGGGATGGTTGGAGCCGGGGCCGAAGAAGAACTGCTCCAATTGCTCATTCAGAAACTTCTGCGCCTCGGGCTGCCAGGGAGCGAGGCGATATTCATTCATCAGCATCTTGGCGTGCTCGCGCCACAGGTTCCAGCCCTCGGCGGAGACGTTTTCATAGATGCGCTGGCCCAACTCGCCGGGCCAGGGCGGGGATTCAAGGCCGGGGAGTTCCTTGCCCAACTTCACGCAATGCACCATTCGCGGCATAGGAATAGGATAACGGGCGGAGAGCCCGGCTAGGCGTGCGCGGGGACGTAGAGGCGAACCAGACCCAGCCGCTCCAGACGCTGGAAATCGGCGTCCAGGGACCAGACCGCGGCATCGTGGTCCGCGGCGAGCGCGGCGATGAGCAACTCGGCGAAGCCGAAGCGCTGGCCGGCGGCGCGGATTGGGGTGAGCCAGTCCTCGACGCGGCGCCAAGTGGTCGGGGTTGGCGCGGCGAGCGGGAGAAATGAGAGCAGGTCCTGAAGGCGGGCGGCTTGCTCGCCGCGAGCACCCGCCAGCAGTTCCAGACGCACGGGAATCGGCAGGAGGATCCGCCGCGCGTCCAGCAGCGGCTCAAGGCCGCGGGCCTGCGGGCTGCGGCGGTTGCGAAAGGCCGCGATCCAGACCGCGGTGTCGGCGCAGATCACCGTGGGCGCCGGCGGGATTTGCCGAGGTCCACGTCCAGCTTGGTGCCCCCGAACATGGACTTGAGGTCCTCGATCTTTTGCCGCCGGACCAGTTCCCGCAGCGCCAGTACGATCGTGTCGGTCTTGGACTTGAAGCCGAGCAACTCCCGCGCCTCGGTCAGCAGGTCCTCCGGAATGTCGAGCGTGGTGCGCATATCATTAAGCACATTCTATATGCATTGGGATGCATGAGTCCGCAGCTATCGTATGCTGTTCAGGGGCGGGCCGCATTGCGGATGTTTCCAGCCATCCCGCGCCGGCATCGCCCCGGGGCAAAAAGGCGCAACCCCAGCGCAATGCCGGGCGCCCTGGCCCGGGATTCCGACACTGCGCGGCGCGCACTTTGCGCCGCCGGCATTTTGCCGATGCGGCGGAGCGGCGGGGTTCCTGCTCTGGGAGCGCGGCGGGGGGCGCGGCGGAGCCGCACGCGCACGGGGGCTAGATGTCGAGGTTTTTGACGTCGAGGGCGTTGTCGAGGATGAACTTGCGGCGGCTCTCGACGTCCTCGCCCATGAGGGTGGTGAACATGTCCTCGGCGTTGGGCAGATCGTCGAGATGGACCTTGAGCAGGGTGCGGCGCTCGGGATCCATGGTGGTTTCCCAGAGCTGATCGGCGCGCATCTCGCCCAGGCCCTTGTAGCGCTGGACGTTGAAGAGCTTCTTGCCTTCGCTGAGGATGAAGTCCAGCAGCTCGCGGCCGTCGTTCTTGGTGACTATGGCGTTGGGGTCGCCGTCGGAGACCAAGAAGGGCGGCTGGTTGAACTCGCGGATGACCTTGTACTTGGCGACGGCCTGGCGGAACTCCGGCGAGGCGGCCAGCTCCCAGTTGACGCAGCGGGCGGCGTGGTTGTGGTCCTGGAAGCGCAGCTCCCAAAGATTGTGCTCCTCATCGCGGGCGGCGGCGAGGGCGTTGACGTTGGGCAAGGGCTTGAGCTGGGCGGCCAGGGCCTTGACGCCGGCCTCGGCCTCGAAGTCGGCTTTCTTCTCCAGGCCGGAGCGGATGACGGCAGCGGTGACGGCGGCGTCGCGGAAGCGCTTGTCCACCTTGTCGAAGAAGGGATAATACTCGCTGAGGCTGACGAGAAAGCGGGTCAGGGCGGCGCCCTCGAGCACGGCCGCGCCTTCGCCGTAGCGGACGACGCGGTCCTCGGTGATGCGCTTCATCATCACGCGGACGAACTCCTTGTCGTCCTTGATGTACTGCTCGGACTTGCCCTTCTTCAGCTTATAGAGCGGCGGCTGGGCGATGTAGATGTTGCCGCGGCGGATCAGCTCCTGCATGTGGCGGAAGAAGAAGGTGAGCAGGAGGGTGCGGATGTGACTGCCGTCCACGTCGGCGTCGGTCATGAGGATGACCTTGGCGTAGCGGAGCTTGGCGTAGTCCAGATCCTCAGCGGATTTGCCGATGCCGGTGCCCATAGCGGTGATGAGGGCGCGGATCTCCTCATGGCCGAGCATTTTGTCGTAGCGGGCCTTTTCCACGTTGAGGATTTTGCCCTTGAGCGGCAGGATGGCCTGGAAGCGGCGGTCGCGGCCCTGCTTGGCGGTGCCGCCGGCGCTTTCGCCCTCGACGATGAACAGCTCGCAGCGCTCGGGGTCGCGCTCGGAACAGTCGGCGAGCTTGCCGGGCAAGCCGCCGGAATCCAGCGCGCCCTTGCGGCGGGTCAGGTCGCGGGCCTTGCGCGCGGCCTCGCGGGCGCGGGCGGCTTCGATGGCCTTGGCGATGATGCGCTTTGCGACGGGGGGATTGTGGTCCAGATACTCGCCGAGCTTCTCATTGACGAAGGCCTCGACTTGGCCCTTGATGTCGGAGTTGAGCTTGCCCTTGGTCTGGCCCTCGAACTGGGGCTGCGGCAGCTTGACGCTGACCACGGCGGTGAGGCCCTCGCGCACGTCGTCGCCGCTGAGGTTTTCCTTCAGGTCCTTGAACAGGCCCATCTGCTGCCCGACGCTGTTGATGGTGCGGGTCAGGGCGGAGCGGAAGCCGGAAAGATGGGTGCCGCCGTCCACGGTGTTGATGTTGTTGGCGAAGCTGAAGACGATTTCCGAGTAGGTGTCGTTGTACTGGACGGCGATCTCCATGCGCAGCTCGCCGCCGGCGACTTCGCGGGCGCCTTCCATGGCGATGGGCTTGTCGTGGAGCACCTGCTTGTTGCGGTTGAGGTGGCGGACAAACTCGGCGATGCCGCCCTGGTACTGGAACTCCTGCTTTTTGTCGGTGCGCTCATCGGTGAGCGTGATCAGCAGGCCCTGATTGAGGAACGACAGCTCGCGCAGGCGATTGGCCAGGGTGTCAAAGTTGTACTCGGTGGCCTGGAAGATGGTGGCGTCGGGATGGAAGGTGATCTTGGTGCCGCGCTTGCTGGTTTTGCCGCCCTTTTGCAGCGGCGCCTGGGCCTCGCCGCGGGAGAACGACTGCATCCACGTGAAGCCTTCGCGCCAAATCTCCAGGTCCAGGCTGTCGCTGAGGGCGTTGACGCAGCTGACGCCGACGCCGTGCAAGCCGCCGGAGACCTTGTAACTGGAGGAATCGAACTTGCCGCCGGCGTGGAGCTTGGTCATGACCACTTCGGCGGCGCTCTTTTTTTCGCCGTCGAGGTCCATGGTGTCCACGGGGATGCCGCGGCCGTCGTCCACGACGGTGATGGAGTTGTCGGTATGGATGGTGACGTCCACGCGCTTGGCGAATCCCGCCAGCGCCTCATCCACGGAGTTATCCACCACTTCGTAGACCAAGTGATGAAGCCCCATCTCGCCGGTGGAACCGATGTACATCGCCGGCCGCTTGCGCACCGCCTCCATGCCGCCCAGGACTTTAATGGAACTAGCGGAGTAGGCGTCTTCTTCAGGTTCTTCGATTTGGGCGGGTTTGGGCCGGGCTTCGGTTTTTGCGCTCACGCAGAATGTCCCTCGCTGCTGTAAGAGAGATCCCCGCCGGAGCGAACGAAGAGAGTGGAAGGAGGGGAAAAACGGCTTCCGGCGGAGGGCTCCTATCCCTATTAGGATAGCATGGACAGGGCCGGTTCCGGCGGCGGGGCGATAGCAATAACCGGTTTACTTTTCAGCGTCTTGCGTGGGTGGAACCGCGGCAGAACCGTGCCCGGGACGGGCCCCGGCCGCGCCGTTCGCTGGGCGTCGCGCTTACCGGCCCGGGGTGGCGGCGGCCAAGGGTCAGATGCGCATGGGCATGACGACGTAGCGGTAGCGGTATTCCTCGCCGTCCTTGGGCTGAAGCTCGCCGGCGGATTGCTCATCCTTCAGGCGCAGGACGACTTCCTCGCTCTGCGCGGCCTGCAAAAACTCCAGCAGGTATTGCGAGTTGAAGCCGATGACCATGGGCTCGCCCTGGTAGGGCGCCTCCAACTCCTCATCCGATTCTCCGCTTTCGCTCGACGAAGAAGTCAGGACGATCTTGTCCGGCTCCAAGCGCAGCCGGATGGCGTGCGAGCGCTCATCGGCGAACTGCGCGACGCGGCGGATGGCGGCGCCCGCTTCATCCGAGCGGATGCTGACCGCGCGCTGATTTTCCTTGGGCAGGACCGCTTCATAGTTGGGGAACTGGCCGGTGAGCTGGCGGGCGCTGAGCACGCGCGGCTGGCCCTCCGGGCCGGGAATGCGGAAAAACAGATGGGTTTCATCCCGGCCAAACTCGACCGAGGCGCCCTCCGGCGCGGCCTCCAACATCTCCTGCAACTCGACCATGGCTTTTTTCGGCACCAGGTTGCGGCTCTCCGCGTCGGCGCCCGGGATGGCGACATGGTTGTTCTCGACATGGGCCAGGCGATGGCCGTCAGTGGCCACCATCGTTAAGCCATCGGGGCGCAGGACGACCAAGGCGCCGTTCAGGGTGTAGCGGCTTTCTTCGTTGGAGATGGCGAAGATGGTGCGGCGAATCATCTGGCGCAGGGGAGCGACGGGGATCTGGGCGACGCGGCCAGCGGGAAAAGCCGGCAGGGCGGGATAATTTTCCTTGGCCATGCCCACCATGCGCGTATTGGCGCGGCCGCAGCGAATCTGCACCCAATGGTTCTCCATCAGCTTCAGGGTGATGTCGGCGTCGGGGAGAAGGCGAACGTAATCCAGCAGCTTGCGGGCGGGAATGGCGCAGCCGCCGCTCTTCTTGACCTTGGCGGGACAACTGGTTTCAATCGCCAGATCCAGATCGGTCGCGACCAGGCGCAGGCGGTTCTCGCCGGACGACTCGGCGAGGATGTTGGACAGAATCGGAATGGTCGTCTTGCGCTCCACCACGCCCTGCATCAGCAGTAACTCGCGGAGCAGATCAAATTTTCGAACAGTGATTTCCATGGCGCGTCGTCTCCCTGCGGCAGGCGCGGCGGACAGGGCGCCGCCGACTCATTCTACCTGGGTGCGTGTAAAGAGAATAGCTCGTATCCGCCGTCGCCGGTGCGGAAATGCGGAAAACGCTGGGTGGGCGCGGCGGACCCTGCCAAGGCGGAGGTATTGCCGGTGGAAAACGCCAGGGGGATGGCGGAGCGGCGAGCAAAAGAGTTGGCAAGGGGAGGAGTTTGCACGGGCATGCACAGGCCGGTGCCGCGATTTCCACCCCTCGGTGTGGAAAGCGCGGAAGGCGACGGGATCTGCGCCGCCGGTAGAGCGGCGGTCGCATGAACGATGGTCCTGGTCTGGCCGCATAGGGGCCAAACACGGCCAGGACGGGGTTCCGCTTCGCGCCGCGGTCGCCGCGGCGATGGGTGCGCGGGCTAAAGCTGGGCCAAGGTTTCGGCCATCAGGCGCCGGACATGGGGGATGGGGGCGCCGGGGCCGTCGTACTCCAAGGAATAATGGCCGCGGAAATGCGCCGCCTTCATGACCGCCATGGAAGCCGGGAAGTTGTCGCGGTAATAATGGCCGCCGAAGCCGATTCCATCCTTGGCATGGCAGATGTTGTGGCTGTAGGGGGCGAGTTGTTTGAGCGTGGCGAGGGCGTAGGCGGCGCTTTTGGGGGCGAAGTTGCCGAAGTCCGGGCAGGTGCCGACGTCGTGATAACCGAGGCCGCGGATGACGGTGACGATTTGGCCGGCGGACTCGCGGCGCATGCTGTCGTTATGGAACAGGATGCGAATGCCCTGGCCGCGGGCGTAGTCTCGGACCGGGCGGAGATTGCGGGCGGCGACGCGCGGATCCCAAGGAGCCCGGCCATCGAGCACGAAGGTGGCGCTGGGTGAGCCAAGGGCCTTGGCGATATCCACCCACAGGCGGCCGTTGGCCAAAGCCGTGGCCGGCGCCAGTCCGGGATTGTAAATGCCGCCGGGGGTGTCCACGCCCATCAGATTGACGGTGCGGGAATGGGCCTTGCGCAATCCAGCCTTGACCTTGGCGACGGTGGAAGGGGCCGTGTCGGGGAAATGCTGCGGCAGGAACTCGACGTGATGAATGCCGAAGGTGTCGGCGAGGAACTCGGGAAACTCCCATTGTTGCAACAGGGGATATTTGGGGTCGCGATAATGGCGCAGGTCCGGCGTGGCGAAGTAGGCGCGGAAGGGCCAGGAATTGCAGGCCAGGCGGCGCACCAAGGGATTGCGGGCGGCGGCATGGCGCGGGAGGGCCAGTCCGGCGGCGCCCACGGCAGCTAGGCTGAGGAAGTCTCGGCGATTCATCGGTACGGTTTCTCCTTGCTATGCGGCGCCGCGTCGGGGCGCCGGGGCTAGACGTCGCACAGGGCCACGGCGCGGCGCAGGGACATTAAAGGATCATTGCCTAGGGGAATGAACTCATGGGCGACATATCCCTGGAAGTTCTCCGCCACCAGGGCGCGCATGACGCCATCCCAGCGAACCTCCTGATGGCCGTTCAAGCCATGGCGGCCGGGCACGCCGCCGGTATGGAAATGGGCCAGGAAGGGCATGTTGGTGCGGATGGTGCGGATCAAGTCGCCTTCCATGATCTGCATGTGGTAGATGTCGTAGAGCAGCTGGAAGCGCGGCGAATTGACGCCGCGGGCGACGCTGACGCCCCAGGCGGTGTGGTCGCACATGTAGCCGGGGTGGTCAATTTTGCTGTTGAGCAGCTCCATGCAGATGGTGACGCCGTGATCCTCGGCGATGGGCGTCAGGCGGCGCAGGCCCTCGATGCAGTAGTTGGCGCCTTCATCATCCGGCCGGCCCTTGCGGGCGCCGGCGAAGCAGATGACGCAAGGAACGCCGAGCTTGGCGGCAAGCGGGATGTTCTTGCGGAAGGCGCGCTCGATGGCCGGGAGGTTGGCGCGGCGGTTGAGGCCGTTATAAATGTCGTCGGCGCCGGCGTAGCCCATGGCGCAGATCAAGCCGTATTTGCGCGGCGTGGCCCAATCTTCGGGCTTGAGCAGATCAATCGCCATCAGGCCCATCTCGGCGCCGGCGCGGCAGAGGTCATCGAGGGCAATTTTGGGATAGCACCAGCGCGCGACGGACTGATGAATGCGGTTGCGGACGGCGACGCGGCCGGTGGCGGGAACTTGGCGGCGCTGACGGCGGGGCGGCTGGGCGTCCAGGGCGTCCAGTTCTAGGGCGGGCAAGGCGGCGGCGCCGGCCAGGGCGGAGCCGAGCCACTTGCGGCGGCTCACTTTGCTCATGGCGCTCAGAGTACAACTTTTGGCCGGGTTGGAGGGCCGCGGAACGGATGCGCCCATCGGTGGGTGGATCCGTGAAGGTGCGCGCAGCGGGCACGCGATCAGCCAGGAAGCCATGTATCTAGGGAACCGCTGCCTGCTGCGGAACGTCTGACCCCCAAGGTGTCTGTATGCCGTTAGCGATCATCCGCAACTCCACGAGCCGCTGGCGCCGCCGGCTGGCGCTGGCAGCGGCGGTGCTGGTGTTCGCGATTACGGCGCACCAGGCGATTCACAGCACGCTGGATATCGGCACCGATCCCGCGACCCCGTGTTTCTTCTGCCACGTCAGCCGCACCGCCGCGCCGATGCCGATTACGGTAGCGCGGCTGCCCTATTTTTCCCGCGTCGGCGAGGTGGCCGCGGCAGCGCCGGTGTGGCGCGCGCAGACGACGGTCTGCCACCGGCTGACCATACGGCCCCCGCCCAGCATTCTTCTCCCCGCCTAGCGGTTTTCCCTACCAACCGAACCGCCGCCGCGCCTGACGGCGCGCCCTATGCGCGCACCGTCGCGCGTGCAGGCCCGTTCGCGGCAACTTGGATATGCCCCAAGCATTGCCGGGCTCCCGTTGTCGGCCGTTAAAGCCCGGCCGCAGCCCCGCTGTGCGGAGCGTCCAGGAACCGGCGGCCGAGCCATACTCCGGCGATCCGGGTGCGCTTGCATCCGCGCCGTGGAGCGCACCATCTGCGCATTTCGCCGGCGCGCTGCAGCGCCCCGGCGCCGAGGGAAGAGGAGATCTTGGCCATGAAGCGTGCTCGCTCTGCCATTTCGATTTGCGCTTTGGCGTCGGCCGCCGGACTGGCGGCGCTGGCGCTGCTGCTGTTTCCCGCGCGGCTGTGCGCGCAAGCCACCTCGACCACGGTGCAAGGCGTGGTCGAGGACCCGTCCGGCGCGGTCATCGCCGGAGCGCGGGTGCACATTGCAAACTTGACCAGCGGCTTTTCGCTGACCGCGGTGACCGGAAAAGACGGCCGGTTCCGATTCGACAACGTGCCTCTAGATCAATATCAGATCACGGTCGCGGCGCCGGGCTTCGCCACGACCACCGCCGCAGCCACGGCGAACTCCGCGTTGGCGGTGAATTTGACGGTGCGGCTGCCACTGCCTGCGGCGAAGAGCACGGTAACGGTCGAGGCGGTGACGCCGAACGCGATCGAAAACACGGCCACCACGCATTTCGACGTCAGCCGCAAACTCTTCAGCAAGATCCCGCTGGAGAGCGCATCGTCGTCGCTGAGCTCCCTGGTGACGCTGGCGGCGCCGGGGGTGACGGCGGACTCCAACGGGCTATTCCACGGCATGGGCGACCATGCGGACAATTCGTTTTCCATCGACGGCCAGCCGGTGACCGACCAGCAAAGCAAGGTCTTCTCCAATGAGCTGCCGGTGCAGGCGGTGCAGACGCTGAAGGTGATCGAGGGAGCGCCGCCGGCGCAGTACGGGGATAAGACCAGCCTGGTGATCGTGGCCACCACGCGCTCCGGCGAGGGCGACACCAAGCCGCATGGCGATGCGTCCGTGTCCTATGGCAGTTTCGGCACCAGCACGACCAGCTTCGACCTAGGCTACGGCGGGCAGACCTGGGGCAACTTTCTTTCCGCCAGCGGGCTGAACACCTCCCGCTTCCTCGATCCGCCGCAGTTCACCGCGTTGCACGACAACGGCAACGAGGAGAACCTGTTCGACCGGGTGGATTTCCAAAGCTCCAACAGCAACCTGTACCACCTGGACATGGAATATACGCGCAGCTGGTTCCAAACGCCGAATGCGATCGACAACCTGCATCTGGGCATCAACGGTCCCAACGGCCTGCCGCTCGGGCCGACGAACCAGCGTTCCATGATTCAGACGGTCAACTTTGCTCCTAGCTGGACGCACATCATCAGCAGTGACCAGCTCTTCGAGTTGCAAGCCTGGTTCCGGCGGGACGGCTACCATTACTATCCCAGCCCGAACCCACTGGCGGATTTGAACGCGCCAAGCCTGCAGCGGGAAACGGTGGGGCAGTACCGGACGCTGGCCAATCTAGGCGGGCATTTGAACTGGTCCTACAGCCGCGGCGCGCAGACCATTCTGGCCGGGGTGATGGTGGAGCAGACGTTTCTGAATGAGCAAGACCGGCTGGGCATCGTGGATGCCACCTATAATGCCCCCTGCCTGACGGCGAGCACCGCCAGCGATCCCAACACGCCGGTGGACGGATTCACCAGCCCCGGGCAATGCGCGGCGGCGGGCGATCAGCCCAACCTCGCCGGCAACCCGAACGCGCCGGGCTCGGCGCTGTACCCGTACTTCAATCCGGCCCTGCTGCCCTACGATCTGACCCGCGGAGGAAGCTTGTATCCGTTCAACGGGACGGCGGACATCAAGGAGGAGGCGCTGTATTTCGAGGACGATGTGCACCTGGGCAACTGGACCGCCAATCTGGGCTTGCGGCAG
Source organism: Acidobacteriota bacterium (assembly GCA_027314025.1). GTDB lineage: Bacteria > Acidobacteriota > Terriglobia > Terriglobales > SCQP01 > JAKAUF01. Next base: position 111,684 of record DAHVCP010000064.1, read on the forward strand.
GATTTCTACAACGGCCTGACGAGCGCCACGCAGACCGAGCCCCGGCTGGGGGTCGCCTATCACTTCGCCACCGGCACGGTGCTTAGCGGCGCGTATGCGCGAACGCTGGAGACGCCCTTCAATGAGAACTTGGTGCTCTCCAGCGCGGGCTGCGCCTCGCCGGTGCTGAACCCTATGCTGGGCTGCGTGTCGAACCAGCTGAGCGCGGTGTTGCCGGGCTATCGCAACAGTTTTTACCTGGGGCTGCAGCAGCAGTTCGGGAGCTGGGTGGTGTTCAACGGCGAATACCAGGCCAGTTACACGCGCAACGCCTACGACTTCAGCGTGCTGGGAGACACGCCGATCACGTTCCCGATCGCTTGGGCTAAATCCAAGACGCCGGGGTTCGTGGGGCGGTTCACGCTGCTGCCACATCACGGCGTCACGGGCTTCTTTGACTTTTCCCACATCGCCGCGCGCTTCTTCACGCCGCAGGTGGCCGGGGCGGGGCAAAATCCGGCGGCGCCCAGCGGGGTATTCCGCATTGACCACGACGAGGCGTTCAACTCCACCACCCACTTGCAGTACGAACTGCCCGGAGGGGAATGGGCCGGCTTCAATTGGCGCTTCGACAGCGGCTTGGTGGCGGGCGCGGCGCCCTGCTACGGAACCAAGGCGTTCAACGATTGTTTGGGCTCGGTGCTGGTCAACGGCGTGCCGAGCGTTTCGATGATTGTTCCCAACGCCGGCGGCATTCCCATGACCGCCGATCAGGAATATGAAGGCGGCTTTTATTGCGGCACGCAGTACGCCTCGCCGACGCAGGCGCTGCCCGGGACCTGCCCAGTTGCGGAGTTTGGCTCGACGTTGATTTCGCTTCCCGCGCCAAATACCGAAAACGACGACTTCAATCCGCCGCGGATCGCCCCGAGGAGCTTGTTCGACATGGCGGTTGGCGACGACCGGTTATTTCCCGCCGAAGGGCATCATTGGAGCTTGACGGCAACGGTGGTCAATTTGACCAACAAGGTCGCGCTGTACAACTTTCTGTCCACTTTCAGCGGAACGCACTACGTCACTCCACGGGCGTACACGCTGAAGCTGGCTTATCACTTTTAGGGCCTCGGCTGGGCGGCGCCGGCCAGAGCCAGCCACCGGGGCGGCTCAGGTTGCTCTTGGCGGAAGGGGCGCCGGCATGCCGCCGGCTTCCGCGCCCGGAGGTGCGCTAGGCGGCGAGGCGGCCGAGCGCGTGGCCGGTCTTGGCCACCGCTTTGCCGATGGCGGAGCCGGCTTTGCCCATGGCCCGCGGCCAGCGGCGGAAGGTCCGGCCGGTGCGGCGGGGATAAGCGAGGACCAACAAGCCGAGGGCTTCCATTTGTAGGTAGAACGCCAAGCGGCGATGGCCCATGCGGCGGAGGACAATGCTGGAAGCTACGGCGTGGGCGACGTTGCCCAAAACGATCGCGTCTTTTCGAGCGCACGGCATTCCCGTTTGGAGACGACGGCGGGCCGGGCCGTTGCCCTACGGCGCCCGGCGGATCGGGCCGAAGTGAGTAAAAATTGCCACGCCGCGCCCCCCGACCGCCGCCCGCGCCCCCGCGGCGCTGCGCATAATTGAGCATAACCCTCGGCGAACCGGCACGTTGCAGGCGGCGGGGAGGGCCGGCGTGGCTGGTTGCAGAATTGCATGCTGGCGAATGGCAGGAGTTTCGCCGACTACGGTTGTTACCGGAGACGCCACTAATGACCACACCATTTCGCCTTCGTCCCGCGATGTTGGCTCCCGTGCTGCTTGTCGCCCTGGTGCTGCCGCTGTTGGCGCACAACCGGCCGTTTCACCGCGGCCACGTCTTGCGCATGCGGGCCGACCGCTGCGGCTACAAGAACGGGCACAAGAGCAAGATGATGTTGTGCCGGGATTACACGCTTCGCGCCGGCGACGTGCTCTATACCATCCGCCCCAAGGACCGGCACGCCCGGCTGCTGCCGCTGGATCAGCCGGTGTTCTACCGCTTGGACAAATACCGGATGAAAGTGGAGTTCGCCGACCGCAAGCACAAGAAGACCTATTTGATATTGGGCGAGCGGCCGGCCGGCCCGTCGCCGTGTAATGGCAAGTAGCCCGACGGTGCGACGAGGCCCGACGGCTCAGCCGCCGGACATCCGGGCGCTTCCGCTGGCCGCCGCTGCTGGGCGACGGCCGGGCGCCGAGGGCGGCCTGCGTTGCGGACCTCTTTCAGCAGCCGCCGCAGCCCGCGAGTTCGCCGCAGGCGCCGGGCGATGCCAAGACCGAGCGGGAGGCCGCGGCGGAGCGCCAAGAGACGAGCGCAGGCGGAAGGAAGCCCGCGGAATTCCGCGGGCGACCCCTGCCCGGCCAGCGACGCCCGAGCCGGGCAAGCGCAGCGGAGCGGAGCGCCACGCAAAATGGCGAGCACGGCGAGGCGGGGCGGAGCGAGGGCCCGCAGCGTACACGGATGTACGTGAGGAGCCGGAGCCCGAGCCACGCGCAGCGTGGCGCCTCGAACTGCCCTACGGGCCCCCGAAGCCGTCCGCGGCTTCGGGGTGGAACGACGCCATGTGACGCTTATCGCCCCGCCCGCTCCGCCGCGTTATGCTGGCCGCATGGGCGCGGGCGCCAAGCCGGAACGTCCCTGGACGCGGCTATGGCGGCGGCTGCGGCGGGAACTTGCGGTGTATCGCTTGGCGCTGGCCGACCCGCGCACGCCGCGGGCGGCGAAGTGGCTGCTGCGCTTCGTCTTGGTTTACCTGCTCAGCCCGCTGGATCTGATTCCCGACGCGATTCCCATCCTCGGCTTTTTGGACGACGCCGTTCTGCTGCCCGGACTGTTGCTGTTGGCGCGGCGGCTGATTCCGGCGGAGGTGCTGGCCGATTGCCGGGCGCGGGCCGCGGCGGCGGAGGCGGCGCGCGCCGATCCGGCTGGGGATCTATCGCGGCGATGAAATCGGCCGGAGGCCCCGGGGCTTCCGGGCTGCATCGGATGTATGATGTTTGATGCATGCGCACCACCCTGGCCATTGACGACGACGTGTTGCAGGCGGCCAAGGAAATGGCCCGGCTGCAAGGGAAAACCACCGGGGAGATGATCTCCACCCTGGCGCGGCGGGCGCTGCAACCCGCGCCGGGGCGCCGCCGGACGCGCAACGGCGTGCCCTTGCTGCCGGCGCGGCCGGGCGGGCGGAGGGTCACCTCGGAGCTGGTCCAGGAGCTGCGCGAGGACCTCTCCTGAGTGGCGTTTCTCTTGGACATCAATGTTCTGATCGCGCTGATGGACCCGGCGCACATTCTGCACGAGCGGGCGCATCGCTGGTTTTCGGCCGCTGGCAGGCGCGCCTGGGCAAGCTGCCCGATCACGGAGAACGGCGTACTGCGCATCGTCGGCCATGCACGCTACCCGAACACTCCGGGGTCGCCGGCGGCGGTGGCGCCGTTGCTGGCGGAGCTGCTCGCCTTGCGCGGCCACGAATTCTGGCCGGACGACATTTCCCTGCTGGACCGGCGGTGGGTGCGCGGCGAGAGCCTGCTGCGGTCGGCGCAGGTTACCGATACCTACCTTCTGGCGCTGGCGCGGAAGCACCGCGGCGCGTTGGCCAGCTTCGATGCGCATATCGCCGCGGACGGCGTAGCCGCCGGCGCGGCGGCGCTGCACCCCATTCCGTAGGCACGGGCCGCCAGCCCTCGGCGCGAGTTTATTCCTGGCGAAGAATCGCGGTGGGTTCGGCGCGGGCGGCGTTAGCCGGCGTGGGCGAGCAGGGCGGTTTCCATGTTTTCGCCGAGTGGATGCTCCTCGATGGTTGCGAATCCGGCTGAGGAAAACATGGCGTGAAGCTCGGCGAAGGTGTAGGCATCGCCGGCTGGGGTGTTGGCCAGCATCGTAAGGCTGAATGCCGCGGCCGGCGGCGGGGAGACGCGGTCGGGGTTGGGGACGAACTCCAGGGTGACGACGCGGCCGCCGGGCGCCAGCGCGGCGCGGATGCGGCGCAGCAGCGCGACGTTGGTGGCGGCGTCGAAGTGGTGCAGAAAGTTTGTCAGCAGGATCAGTTCGTAGTTCTCGCCCAGGGCGATTTGCATGGCGTCGCCGGGCATCAGGTGGTAACGGGCGGCCAGGCCGGCGCGGGCGGCGTTTTCCTTCGCCACTTCCAAGACCGGCGCGGCGTCCAGGGCGAAAACCTCGGCCGATCGAGAGCGGCGGGCGAAGGCCAGGCCGAATAGGCCGTGGCCGGCGGCGATGTCCAAAATGCGGCCCTGCACCGGGCCGAAGCGCTCGGCCAGCAATTCCGCGGGGCGGGCCATGTACGCCGCCATGGCGCGGGCGAAGGTGACCCAGCCGGGGAAGTCGGCGATGGGCTGGGGCTCTGGGTTGCCGCCGGCGCGGACGGCGGCGGTCAGATTGGTTATGCGGCGCTGCTGCTCCGGGCCGAGCAGAAACTCCGCCACCGAGCCGAGATAGGCGGGCGAGCGGCGGTCAAGATACATCGCCGTGTCCGGCGTTTGGGCGTAGCGGTTGCCGGATTTGGTCAGCAGGCCGGCGACGGCCAGAAAGTCGCAGAGAATGCGGGCGCCACGCTCGGCGATGGCTAGCTTTTGCGCCAATTCGGCGGCGGTGGCGGCGCCGGCGCCGATGGCGGAGAACAGATCCAGTTCGATGGCCGTCTTCAGCGCGAAGGCGCGCTGACAGCCGGACAGGGTTTGCTGAATCAGCGCGGGCGAGGGCGGCTGGGTGGCGGATTGCATGGATTCCCGTGAAATAGGACGGGCCCACCCAGCATAGCGGTTTACGGCGGCGGCGTGTCACCGGAAGGGAAACGCCAGCCCCGTGCCGCCGCTGGTATCCCAGCGCGCACCGTGCCATGCTGGGCATGCCATGGGCACCGCCAGGGACATGATCGCGCTCCTGCGCAGCCACGCACGGGGCGACGACGGCGAATTTTACGCCAGGGCGATGCAGGTGGCCGCCCGCGAGGCCCGGCTGGGGCACCAGCGCGTGGCCTCCGAGCTGAAGGCGGCGATTGACGAGGCCAAGGCGCAGAGGCCAGGCGGCGGCGGCCTGCTGGTCATGCAGCCGCGGCCGGAGCTGGCGGGGCTCGTTTCCGTGTCCACACCGGACCTCCGCCTGTCGGCTATGGTATTAGCGAAGGAGACGCGGGAACGGTTGCAGCGGATCGTGCTGGAGCAGCGGCAGGCGCGCAGGCTGCGGGAGAAGGGGCTGCGCCCGCGCGGCCGGCTCCTACTGCTGGGTCCGCCGGGAACCGGGAAAACAATGACTGCCGGCGCGCTGGCCGGCGAGCTGCACCTACCGCTATTAACCGTCCTGCTAGAGGGCGTGATCACGAAGTTCATGGGTGAGTCCGCGTCAAAGCTGCGGGTAATTTTCGACGCGATGGCGCACACATCTGGCGTTTACCTCTTTGACGAGTTCGACGCCATCGGCGCGCGCAGGGACCAGCGGAACGACGTCGGCGAGGTGAGGCGGATCCTCAACTCTTTCCTTCAGATGATGGATTCCGCCGAGTCGCCGGGCCTGATCATCGCAGCAACGAACCACCCGGATCTGCTGGACTCCGCCCTGTTCCGCCGCTTCGACGACGTCATCGAGTACCTGCTCCCAAGCCGCCCCGAAGCCGGGGAGGTCATCCGGAACCGTCTGGCGGGGTTCCCGACGGGGCCACTCGACTTCGGCACCGCCGCGGAGGCCGCGGATGGGCTCTCGCAAGCAGACATTGCACGCGCCTGTGACGAGGCGGCAAAGCTGGCGGTATTGGGCGGCGCAGAGACGATTCGGGAGTCCGATCTGTTGGCTGCGATCGAGGAGCGGCGTCGCGCTTACCGTCCCGGCGCGGGTGGCGGGAGAAGCTAGCGTTGCCGAGTGGACCGGAGCGCCTGCACCTGCCGCTTCCGCCGCCCGGGCTGCGCACGAAGTTCCGGGCGAAGGGCGGCGGCGGCCGGCCGGGCCCCCCAGAACGGGACCGCGTCGCTCACGCGGCGCGCATTCGCAGCGAGCTGAGGGCAGCGGTCGAGAGGGCTGCGCCGGCTGCCGAGAACAACTACCTCGCCGTCCGGCTCTCCACCGAGGATCCGGAAGTGCTGGCGAGCCTCGGTTCCTCGGGCGCCGAGCTGGCCGCCGTTCTTCCGGCGGGGGGCGGCGACCTGGGCGTCGCCGCGACGGTGATCGTCCCTGCGGGCCGCGCGGAGGCGTGGCTGGAGGGGAAACTGAGTGCGTACGAAACGAAGGAAACAAAAAAGGGCCGGCCGAGGAATGAGCGGCTGATCGCCAACGTCGAGTCGCTCGCCTTCGCCGGGCCCGAGGATATATTCACGGGCCGCCCCGGGGACTTTCCGGCGGGCGCCGGCCCGACCTGGTGGCAGGTGTGGCTCGACAGGGACAAGCATTCCGACGCCCGTGGGGCCGCGGGGCGCTTCGGGGTACACGTCGCGGGTGGTAGCGAGCTTCAGTTTCCCGACAGCGTTGTGGTTCTCGCCCGGGCCACGAAGGACGCGCTTGCTGAATGGATGCGGTCAACCGGTGCGGTCCACGAGTTGGCGCTCCCAGAGAACCCCGCGATTCTGGGCCTGGACCAGCGGGAGCAAGCGGGGCTGGCCGACGACCTCAGGGCTCGGCTACGCCCACGACTGGGGGACACGGCGGTTTGCCTGCTCGACGTTGGCGTAACCCGCGGCCATCCCCTGCTCACGCCAGCGGTGAACCAGGGCGACGTCCACGCCTATCTGCCCGCCTGGCCGGTGGACGACTTGGCTGGCCCGGCACCGGGCCACGGCACGGGCATGGCGGGCCTCGCCCTCTTCGGCGATTTGCGTCCGCTGCTTGCGGGAGGGCTGATCCCGCTTACGCACCGGCTTGAGTCGGTCCGCATTCTTCCCCCTACCGGCCAAAATCACCCGGAGCAGTATGGCGCGATTACGCGAGAATCCGCCGCGAGACCCGCGGTGGCCCATCCGCAGCGGCGACGGATATTTTGCATGGCGGTCACCGACAAGACCGGGCAGGCCAACGACGGGTTCCCGACTGCGTGGTCGGGTACCGTTGACCAGTTGTGCTTCGGCAGCGGCGACGGGGCGAGGTTGTTCATCCTGTGCGCCGGCAACAGGCGCACGGCCGCAAATTACCCGGCGGGGAAAGACCTTGACCCGGTTGAGAGCCCGGCACAGGCGTGGAACGCACTCACCGTCGGGGCGTTCACCGAGAAAGACCAGATCGGGGCCGACCCCAGCTACGCGGGCTGGCTGCCCGTGGCGCCCCCCGGCGGCCTCTCGCCGACAAGCCGCACGTCGGTGCCATGGACGGGTTCCAGGGTCGCGCCGATTAAGCCGGACGTCGTTATGGAGGGGGGTAATTATGCCACAGACGGCACGGCGATCGACCCGGCTGACAGCCTCCAGCTCCTCACCGCCCGGCCTCAGGGGTCGGGCGGCGCACCGTTCGGTACTTTCGGCGACACCAGCGGCGCCGCAGCGCTGGCGGCGCGCCTCGCGGCGCAGGTTTGGGAGAGATACCCCGACTATTGGCCAGAAACCGTGCGCGGCCTCGTCGTGCATTCCGCCTCGTGGACGCCGACCATGGCGGCCTCCGCCGGGACGACCATGGCCTCCCGCGAGCTCACCCTCCGGCGCTGTGGATACGGCGCGCCCGATCCCCAGCTTGCGATGTCCAGTTTTGCCGACGAGGTGACGCTGGTCGGCCAGCACGCCCTCCAGCCGTTTACCGCCGAGGGGAAGGCGGGCGATATGGTGTTATACAAGCTGCCCTGGCCGGCGGCTCATCTACGGGAGCTGGCTGGGCTGCAGGTGCAACTCCGCGTGACGCTTTCTTACTTCATCGAGCCCAAGCCGGGTCGGCGGGGCGGTTTCGGCAAATACCAATATCCGTCGCACCAACTTCGCTTCGAGCTCAAGCGCTCCGATGAGACCGAGGCGCGGTTTAATTCCCGCGTCAACCGGCTGGCGGATAAGGTGAAGGACGGGCCGGAGGGTGAGCCGTGGAGCTACGGGAAGCTGCGCAACCACGGCTCGATCCACTCCGACATCTGGGAGGGCGACGCGGCCGCCCTCGCGCGGCGCGACCTCCTTGCCGTCTTTCCGGCGTCCGGCTGGTGGAAAATGGCTGCGGAGGGGGCGGTGCGAACGCGGCTCGCGAGATACGCGCTCATCGTTTCCCTGCGCGTGATCGAGCCGGTTGCCGCCAGGGTTGACCTTTACGCGGAGGTCGAGAACGTGATCAAAGCCCCAATCGCCGTCCCGGTCGATGGCTAGTGCCTGCGCGCCGCCGCGGCGTCAGACCTTGAGCGTGTCGCCGTCGCGGGCGAAGAGCTGGTAAAAGACGGGGTAGATAAAGAAGCCCAGGAGCATGGGCATCAGCATGCCGCCGACGATGACGATGGCGAAGGGCCGCTGGCTGTCGGAGCCGATGTTGAAGGAGGTGGCGGCGGGCAGCAGGCCCAGGCAGGCGACCAGGGCGGTCATCAGGATGGGGCGCAGCCGGAGCATGGCCGCCTCATGCGTGGCGTCGGCGATGTTTTTGCCCTCCAGGCGCAGCTGGTTGGCGTAGCTAACCATGATGACGGCCATTTCGGTGGAGACGCCGAGCAGGGCCAGGAAGCCGATGCCGGAAGAAACGCTGAACGGCGTGTGCGTGAGCTTGAGGGCCAGAATGGCGCCGATGGGCTCGGTGAGCACGACGCTGAGGAAGACCGCCACTGGGAACTTGACGTTGCCGTAGAGCGAGAACAGGATCAGGAAGATCAGGGCCAGGGCCAGCGGACCGACGACGGAGAGCTGTTTTCTGGCGGCGACGTACTCGCCGTATTCGCCGCCCCAGGTGACGTGATAGCCGAAGGGCAGGCGCACCTGCCGGCGCACCGCCTGCTGCGCGGCGGCGACGGCGTGGGCCAGGTCGCGGCCGACCACGCTGTACTGCACGCCGATGTAGCGCTGGCCATTTTGGCGGTAGATGAAGGAGGCGCCGTTTTCCTCCTTGATGGTGGCGATCTGGTCCAGCGGAATCAGCCGCCCGCCCGGGTCGGCGACCTGGAGCTGGCTGATGGCCTGCGCGCTCCGGCGGTATTTGGGCTCCATGCGGACCACCAGGTCGAAGAGCATTTCGCCCTGGATGACCTGGGTCGCCGCCTGGCCGCCGATGGCGGCTTGGATGACGTCCTCGGCGTCGGCGATGCTGATGCCGTAGCGCGCCGCCTTGCGGCGGTCAATGCGGATCAACAGGCTAGGTTGGCCCAGCTCGCGGATCACCACCAGCGAGGTGAAGCCGCGCACATGCGCCAGCACCTGCTTGATTTGCAGCGCCTTGCGCTGGAGGACCTGCAGGTTCGGGCCGTAGATCTTGACCGCCAGGGCGCTCTTCAACCCGGTCAGCGCCTCATCCACCGCATCCTCGGCGGGCTGGGTGAAGTTGACAATGATGCCGGGGAAGGCGGAGAGCCGCTGCCGCATGTTGGCGACCAGCGCCTTCTTGTTGTGCGCCACGCTCTTTTGCCAGCTGGGGTCGTTATAGGGGCGAAGGCCGACGAAGAATTCGTCGTTGAAAAAGCCGGTGGAGTCGGTGCCGTCGTCGGGGCGGCCCAGCTCGCTGCCAACGTAGGTGACCTGGGGATAGGAGCGAAGAACCGCGCGGATCTGGGGCGAGATCTTGGCGGCTTCGCGCCAGGAGATGGAATCCGGCATGGTGGCGCGCACCCACAGCGCGCCTTCATCCAAATGGGGCATGAACTCGCCGCCAATGGAGGGCACCAGCGACATGGTGGCGGCGAAGAGCACGACCGTGCCGCCGACCATCATCCAGGGATGCTTCAGCGCCCAGCGCAGGCGGCCGGCGTAGAAGCGCTTGATCCACTCGAAAACGCGCGTGCTCTTGTCCTTGGCGCCGTGCGTGAACCAGAAGGAGGTCAGCACCGGCACCAGGGTGAGGGTGACGGCCAGGGCGCCGATCAGCGCGAAGACCATCGTGTCGGCCATGGGATGGAACAGCTTGCCCGAAGGGCCGGTGAGCGCGTAGATGGGCAGATAGCCGGCGATGATGACGGCGACGGAATAGAAAATCGGACGGTCCACTTCCTTGGCCGCCGATGCGATCACCTCGAAGAGGTTGTAGTCCGTGCCCTGGCGCTCGCCCAGTTCTCGGAAGATGTTCTCCATCATGACGACGGTGCCGTCAATGATGACGCCGAAGTCTATGGCGCCGATGGAGAGCAGATTGGCGCCGATGCCCTCGCCGTGGAGCAGGATGAAGGAAAACAGCAGCGCCAGCGGGATGGTGATGGAGACGATGACCGCGGCGCGGAAGCTGACCAGGAAAAACAGCAGGACGATGAAGACCAGGATCAGGCCGCGCAGCAGATTGCCCTCGATGGTCTGCTGCGTCAGGTGGATCAGGCCGATGCGGTCGTAAAAGGGCAGGACCTTGACGTCCGGAGGCAGCAGCCCGTGGTTGAGGCGGTGCGTGAGGGCCTCGACGCGATGCAGCACCGTCTGGGTCTGATCGCCGGTGCGCATCATGATGACGCCTTCGACGGCGTCATTGTTGTTTTGGAAGCCGTATTCGCCCAGCCGCGGGGCGTGGCCGATGACCACCTTGGCGACGTCCTTGATGTAGACCGGGACGCCGTCGTGGCTGCCGACGACGATGTTGCGGATGTCCTTGCGGTCGCGGACCAGGCCGATGCCGCGGACGTAGTAGAACTGCCCGCCGCGGGAATAGAAGCCGCCGCCGGTGTTGGCGTTGTTGGCGGCGAGGGCCGCGTCCACCTGGGCCACGCTCAAGCCGTAGCCGTAGAGCTTGGTGGGGTTGAGCAGCACCTGATATTGCATCACCGTGCCGCCGAAGCCGCTGTCATCGGCGACGCCGGGAAGGGATTTGTAGTCGCGCGACAGCACCCAGTCCTGGATGGTCTTCAGCTCCTGCGGCGAGCGGTCGGGGCTTTCGACCACGTAGCGGTAGATCAGGTCGCTGGGGCTGGAGTTGGGCGACATGGTGGGCACCACGCCGGCCGGCAGCGAGGCCTCCATCATGCGGCGGTAGGCCAGATCGCGGGCCCAATAGACGTCCGTGCCGTTCTTGAAGGTCAGGGTCACGTCCGACAGGCCGTACAGCGAGATCGAACGCATGTACACCATGTGCGGCGTGGCGTTGAAGGACAGCTCGATGGGCAGCGTCACCAGCCGCTCGACTTCCTCGGCGGCGTGGCCCGGCCACTGGGTGATGATCTCGACAATTGGCGGCGAAAGGTCGGGATAGGCGTCCAGCGGCATGCGGCGGAAGGAGATGATGCCGCCGGTGGCGACCAGCAAGGCGATCAGGATCACCATGAAGCGCTGGCGGAGGGCGAGTTGAACCAGGCGGTGGATCATCGCAATCGGCGGGGGTACGGGTGGGGGATTAATCCTGCAATTGGCTGGCGAACTGAATGAAGATGGCGCCTTGGGCCAGCACGCGGTCGCCGGGCTTCAAGCCGCCGAGGATCTGGGTACTGCCGTTCTGGCTGGGGCCAATGTCCACCAACCGGCGGCGGAACTGCCCGCGCTGGGCGGTGGCGAGGTAAACGAACGGATGGTTGACGTTGTCGCGCAGGATGGCGGAGTTGGGCACGGTGAGGGCGTGGGCAATGCGGCCGGCGCGCACCACGGCGGTGACGAACATTTGGTTCTTCAGCCGGGCGCCGGGATTGGCGGTGACGATGCGCGCCTGCACGGTGCGGGTTTTGGGGTCCAGGGTGGCGCCGATGTAGGAGATGCGGCCGTGGAAGACGCGGCCAGGATAGGCGCTGGCGGTGATCGCCACGGGCTGGCCGACGGCGATGACGCCGAGCTGGCGCTCATAGACGTGCACCTGCACCCAGACGCTGCCCATGTCGGAGATGGTGAACACCTGGCTGCCGGCGGAGACCAGCTGGCCGGGGGCGACATCGCGCGCCACCACCATGCCGGCGATCGGCGCCACCACGGGCAGCACCGGCGAAGCCTGGCCGCTGACGCGGGCGGGATCGGTGATGCCCAGCACGTGCAGCGCGGCGATGGCGTTTTGCAGCGCCGCATCGGCCTGCGCTTGGCTGGCCTGCGCCTGCTCCAGCGCCTGCTGGGCAATGGCGTGGTGTTCGTACAAATCCTGGGCGCGGCGCTCGTTCTCGCGCGCCAATTGCGCCGCGGCCTTGGCCTTCAGATACGCCGCCCGCGCGCCGGAATAATCCGGGCTGCGGACTTCCAACAGCGGCTGGCCGGCGCGAACCCATTCGCCGGGCACGGCCAGGATGCGCCCCACCGGGCCGCCCACCGGCGTCAGCACCGGCGTGGTGCGGAATTGGTTGTACTCCACCGTGCCCGGCAGTTGCAGCGTGCGGGTGATGGTCGTCGGCGCGATGGTGACCACCTGCAAATGGCCCCATTGGTTGCGCGGCACGGTGAACAGCGAGGGATGCACGTTGGCCGCGGCGGCCGTGGTGGTGGCGGTGAAGGCGGGGGCGGCCTTGGCGTCGTGGCCGCAGCCGGCCAGGAGCAGCCCGCACGTGGCGGCCAGCGCGGCGGCCAAGATGGTGGTCAGAGCCGGCGGCGCGCGGCGGCCGGCGGGCCTCGGGTTGCGGTAGGGCTGGGTCATGGTAAGTGCCTCGTTCCCGCCATCTCCATCAATTGCTCCCGCGCCAGCATGTAGGCCGCCAGCGCCCGGCGGTAGGCCAGTTCGGTGCTGCGGTAGCTGCGCTCGGCGTCGAGAAAGTTCAGCAGGCTGACCGCGCCCCGGGTGTAGGCGTAGGAGCTGATGCTGCGCGATTCCCGCGCCTGCTTCAGGTAGCCGCTTTGGTAGAGCTGCACCACCCTGGCGCCCGTGCGCGCGGCGTCATAGGCCCGGCTCACCTGCATCAGCGCCAACTGGCGGGCGGCGTCGGCCATGTCCCGCGCCCGCAGGCGGGCGTAGGCGGCGTGCTCGATGTTGCCCTGGTTGCGGTTGAACACGGGGATCTGCATGTTGAAGGTCAGACTGCCGGTGTTGGCCGCGCTGACGTGGGTGTAGCCGAAGGTCACGGTCAGGTTGCGCTTGCCATTGGCCTTGGCCAGCAAATATTGCCCGCGCGCCGCGGTGATGCCCTGCCGGGCGGCGCGCAGGTCGGGCCGGTTCTTCAGCGCCAGGGCGCGATAATCGTCGGCGGCGCCGTGCAAGGGGGTGAATACCAGATGGCCGATGACGTGGAAGTTCCGCGCCAGAGCGGCGTCACCCACCGCCGCCCGCAGGCTGGCGCGGGCTTGCACCAGGTTCAGTTGCGCCGAGGAGACGTCGGTCTGGAATTGCAGGCGCTGGAGCTTGATCTTCAGGTAATCGCCTTCGCTGATTTGGCCCGCTTGGTAGCGGGCACGGGAGACCTGGATGGTTTGGTTGAAGCTTGCCAGGTCGCGGCGCGCGAAGGCCAAGGTGGATTTGGCCAGCAACACGGCCACGAACTGCTGCGCCACCTGAAAGCCGAGGCGGCGGCGGACGTCGGCGACGTCGGAGCGGGTGACGGCGGTGACCTCCTGGGCGGCTTGCATGCGCCGCTGGCGCTTGCCGCCGCGCTCGAAGGTGTAGCCGACCAGCGCGTCGAATTCGGAGGAATTGTTCAGGAAGGCCCGGTTGAATTTGTCCGGATCGAAATAGGGGACGAACAGCGCGTCCCAGGTGAACACCGGGTTGGGGCGGAGTGAGGCGGTGATTTGATTGGCCTCGGCTTCCGGAACGGCCATGGCGTCGGCCCGCAAGCTGGGGTTGAAGGCCAGGGCCAAGGCGATGGCTTGGCCCAGCGTCACCTGGCGCGCCGGCGTGGCCGGCAGCGGCGGCCGCGGGAATGGTGCCGGCTGCGCGGCGGCGGGCAGGCCCAGGGCAGCGACGGTCGGCGGGATGCCGGCGCGCTGGGAGCCGCCATGGGATGGCGGCGTGAGCGCCAGCGCCGGGAGGGCGCCGGCCAGCAGGACGCCGGCGAACACGGCGCGGGCGCATCGGAACCGGGGGAAGAGCGGCATCTTGGGATGGGCACGACCGGTCCGAGCACAACAGAAGCGCCCGAACGCCAGATACTGGGACGGATGATTCCGGAGTCGGGTTTCAGCCAACCTTAAGGTTCGCCGGCCGCTCACTCGCCCGCCACTGCGGTAATCGGCGCCCCGGTGTCGCCATAGGCCTTCAGCTTGGCCTCGATCCGCGACTTGACCCAGCCGGCGTCCCACCAGTCCACCGGGTTAATCTGCACGCCATCCAGCAGCACGCTGAAGTGCAGGTGGTCGCCGGTTGCCAGGCCGGTGGAGTCGGTGTGACCGATGATTTGGCCCTTGGCGACCATCTGTCCGGGCTTGACGGAGAAATCGTTCATGTGACCGTAAAGGGTCATCAGGCCATAGCCGTGGTCAATCAGCACGCTGTTGCCGTAGATCCCAAAATATTTGGTCCACACCACGCGGCCGGCATTGGCGGCGGGGATGGGGGCGTGCTCGACGGACGCCAGATCGTACCCCAAGTGATAATCCTGCTGCACCACCTGGCCCCGGTAGGTGTCCAGCCGGTGGTCGGCGAAACGCGCTTCGACGGCGGAATGCGGCAGCGGCAAGAACCCGCCATGCCACAGGAAGCGGTGCACGCTGGTATGGCTGACGCGGGCCAGTTCACGCGCCTCGCGCCGGCGCAACTCTCCGTTGACCAGCAAGAACTCCCCCAGCGGGGTGGAGGGCATCTGGAGTCCCGGTGTGTTGCGAATGATGGGCGTGACCACGCGGGAGATGAAGGCGTTGGTGATTTTGAAGGTGCGGGTGCGGTAGTGGCTGGCGAAGGTCTCGACGGGGAAATTGGAGACGGTGCGATTGCCCGCCTCGTCTTGCGCCACCAGGCGGGGCACGGCGGTCAGCGGCGCATTGTAGGGCATGGCGAACGTGGCGAAGCGCGTGCCCTTGGCGCCGCCGGGCACGGGATAGCCCGGGAAATAATGCCCGTCAAACTGCACGCCGCTCTTCACCCCGGCGGCGCTGGCACCGCCCGGCTCGGAGAGGCGGTAGATGACCATTTCGCAGCCGCCTTGATGAATGTACTGTTGCGTGGTCAGCGGGGTAATCACCGGCGGCTGGGTCTGCACCCGAAGGCTGCGCCGCAGGGTAATCGCCGAACCCCGCAGATTGCCCGCGACGGCATGCACGACCAGCACCGCCGGGCCATCCTTCAGTCCGGGAACGTCGCGGGCGCCGATCTTGGCCGCCAGCGTCACCTGCCGCTCCGCCGCCGGAGCGGTCAGCCAGTGCCTGCCGCCGGCGCCGGCGCGCGCCACGGGCAGCATTTTGCCCCCTTGGCGGTAGTAGACGCGGACCGCGCGTACGCCCATGTCATCGCGCACGGTCAAGCGCAGCGTGACCTGTTGGCCCACCGCTTGCGGCCACGGTTTCGCGCTGACCGTGGGCGTGCCGCCGCGGGTCAGCACGACGGCGCCGGCGATGATGGCGAGAAGAATGAGCACCAGGACGACGTTGCGTCCGGCATGAGAGGGAGCTTCAATGTCAGCCAAGGGGAATAGTCCAGGAACTGCAATTGTGACGCGCCAGAACAGAATTATAGGTACGCGCGAGGGCGGGCGCAGCCGGGCGCGGACCTGAGAGGTAACACCGGCTTGCGATTTAGCCGGCGCCGTGGCCATCCAGCCAGCGCAGCACCGCGGCGGCGGCGGACTCCAATGCCTCCGGCGCGGCGACAAAATCCGCCCATCGCCGGCTAGGTTCGACCCAGTGCGCGTGCATGGGGGCGACGGTGGCGGCGAACTGCCGCTCGGCGGCGGCGGGTCCGATGCCGCGCTCCGCCTGGTCCCGCGCCAGGCGCCGCTGGCGGCGCAGCTCCTCCGGCGCGTCCACGAACACCTTGAAGTCGAGCAACGCGCGCAGCGTGGGGGCGGCCAGCACAAACAGGCCCTCGACCACGATCACCGCCCGCGGCGGAATGGGCGGCGCGGTGGCGCGGCGGTGGGTGGCGAAATCGTAGCGCGGCGCCGCCGCGGGCCGGCCGGCGCGCAGCGCGGCGAGATCGCGCGCCAATAAATCCAACTCGACGGCTTCGGGGCAATCGAAGTTGTGCGCCGCGATTTGGGCCGCGCTCCAGCCGGAAAGATCGCGGTAGTACCAGTCTTGTTCCAGCAGCGCGGCGCGTTCGGCCAGGCCGGCGCAGAGGCGGCGCGCCAGCCAGCTTTTCCCGGCGCCCGAGCCGCCGGCGATGCCCACCACGACCGCCGTCGCCCGTTCCGCCATCGGCCCAGCATACCTGGACCACGCCCTTTGGGGGCGCGGGGCGCTCCCGGTCCCCCGGCGCAAGCGGCCTCGGTTGTGTGCGCTCGCCCGGATGGGCCGCGGCTGCCGCCGGCGCTGCGGGCCGGCGGCCCGCGCCCCACCGCACCGCCCAAGGCGCAGTTGCCGGCCCGGCCAAAAATGCCGCGGTGGGCCGGGTTTTTGCTATCCTCGCGCCATGAAGCCCGTGCGCCGCACTACCTTCCGCCCCTTCCTCCCGGTTAGCCTGCTCGTCAGCCTGCTCGTCGTGGCCGCGGTGTCGTTCGCCGCGGCGCAACAAATCCCCGCCAGCTTGTACTCCGGCCTGCGCTGGCGGCTGGTGGGTCCGTTCCGCTCCGGCCGCGTGTTGGCGGTGACCGGCGTGCCGGGTCATCCCAATGTCTTTTATATCGGCGGCGTGGGCGGCGGCGTCTGGAAGACCAATGACGCCGGGCGCACCTGGCATCCCATCTTCGACCACCAGAACATCGCTTCCATCGGCGCCATCGCCGTCGCTCCCTCCGATCCCAACGTCATTTACGTCGGCACCGGCGAAGCCGACATGCGCTCCGACATCTCCTATGGCAACGGAGTGTACAAATCCACCGACGGCGGCCGGACTTGGCAACACCTCGGCTTGGCGGCCACGCGGCACATCGGCAGCATCGTCGTGGATCCGCGCAATCCGGATATCGTGCTGGTCGCCGCGCTCGGCCGCGCCTACGCGCCCAATCCGCAGCGCGGCATCTACCGCAGCACGGATGGCGGCCGCACCTGGCGCAAGGTGCTGTACAAGAATGACCAAACCGGCGGCATTGACCTGGCCATGGATCCCGGCAACCCGCGGATCATCTATGCGGCGCTGTGGCAGGCGGTGCGCCCACCCTGGAATCAATATCCCCCGACGCAAGGGCCGGGCAGCAGCATTTATAAATCCACCGACGAAGGCGCCACCTGGACCCAGATCCGCGGCCATGGCCTGCCCGCCGGGCCGTGGGGCCGCATTGGCTTAACCGTGGCCTACCAGGAAGGCGGCCGGCGCGTCTTCGCCTTGATCGCCGCCAAGCAGGGCGGCTTGTACCGCTCCGACGACTACGGCAAGGACTGGAAGGAGGTCAGCGCCGACCCGCGCCTGGACAGCCGCTCCTGGTACTTCAGCGGCGTGTATGCGCAGCCGGGCAATCCCAACGGCGTGTACATCTGCGATGTCGCCCTGTACCACTCGGTGGATGGCGGCCGCCATTTCACCGCCCTCAAGGGTTCGCCCGGCGGCGACGATTACCACATTCTTTGGATCTCCCGCCGTGACCCGCGGCGCATGATCTTGGGCGCCGACCAAGGCGCGGCCGTCACCGTCAACGGCGGGGAAAGCTGGTCCAGTTGGTACAACCAGCCCCTGGGGCAGTTCTATCACGTCATCACCGACAACCGCTGGCCGTACTGGATCTATGGTGCGCAGCAGGACAGCGGCACCGTGGGCATCGTCAGCCGCGGCGATTATGGCCGCATCAGTTTTCGCAACTGGCATTCCATCGGCGGCGGGGAAAGCGGCTATGTCGCGCCGGATCCGCTGAATCCCAATATCATCTTCGCCGGCAGCTACGGCGGCGCCGTCAGCCGCTACAACAACGTGACCGGGCAGGTGGCGATCGTCACGCCCTGGCCCGGCACGGACAAATACCGCTCCACCTGGACTAACCCGCTGGTCTTCTCGCCCACCGATCCGCACACGCTTTATTTCGGCACGCAGTACGTGATGGCCACCGACAACGGCGGGCATAGTTGGCGGCAAATCAGCCCCGACCTGACGCTGTATCAAAACCGCGAGCCGATGCCCAGCGATCCCGCCGAAGCGCGGCTGTACAAGGGCGGCGAAAATCGCGGCGTCGTCTACACCATCGCCCCTTCGCCGGTGAAGAACGGCGAAATCTGGGCGGGTACCGACGACGGCTTGATTTGGCTGACGCGCGATGGTGGCGGGCATTGGAGCAACGTCACCCCGCACGGCTTGCCGGTATGGAGCAAGATCAGCCTGATTGAGGCGTCGCATTTCCAGGCGGGAACGGCCTTCGCGGCCGTGGACCGGCACCGCGCCAACGACCACCGGCCCTACATTTACCGCACCACGGATTTCGGGCGGAACTGGACGGAGATCTCCTCCGGCATTCCCCGCGGCTATTTCGTGCGCTGCGTGCGCGAGGATCCCGT
Source organism: Acidobacteriota bacterium (assembly GCA_027314025.1). GTDB lineage: Bacteria > Acidobacteriota > Terriglobia > Terriglobales > SCQP01 > JAKAUF01. The sequence continues at coordinate 130,165 of DAHVCP010000064.1, forward strand.
TCGACCCGGCCTGCTGTTCGCCGGCACCGAGCGCGGCATCTTCGTCTCCTTCAATGCCGGCGGCCATTGGCAGCCGCTGCAGTTGAATCTGCCGGTAAGTTCGGTTCGCGATATCGCCATTCGCGACAACGACCTGGTGGTGGCCACGCATGGCCGGGCGCTATGGGCGCTCGACGATTACAGCCTGTTGCGCCATCTGACCTCGGACACTGCGGCTAAGGTGCAGTTGTTCCCGCCGGCGACGGCGATCCGTGTGCGGGCCAACGAGAACCAAGACACCCCGCTGCCCAAGTCCACGCCCACCGGCCAGAATCCGCCGACCGGCGCGATCGTGGATTACTACTTGCCGCGCGCCGCCAGCGGTGCGGTGACGCTGACGTTCCTGGATGCGCGGGGCCAGGTGATTCGCCGCTATTCCAGCACTGTCGCGGTGCCGCCGCCGCCGCGGGAACCGCCCAACGTCGCCGCCTACTGGGAGACGCGGCCGCATGCATTGCCCACCACCGCCGGCATGCACCGCTGGGTGTGGGGCCTGCGCTACGCGCCGCCGCCCACGAGCGGCCGCAGCGATAATTACTGGATCGCCGCCACACCGCATGCTTCGTTCCGCATGCCGCAAGGGCCGCTGGTTTTGCCCGGGCGCTATCGGGTCGAGCTCACCGTGGACGGAACGACCTACACCCAGCCGCTGACCGTCAAGATGGATCCGCGCGTCCACGTCGCCCCTGCCGCGCTGCAGCAGCAACTGGCGCTGGAACTGAAGATCCGGAGGGCGTTGGCGGCGAGTTACCAAACCATCCAGAGCATCGGGCGCCTGCGCGCCCGGCTGGCGGCCTTGCGGCAGCGGCTGGCGGGCAACCCGCGCGCGGCGGCGGTGGTGGCGGCGGCGCGGCAGCTGGATGCGCAAGCGAAGGCCACGGCGGGCTCCAGCGCCAATCCCTTTGGCTCCGGCGCCAAAGGCGGCGGACTGACCGTGCTCAACGGCACGCTGGCCACCCTGACCCAAGATGTGGATTCCGCCGACGCCGCTCCGACCGTCGCCGACAACGCCGTATATCAGCAAGCGCAAGCCACGCTGAACCGCGTGCTGACCGCCTGGGGCCGGAGGCGGCAAGTGGGCTTGGCGCGGCTGAACGCGTTGATGCAGCAACACCACATTCCGGCGGTCGAATAACCGCCGGTAAGGCCCGGAGCCGTGGAACGCCCTTCAGGGCGTGTTGCCGCGGGCTTGAGCCCGCGGCGCGGCCCCCGGCGAGGCGTCAGCTGGGCTGCGGCGGGCCGGGTTCCCGGGCCAGCCGGGCGCAAAAGCGGGACGCGCGGCGTAGCCGCGCTGGGCCCGCGCCAAGCAATGGTCGGCTATTCGTAGCGCAGGGCCTCGATGGGATCCATGCGCGCCGCTTTGTGGGCCGGGTAGTAACCGAAGAAGATGCCGATGGCGGCGGAGAAGGCGACGGCCAGAACAATGGCCTCCGCCGAGTTCGCTGCCTGCCAATGCGTCAAGGCCGCCACCAAGTAGGAAATCCCCAAGCCCAAGGCGATCCCCACGACCCCGCCCACGATGCTCAGCAGAATGGATTCCAGCAGAAACTGGCGCTGCACGTCTTCGTCAGTGGCGCCCACGGCCATGCGGATCCCGATCTCCCGCGTTCTCTCCGTCACCGAGACCAGCATGATGTTCATGATGCCGATCCCGCCCACCAGCAAGGAGACCGAGGCGATGCTGCCCAATAGCCAGGTCATGATCTGGCCCGCGGTGTTGGCCAGTTCGGCGACATCGGCTAGGCTGCGCACCATGAAGTCGTCCGGCTGGCCGGGAGGAATCCGGTGCCGCTGGTGCAGCAGGGAGGTGATCTGCTCCTGCGCCGTGGCGGTGGCGTCCTTGGAGACGGCGGAGGCGACGATGTAGTTGAGCCAGTCTTGGCCGGAGATCTTTTTTTGCAGCGTGGTGTAGGGAATGAAGACCACGTCGTCCTGGTCCTGGCCCATGCCGGATTGCCCCTTGGCCTGCAATACGCCGACTACGGTAAACGGCAGGTTGGGCGACAGCCCGCCGCCGGCGGCGGCATTCGTGGTGCTGGAGGCGGCAGCCGCCGAGCCGGGCGTGGCCATGCCGGTCGTGGCGCCACCGATCAGGATGGTCTGGCCGACCGGATCAGGATTGTCGGGAAACAGGTTTTGCACCACGGTCTGCCCCAGCACGGCGACGTTGCGCGCCAGTTGCACGTCCTCGCTGGTGAACGGGCCGCCGGCGGCGAAATCCCAGTTGCGGATCGAGAAATAAGAGGGTTCAGTGCCGGTGATGTTGGTGCCCCAGTTGTTGCCGCTGGCGACCACCTGCGCCCGGGTCGAGGCCCCCGCCGCCACGGCCGCCACCGTCGGCACCTGCTGCTCGATCGCCACCTCGTCCCCATGGGTCAGCGTGCGCGTCTGTCCCCAGCCCATCCGCACCGCCCCGGCCTGGTGGCTGCCCGAGGCGATGAACAGCATGTTGCTGCCCATGGAAGCGATCTGGTCTTGCACCTGCTGGTTGGCGCCCTGGGCCACGCCGATCATGGCGATCACCGCCGCTACCCCGATCACGATGCCCAGCATGGTGAGCGCCGAGCGCATTTTGTTGCGCGCCAGCGCCCGCATGGCGATCCGCAAAATGGCTCGCAGGTCCATGGCTACTCCCCGTCCGCGTCCGCCTCCAGGGGCAACTGCGCCAACACCGTCTCGGCGCGCAGCCCGGTTTCCGCCGGCTCATCGCGGCGGATGCGGCCGTCGCGGAACGTGATGATCCGGCGCGCGAAGCGGGCGATGTCCGGCTCATGCGTCACGACCACCAGCGTCAGCCCCTCCTGCTCATTCAGCCGCTGGAAGATCTCCATGATCTCGACGCTGGTCCGCGTGTCTAGATTCCCGGTCGGCTCGTCGGCCAGCAAAATCGCGGGACGGTTCATCAGCGCCCGGGCAATGGCCACGCGCTGTTGCTGGCCGCCGGAGAGCTGGCTCGGAAAGTGCCCCGCGCGCTCCGCCAGGCCGACAATGTCCAGCGCCGCCCGCGCGCGCGTCAGCCGCTCCTCCGGCGTCAGCCGCGCGTACAGCCCGGGCAGCTCGACGTTTTCCAGCGCGGTGGTGCGCGCCAGCAAATTGAATCCCTGAAAGACGAAGCCGATCCGCCGGTTGCGGATGCCGGCGCGCTCCCGCTTGTCCAGCTCCGAAACGTCCCGCCCCTCCAGCCAGTAGCGCCCGCGGGTGGGCCGGTCCAGGCAGCCGCAGATGTTCATGAACGTGCTCTTGCCCCCGCCCGACGGGCCCATGATCGCCACGAATTCGCCGCGTTCGATCCGCACGTCAATGCCCCGCAAGGCATGCACCTGCACCTCGCCCAGGTCGTAAATCTTGTGCACGCCTTCCATGCGGATTACCTCGCCGGCCGCGGCCCCTGGGTCCGGCTCGAGCGCGGCCACGGCGCTTTGCAGCGGCGCGGGCATGGCTAGGGCCTCCCGCCCAGCATCGGCGTGAATCCCTTGGACTTGACCACCATGCCGGTCACCAGCTCGTCGCCCGGCGCGAGCGAGCCGCGCAGCACCGTGATGGCGGTGTCGGTGAAGTCGGTGATGCCGGTCTGTACCCGCACCGGGATCAGCTCGCGCTTCGGGCCCAGTTTCCATAGCACGGCGATGTCGCTGCGGCGCACCGGGCTGACCGCGCTGGCCGGGGGCGCGCCCGCCGCCCGCGCCGCCGGGACCGCGCTGGCCGCCGCCCGCGCCCGCGGCTCCGCTATCCCATACCGTTGCAGCACCGCCTCCAGCGCCACCGGCGTCATCTGCGGCTTGAAGCGCAGCGCCGCCGCCGGCGCCAGCAGCTGCTGCCGCACCGTGGCCACGGGGATGTTGACGTACGCGGTCATGCCCGGAAATACCCGCCCGCCGGGATTGTCGAAGTTCACCATCACGTCGTACTCCACCACGTTTTGCACCGTGGTGGCGTTCATGCGAATTTGGCTGACGACGCCGTGAAACACCTCGTTCGGGAAAGCGTCCAAGGTGAACGTCGCCGCGTCTCCGACGTGGATGTTTCCCACGTCGCTTTCATCGGTTTGCACATCCACCTGCATCTTGCTCAGATCCTGGGCGATGGTGAATAGGGTCGGGGTTTGAAACGACGCGGCCACGGTCTGCCCCACGTCCACCGCCCGGTTCACCACCACGCCATTGATCGGAGAGTAAATACTGCAATAATCCAAATTGGTCTGCGCCACCTTCAGCGCCGCCGCTTGCATCTCCGCTTGCGCCTTGGCCTGCGCCAGTTGCGCCTGCGCCGCGGTCAGCTTGGCTTGATTTTGCGCGACCGCTGCCTGCGCCACATGAACCGCGGCCAGATCCGCCGCTTCCGTGGTCACCGCCTGGTCGCGCTGCTGCCGGCTCATGATGCCCTGCTGGTACAGCGGCACGGTCTGATCCATGATCAGCTTGGCCCCCTGCCAGGTGGCCTGCGCCTGCTGCACCGCCGCCTTTGCGCCAGCCAGCGTCTGCGCCGCCACGCCCACATTGGCTTGCAAGCTGCGCACGTTGGCCTGCGCCTGGTCCAGGTTGGCCTTGGCGGAAAGCACCTGGTTTTGATAGATGGTGGGATCAATTTGGGCAATGAGCTGCCCTTGCTTGACCGGGGAATTGAAGTCCACGAACAGTTTATTGACGCGCCCCGAGATCTGCGATCCAACCTGGACCGTGGTGACTGCGTTCACCGTGCCCGTCGCCTGCACCGTGGCGGTCAGGTTCCCGCGCACGACCTTGGCGGTGAAGTATCGTGGCGGGGAGCTGCGCCGCAGCGCCAAGGTCACGGCGACGACCGCCGCCACCAGGATCAACAGCGCATAGCGCGATCGCCGGCTTTTGAAGCGGTACCAGGGCGGCTTGCGGTTCGTTTGCTGCTCCATAACCTTGACCTTGCACGCCTGCAACCATCGCCTGCGGCGCGGGCCGCGCTGCCTGCCGCGCGTTACGCCCTTCCCACGCAGCTCAGTGCCGGATCACTGCGCCTGTCCCGGGTCGCGCCCCCGGGGATGTTCCCCCAGTGGTTGCGCGAATAGGCCCCGGCCTTACTCACCTTCCAACGCCGTTTGGCGGGACGCGGTTACAGCCAGGGTGGGCCGCTTCGCCTGCCACCCTCGCTAAAATGGATGCCTATGCCCGCCGTCGCACCCTCCGACACTGCCCGCCCCACCCGCTCCGCCGTCGCTCAACTCTATCGCCAGCCGTTGTTTGCGCTGATCGAGCAGGCGCACGACGTGCACCGCCGGCATCACCCCGGCAACCACGTGCAGCTTTGCCGCCTGCTCTCGATCAAGACGGGCGGCTGCCCGGAGGATTGCGCGTACTGCCCGCAGAGCGCCCGCCACGCCTCGGCCCTGCCCGCCGGCAAGCTGATGGACGCCGATGCCATCGTGGCTACGGCCAAACAGGCGCGCGCCGAAGGCGCCACGCGCTTCTGCATGGGCGCCGCCTGGCGGGAAGTGAAAGATGGCCGCGAGTTCGACCAGGTGCTGGAGGCGGTGCGCGCGGTCGCCGCATTGGATCTGGAGGTTTGCTGCACACTGGGCATGCTCAATGCCCGCCAGGCGGAACGATTGGCCGCGGCGGGCCTGACCGCCTACAACCACAATCTCGACACCTCCCCGGAGTTTTACGGTGAAATCATCCACACGCGCGCCTATGCCGACCGTTTGCGGACGTTGGAACACGTCGGCCGGGCCGGCATTTCCATCTGCTGCGGCGGCATTTTGGGCATGGGGGAGAGCGAAGCTGACCGCATCGGACTGTTGCACCAACTCGCCAACCTGCCGGTCGCTCCGGAAAGCGTGCCCATCAATGCGTTAGTACCCGTTCCGGGCACGCCGCTCGCCGCGCGCCCCCCGCTGGCGGTCTTTGATTTTATTCGCGCCATCGCCGCCGCCCGCATTCTCCTGCCGCGGGCGAAGGTGCGGCTCAGCGCCGGGCGCCTCTCGCTTTCTCCCGAGGCCCAGGCGTTGTGCTTCTATGCCGGCGCCAACTCCATCTTTACGGGCGAGAAACTGCTCACCACGCCCAATCCGGCGACGGAAGGGGATTTAGCGCTGCTGGCCGCTTTGGGGTTGCAGCCGGCGCCCGGCACCGCCAACCCCCAGTAGCCGGGGCGTCACTGAATCAGTTCGGATTCATCCACGGGGGGCAGTTCGGGCAGGTGGGAAGCGTGATGCAAGGCGAGCCGCCATTCGCCTTCGGCCAGCACGAAGACGTTGGTGGCGTAGACCTGCGCGGCGTCCGTGCGGCCCTCGACCTGGCTATGTACTTCCTCCAGGCAGGTCAGCCATGCCACCGGCCCGGCCACGTGCAGCCGCACCCGTGCGATGGCGATTTCCAGCAGGTGGGTGTGGGTAAAGATGCGCCGCCAGCTTTCCCGGATTTCCGTCCAGCCCTCCAGCGGCGGCCAGCCGGGATGCACGCAACGCGCCGCCGGGCTGGGCAGCCAGACCGCCTCCATGTCGTCGAGGCTCAGATTCTCCAGCGCTTGGTAGAAGCGCCGGTTCGCCTCGCGCACCCGCGCCTCTTCCAGGCGCCGGCGGTCGGCCTCGCGCCGCGCCGTCGCCGTCTCCGCCGCCGGGATGTTGCGCCGCGCCATGCCTCTATTTCACCAGAATGGCCGCGCCCCAGCTGAGGAGCAAAAGCACGCCGATATAGCCGTTCACGGCGAAGAAAGCGGCATTGAGGCGGGAGAGGTCGTGCGGCCGCACCAGCGCGTGCTCATACGCCAGCAGGCCCGCCACCAGCGCCCAGCCGATCCAGCCCAGCGGGCCCAGGTGGCTGAGCACGAGGAGCCAAGCCAGGAGCAGCAGCATCGCCAGATGGCAGGCGGCGGCGACCTGCAAGGCGCGGCGAATGCCGAAACGCTTGGGAACCGAGCGCAACCCAGGATGGCCGCGGTCGAAGGCGTAATCCTGGCAGGCGTACAGCACGTCAAAACCGCCTACCCATAACGTCACCGCCCCCACCAACAGCAGGATGCGCGGGGCCAGCGACCCGCGCACCGCGATCCAAGCGGCCGCGGGCGCGATGCCCAGCGCCAGGCCCAGCACCCAATGCGACAAGGCGGTAAATCGCTTGGTCCAGGAGTAGAACATCACCCACGCCAGGGCGATGGGCGAGAGCAGCAGGGTGAGGGAGTTGAGCCGCCAGGCGGCGAACTCGAAAACGGCGGCGGCGGCCAGCAAAAAGCCCCAGGCGAAGCGCAGCGACAGCGCGCCGGTGACCAGCGCCCGGCCCCGCGTGCGCGGGTTGGCCGCATCCACGTCGCGATCCACGATGCGGTTGAAGGTCATGGCCACGCTGCGGGCCGCCACCATGGCGACGATAATCCACAGCAACTGTCCCACCGTGGGCCATCCGTCCGCCGCCAGCATGGCGCCCAGCAGGGCGAAGGGAAGCGCGAACACCGAGTGCTCGAACTTGATCATTTCCAGCGTGCGCCGGGTGTTGGCCGCCAGCGAAGGCATGGCCCTCAGTGTAGCAATCGCGGCCGCCCGGCTACGGCCGCGGGCGGATGATGGTGGCGCCGTGAAAATGCGGGGAGAAAAGATGCCCGGATAGGTGGGGGTTAATGCGAATCTGCGAGTAGTCCAGCCGCTGGTAATCACCGGAGACTTGATTGACCTGTTGCCGCAGGGCGACCCACAGTTGCGGCGAATACCAAAGGTCAATCGAGGTGATGCCGTCGGCGTCCGCGAGGTTCTTGGGCGTCAGCACCAGCTCCACGGTGGTTTGGCCGCGGAGATTGGGGCGTCCCGCCAGGCGCACGTCAAAGGAGCGCAGCAGCGCATGGCCGCCGCCGCCGAAGCTCAGCAGCAGATAGCGCTGCACCGCGGCGTGGTGCGTGCGCAAGTCGAACTCCTGCACCTGGTGGATGCCGGGTTGGTAGAGCCAGCCGGTTTGGTCGCGATAAAGAAACTCGCGCCGGGCGGGACTGCGGATGTCCAGGGCGATCTGCGGGCCGTGCGTGCCGCGGCGATAGTAAATCATCCCGCGTTCGACCGACGTGTCGTCCACGATGGCGGTGTATTTGGTCGAAACCACCGCGGCGCTCAAATGATGCAGCCGCGCGGCGGCTTGGTCCAAGTGGTCCAGCACGCGGCTCAGCGCGGCAGGGATGGCCGCCGCGCGCGCTCCCGGCAGCAGCAGGCAGGCCGCCGCCAGAACCGCGAGCGCCCAGCGCGCCGCCGTGGTGTTAGCGCGTCCAGACGCCATAGATCACCGGTCCCCCCAGCGCCGGATGCCAGGTTTTTTCGCCTAGAATCTTGACCGGATGGCCGGCGTAGGCGGCGAGAATGTGCCCCAGTTCGCTCGGCGGCTGCCGGGTAATGACCTGGTAGTAGACGCCGTGGGGCAGTGGAATCGCACTCACCTGCGTCGCCGCGGCGCGCGCCGGCGGTTCGGGGCGCGGCCCGTCGTGGAAAAAGCTGCGCGGCACCAGGAAGACAAAGGCCAGAATCAGCCCCACCATCACGTCATACTCGATGGAGGCGCGGGGATAGCTCCACCACAAGAACGAGGCGATTTTGCTTCCCCACCCCTTGCCGTTAGCGCCAGCCATGCCTACGCTATCCTACCGTCGCCGCCCCGCGGGTCACAACTGATGCCCTCCGTTCCAGCGCAGATTCGCGCCGCTCTCGCCACCGCGCTGCCCGATTACGGGTTGGAACCAACTTCGGAACGCCTGGAGCGCCTTGCCGCCTACCTGGAGCGCCTGATGCAATGGAACCAGCGCGTCCGGCTGGTTGGGCAGGCGGATGCCGCCACCTTGGCGCGGCGGCACGTGGGCGAATCGGTATTTTTGGCCCAGTTGCTGCCGCTGGCCGGGGAGACGTTGCTGGATGCCGGCTCCGGCGGGGGTTTTCCCGGCCTGGCGCTGCAACTAGCCTTCCCCGAGCTAAAAACTACACTTGTAGAATCCAAGGCCAAGAAAGTGGCCTTCTTGGCGGCGGTGTGCCAGGAGCAGGGTCTGGGCCAGGTGCTCTGCCAGCGGCTGGAAGCAACCTCAGTACGAGCGGAGATCGTCACCGTGCGGGCGCTGGAGGAGCTGGCTGAGGGCGGGCCGGAGCGTTTTGCACATCTGTTGATTTCCGGTGGAAAGTTGGCCGCCTGGATCAGCCTGGATTTGGCCGCCACTTGGCGCCAGCGTTGGCCCCAGTGGCGGTGGCAGGCCCCGGTGCTGCTGCCCGGGACCCGGCAGCGCGCCATCGTTTTGGCGCAGCCACCCGCCTAGGCGTGTTCCACGTGGAACGAGGTGGTCCGTATGGGCCGCGCCCCCCGCAAACCACCCGCAGTGGGGACTTTGCGCCGTGCGCGGATTGCGCTACACTCCTGCCGTGCCCCGCCACCTGCCCCGCATTCTGGCCATCAGCAACCAAAAAGGCGGCGTGGGCAAGACCACCACGGCCATCAATCTGGCCGCTTCCCTGGCCGCCGCGGAGCTGCCCACGTTGCTGGTGGACTGCGATCCTCAGGGCAACGCCAGCAGCGGGCTGGGCGCCGCCGCCGCGCCCGGCGAGCCCACCCTGTATCAGTTGCTCTCAGGCGAAGCCGAGCTGGCTCAGGTGCTGCGCCCCACCGCCCTCGAAGGGCTGGAGGTGGTCGCCGGCAGCCGCGACCTGGTGGGCCTCAACCTCGAGTTGTTGGGCGCCGAGCAGCGCGAGGAGCGCCTGCGCCAGGCCTTGGCGCAGGCCCCCGAACGCCTGCGCTTCATCGTTCTCGACTGCCCGCCGGCGCTGGATCTGCTGACGCTGAACGCCTTAGTCGCCGCCCATGCCGTCATCATCCCCATGCAGTGCGAATACTTCGCACTGGAAGGCCTGTCGCAGCTACTGGCCACCATCCAAGCGGTCCAGGCCCGCTGGAATCCCACCCTGGAGATCGCCGGCGTCGTCTTCAACCAATTCGACGAACGTACCCATCTGTCCCGCCAGGTGGCCAACGACCTGCGCGCCCACTTCGGCGCCCAAATCTTTCGCACCACCGTGCCCCGCAACGTCCGCCTCGCCGAAGCCCCCAGCTTCGGCCAGCCGGTTTTGCTCTATGACGTCCGTTCCAAGGGCTCGGAGGCCTTCCTCCAGTTGGCCCGGGAGGTAATTGAACGTGAACTCGCCCAATCCACCCCGCAAAGCCTTGGGTCGGGGGCTTGACGCCCTGCTCAACCCGCCGGCCGTGCCGGCCACGCCGGCGCAACTGGCCGGCGTCGCCGCCCCCGGCTCCGGTCCCGACGCCGTGCGCCATCTGCCCCTCGGCGCCATCGAAGCCAATCCCTTCCAGCCCCGGCAGCAGTTTGACCCCGCCGCGCTGGAGGAACTGGCGGCCTCGATCCGCGCTCAGGGCGTGATGCAGCCCGTCCTGGTGCGGGCGGTGAACAACCGCTTCCAGCTTCTGGCCGGAGAGCGCCGCTTCCGCGCCGCCCAGTTGGCCGGGCTGAAGGCCATCCCCGCCCTGGTCCGCGCCCTGCCCGACGATCGCGCCTTGGAGTTTGCGCTCATCGAAAACCTCCAGCGCGAGGACCTGAACCCGCTGGAGCAGGCCCGCGCCTTTCAGCAACTGGCCAGCCGCTTCGCCATGACCCAGGAGCGCATCGCCGAGCGTACCGGCAAGGATCGCGCCAGCATCGCCAACTACCTCCGCCTGCTTAAGCTGGACGCCGAGGTGCAGGCCTGGGTCGAGGGCGGCCGCCTCTCCATGGGCCACGCCCGCGCCCTGCTGGGCCTGCCCACGGAGCGGCAAAAGCCCACCGCCGAGCGCGCCCTGGCCGGCGAATGGAGCGTGCGCCGCCTGGAGGCCTTCGTCCGCGGCGAGAATGAGCCCGCCCGCCCATCTGCGCCGCCCCCGCCCCAGGATCCCAACGTCCGCCATGCCGCCGAGGAACTGGCCCGCGCCCTAGGCGCCAAGGTGCAGGTGCGGGACCGCCGCGGCCGCGGCCGCATCGAGATCTTTTACCACGGCGTCAACGACTTCCAGCGCCTTTTCGAGCGCCTGGCCGGGTCGCGCGGCTAGACTAGAGGCAGAAGCCACTGCTTCCCTCGGAGTCTCGCGTGCCCTTCGCCGCCATTTGGCTCGCTGTTAGCCTGCTTCAGCCTGCGTGGAGCCGCCCCCGCCAGCGGCCCAGCGGCGCGCCAACCGCAACCGCCCACTCCGCTAGCGGCCCCACGCTGGGCACGCTTCTGAATATGGGGGAGCCAGGCCGCCAAATGCGCGGACTGGAGCGCTACCTGCGCCGCCATCCCCATACCCCGGACGCGACCTCGATCTACCAGCAGATGATCCAGGACGCCACCGCGCTCAATGATTCCCAGCGCGTCTTGGAGTACAACGAGCGCCTCCAGGATCTGGAGCCCAACGATATCGGCCAGCGCATCACCGTCCTGAACCTGCTGCTGCTGGAGTCCAGCCCCGGCGCCATGGCGCGCGCCCAGGCCGACGCCAAGCAACTGGCCCAGATGGTCGCCGTGCAAGCGGCCTCGCCCGCGCCGCGGGCGGTCACCGCGGCCAGTTGGCAGGTGGACATGAACCGCCTGCGGGCCATCGCGCAAATGTTCTTGGGCGCGGCGGAACAGAAAACCCACGACTATGCGCGGGCGGCGCGGCACTTTCGCGCCAGCCTGCGGCTCGAGCCCACCGAAGAGGCGGCGCAGCACCTCGGCGCCGTCCTTCAGGCGCAGGGCCAGGGCCCGGCCGCGGTGCGCGCCTACGCGCTGGCGCTGGCCCTGCCCGGCCAAACAATAGCCGAGCGAAGTACTTTGCGCCGCAAAGCTGGCGCCCTGTACGCGCGGCTGCATCATGGCAGCCAGCGCGGCTTTGGCGATTTGATCCTGGCCCGGTTCGACCAGATCGCCCGCGCCAACGCGCGGCAGCAGCGCATCCTGCATCCCTACTCGGCGCGCAATCGCCACGCGCTCCGCGTCTCCCAGTTCGCGCTCACCGGCCTGAATGGAACCAGCCATCGCCTGGCGTTGGAGCGGGGCAAGGTCGTGGTCCTGGATTTTTGGGCAACTTGGTGCGCGCCCTGCCGCGCCGAACATCCGGCGTTTGAAGCCCTGAAGCGGCATTACGCGCAGCAGCCGGGCGTGGCATTCCTGCTCATCAACACCGATGACGACCAAGCGAAGGTGCGGCCATTCCTGGCGGCGCACCATTGGGGTGACCATACCTGGCTGGACGCAGGCCTGGCGGATTATCTGGGCATCAATTCCCTGCCCACCACGCTGGTGATGGCGCCGAACGGCCGGATCGTGTTTCGCCAATCGGGATTCGATCCCGCTAGCTACCGCAAGGATTTGGAGCGCGCCATTCGCTATGCGCAGACGCTCAAACCCTCCCGCGTTAGCCGCGCGGCGGCGGCCCGCTAGCCAGCTCCCGCGCCAGACGCAGCGCGCCGTCCAGGGCGTCGCCGGCCGGCGGGCACAACCGCGCCCCAGGCAGAGCCACGCGCAGCGCGCGTTGGAGCGCGCGGCGCAGCACCGGCCCGGAGGTCAGAACCGAACCGCCGTAGACCACGCGGGGACGGCGCAGCCGCAGCCGGTGGGCCACCGCCGCTGTTTGCCGGGCTAATTCCGCGGCGCCGCGGCGGACCAATTCCCGTGCGACGGTGTCACCGCCGGCGGCCGCGGCGAGCACCAATGGCGCCAGCGCGCCAAACTCCGCGGGCGTCGTGGGGCGCGGCAGCAGCGCCAAGCCGGGGGATGATCGCGGCCGCAGCGAGCGCTGCAACGCGGGCAGAAGCACGGTCCGCCTGCCGGAGCCGTCCAGCGCGCGGAGCGCCGCGGCGTAGCCCAGGCGGCCCAGCCATTGGCCGCTGCCCTCATCCCCCAGCAGCCAGCCCCAGCCGCCGGCGCGGGCCCACTCACCGCGGCGATTGCGGCCCCAAACGATGGAGCCGGTGCCGGCGATCACCACGATTCCGGGTCCACCCGCCAGCCCGCCCACCTGCGCGATCTCGCCGTCGGTCAGGACCGCCACGCGAGCGCCGGGAAACGCGGCGCGGGTACGCCGCGCCACGGCGCGGCCGGCTCCGGATTCGCTGACCCCGGCGCTGCCGACGACGATGGCACGCACGGCGCGGGCGGCGGCGTGGGCCTGGCGCAGCGCGGCGGCGATCGCTTGCCGCCGGGCGCGGTCCGCGGCAGGGGCGCCGAGAGCGTAGGGATTGGCGGGACCGGCTTCACCTCTGCCCAGCACGCGGCCCGCGGCGTCGGCCACGGCGGCGCGCACGTGGGTCGCCCCGGCGTCCAAGCCGAGCAAAAGACTTGCGGGCGCGCCGACGGCGCCGCGTGGAGACATGAACCCCAGCGTACGCCAGCTTTGCAGGCGCGCGAACGATTCGGGCGACCCTAGCGTTGCTCCGCGCTGGGCGGCATTACCGCCGGATTCAATGAGCCGGAACGAAACCCCTCCAGGTCCAGGGTCACGTAGCGGAACCCCAGGCCTTTGAACACCGCCGTCAGGGCGTCGGCGGATTCCAGGTTCAACGCCCGTGGCATCTCCTCGCGGGCAATCTCGATGCGGATCAGATCGCCGTGGTCGCGGGCGCGGAACTGGCGGAAGCCCATCCGCCGCAGGGCCTCCTCGCCGGCTTCAATCCGGCCGAGAACCGCGGGCGTGATGGCGATGCCGTGCAGCACGCGCGACGCCAGGCAGGGCGACGCCGGCCGGTCCCAAACCTCCAACCCGGCCTGGCGGGCCAGCTCCCGCACCGCGGCTTTCCCCAGGCCCGCCTCCAGCAACGGCGCGCGCACGCGGTGCCGGCGGGCGGCTTCAGCGCCCGGCCGATAATCGAATTGATCGTCGCGGTTGGCGCCGTAGGCAAGCGCGCGGAAGCGCGGACGGCGATCCAATTCCCGCTCCATCTGCCGGAACAATTCATCCTTGCAGAAGAAGCAGCGGTCCGCGCCGTTGCGGGCGTACTCGGCCCGCTCCACCTCGCCGGTGCGAATGGTTTCACAGGCGAACCCATGGCGGTTGGCGAAGGCGAGCGCCTGCTCGAACTGCGAACGCGCCAAGCTCGCGGAATCGGCGATCAGGGCCAGCATTCCGGACCCGAGTTCCTGATGGGCCACCCAGGCCAAATACGCCGAGTCCACGCCCCCGGAGTAGGCGATCAGCACCGGGCCTCCGGCCCGCAGCGCCTGCCGCAATCGCTGCTCGGCGCCAGCCCAATCCCCCGCAAACACCGGGGTTTCTCCCATTTCCTCGCGCGCCGCCACGGTCACGGTCCCTAGCTTACCACCGCCGATCGCGGTCCCTGGCGGGGGCGGGCGGCGGAATCCCATCGGGGGGCCGCGCCGTTTGCCCGGGGGGCAAAGCAAGCGCGGGGAAGGCCGCGAAACTCCCGGCCCGCCCGCGGCCCTCCGCGCCGCGCCGATCAAAGCAGGCTGACCCGCCGCCGGCGGGGCTGGGGCCCGCGCCGATTTCGATGAGAGCGGTGAGGGTGACCGCGCGGATTCCTGGCCCCAGGCCTGTACGCCGGGACGGTGCGTGGCGGCGGGAAGCCCATTTATCCTGACGGGCAACGGTTGCGCGATGAGAATACGGGTGTGCCTGCTGGTATTGGTGTTCAGCTGCGCCCTGGCGGCCCAGGCCGTCACGGCCATTGGCGCGGGCAGCATCGTGGCCCTGCACACCGCCCATGGCATCGTCTATACGAACCTCGTGCCCACGGCGCGGCCGCGGCGCGCGCTCCCGCCGCACCCGGCGGAGAAGGCGGCGCCGCCGCCGCAACGCATTCAGCGCCTGCTGCATCAGGCGGCGCGCCGCTACGCGCTCGATCCCCGGCTGGTGATGGAAGTCGCGCGGCAGGAAAGCGACTTCGATCCGCGTTCGGTGTCCCGCAAAGGGGCGATGGGGGTGATGCAGCTGATGCCCGCAACGGCCGAGGCGCTCGGCGTACGGCACCCGTTCGACGCGGCGGAAAACATCGCCGCCGGGGCGCGGTATCTGCGGGCGCTGTTGCGGCAGTATCGCGGCAACGTGCGGCTGAGTTTAGCCGCCTACAATGCCGGCCCTGGGGCCGTGGCGCGCTATGGCGACACCATTCCTCCGTTCCGCGAGACGCGGAGCTATGTGCGCACGATCACGCGGCGGCTGCGCCAAGACGGCGATCCGGTTGCCCTGTCCGGCCGCTCCTGGGGAAGCGGCCGCAGCGAATAGCCGCCGTTCGAGGGAAGCCTGGCACGCAGCCTGGACCGCCAATTCCGGTTGCCGCTACCGGCGGCCGGGAGGTACATTGGTTATGCTCTGGAGTTTTTCTCTCGGCCCGTGCAGCGGTGGGACGATTACGCAATTTTCTTGCTGTTTCGCTTGCGGTAGCGGCGTTCGGCGCGGGGGCGGCTGCCGCGCCGCCGCCGACGCGCGCTCAGTTATTGGACCGCGCTCACGCGATGCATCAGGCGCTGGAGCGGATTCCCGTCCGCGAGCGCCGGCCGGCGCAGTATGAAGCGATCGCCGATGTGCTGACGGCGGTCTGGCGGCGGCCCGAGCGCGTGCCGCCCAGCCAAGACATTACCCCCACGCCGGCCGAGGAAGCGCTGTTTGCCGACGGCGGGCTGCACATCGCCCTGGCGCAAGACCTGCGCGATCCCGTTGGGTGGCGCGAGGCGGCCTTTGATTTCAGCCGGCTGCTTCGCCGCTTTCCCGGCACGTGGTACCGCCGAAACGCGGAGTGGGCGCTGGCGCAGATTGAGTGGTTTCACCTCGGCGCGCGGGGGCAGGCGCGCCGCCATCTGGCGGATTTTCTCCGCCGCTATCCCGCCGACCCGCGCGCGGCCTACGCCCAGCGGCAGTTGCGCGGGCTGCGGGTCGGGCCGCCGCAGTTGTTGCCCTCGGCGGCGGGGGAAACCGCGGCGCGAGCGCCCGCGCCGGCCCCGGTGCGTTCCGCTCCCCGCGCGCCGGCCGCCCCTGCCGCCGCGGAGCCCGCCGCGCCGCAGGCGCCCACCCCGTCCGCCCCGGCCGCGGCGGTGGATGTCACCAGTTTGGAATGGCATGCCGAACCGCATGGGCTGACGCTGGTAATCGGTTTGAGCGGCCGTCCGCGGATGGGCCGCGGCGTGGTCCAGCAAACCCACGCCGTCTATTTCGACTTCGCCGGCGCGCATTTCGCCGCGGGCATGGCCAATCGCTTCATTCACCTCAGCAATCCGCTGGTCAGTGAAATTGAACTGGCGCGGTTCGAACCCGGCGTCATCCGCCTGGCGCTGCATGAGCGCGGCGACGCGCAGGCGGTGGCCATGTATTTCCCCAACCCCTCGCGGATGGTGATTTCGCTGCAGCCGGGGACGGCGCCGCCGGCGACGCGCCGGTCGCTGGCGCGGGTACGCAGCCTTCCCGCGCCGCCCCTGCGCGTCGCCCGGGCGCCCCGGCCATTGCCGGACGGCCGGCAAGACCTGAGCCGCGCGCTGGGTTTGAAAGTGCGCCGCATCGTCATTGACGCCGGCCACGGAGGCTTCGACACCGGCGCCATCGGACCGAATGGGCTGGACGAAAAAACGGTGACGCTCAGCGTGGCGCTGCGCCTGGGACGCCTGCTGCAACAGCGGCTGGGCGAGCAGGTGATCTACACGCGAACCACCGACGTCTTCGTGCCGCTGCAAGAACGAACGGAGATCGCCAACAAGGCGCATGCCGACTTGTTCATTTCCATTCACGCCAATGCGAACCTGTCGCCCGACGTGACCGGCGTGGCGGCCTATTATCTGAACCTGACGCGCAATCCACGGGCCCTGGAGGTGGCGGCGCGGGAGAACGAGACCACCCAGCTGGGCGATCACGCGCTCCACCACCTGCTGGATTCCATCGCGCAAAACGACAAACGGCAGGAGTCCGCCGCCTTTTGCCGCGACATTGATCTCAGCCTGGCGCATGGCTTGGACGAGGTGAACCTGGGAGTGAAGAGCGCGCCGTTCATCGTGCTCATCGGGGCGCGCATGCCTTCCGTGCTGGCGGAAGTCTCGTTTCTGAGCAATCCTCATTACGCGCGCTTGCTGGCCGAGCCCAGTTACCGCCAGCGCATCGCCGTGGCGCTCTATCACGGCATCGCCCGCTATATTCATTCCCTGGGCGGAGTGCAGCCGGCGCCGTCGCCGGCGCTGGCGGGCCGGTAACAGCCGCGGGGTACAATCGTAGGTTCCCGAGGAGGCAAGTCTTGCAAGCTGCGGTGATTTCCGCCGAGTGGGCGCCGCGCCCGGATTATCCCCTGAGCGAAGAAGAACGGCGCACGCGCACCGCGCGCGTAGGCTCCTCGGTGTGGAAGCATCCCCAAGTGGCGGTGCAAGAGCTGCCCGACCCGGTCTGCGGTCCGGAGGACGCGGTGGTGCGGGTGGCCGCGGCGGGGTTGTGCGGCTCCGACCTGCACTTTTTCGAGACCGACGCGGACGGATACATGCATTACCCCGGCTTGGCGCGGTTTCCCAGCGTGCCCGGCCACGAGGTTGCCGGGGAAGTGGCGGCGGTGGGGGAGCGGGTGCAGCACCTGCGGCGCGGCGATCTGGTCTGCCTGGACGACATGGTGTGTTGCGGCGCCTGCGAGGCGTGCCGCCGCGGGTTCCCCAACCAATGCGAACACCTGGAGGACGTCGGCTTCACGATGAACGGCGGCTGCGCCGAGCTGTTGCGCGTGCCGGCGCGCAATTTGTGGAGCATTAACTCCTTGCGGGCGCGCTACGGCGGCAAGGAACAGGTGTTGGAGGCGGGGGCGGTTATTGAGCCGTTCACGGTGGCGTACAACGCGCTCTTCGAATGCGCCGGACGGATCAAACCCGGCGCCTTCGCCGCCGTCTACGGGGCCGGCGCGATTGGGTTGGCCGCGGTGCAGCTGTTGCGCGCCAGCGGGGGGGCGCAGATCGCGGTGTTTGAGCACCACGCGCAGCGGCGCGAATTGGCCTTGCGTTTTGGGGCGCACCACGCCTTTCCCGCCAACGGCGCCCAGCCGGCGCGGGCGGTGTTGCGCGAGCTGACCGGCGGGGCCGGCGCCGACGTGCAAGTGGAAGCGGCCGGCGCCTTCCGCCACACCATGCCGGAGATGGAAGCCGCGGCCGCCACGGGAGGCCAGATCATCATCATCGGGCGCGACCGGAACCCCGCGGCCGTGCAGTTGGAGCATTTGCAAGTGAAGAAGGCGAACATCATCGCCGCCATGGGCAACACCGGCCATGGCACCTATCCGAACGTGATTCGCATGATCGCCGCGGGCTTGCTGGATCCCACGCCGATGATCACCCACCGCTTCGCGCTGCGGGATTTTGCCGGCGCCCTGGCGCAGGCGCAGACGCGGCAAGGCGGCAAGGTGCTGGTCAAGATCGGTTAGCCGCCCGGGCGCGCGGCGCCCGCGCCCGCAAGCCGCGGATACAATTAGGAGGTGGCGGTATGGCGGCGCACGCTCCTCCTCTGTTGTCTGTCGGCGGTAGTGGCCGCGCCCGGCGCGGCCCAGGCCGTGCCCGGGCCTCCGGGGTGGAAACGGGC
Organism: Acidobacteriota bacterium; assembly: GCA_027314025.1. Classification (GTDB taxonomy): domain Bacteria; phylum Acidobacteriota; class Terriglobia; order Terriglobales; family SCQP01; genus JAKAUF01. Next base: position 148,674 of record DAHVCP010000064.1, read on the forward strand.
CGGCGATAAAACCTATTCCCAGGCGCCCTGGGCCTTGGCGCCGCGCCTGGCGGCGGCGATGCGGGAGTATGGGCTGGAACTGCGCTCGGCGGCTACGTTTCGCCGCGCGGGGCGCGCCGTTCGCCTGCAAGTCTGGACATTCGCCGATTCCCGCGGCGCCTATGGAGCGGAGTCTTTTCTGCGCGCCGTCCGTGCTCCGGGCCGGTTCATGGCCCGGCAGCGCTGGGTGCTGCGGGCGCAAGGTCCGCTGCCCCCGAACGCTTGGCGCCTCTGGGCGCGGAAAGTGGCGGGAGGCGCTCCAGCGCCGTTACCGTTGCTGTGGCAGCAATTGCCCCAGCGCCATCAGGTAGCCCAGTCGGTGGGATTCGCCGAGGGCCCGGCGGGATTGGCCGCACTGGCGCCCTGGCTGCCGTCCCCAGCGGTGAACTTCGCCATGGAACCGCTCATCGCCACGGCGCGGTATCGCCTGCGTGGCGCCGACGGGCGCGCCGTCAGCGGGCAGCTGGCGATCTTGTCCTACCCGACGCTGCAGATCGCCGCGGCGCAACTTCGGCCCATCCGCGCGGCCGCCACGATGGCGCGGCGTTCGGGCCCGCTCGTGATCGCGTGGCAGGGCGCCGATGTTCCCGCGGCCCGCGCCGTGTTCGGCACGGTCCACTACCGGGCCATCGTCACCTTTAGCCCGGCGATCGGCGTGGGATCGCTGCCGGGGCTGATCCTGACGATCTTCGTGCTGATTGGATTTATCGCCGGGGTGTGTTTGGCGGCGGGTTTGTTTGCCGGCGGGGTGCGCGTGCTGCTCGCCAAGTGGTTTCCGCGCCGGTTCGCGCTGCACCCGGACCGCTTGATCCGGCTGAAGCTGCAATAAAAACGAAGTGCCCATCCTTGCGGATGGGCACTTCGATGGAGAATAGCTTCGAAGACCCAGGCCAGAAGAACCACTGGCGGCAAAACTACGCTGCCGCGAATACCCCTTGCCAGCACCGCGGTGCCCCGAAACCTTCGATGGGCAAAATCTTAAAAGCAGCCGGGAAACGGTGTCAAGGTGAATCTTGACCTAGGAAGATTTTGCAAACATAATGTTTTCAATAAGTTACGCTCCAGCCGGGGGCGCAAATGAGTGTTAAACTGCCGGTAGCACCCCGTAAACCCCGTGCCGACCACTGAACGCCTGGCCCCGATTTCCCGCTTGGAAGCATCCCTGCGGAGCGTCATTCGCACCCCGGCTGCGTCCGCATCCGCCGCCACGCACGGCGACGACGCCGTGCGCATGGCGCTGATCGCGCTGGTGGCGAATGGGCACATCCTGATCGAGGACGTGCCTGGGGTGGGCAAGACGACCTTGGCGCAAGCGCTGGCCCGTTCGCTGGATTGCACGCTGCAGCGGATCCAGTTCACCAGCGACCTGCTGCCCAGCGACGTGACCGGCATCAGCGTCTATAACCAAGCCAGCCAGCGGTTCGAGTTCAAGCGCGGACCCATTTTCGCCCACATCATTGTCGCCGATGAAATCAACCGCACCACGCCGAAAACGCAGTCGGCGCTGCTGGAGGCGATGAACGAACGGCAGGTGACCGCCGACGGCGAGACCCATCCGCTGCCCACCCCGTTTCTGGTGGTGGCGACGCAGAATCCGATCGAGCACCAGGGCACCTATCCGCTGCCCGAGAGCCAATTGGACCGATTTCTGCTGCGCATCCGCATGGGGTATCCAACCTCCGCGGACGAGAAGGCCATCCTGCGCGGCGATGCCGGCGCCGAGCGTCTGGCGGGAATTCAAACCATTGCCAACGGCGAAGAGGTGCTGGCGTGGCAGGCGGCGGCGCGGCAGGTGCGGGTGGAGGAATCGCTGCTGGATTACGCCTTGGCGCTGGCGCGGGCAACGCGGGAGCATCCGTCCCTGGCGCTGGGCGTCAGCCCACGGGGCGCGCTGATGCTGCATCGGGCGGCGCAGGCGCGGGCCTGGATTGAGGGGCGCGGGTACTGCACGCCGGACGACATCAAGCGGCTGACGGTGCCGGTACTGGCGCACCGGGTGGCGCTCAAGCCCAGCGTCGCGCACTGGGAACGGCGCTCGGAACAAGCCGACGCGCTATTGGCGCAGATCGCAAATACCGTGCCGGTCCCCGAGTAGGCGCCCGCAGGTTTCGGTCCGGAGGGCGGCAGGCGGGCGGACGACCGGTTCGTTGCCGGCAGCGGTCTTTGCGGCGCCGGCGACCGCAGGCGGCGGAGACAAAAACGGCGCGGACGCTCGCTCGCGTCCCGCGCCGCAGATGCGCATCCGTCCGACCGGGTGCTAATTCAGCGAGGGTGGGGTTCCGCCGCCGCCGCCGCACGAACTGCTGACGGTTTTGATTTTCTCGACGTCCAGGCTTTGCTGGCCGCCGGCCTGCCCCGCCGGAGTCCCGGCCGCGCCGGCGCTGCTCGGAGTGCCGGTGACGGTGACGGTATGGCCGACGTGCTTGGACAGGTCAACGTTGCTGCTGGTCAGCTCCCAGGTTTGATTGCTGGAGGAGTCGGTCAGTGAATACTGGCCGGCGCCGGTGCTTTCCAGGCAGCCCGTGGCCGAGACCTTGCCGCCGGACATGCCCTGTTGCTGGTTTTCCTGCCCGGCTTGCTCGCCGGGTTGCGCGCTGGGCTGCTGTTCCTGCTGCTCCGCGCCGGGCTGCTGCTGGTTTTGGTTGGGTTGCGCTTGCTGCTGCTCTCCCTGCTGTTGACCCTGCTGTCCGGTGTCCTGGCCCCACGCCGGGGTCATCGCGGCGAACAGGCCCATGGCCACCAGCATCGTCAGTGTCGCTAGCAGTTGATTCATTCTCTTATGCATTTGCGATCCTCCTCGGATAAGCGCCGCTGGCCGGACCCAGAACCCTTCCTGGGAGCATGCCAGGCACGCTTTAGTTGGGTGATGCCATGCGCGGGCCGGAGGTTGGGCCAGAACCAACGTTGGCGACGGTGCGCACTGCCTGGGTAGGTTGCATCCCATGAACTCCATGGACGCGCGCAGGGTCATTCCCCTTACGACGAACCGGCGCGACTTGCAGGACCGAGGGTGAAACTCCGCCACGATCCTGTGTCCTAACCTTTCGGAGCAAGCCGGTGGCCAAAGGCGAGGGATCGCGCGCCGCCCCCGTTTTCGGCCCGCCGCTGGGGAAGGAGAAAGAACGGCGACTCGCGCCTGGGCGAACGGCGCGAACATTGCGCCGAACGCCGGCAGTTCTTGCGTACCGTATCCCGCGAGGGCAGCTAAGACCACTCGCTTAGTGGTGGGCGGAAAGCCAGTTGGGAATGGACCAGGCGGGATTCGCGGCCAGGTTGGGTGTAGGGTAAGAACACGGGAGGCCGAGTGATGGCGGATTTAGCGCAGAGAAGTTGCGTTCCTTGCCGCGGTGGAGCACCACCGCTGAGCGGGGCCGAGCTGGAGCGATTGCAGCAGCAGCTTCCGGCTTGGACGGTGCAGCGGGGCCATGATTTACAGCGGGATTACCGCTTTCCCGACTTTGCCAGCGCCCTGGCCTTCGTCAACCAGATCGGCGCGATCGCCGAGCAGGAAGGACACCACCCCGACATCGAGCTGGGGTGGGGACATGTCGGCGTACGGACGTTCACCCACAAGATAGATGGGCTGACGGAAAGCGATTTTATCTTGGCGGCCAAAATCGAGCAGGCGCACGCCGGGCTGGTGCGATAGAGGGGGCGCTGGGGGCCGCGCCGCCGGCAATCTTGGATTGCCCGGTTCGCGGGGGCCACGACTTTTGCCCGGGGGCAAAACCGTTGCGGGATGGCCGCAAGACCCCCTGTGCGCCCCCGACCCACAAAAGAACACGCCGCGATTCGCCCGAGCAGGAGCAGCGGCGCGTCTCCCAGCGACGCGTAAGCGGGACAACGCCCCGCGCCTAATAACAGCCGGTCCTGCGGCGTCCGCGGCGCAGCTGGACGCGTAAGCAGGACGGCCCGCCGCAGGCGGGGCTGGGGCTCGCGCCTATCAATTGCGACTGCCAAGCTACGACTGCCAAGCAACCCTGACACGGGGTACTGGCCATGGGGTCAAGTCCACCCCGGTTGTACCCGCGATAGCGCGAGCCTGGAGTAGCGCCGATGATTCTTAGAGGGAGCCGGGGTAAAGGAGTTGGGCGCGCGGCTTCCCATCCGCCCGAATCACAAAATTACGTAACCGAAACCGGGATTGGCGCGTTTCATAGGCCATGCAGCCGGCACGGCGCCACCAGGCGAGAACACTCCCCGGAACGGACTGGCCCATCTGGGCGGGAACCTTAGCCCTGGTTTTGGCGCTGGTTGCTGGTCTGCTATTGCCGCTCCCGGCGCAGGTAGGCCGGTCCCATCGCGTGCGCTCCTTGGCTTCGCCGCATCCTTTACTGCGGGCCTGGGGTACAACGTTGCGGCCATTAGCCCCGATCCCAACCTTTGCTCCTCGCGCCCATTCCTGGGCGGGACAACACCGCGTGCGCATCCGCCCGCCTACCACCGCTCACTCCGTCTAGCGGAGCAACCTAGCGCAACAATTCCGCAGGTGGTTCTGCCGGTTCATGGACCGGGGTGTGAGGAGAACTGGATATGGCTAGCGGATGCCGCCGATTTCTGATCGGCGGAGTAGTGGCGGCGATGGTAGCCGTCCTGGGGGGAATGGCGCGCCCGGCGGCGACGCCGCCGACAGGCCGGCGGGGATTTACTTTGGCCGAGGCGGTGCGCCGGGCGCTGGCGTATTATCCGGGCGCCTTGGTGGCGGCGCGGAACCTGGCGGCGGCGCGGGCACAGGTGGGGGTAGCGCGGACCAGCTATCTGCCGGTGACCGGGATTACGGCGCAGTTCGACCGGGGTACCGACAACGCGGTGTTGGGGCCGACGTTTCCCAGCCCTCTGCCGGCAATCAGCGGCACGGTTCCAACGAAGGACTATTTTGGCGGCTCGGCCTGGACCAGCGCGGCGGGGGTGTATTTCAACTGGGAGCTTTTCGACTTTGGACGCCGCGCCGCCAACGTCAACTTCTACCGTGATCTTGCGGCGCAAGCGTCGCAACAGGAGCAATACGTTCGCCTGCAAGTGGCGGCGCACGCGGCGGACACGTTTTTGAACGTGCTGGCGGCGCAGGCGGAGCAGCAGGTGGCGCAAGCGGATGTCAGCCGCTGGAGGACGGTGGACCAAATCGTGCGCGTGCTGGTGGCGCAGCAACTGCGGCCGGGGGCGGACGCTTCGCGCGCGGATGCGGAATTGGCCGGGGCGCGGATCCGCCTGGCCGGAACGGTGCAGGCAGCAGAGCGCGCCCGGGCGGCGCTGGCGGAGGCGGTGGGGAACGCTCGCGCCGCCTTGCCGGCGCTGGATGCGGGGCTGCTGGCGGCGGCGCCGAGCACCGCGCCTCCGGCCGCGCCGGGCGTGGCGCTGCATCCGCAAGCGCGGGCGCAGCAACAGGCGGTCGCCGCCAGCCAGCAGCAGGGCCAGGAACTCGCGGTGGCCGACCGGCCACGGTTCTACTTGCTGGGCGCGGCCTACGGGCGCGGCACCGGGGTGGTGGCGCCGGGGGATTTGGCCGCCGGCGCCACGGGACTGTCGCCCACCGGCGCGGGCAATTGGGCGGTAGGGGCGGGGTTGGATTTTTCCTTTACCCGCCTGGCGCAGGTGCGGCGGCAACGCGCGGTGCAGCGGCAGCAACTGGCGGCGGCGCAGGCGCAATACGCCCAGATCGTGCAACGGCTGGCCGCGGCGCGGCGGCAAGCGGCGGCGGATCTAGCCGCGGCTGAGGAGGTGAGCAAGGATTCGCCGATCGAATTGCAAGCGGCGCAAATGGGCGAGGCGCAGGCGCGGGCGCGATATCAAGCCGGCTTGTCCGCCATCGTGGACCTGGCGAATGCCGAGCAGCTGCTGGCGCGGGCGCAGAGCGATGACGCGCTGAGCCGCTTGCAGGTATGGCGGGGATGGCTGGAGATGGGCTTTGCGGCGGGCGATTTGCAGCCATTCCTGCGGGTGGCCGGGGGGTACTAAATGAGGCTGGTTGCGTTGGCGCTGCGGCGCCCCTTCACCGTGTTGGTCTTAGTCATCCTGGCGGTCGGCGCGGCGGTCATGGCCGTCTCCCGCATGTCCATTGACGTCTTCCCGACGCTAGATATGCCGGTGCTGTACGTGGCGCAGCCCTACGGCGGAATGTCGCCGGCGGAGATGGAAGGCTACATCGTCAACTACTACGAGACCAACTTCCTCTACATCTCCGGCGTGGACCACATGGAGTCGCGTTCGATTCAGAACGTGGGATTGATCCGGCTGACGTTCCATCCCGGCACCAACATGGACCAGGCGGTGGCGGAAACGGCGGCCTATGTGGCGCGCTCGCTGGCCTACATGCCGCAGGGCACGGTGCCGCCGTTCATCCTGCGCTTCGACGCCGGCAGCGTGCCGGTCGGCGACTTGGTGCTCTCTAGCCGCAGTGAAACGCAGGGCCAGCTGGACGACCTGGCGCAGATCCGCATCCGGCCGATGTTCGCGGGCTTGGCGGGCGTGTCGGCGCCGCCGCCGTTTGGCGGCAACCCGCGCAGCATTATCGTCAGCGTCAATCCCGACCGGCTGGCGGCGCAGGGGCTGGCGCTGGACGATGTGGTGCAGGCGATCGCCAAGGGCAATGCGGTGCTGCCCAGCGGCAACGCGCGCATCGGCAACATGAACCGCATCGTGCGCATGAATACGGTGGTGCCGGCGTATCAGGAGCTGGCCGACCTGCCCCTGCGCAGCCGCTATGGGCCGATGATCCGGCTGGGGGATATCGCCGGCATCGCCGATGCCGCCGACGTGGTCAGCGGATACGCCGAGCTGAACGGGCGGCGGGTGGTGTACATCCCGGTGACGAAACATGCCGACGCCTCCACGCTGCGGGTGGTGAGCGAAGTGAAAGCGGCGCTGCCGGAAATGCGGCAGCAGCTGCCGCGGGACGTGGAGATTCACTTCGCCTTCGACCAATCGGTGTACGTCCGCAACGCGCTGGAAGTGCTGCTGACCGAGGGGCTGCTGGGAGCGCTGCTGACGGGCCTGGTGGTCTGGCTGTTCCTGCGCGACGGGCGCAGCGCGGGGATCGTGGTGGCGGTCATTCCCTTCGCGCTGCTGGCGGCGGTGGCGGGGCTGTGGGCGGCGGGCCAGAGCCTGAACATCATGACGCTGGGCGGGTTGGCGCTGGCGATCGGCATTTTGGTGGATGAGGCCACGGTGGCGGTGGAAAACATCCACACCCATTTGGCGCGCGGAGCCAAGCCGGCGCGGGCCGCGCTGGAGGCGACAAGGGAAATCTTCCTGCCGCAATTGTTGGCGATGCTGTGCGTGGCGGCGGTGTTTTTGCCGGCCTTCTTCATGACCGGCATCAGCCGCTCCCTGTTCATCCCGCTGGCGTTGGCGGTGGGATTGGCCATGGCGGCGTCGTTCATTCTGTCCAACACGCTGGTGCCGCTCTTGTCGGTCTTGCTGCTGCACCACCATCATGGGCGGGCGGTGGCGCCGGAGGGTATTGCGCCGGGCAAGCCCCTGACGCCGCTGGAGCGGCTGCGGCAGGGGATCATTCGCTGGTCCACCCGGATGGCGCCGCGGGCCAAGTGGGCGATAGCGGCATACCTAGCGGGGTCGCTGGCGCTGATCGCGATTTTTGCCCGCGCTGACGGAACGGACCTATTCCCGCAGGCCAACACCGGTCAGTTCCAACTGCGGCTGCGGGCGCCGACGGGCACGCGCCTAAAGTTGACGGAGCAGGTCTATAACCAGGCGTTGGCGCTGGTGGAGCGAGAAGCGGGGCCGGGCAATGTGCAGACCAGCCTGGGTTTCGTGGGCACGCAGCCGCGGTCGTATCCCATCAACACCATTTATCTGTGGACCAGCGGGCCGCAGGAGGCGGTGATGCAGGTGGCGCTGCGGCGGGGATCCGGGATCAAACTGCTGCCGTTCGAAGACCGGCTGCGGCGCGCTTTCGCCCGGGAGATGCCGCAGGTGCACATCTCCTTCGAGGCGGGCGACATCATCGGCCAAATCATGAACCTCGGGGCGCCGGCGCCGATCGCGGTGAACGTGGCCGGGTTCCACCTGCAACGCGACCAGGCCTACGCCCGCCAAGTGCGGGCGGCGATGGCGCGCATTCCGGCGCTGCGCGATGTGCAGTTTGAACAACCGGGCGCTTACCCGGCCGTTTTGATCCAAGTGGACCGGGAGCGGGCGGCGGAACTGGGATTGTCGCTGGCGGCCATCGGGCGATCGTTGACCGAAGCGACCGCATCCAGCCGCTTCGTGGCGCGGGATTTTTGGCAGAATCCGGCGACCGGCGTGACGTATCAGGTACAAGCGCTGACGCCGCCGGCGGACGTCAACAGCTTGGACGCCCTGCGGACCATGCCGCTGAAAGCAGCGCCGCCGCGAGCGGTGGGGGCGGAGGGCAACGGCGCCACCCGGGCGGTGGAACTGGGAGATGTGGCGCGGCTAAATTTTGGCGCCGTGGAAGGCGAGTACGACCACTACAACATGCAGCGCGTGATCACCGTTACCGCCAACGTGCAAACCGGCAGCCTGGGCGATGCGGCGCGGGCGGTGCGGGCAGCGTTGGCGCAGTTGCCGCCGCCGCCGCGCGGCGTGCAGGTGGCGCTGCTGGGGCAGGTACAGCCGATGGAAGCGACGCTCAGCGGATTGCGGGGCGGATTGTTGCTGGCTGTGGCGGTGATTCTGCTGCTGATGACGGCCAGCTTCCAAAGCTGGCGGCTGGCCCTGGCGGTGGTTTCCGGCGTGCCGGCGCTGCTGGTAGGGGTGGTGGTGTCGTTGTATCTGTTCGGCTCGACCCTGAACATCGAGTCGTTCATGGGCGCCATCATGACCATCGGCATTGCCGTGGCCAACGGGATCTTGCTGATCACCATGGCGGAGCAGGCGCGGCGGCGGCAGGCGGAGCTGCGGGCGGACGCGGCGGCCGGGGGCGAGGCGGGATGGCGATTCCGTTCGGCGCTGGCGGCGGCGGGGGAAGGCGCCGGGGTGCGGCTGCGGCCGATTTTGATGACCGCGTCAGCCATGATCGCCGGGATGATCCCGATGGCGTTTTCGCTGGAAGCGGGCGGCGAACAATCGGCGCCGCTAGGGCAGGCGGTGATCGGCGGCTTGGCGGCGGCGACGCTGGCGACCCTGCTGATCATGCCCACGGTGTTCGTGTGGTTGCAGCGGAAGCAGTCCGATGCTTCCGTGTCCTTGGATCCGGAGGACCCGGAGAGCGAAGAGTATGAAACGCGAAAAGCATGAGCGCCTCACGATGGAAGCGCACGGCTCGGGAAGGGGAACTATGCACGGTAGGGGCAAGGGATACGCGATCGGCGGGTTGCTGCTGGCGCTGGCGCTTGGCGCGGGACTGAGCGGCTGCCGCGAGGGCCAGGGGCGGACGGTGGGGGCGGCGGCGGAGAACCCGCAACCGCTGGTGACCACGGTTCTGGTGCAGCGGCAACGGCCACGGTTGAGCACCGACCTGCCGGCGGAGCTGGAACCCTATCAGGACGTGGTGCTGCGGGCGCGGGTGGCGGGGTTCGTGAGCCGCCTGTACGTTGACCGCGGCAGCCAAGTGCGGGCTGGGCAGGTGCTGGCGGTGATCGAAGCGCCGGATCTGGTGGCGCGGGTGGGGGAGGCGCAGCAGCGATTGAGCGCGGCGCGGGCGCAACGCGCGGCGGCGCGGGCGGCGCTGATCCGGGATCAAGCCACGCTGGACCGGCTGACCGGTGCGGCGCGGGCCATGCCCGGCGCGGTGGCGGGCAACGACATCACCGTCGCCGAGCAAACCGTGCGCATGGACGCGGCGCAGGTGGAGGCGCGTACCGCGGCGGAGGCGGCCGCGAAGCAAGCGGCGGAGGCGCTGCGGGCGCTGGAACAATATCTTCAGGTGCGGGCGCCGTTCTCCGGCATGGTGGTGACGCGCATGATCTCCACGGGCGCTTTGGTAGGGCCGGGCGGGGCGCCGATGTTCGAGTTGCAGCAACTAGATCCGCTGCGGCTGACGGTAGACGTGCCGGAGCACGAGGTGGGCGGCGCGGCCGTCGGCAACCACGTAAACTTCACGGTGACCAACGCTCCCGGGGCGCAGTTCACCGCGGTGGTGGCGCGCATCGCCCACAGCGTGCTGCCGCAGACCCGCACCATGCCGGTCGAGGCGGACGCCGCCAACCCCCGGCTGGTGCTGGCGCCGGGCATGTTCGCGCGCGTGCGCTGGCCCATCGAGCGGCCGCAGGCGTCGCTCTACGTGCCATCGGATGCCGTAATGGACAGCACCGCCGGCCATGCGGTGGAGGTGGTTCGTGGCGGGCGCATCGCCATGGTGAACGTCACCCCGGGCTATACCGATGGCGGGCGGATGGAGGTCTTCGGGCAGCTGCGGGCCGGTGATGCGGTGGTAGCGCCGGCGGATAAGGACTTGACACCTGGGATCAAGGTGCGAGTGGCGCAGGCGGCGGCGCCGCCCCGCCATTGACCGCGACGGGCCGCTGTGCTTGCGGGGAGCGGGCCGTCCTACGGAAAGTCGCGGCCTTTGCACGCTGCCTTTGCCCAGGCGCAAACGGCGCGGCCACCGAAACCCCGCGCGCGCCGCGGCGCGCAGGCATTCCGGCCCGCTATCCGCGGAGGAACGTGCCGGCGCCGAGGCGCTTCGCGGCGGCGACACGTGCCTACGAGGTGCAAGGAAAACGCCGCTGCGGCTCGCGATCTGCCGCAGCGGCGTGAAAAAATTGGCCCCGGATTCGGACGGCCTGGAACGAGGCTAGGCGGAGAAGCTCTTGATCGCCTCGCCTTCGCTGGGATACACGTCGAAGACGGTCAGCAGCTTGGTGATTTGCAACAGCTCATGGAAGCGCTTGGTGATGTTGGCCAGGCGGATCTTGGCGCCTTGGGCCTGCGCGGTGCTGTGCAGGCCGACCAGCGCGCCCAAGCCGCTGCTGTCAATAAAGTCCACGGAGGCCAGGTTGAGAACGATCTTCTTGGCGCCGGAGGCCAGCAATTCCTTCATGCGCTCGCGCAGGATGTTGGTTTCCTCACCCAGCACGATGCGCCCGGCCGCGTCCACCACGGTGACGCCCTGCTCCTCGCGTTTGGTCAGTTTTAGAGCCACGCTTGTCTCCTTGTCGCCGTCCGGCGGTCAAACTATGAAATTGTAATGGCTCGCCCCGCCATTTGCAATGGCCGGCGTCCGCATCCCCGCTCAATCCGCGTGGATTATGATGGCACGCCATGGTGGTACGGTGGCTGGCGATGCTTTTGGCGCTGATGCCCGGGCCGTGGCCGTGGGGGCGGCCGGCGCCAGGGCGGACGGCGTTCTTGGCGGCGGCGCGGCGAGAATGGGTGGGGCGGGTCGGGCTGCTGCGGGGGTTTCCCCGGCGGGACAAGCTGCGCTACGATCCGGCGGGCCGGCCTTTGCGAACTCTGCGGCCGGGGCCGTGGACGCTGGCGGAAATGCGCGTGGAGCGCGTGAACCTCCGGGGCGGCTGGTGGCGGCTTCGCGGCGCGCGGGAAGGGCTGCTGCTGCCGAACTTCGAGTCCGTATCGTGGCATGAGGCGCTTGCGGTCCGGGTCCGGCTCGGCGCCGATCCTTTAAACCGGGCCACGATCCGAATCTTGAATCGCGGGATCTTCATTTCCATGGCGGAGCTGCCGGCGGCGGTGCCGGCGTATTGGCGGCACTTTGCGGGCGGCCCGTCGCCAACCCCCCGGCGCCACGCGCGGCCAGTTCGCGGTGCGGTCATCTATCCCAGTGTCGTGTATGACCCCAACCCGGGCTATACCCGCGCGGCGCGGCGCTTCGGCTTGACGGGTGGCAGCGAGATCGGTTTTTTGGTGGGGCTCGACGGGCGGGCGCATCAGATCCAGATCCTGCGGCCGATCGGTCTGGGGCTTGACGATAACGCCGTGCGGGCAGTGCGCAGTTGGCGTTTCCAACCGGGCCGGATCGGCGGCTTGCCCGCAGCGATGGTCGCGCACGTTTGGGTCAATTTCCACTTCTGGCGCCGTCGCTAGCGCCCCTCAGCAGGGTATCGAGGTCAAATTCCACATCTTTTCGGACTAGCTGCGCGCGGACGGTTTTCGTCGTACCCTGGCGTATTCATGGCCAGCGAAGCGGACCTGCGGGAACAGATTCTGGGCATCGGCCGGATGCTGCATCAGCGGGAATACGTCGCCGCCAGCGACGGCAACGTCTCCGTGCGGCTGGCGGATGGGCGGATTTTGGCCACGCCGACCTCGATGAGCAAAGGCTTCATGACCGCCGAGGACCTGGTCATCACCGACCTTGAGGGGCGCAAGCTGGCGGGGTGGCGCAACCCCTCCAGCGAGCTGGCCATGCACCTGCTGATCTACCGCCTGCGCCCGGAGATCGGCGGCGTGGTGCACGCCCATCCGCCCACCGCAACCGGCTACGCGGCGGCGGGATTGCCGCTGAACCAGGCGCTGATCAGCGAGGTGGTGCTGGCGCTGGGCTGCGTGCCGCTGGCGGCCTACGGGACGCCGGGGACGCCGGAGCTGGGCGATGCGCTGCGGCCCTTGGTGCCGCATTACGACGCGCTGCTGATGGCGAACCACGGCGTCGTTACCTACGCCGAAGACGTGATGCGGGCGTATTTCAAGATGGAGACGGTGGAGCATTTCGCCCGCATTTCGCTGGTGGCGCACCTGCTCGGCAAGCAGGTGCTGCTGGGCAGCCGGGAAGTGGAAAAGCTGATGGAAGCGCGGCGGAAATACGAGGGCATCAGCACCGCGGCCAATCCCGCGCCGGGCTGTCCGGTGACCGCCGATACGCCGACGGATGCACCCTCCTCTTGCGCGATGCCCGCGGCTGGGGACGAGCGCTTCTTGGTGACGCGCGAGGAGCTGACGCAGCTGGTCGAACAAGCGGCGCGCGGCAACAAGCGCCGTTGGTGATACGAGCCTAGGAAGCGGCGCCGCGCTCGGCCGCGGCGCGGTTTGGGTCCCGCTATTTGATCACAACGGTGAGGCCCAAGGTGTGGGCCAGCGGGCCGGCGATGGCCGTCACGGTCGTTTGGAAGGTGCCCGGCGGCGTGCTGGGCGGCACGCGGGGGGAGTTTCCGCCGCATGCGGTCAAAGCGATGGCCAGGGCAGCCAGCGCCAGCCCCTGGGTCCAGCGGCGGCGGCTGGCGGCAGCGGCGCCCGCTAAGACGATAAGTCCCAGCCAAAGGCCCCAGGGCGGCGCTCCCTGCGGAGGGGGAAACAGCGGAGCGCGGCCTGACTTTGCAGGCGGGGCGGTGGTGACGAGTTGGATCGTGGCCGTTTGGTTGTTGCCGCTGATGCTGACCACCTGGGGGGAAACGTTGCAGCTTCCCGCCGGCGGCGCGGGCGCGCAGGTCACGGCGATGTTGCCGGTCCAGCCGAATTGCGGCGCGAAGGTCAGCGTATAGGTGGCGCTTTGGCCGGGTTGAATGGTCGCCGAGGTTTCGGCGGCGCTCATGCTGAAATCCGAAAAGCCGATGGTCAATGGCACGGTGTGGGTGTCACCATTGCTCACGGCGCTAACCGTGAGCGCCAGCTGGTTCGCGCGGGAGGTCGCCATGCCGCTGACCGTCAGGGTGCTGGCGTCGCCGGCGTTCACCTCGGCGGGGTCGAAGCTGCACGCCAACGGCGGCGCGGCTTGGCAACTCAGATTGATGGCGCCGGTGAAGCCCGCCATGCCGGCGGTAGCCAAGGTGAACTTGGCGGCGTCCGCGCCGCGGGTGATGACCACCGTGGAATGGGCGGCCATCACGGTGAAGTCCCAGGCGGTGGCGGTCAGTTTGACGGAGCCGGTGGCGTCGATCGCGCTTTTGCCGCTGATCTCCGCTACGGTCTCGGTGCCCGCGGGCAAAGACGCCAGCGTGACCGTGGCGCTTTGGCCGGGGTTGATGCTGCTGGACGATAGGTTGCAGGTGGTGCGGCCGGGAACCTGGCAGGTGAGGTTGATGGCGCCGGTCAGGCCGCCTTGCGCCGCGGCCGAGACTTGAAACTGCGCCGTCTGGCCCGCCATTACGGAGACGGCATTGGGATTGGCGCTCAGGGAGAAGCCCTGAGCGGTAATGCTGACGGCGGCGGTTTTGCTGCTGCCGGCTTGGCTGGCGGCGATGGTGATGGTGTTGCCGCCGGCGGAGAGCGCGGAGGCGGCGACGGTGAGCGTAGCGCTCTCGCCCGGCGCCACCGCAGCCGGAGAAAACGAGCAGCCACTGGAAGGCGCGCTGCAGGCGAAGGTGACGTCGGCGCCGTAACCGGTGGTTTGGATGCGGATGGTAGCGGGCTGACCCAGGGCAATCGTGCCGGCCTGGGCCGCGGCGGTGAAGTCGAATTGGCCGCCCAACAACCCATAAATGTCCAATTCGCCGCTGGCGGGGACAAAGACCTCGCCGTCGGCGATGGCCGGGGCCCCGAACTTCACCGCCGCGCCGGCCTGATCGCGGCGGGCGTCCTGGCCGCTGTTGTACAGCTCCTGCAAGGTTTGGGCATCAAAGGCGTGCAGCACCTCCGGTCCGCCGCTGGCCCAGGCGCTTTCCTCCAGCAGCCAAACGATACCGTTGCTATTGCCGTTGGCCGAAATGACCGGGACGCCGACGGGAAATCGGAACCAGACGCTGGCCTCGGCGACCGGCGCCGAGCCGAGTTGGTCATCATTGACGGCGAAGGCTTGCAGCGGATTGCCCAACGTGGTCTTGTCGCCGGTCCCGATCAGATAGAGACCGCCATTCCAGTAGGCCGGCGTGCCCAGAACCCCGGAACTGACGCCGGGCATTTCCTGGATAATCTGGCCGTCGGGCCCGGAGCCGGCGACATATCCGCCGAGGTGGTTGGGGTTGAGAACATACAGATCGCCGGCTTTGTTCCCGGCGATGATTACTCCCGCAGGTTGCCCGCTGGATGCCGGCAGGAGTACGGTTCCTTGGGAGGAAAGGTCGGCGTTGATGGCGGAGAGCGCGCTGGCGTTCCAGGGGGAGAAGAAATCGGCGGTGGCGAGCGGTCCGCCGGAGGTGTCCATGCGCAACACGCTTTCGCCCATCTGACCGGCGCTTGGGGAGATGCCCAAATTGCCGGTCGCTACATAGATGTTGCCGCTGGCGTCAGCCGCCGGCGCGCCGCCCCACATGCCGCCGCCTTCCGCTTGGGGCGTACTGACGTAGGCGCTTTCCAGATGCAGGTCGCCGGCGTTGAAGGCCATCAGCCAGCCGTGGAACGGTTCGTAATCGCAGTGTGAGCCCCAGGCGACATAGACCAGGCCACGGCTGAGGAGCAAGCCGGCCCGCTGGTTCTCCCGCAAGGGATCGAAGCTCAAGCGGCCGCCAGCCGAGCCCACGCCATCACCCGCCACCGTGGCCGAGATTTCCGCCGGGCCGCCGAATTGTTCCGCGCCGGTGGCCACGTCCAGGGCATGCAGCCGCTGCACCGGCTGTCCGTTCTCCATGGTGGCCGCCACCACGTACAAGGTGCCGGTGGAGGTGTCAATCACCGGCGTGCCGGTGATGCCGATGGAGGGAACGATGTCGTCGCAGTGCACCTCGCCGGAGGTCTGGGTCACAATGCCCTGGCTGGGATCGGTGAAATGATCCACCCACACCGGCGCCGCGCCCTGGCCGTCGCTGGCGCCTTGCGCGTCGAAGGCGTACACGCTGTCGTTTTCCGTGGCCACGAAGACCAGGTTGCGGGTCTGGCCATTGGGCAAATGAACGTTGGGCAAATAGAGCGGCTGCGCGAAGATGTCACCGTCCACCCGAGCCCGTAACAGCAAGCCGAAATCCTGGGCATTGACGTCGGCCGGCGTGAGCTGCGTTTCCGTGGTGTTGGCGCCGGTGCGGGCGTTGTTGTCGTGGTAGGTCCAGACGGCGGTTTGCGGCCACAATGCGGCGGCAAACAACAGGGACAACAGCACCAGCCGGATGGCGGCGCGAAGGGCGAAGCGGCACGCGGCGGACATGACGGGGCGAAATGGAAGTTCGTCCGGGTTGGAGTGACCAGTAGCCCGCCGCCGTTGCCCGCCGCGGTCGGAATGGCCCCGGCGGCTAGAGATCGCGGCAAGAAAAATGGCGCAACGCCAGCGCCAGGATCGCGGCCAAGTACACCGCGGCGTACACGACCATTGCGCCGCTAGGCGCTGATGCCACGCCGAAAGGTGTAAAGCGCGACGCGCCGGGTAATGGGGAGCGCAACAGGTAGCTGGCGCGGCGCCACAACTCTTCGCTGGGACAGATGAGACTGGCGACGATGCCGACCCGCACCGCGCCGGGATGGCCGGTGAGCGCGCCGATCTGCTCCACCCAGCCGCCGATAAAGGCCAAGCCGTACAGCCCGAGCGCGGCCACGCCGCTGGCCAGCGGGGAACTAAAGGTGGCAAACCACAGTGTCAGGGTGAGCAGCACCAACGCCTCCGACCAAATCAGCGCCGCCGCCGCGGCCACGTGCGGCGCGGCATACCCGCGGCCCAGCCACAGCACAATAGTCACGCCGGCGGTCATGACGGCGACGTAGCCGGCGAGCAGCGCCGCGAAGCCGAGCCATTTTCCCAGCAACAGCTGCCAGCGCGGCAGGGGCTTCGTGGCCAGCGCCTGGATGGCGCCGCTGCCGATTTCGCCGGCGATCGTTTCCAGGGAGGAGACGATAGCCAGCAACGCCGCCAAAAACGAGACGCCGTACAGCGCCAGTTGCAGGAGCGAGGCGGTGATCTCCTGGCGGATCAGCGCGGCGGGGGCATGCGGGCCGCGGAATTGCGTGGCCACGCCCAGGGCGAACAGCGCCAGATAGCCGACGCTGAGCAGCGCGGCCGCCAGCAGCACCTTGCGCCGCGCCGCCTCGCGCAGGGTAATGGCGGCGATCAGCAGCAGCTTCATAGCCCCGCCTCGCGGCCGACGATGGCGGCGAAGGCTTCTTCCAGCGTGGCGCGGCGCGGGGTGAAGGCGAAAATCGCGGCGCCGCCGGCGACCAGGTATTGCGCCACGGCGGGCAGGTCCGCCTCGCGGCGGACCTCGAGGCGGAGGTGGTCGCCTTCCCAGAGGAGGACTTCGGCCCAGGGCGACAGCCCGGCGATCAGTTCGGGGCGCAAGCCGCCGGCGCGAACCTCGACGGGCACGCTGCCTTGCGCGGAAGCCAGGGCGCCATGGACCAGCGGGCGCACGGCGCGGATTTCGCCCGCGCGCAAAAAGGCGACGCGGTCGCAGGTGCTTTCGACCTCGCCCAGCAAATGGGAATTGAGAAACACCGCGGCCCCGCGGGCGCGCTGCTCGCGCAGAATCTCCCGCACCAGCCAGCGGCCGCCGGGATCCAAGCCGGAGGTCGGCTCATCCAAGAACACCAACTCGGGATCGTGCAGCAGCGCCTGCGCCAGGCCCAATCGCTGGCGCATGCCCTTGGAAAATTGGCCCAGCCGCTGCCCGGCCTGCGCCGCCAGGCCGACGCGACCCAGCCAATGCTCGGCGCGCTGGCGGGCCGTGCGCCGGTCCAAGCCGGCCAAGCGGCCGTGAAAACGCAGCAACTCCGCCGCGGTCAGCCATTCGTAGAAGCGGAAATGTTCCGGTAGAAAGCCGATGCGGGCGCGGCAGGCGACGTCGCCGAGCGGCCGGCCGAGGACCGTGGCGCGGCCGCCGCTGGGCCGCGCCAGGCCCAGCAGCATCTTGACCGAGGTGCTTTTGCCCGCGCCGTTGGGACCCAAAAAGCCGAAAATCTCCCCCGGCGCGATTTCCAGCGTCAAATTGGCGACGGCCAGCTTGGGGCCGAAGAACTTATACAGGCCTTCGGCGCAAATGACGGCCATGCGGCATCGTACCCCGGCCGGCTAGGGCAGTGCGTTGGCCAGCGCCAGTCCTTGCGCGGCGCCGCCTTGGCCGCGGATGGAGTAGATGACGCCATCGCGCACCCAACTGAGGGCGTAACTGCGCGGCTGGCGACCGTGCGGAGCGAAGCGCACGACGATGCCGTGCACGCCGTCTATCGGGATTTCGCTATAGGTGGATTCGGCCTCGGGAATCGGGATGACCAAGGTCGAGCGCCAATTGACGGTGCGGCAAAATGCCGCGGCCTCGCCGGCGCTCATTCCCGCGGCTCGCAAGCCGATTTGCGCCAGGGCATTCAGATCCAGGCTGGGCGGCACGCTGATGGTGGGCGAGGGGACTTCCCGCAGCAGCGTGCAGCCTGCCACGGGCCGGGGATGGGCGCCGCAGGCGCCGTAGGCGGCGACGACGGAAGGGGGGATGTTGACCGCCACCAAGGCGCCATTGGCGTCAGCGGGCAGGCGCAGGTCGGGGCGGCCGACGGCGGCCAAGATGGCGTCCAGCCGCGCGCGGTCCAATGTCATTTGAAACGCGCTCTGCCCGCGCACCGCGATCCGCGCCGGCGCGGCGACGCCTAGCGGCAGGCGAACGGCAAAACCCGCCCATTGCCGCGCTTGCCGGCTGGAGGCGGCGATGCGCGGCGCTCCGGGATGGATGGTGACCGTGACCTGCTGGGCGATCATCTCGCGCACCAGAGTGCCGACCTGGCGCTGGCTGGCGGGCGACAACTCCGGCGGGTTGACCGATACCGCCGTGACCTGCCGGATGCGCAGCATGGCGAGGACGTTCGCCGCCCAGGTTCGCGCCGAGGGCACCAGAGCGAACAGCAATAGCACCGCCGCGGCCCCCGCGGGAATCCACAACCAGGCGCGGCGGGGCGCGGGAGGTTCCGGCCGCGCCGCCCGCGCCAGCACCGCCGCCAGCGCAGCCGCGGCATCGCTGCTGCCCGCAGCCGGGGCCGGCGCGGCCAGGGGTTCGGCCAGCGCGGCGTTGGCCGCCAGGCGGTCACGCCGCTGTTGGCAGCGGCGGCAGGCCTGCCGGTGCCGGCGCATCGCCTCCGCTTCGGCGGCGTCCACCGCTCCATCCAATTCCGCTCGCCATTCCCCATCGCTATAACAACGCATTGGAACCTCCATTGCCGCCGGTCATGGATTTGCTTTGCCGCACGCTTGCGCCCGGCGGCGCAGTCGTGCGCGGATACGCGCGGGCAAAGGCGGCCTCCGCCCGCGCCAACATGGCGCCGACCGAATTCACCCTAACGCCCAGGTTGTGGGCGATTTCCTGGTAGGAACTGCCGGCGTAGCGCAGCCACAGCAGTTGCGCCTGGCGCCTGGGCAGCCGCGCCAAGCAGGTGCGGGCGCGGGCGCGGCGCTCCGCGGCCAGGGCCGCCTGTTCGGCGTCGGGGCCCACCGCCGCGGGGGCTTCACGCGCCGCCGCCCGCTCGTATTTGTCCTGCCGTTGTTGCCGGCGCAGCAAGTCAATCGCAGCCCGTCCCGCCACGCGATGCAACCATGCCGCGATCTGCTCCCGCCGCGGCGGCGGATGGCGAAACAGGCGAACGAACGCCTCCTGGGCCACGTCCTCGGCCCGTTCGCCAGCCAAAAGGCGCAGGCGGGCCGCCAGGCGCGGATAGTGCGCCGTGAACAGCGCCTCAAACTCACCCGGCGCCCAGCCCGGCGCCGCGGTTGCGGCGCTCCAGGCGGCGGGGGTGGCTTTGCTGCTCATGGGGGCTTTCGCGGTCTATGGGAGTAACGCTTGCCGCGGGCCGGTTGTGACAGCCGGCGCTAAAGAAACTTCGATCGTTGCAGGCTGACCGCCTCCACGCGGGTTTCGCCGGGATTCAGGAAGCCTTCTTGAAACGGCAGGCCATGGTCGGTCAGCCAACTCTGGGCGATACTGGCCAGGACATGGGTGCCGCGGCCATGGATGATGCGCAATCCCAGGTGCTGGCGGCGGGCGCGGCGGGCGCACTCCGCCAAGCGATGGAAGACCGGCGGGCCTTCGGGCAGCAAGCCATGCAAATCACAGTCCAAATATCCGGGCATCGTAACCGCCGGGCCGGGCGCCCCGTCCCACCGGAGACATCATGCCCTTAGCCTCCTCGCCGGATCAACCCGCCATGCCCACCCGCGGCGAGGTGGCGCAGGAGTTCGTGCTTCCCGACGCCGCGGGGCGGCATTGGACGCTGAGCGAGCTGGCGCGCGATGGTTCCTTGCTGCTGGTTTTCTTCCGCGGCTTGTGGTGACCGTTTTGCCGCCGCCAGTTGGCGGCGTTCCAAGACGTGGCGGAAGAGTTTCGGGCGGCGGGCACGGCGCTGGCGGCGGTATCGGCGGATGCTCTCGCGGCCCCTGCCGGCGTGGCGAATGACTTCGCTTTTCCCCTGCTCCGCGATCCCGGGTGCCAGGTGATCCGTGCTTGGGGGTTGTTCCATGCCCAGCGCGGCGGCATCGCCTATCCGGCCATCTTTTGGCTGGGCGCCGACCGGCGGGTGCGCTTCGCCGCGCGGGAAACCATGGCGGAGCGGATGCGCCCCGCCGACCTGCTGGCGATGGCGCGCGGCGGGGCACGCCCCGCGCCGCGGCGCCTGTGGCCACGGCTGGCGGATTGGGGGCGCGCGCTGCGCGCCGGCGGCCGGCGGCGCTAGCCGCCGCCAAAGCGGCGCTTGGCGTCGTTATGGCTGGGTAGCGCCGGGTGGCGGAGTTCAGGTGCCATGCCGGGCGCGCCGGGCGCATCGCTGATCGCGGAGAGGGCGGCGCAGCCGCGTTGGGGCAAAAGATGCGAAGCATGAGAATTAACAATTGGGCTAGGAGTTCGCAAATATGAAAGCCGCCGTTCTGCACGCGTTTGGATCCCTGCCGCGGTAGGAGGACTTTCCGGAGCCGGTCCCCGAGGCCGGGGATGTGTTGATTCACGTCCACGCCGTCGCGCTGGAAAACTTCGACAAGATGGCGGCGCAGGGCGATCACTACGGGAGCCGGGGCGTGTTCCCGCGATTTCCCGCGATCGTGGGCCATAGCGGCGCGGGGACGCTAGAGGACGGGACGCTGGTAACCTTTGGCGGCAGCCGGCCACCCCACGGCACGATGGCGGAAATCGCGGTTGTTCCCAAGGAATACGTGGAATATATCAGCCGGGCGCCGGCGGGAGTTGACGCCGGGCTGGCGGCGGCGCTACCGGCGCCGGCGCTGACGTCGAATTTGCCGCTGCGGTGGCGGGCGAAGCTGGAGCCAGGACAAACGGTCCTAATTCTGGGCGCAACCGGCATTGCGGGAAGATTGGCCGTTCGCATCGCGGCGCTGCTGGGCGCGGGAAGGATAGTGGCCGCGGGCCGGGACGCGTCCCGGCTGCCGTCGCTGCCGGAATTGGGGGCGAGCGCCGTCGTGGATCTCAAGCGGACGGAGGCGGAGGTTTGCGATGCCTTGGTGCGGGAGTCCGGCGGCGGCTACGACGTGGTGCTCGATTTCCTGTGGGGGCATCCCGCCGAATTGTTTTTCCGGGCAATCACGCCGCGTAACGTGGGCTTCGCCAAGGGGCGAACCCGCTACATTCAAGTCGGGCAGTCCGCGGGCGCGGTCATTTCCTTGCCCGCCGAGGCGCTGCGCACCTCCGGATTGGAACTTAGCGGGGCAGGCGAAATTCCCCCCGGGGCCTTGCCGCAGGCGCTGGAGCAGATCTGGGCCTGGGTGCAGGAAGGGAAGCTGACCATGGAAATCGAGAGGGTGCGCCTCTGCGATGTGACCGCGGCGTGGGAGCGCAAGACGCCAGGAAAACGAATCGTCATTGTGCCCTAGCGCGGCCTAACACTAGCGCCGTCCGACGCGGGCGCGGCGCCGATTCCGGGCGGGGCGATCGGGCGTTTCGCGGGGGCCGCGCTTTTGCCCGGGGGCCAATGCGGGCGCGGGGAGGCCGCGAATTTCCGCGGGGCGGCCCGCCCCCCGGCCCAGCCGGCGCGCAAGCGGGACGCGCGGCGGACCCGGGGCCCCCAACGCGCAGCGGTGCGCGTTGGGGTGGGCAGCCGCGCTGGGGCCCGCGCCAAGCAATTTCGCGCGCCGCGCCGGCTACTCGATGCGGTAGAGCGTCAGGCCGCTGAGCAGTTTGGGGAAAAAGTCGGTGGACTTCTGCGGCATGACGGCGCCGGACAAGGCCACGTCGCGCACCGTCCCCGGCGCCACCGGCGCCAGCAGGAACGCCGCCTGCGCCCCGCCCTCCCAAACCGCGCGCACCGCCGCGTGCGCGTCGCGTTCATAGCGCAGGTGTTGGCCATCGCGCACCGCCTCCGGGGTAATGCCCAAACCGCGGCGCAGGGCCAGCTCATGCAGCAGCAGCACGGCCAGTTGGCGTTGTTCCTCGTTATAGCCGGGCAGCTCGCGCGCCAGGTCCACGCCCGCGCGCCGCAAGCGGAACAAATACAACCCCGGCTTGCCCGCCAGCGCGGCCAAAAACGCCGGCCGCCGCTCCTGCTCCGCCGCCGCCAGTTCCGCCTCCAGCGCCGGCCACGCCCGCTCCCATTCCGCCGCGCTCACCGGCCGTTCATGCACGTCGAAATATTCCCGCGCCCGCTCCAGCAGCCGGCCCGCGTCCCAATCCGCCACGCCGTGCACCACGCGGTGCGTGGGCAGGACCACTAAACCCGGCGCGTCCAAGTTGACGAAGGTCATCATGGCGAAGTCCCACGGCGCGGGGTCGGCGGCGTAATGCTTCAGGCGCCGATGCTCTTCCTGGCCCCAGGCCAGCGCCGTCTCATAGCGGTGGTGGCCGTCGGCGATGACCAGCGGCAGCGGCGCCATCGCCGCCTGCACGCGCGCGATCACGCAGCCGTCGGTTTCCCGGAACAGGCGATGGCGCGTGCCGTATTCGTCGCCGGCTTCCAGCACGGGATTCGTGGCGCGGGCGAACAGCTCCGCCTCGACGCGTCCCGCCGGATCGCTGTAGAGCATGAAGATTTGGCCGAGATGCGTGTGCGTGGCGCGCAGCAGCCGCAGCCGGTCTTCCTTCGGCCCGCTCAGCGTTTGCTCATGCCGGTGCACGACGTTGCGGTCGTACGGCTCCAGCCGCCCCAGGGCGATGAAGCCGCGGCGCGTATGCGCCGCTCCGCCGCCGGGCAGGGTGAAGGTCTGCTCGTAGGGATACAGCCCGGCCTCCGGATCGCGGCGCAGGACGCCTTCGCCGATCCATTGCCGCAGATAGCCCTCGGCGCGGGTATAGACGTTGTCATCCTCGCCGTCGCTGGAAAGGCTTTCGCCCAGAATGACCCGGACCAGATTGTGCGCGTCGCGGGTCAGATAGCGGCGCTGCATCTCCGGAGTGATCTTGTCGTAGGGCTGGGTCAGGACATCTTCCGCCCGCACCGCGCTGAGGTCATAGCGGTAGGCGGCCAGGGGCTTGATTTCGGCCATCTTTCCTTCTTATGCGCGGGATTCGAGGACCGGCGCCGGGCGCTAGCGGCGCAAGCCGGCCACGAAGGCGGCGATGCGGTCCAGCGCCGTGGCCAGGTTTTCCAGGGAATTGGCGGCGGAGATGCGGATGTAGCCTTCCCCGCCCGGCCCGAAGGCCGCGCCGGACAGCACCGCCACGCCCGCTTGCGCCAGCAGATCGTCGGCGAAGCGCTGCGAACTCAGCCCGGTGCCCGAGATATTGGGGAACAGGTAAAACGCGCCCCGCGGCGTGCGGCAGCGAATGCCGGGGATTTGGTTCAGCAGCGCGACGCAGAGGTCGCGGCGGCGGCGGAACTCCGCCACCATGGCCGCCACCGGCTGCTGGTCGCCGGTCAGCGCCGCGACGCCGGCGATTTGCGTGAAGGTCGCGGTGCAGGAGACGGTGTTGGTCAGCAGCGCGTTGGCCGCGCGCGCCAGCGCCGGCGGCATGACGCCATAGCCCAGCCGCCAGCCGGTCATGGCGTAGCACTTGGAGAAGCCGTCCATCAGGATGGTCCGCTCCTTCATGCCCGGCGCGGAAAAAATGGAATGGTGCTCGGCGTCGAAGATGATGCGGCGGTAAATCTCATCGCTGAGCACCATGGCGTTGCTGCTGGCCAGCGCCCGCGCCAGGCGGGCGACGTCCTCGGCGGTCAGCATGCCGCCGGTGGGGTTCTGCGGAGAATTGAGGATGACCAGCCGGGTGCGCGGGTTGATCGCGGCTTCCAGCTCGGCGATGTCCATGCGGAAATCCTGGTCCTCGCGCAGATGCACCGGCCGCGGCGTCGCCCCCAAATACCGCACCAGCGAGCCGTAAATGGGATAGGCGGGATCGGACAACACCACTTCCGTGCCCGGTTCCACCAGCGCCGTCAGCGCATAGAAGGCCACCGGCTTGGCGCCGGGCGTCACCACCACTTCCTCGGGGTGCACCGCGACGCCATGGCTGGCCGTCACCGCGGCGGCGATCGCCTCGCGCAGCTCCGGCATGCCCTGCGTGGTGGCGTAATGCGTGTAGCCGTCGCGCAAGGCGCGGATGCCGGCTTCGAGAATGTGCGGCGGGGTGGGAAAGTCCGGCTCGCCGATTTCCAAATGGATGACCGAGCGACCCTGCGCCTC
>DAHVCP010000015.1 GCA_027314025.1 Acidobacteriota bacterium
GGGCGCGCGCAGCGGCGCCGGGCCGCAAGCGCCGTGCGCGGGACAGGGCGTGGATGGCGGCGCCACCGCCAGCCGCTCTTCGCCGGAGGCCCAGTCGCCGCCCTGGGGCGCAAGGAACTCGCTGCGCACCGCGCCGCTGGCGGTCACGGTTCCCGCGCGGCGGTCGAAACGGAGTTTGGCGGCGCGCATCACGTTGCTTCCCTGCCATACGCGCACGGCGCCGAGGAAGCGGCCGCGCTGGCCATCCCGGCTTATGGAAAAGCGTCGCGCGGTGATCGTTACCGGCAGGTTACCGGCCGCGCGTCCAGGCCCGGCGCGCCCGCCTGCTAGACCCGCCGCCGCGCTCCGCAACGCGGCGGTGACGCCGCCATCCGCCGTCAGGCGCGACGCCGCCAGCGTGAACTCCGACGCCGCCAGCCGGCCGCCCGGGAAGCTCGCCGTCACCCGCGCGCCCTCGCCGCCCGGCGTGAGCCGCGCCACGCCGTTGGCCGCGTTCCACACCAAGAGCCCGCCGCGCAGGGATTGCGCCGCCGCGGGAATGGACCCTCCCGTCCGCGCCGTCCCCGCCGCGGGCGCGCGCAGGCGCACGTGGCCGCGTTCCACGATGCGCCGCACGCGGCCGGTTCGGGGGCTGATCCAGGCTTGCACCTGATCCGCCGAACCCGACCGCTGGGCCCGTGCTCCTAGTTGTTGCCGCCATTGCACCTGCCCCATCGCCTGCGCCCATTGCGGCCTTTGTTCCCGGCTGAGGCGCAGTTGGAATTGATCCGCGCTCATGGTTGCCGTCTGGGAACCGGCGGAGCGCCCGTTTGCGGCGCGATAGGTGAGGATTCCCCGCCCTACGGTTTCCGCCTGGCGCAGCACGGCGCGCGGAGCGGCGGCGGTTTTGCCGGGCCGCGGCGCCCGCGCCGCGGCCCGCCTGAAGGCTGCCGGCGCGGCGGCGAATTCGAAGCGCATCGCCGGCGCGGACAACTGGCCGCTACCCCCCGCCGCGAACAGCGCCGGCGCCAGGGCGTCCGCCGCCACGGCGGTTCGCCGCGGTTGGCCCGGGCCCGCCCCAGCGGCGCGACGAGCGCCCGCGGCAAGCCTGCCGTCCGGTACGGGCGGCGCCGGAACTGGGGAGCCGCCGGCGAACGCCAACGTCGCCTGCTCCGCCCGCGCCGTGGTGGGCAGGTTGCGTCCGGCGAACCGCACCCGCAGCGATGCCGCCTGGAGCCGCTGCCATCTTGCGCCCTGCCGCTCGGAAAGCATCACGCCGCCGCTCAAGGTGAGCGCCGAAAGGCGCACTCCGGATTGCTCCAAGGGACCCTTGGCAGGCCTTTTGGCCGCGGCATTGCCGCGGCGGAGGCGCGCCACCGCCTGCTGGCAGCGGACCGAAAACCGCCGGCCACCTTGCGCCCCGGATGCCCGCACCCCGCCCTGCGCGCGTACGGAACGCACGGTATCATCTCGGCGCAAAAAGAAGATGAGCCGTTGCGCGCGCAGCCGCCTCGGCCCCAGAACGACCAGCGGCGTATCGCCGCCATGCGGCGAGGCTTGCAGCGCAATGGTTGCAGCGGATTTGTTCAGCGTCGCCTGGGCCGCGGTGACGCGCAGCGGCCAGTGCCCCGGCGGGGCCCAGCGCAGCCGTACCCGCCCGCTGAGAATCAGCAAGTTCGAACCCGGCACCAACTGCGCGCGGTCGGCATGCCCGCTGGCGTTCCAATAGCGGAAATCCAAACCGCCGCGGATCACGCCGGAACCGGTCTTGGTATTGAACGCCAGTTGCTGGGCCACAACCTCGATGGGGCTGGCGCGAGGGCCGGATGCCGCCGCCACGGACGGCTGGCCCGGCGACTTCCGCGGCGACGCGACGCCCTCCGCGCGCCCCGAGGCGGCGGGATGCCGCGCCGCGCGCGCGGCCTCCAAGGCGAGGTGCACGCGTCCCACCGCCACCACGCGGCCGGTGCCGGGGTCGTAGCGGAACTGCCGGCCGCTAATCCGGTCGGCATGCACGCCGTCACGGTCATAAATCACCAGCTGCGCGGCGCGCAGAATGGTGCGCCTGCCGGCCTGCATCTGCGTCGCCAGCCGCGCCGTAAGCCGGAACAGCGTGCGTCCCCCCTCGGCGCGCGTCAGCACAAATCCCCGTGCCGTCTGGCGGATGCGCAAACTCACCGGCGGCACGCGCATGCCCGCCGGCGGACGATTGAGCCAATAGCTGCCGGCCAGCACGGCGGCGCCGGCGAGAAATAGGACCGCCAATGCCCAGCGGGCGCGGCGCAATCGGTCCGGCGGCGGACCTGGCGCCGGCGTGGAGTCGGAACGCCCGGGGGGAGCGGAGAAATGCGATGGCACGTCTGCCTTCAGTCTAGCCCGCCGCCGCATGCAAATAGGGAGGGCCAAGCCGGATTCCTGGCCGTGTGAGGCCGGCTAACCGCGGCAAATGGGAGGCGCCCTGAGCACCAGTCGGGGTGGGAGACGGCGCCCGTTGCCGACCGTCGAACCAGGGCCCCCGGCACGCCGCGGCCCCTGGGGGCGCGGGCCGCTGGCCCGCCGCCGGGGTGCGGGATGGCGGCAATGCCCCGGAACCGGTTGCGCCTTGATCTGGGCGCGGTCCGGCGCGCCGCAGCCGGCTCGATGCGACGCGGTGAGGTGGCCGAAGCCTAGACGCCGGCGGGGGCGGCTTCGCGCGCGCGCCGCTCGCCGTACAGGGGAAACGCCGCCGCTAGTTCCAGCACCTCGCGCCGGATGGCGGCCAATTCCGCCGGCTGCTCATGGCTGCGCAGCGCGCGGACGATCCAGGCGGCGATCTGCCGCATCTCCGCTTCCTCCATTCCCCGCGTGGTCACCGCCGGCGTTCCCAAGCGCAGGCCGCTGGGGTTCAGGGGCGGATTTGTGTCGAACGGAATGGCGTTCTTGTTGGCGGTGATGTTGGCGGCGTGCAACGCCTCTTCCGCCTGCTTGCCGCGGATGCCCTGCGCGAACACATCCACCAGCAACAGGTGCGTATCGGTGCCGCCGGAAACCACGCGGAACCCTTCCGCCGCCAGCCCCGCCGCCAGCGCCTGGGCGTTGGCCACCACCTGCGCGGAATAGGCGCGGAACTCCGGCCGCAGCGCCTCGCCGAAGCAGACCGCCTTGGCGGCGACGATGTGCACCAAGGGACCGCCCTGATGGCCGGGAAACACCGACTTGTCCACCGCCGCGGCGAACTCCCGGCGGCAGAGAATGAGCCCCGCCCGCGGTCCGCGCAAGGTCTTGTGCGTGGTCGAGGTCACGATGTGCGCGTGGTCCAGCGGATTGGGATGCACCCCGCCGGCCACCAAGCCGGCGAAATGAGCCATGTCCACCAGATACAGCGCCCCCACCTCGTCGGCGATGGCGCGCATGCGGGCGAAATCAATCACCCGCGGATAGGCGCTGCCGCCGCCGATGATTAGCTTCGGCCGCCGCTCGCGCGCCAATTGCGCCAGCGCGTCGTAGTCAATGGTCTCGGTATCCCGGCGCACGCCGTAGGGCACGATCTGGTAACTTTTGCCGGAGAAGTTCAGCGGATGGCCGTGCGTCAGGTGGCCGCCTTCCGCCAGGCTCAAGCCCATGACCGTATCGCCATGCTGCAAGACGGCGGCATAGGCGGCGGCGTTGGCCTGGGAGCCGGAATGCGGCTGCACATTGGCGTGGATGTCGCCGTGCACCGGCGTGAACAGGCGGCACGCCCGCTCCCGCGCCAGCGTTTCCACGCGGTCGGCGTTTTCGCAGCCGCCGTAGTACCGCTTGCTGGGATAGCCCTCGGCGTATTTGTTGGTGAAGGTGCTGCCGGCCGCCTCCAGCACCGCTTCGCTGACGAAGTTCTCCGAGGCGATCAATTCCAGGTGTTCCTGCTGGCGCACGGTCTCCGCCGCCACGGCGGCGAAAACCTCGGGATCGGCGAGCGGCAAAGGCAGTTGACGGGGATCAAGGGGCATGACTCTTGATTGTACCGGTCGGGCCAAGACGCGGGTGCAGCGTTGGCGTGGCGGGTGCGTTGTGCTCTTCCGCCCGCTTGGGGAACCCGATGGCCGCCGCTATCCAATTTTTGGAACTGTCGCCGGCGGTCTGGCGCGGCCCGCGATGGGAGGCCATGAAAACGCCACCATAAAGAAAAAATCCGGAAGATCGGGGGGAGCCGGTCTTCCGGAAGAGTGGTCGTTGCCCCGAAGGGCACGGTCAAGTGTGTGGATATTGGAAACGTACCAGAAAACTTCTCCTAAAAACAATATTTTTTTGCTTTTTTTCCATACAGCCGGTCGCGGCATGCGCCGCCGCCCCGCCGGAGGCTCACACGGAAGCCGATTCCAGTCCGCTAAGCCATTGAGTGATAACACCTTCGATGACCACGCGGGGGCTCAATGGCCGGTCGCGAAGCGCGACATCGGAGCGCTGCAGGCGGTCCACGGCCGCAGTCAACTGCTCCGCCGACATGCCCTTGGCCAAGGCCAGCACCGTATCGGCGGCGAAACTCGGCGGCTTCAGCCCCGAGGGCAGAACCTGATACAACCGCGAGCGGTCCCGCGCCCGGGCCGCCCGAGCGATCAGCGCCATTTTGCACAGCCGGCTGAGCTGAAACACCAGCGGGATCGCGCCCGCGTCCCCCGCCGCCGCCCACACCGCGTCCAAGGCGGCCAACGCCGCGGACCGGTCGCGCCGCGCCAACGCCAGCCACAAACCGTCACTGGACAATGCCGGCGCTTCCGGCACCAACGCGCGCACGGTGGCCTCGGTAATGGCCTGCCCCGGTTGGTACAGCGCCAGTTTTTCCAGCTCCAACGAGGCGCGCGCCAGATCGCCGGCGCTGGCCTCCAATAACCAACGGGCGGCGGGCTCCTCAAGGCGCCATTGCCGCTGCCGCGCCTCGGCCAACAGCAGCCGCGCGGCATCCTCGGTCTCGACCTGGGCGCAATAAATGACTTCGCAGGCGCCCCCCAGCAGGGACTCCAACTTCTCCAGCCGAGCCTTATCCTCCAGCGCCATCTGCCGCGGGTCAGCCGGAATCTGGATGCGCCGGGCGAGAAACACCAGCACCGCCGCCGGCGGCTCTCCGGCGGCGGCGGCGAACGCCGCCAATCCCTCCGCGCCGGCGCGCCGCCCCGCGGCCAAGTGTTCCGCGTTGTCCAGCACGAAGATTTGCCGTGGCGCCAACAGCGAAGGCGTGCGCGCCTGGTCCAGCACCTCGGCCCAGGGCGTGGCCGCCAAATCCGCTTCGTGCCAGCTATACTCCCACTGCTCGGTGGGTATGCGGGAGCGCAACTCGCGCAGAAACCGGTCGCGAAAATAGGCCTCCGCGCCGGCCAGCAAATAGGCCGGCCGCAGCGGCGCATCCGCCGGGCTGGTGCGGCGCGGCATGGCTAAAAGTTCTCCAAAATGTCGCCGACCACCGTCCGCGCCGCGTCCCGGCACATACGGCGCAGCGCCACGGTGTCCTCTTCAAATAGGCTGGGCTCCGAGGCGCTGATCTGATATTGGTCGCGAAACACCAAATTGCCGGCTTGATACAGCGGCTGGCCGGTGGTCTCGTCCAGCAGGCGCACGCGCAGGCGCAGCCGCACCTCGACGGTGCTCACGCGGCCGGTGTTGGGATCGAAGGTGACCGGCGTAGTGGCGAGGCTGAGCACCGTGCCTTCCAGCACGGCGTCGCTGCCCGCGCGCTGGGGCTGGATGCGATAGTGCGTGCGCTGGATCAACTCGCGCGCCATCGCCGCCGTCATCATCTGCGACAGCCGCGGCGACAGCGTCTGATTCCGAAAACCCGAAACGGCGATGACCTTCACGTCGGGCGGCAGGGCGTGGACGTGATTCGAGAGGTGGTAGCCGCAACCGGCGGTGAGCAGCGCCGCCAGCAGCGCCAGCCACCAGGCGAGGGGCCCTGGCGGCCTCCGCCGCATGAGTCGCGGGCTCACAGGCATCTCAGCGCCCGCGCGGCCAAATGAACCGCCGCCGCGGCGCGCAGGCGAAGATTATCGGCGCTGAGGGGAATCCAATAAATCCCCGGCCGCAGCAAATCCTGCCGTGGCGCGCCGACCCGCACCCCGCTCTCGCCCGCCGCGCTGGTCGCCTCGGGCTGCGGCTCCCCCGGCGCGCAAAACGCCACCGGCGCCGAGCGCAGGGCCGCATGCAGGGCTTCGCTCGCCGGCGGCTGCGCCCACTCCGCCAGCAGGGAGATGATGTGGGCGTGAAACACCGGCGCCTGGAGGACCTGCAAGGCCGGCAAGGCGAAGCCGGAGGATGCGCCCAGGGCGCGGAGATCGGCGGCGATCGTCGCGGCTACTTCGGCCAGCGGCGGCTGTGCCTCTTCGCCCAACTCCACGCGCAGGTTATAGGCGATCTGGGCGCCAAACACGGCGCTGGGAATGGATTGCGCCGCCAGCAACCGTAGGCTCTGGTCGCGCAATTCTTCCAGCCCGGCCATGCCGCGCTCGCTGGCGGGCTCGAACACGGTGGCGGCGGTTGCGGCGACGCCGAGAGCGGCGAGCGCCGGGAGCACCGCCGCCAACATTTGCGCGGCGGGATGCGGCACGTGCAGGGTTTTCGCGCCCGGAGCCAGCGCGGAGCCCAAGTCCACCGCCCAAGCGCCCGCCGCCTGCACCAGGGGCGCCGCCGCGCGGGTCTCCGCCGCGCCGCCGGCGAAGAAGACCGCATCCAACCCCTCCAGGTTCGCGGCGTCGAGCGGCTCCAGCACGACCGCCTCGGCGCCCAGGCCCCCCAGCTGGCGATCCGCGCCGGCGTCGGACTCCGCTCCGTTGGACGCGGGCGATCCGCTCCAGGAAGCAAAGTGGCGGAGGACCGGTTCGCCGGCCTGGGCGAGGGCGGAGCTGGGCAAAAGCTCCGCCACTTCCCGCGCCTGCAAGCCGGTGCCGCCGGTAATGCCCAGGCGCCAAGGGCGCGAGCGCGGTCGCGGGGATTTGGACGTCTCCGCCATTGGCCTTCGGCTCCTACTCGTGCGCCCCGCTCCGCGCCGCCGGCTGGGGCCAGCCGGACTGCCGGCGCGGCGTGGGCTTGCCGCGGCGGAGGTGATGGGTCAGCCGCCAGATCACCGCCGCCAGCAGATATCCGACCGACAGAACCAGCAGCGTGGTTTCCGAAAAATACCAGATGGCGGCCATCAGCGCGCCCAAGGCGACGGTGATCACGAACGGCTGCCGCCGCCGCAGGTCAATGTCCTTGAAGCTATAAAACCGCCAGGTGCTGACCATCAAGTACGCCAGCGCCAGCACCAGCGCCAGCCAAGCCACCGCCCAGCCCCAGCTGGGGTTCACGGCGCCGAACAGAAATGACGGCGACGCGAAGAAATGCACGACGGCGGCGATCAGGCCGGCGGCCGCCGGGATGGGCATGCCGACAAAATACTTTTTGCCCGGCTTGCCCGGATTGCTGGGCTCGGCGTCGTCGGGGGCGATGTTGAAGCGGGCCAGGCGGGCGGCGCCGGCGATGACGAACAAAAATGCCACCACCTGCGCGGCATGATCCAGGTAATGGAAGCCGTGCGACGCCAGCGGCAGGTGGACGAAGCGCACGCCCCAGACATACGCCAGTAGGGCCGGCGCGACGCCGAAACTGATGACATCGGCGAGGGAATCCAGTTCCCGGCCGAAGGCGCTGCTGGCGTTGGCCATGCGGGCGATGCGGCCGTCGAAGCCGTCCAGCAAAATCGCCCAGCCGATGGCCTTGGCCGCGGTGTCCAGCAAGGTGGCGGGAGCGGCGGCTTGCAGCGCGGCGGTGGTTTGCTGAATGGCGTACCAGCCCAGGCCGATATTGGCCACGGTGAACAGCGACGGCAGCAGGGCGATGCCGCGGCGGATGCCGCGGCGCGCCGGCGGGCCGGCGGGCCGATCCAGGTCGGGCTCAGAAGTGGGTAGGGGTGTGGACATCGGCGGCCATCGGGGCCGGTTCGGCGGCGAAGGGCAGGCGCGCCAGCAACGTGGCGCCGCCTTGCACCCGCTGGCCGGCGGCGACCGCGATCACCGCGCCGGCGGGCAGGAAGACGTCCACCCTCGAACCAAATTTTATCAGCCCCACCAACTGCCCGCGCTGCACCGGGTCGCCGGGGCGGGGCCAGAAAACGATGCGCCGGGCGATCAAGCCCGCGATCTGGACAAACGCCAAGGGCGTTGTTCCGGATGGTCCCG
Organism: Acidobacteriota bacterium; assembly: GCA_027314025.1. Lineage (GTDB taxonomy): Bacteria > Acidobacteriota > Terriglobia > Terriglobales > SCQP01 > JAKAUF01. The sequence continues at coordinate 8,145 of DAHVCP010000015.1, forward strand.
TGGCCAGGCGCACCAGGTTCTGCTCATTTTCCACGGCGGAATTGGGATTGAGGGCGCTACCGAACCGTCCCCGCCGGTATTCGGCCGAAACCACCCGTCCCGCCGCCGGAGCGCGGGTGACGTGAACGTCGAAAATGGAGAGAAAGATGCTGATGCGGTGCGCGAACTCCGGCGCCAGCGGCGCATCCGCCGCCAGCGCCTCCACATGAGTGACCTTGCCATCGGCGGGCGAAACCACCCCACCGGGGTCGGCGGGAATGACGCGTGCGGGATTGCGAAAAAAATAGAGCGCGAACAGGCCGAACACCAGCAGCGGCGCCGCCCATCCCCAGAAGGTGAAGTAGGCCACCAGCGCCGCCGCCGCCAGGGAACCGGCGAAATAAAAGATGCCGTCGCGGATCACTGCGCCGATTATAGCGGCCTCCCGCCCGCCGCCGCGCCATGGTGGGCAGCCTCGCCCTCCGCCGCCCGCGCACCGCGCGCCGCGCCCGGGTTCAGGGCGCGACCGTGAACTGTTGTCGCAGGAGCAAATTGCGCGAGGAAGCGCCGACGAACACCCAGCGCTTCCCCGCCGCCAGCCGCCAATGGTTCGCCCCGTCGGCCCAATATTGCAACTGCCGCCGCGGCACGCGGATCGTGACCGATTGCGTCTGACCGGGGTTCAGGTGCAGGCGCGCAAATCCGGCCAGCGCGCGCACCGCGAACTGCGCCCCGGCGGGCGCGGGTTGCGGCGGGCCTAAATAGACCTGCGGAACGGCGTCTCCGGCCACCGGACCCGCATTGCGGACAGCAAAGGAAACCGCCAGGCCGCCGCGTGCATCGCGGCGCACGGCCAGGCCGGAGTAGCGGAATCGGGTGTAGGTGAGACCGAAGCCGAAGGGAAACAGCGGCTGGATCTTCTGTTGGTCAAACCAGCGATAGCCCACGAAGATGCCTTCGCTGAACCGCGTGACGCCCTTCACGCCGCGCGAGGAACGTTCCGGATGCGCCGGATCGTGGGACACGTATTGGTCCAAGCGCTGGGCCCAGGTAAACGGCAAGCGGCCGCCGGGATCGGTCTTGCCCAGCAGCACCCGCGCCGTGGCCGGCCCGCCGCCGTCGCCCGGATACCACATCTCCAGCAGCGCCGCCACGTGCGGCAGCCAGGGCAGCGCGTCGGGCTGGCTGGTGTTCAGCACCACGATGGTGCGAGGATTGACGCGGGCGATGGCGGCAATCAAGCGGTTTTGATCACCCGGCAACTGGTAGGCCGGGAGGCCCCGCCCCCAGGCGAAGACCACCACGGTGTGGGCCGCCTTCGCCGCCGCCAGCGCGCCGTTCCAATCCGCCTGCCGCTGCCGCGGCGTCATCCAGGCCAGGCGGATCTGCACCGGCCGCCCCGAGCCGTCAGCGGTTTCCCGCACCGCGATGGGATGCGGCCCGGCGGTTAGGTGCAGGCTGACCCGCACGTTATCCAAATTGTCGGTCGTGGGCAGCACATTGTCCTGGGCGGCCTGAATGTAGTTGCCGTGGAGCAGAAGATTCGCGGTGCGGCCGGCCAAATGGCCATCCACGCGGAACTGGGCGGCGCAGGCCATTACCTGCAAATACAGCCAGTAATCGCCCGTGCGCGGAATGCGCAGCACCCCGCTCCATTGCCGCTTGGTCCCCGCGGGCAGCGGGTGGCCGTCGCGCTGGGTGAAGTTGATCTGCGCGTCGCGAACCGCCGGTCCGGAACCCCCGCGCCGCAGGCCAGGATGTCCGCCGGAGGACAAATAGCGGCCCGGGATCGGATGGCCGGTCATATCATCGGCCACGGACAGGGTGACGTGGCGGCCGGCGACTCCGCGCGTCTCTTGCAGCAACGCCGCATACGGGCTCAGATCACGGCTGGGAAAGCCGAGGGCCTTTTCCCCCGATTCCCCGATGGTGACGGTCTGCGCCGCGCCGGGACCGATCAGGGCCAAGGAATGCAAGTCGGCGGCGGTCAGGGGCAGGGCGTGACCGCGATTTTTCAGCAGCACGGCCGCTTCCTCCGCCACGGCTTCCACCGCGCGAACGTCACGGCCAAACGGCACGGCCGACACCGCCCACGGCGCCTTGCCGCGCAGGTATCCGAAACGGTCCATCGCCATCAGGATGCGCCGCGCCGCCGCGGTGATCTGCGCGGGGGTGACGGTCTTGTTCTTCACCGCGGCCAGCATCCCCTCCGGCGGCGCCATCTTGCCAAATCCGGCGAAGCCGGCCGCGGGCGGCTCCTCGGGAATGTGGCTGGAAAAGAACATGGCCTTCACATTCAGCCGGTGCGCCGGCGCCGCCGCCGGGCGCGCGCAGAAATAGCAGGGCAGAAATGGAATCATCGAGCCCGGCATTTCCAGATCGAGCCCGCGGGCCAAGAAGTCGGTGGCGTGCGTCGCGCCCCAATCCGACATCACGTAGCCGCGAAAGCCGATCTCCTGCTTCAGCACCCCGCGCAGGGTGGCCGCGTTGCCGCAGGCATAGGCGCCATTGACCTGGTTGTAGGAGCACATGACCGCGGCGACGCCGGCCCGCACCGCGTAGGCGAAGGGCTCGGCATAAATTTGGTGCAGCGCCTGTTGCCCGACGATGACATCGCCGCCGCCGTTGTAGGCGAGGAAGTGCTTGGCGGTCGCCATCACTCCCTGGCTCTGGATGCCGCGGATGACGCCGGCGCCGATTTCCCCGGACAAAAGCGGATCCTCGCCATAGGTGTTGTAGGCCCGGGCCCAGGTGGGATCGCGAAAGATATTCAGGAACGGCTGAAGGGCCACGGCGATGCCCAGCGCGCGGGCATCCCGGCCGATCACCCGCCCTTCGCGCCGCGCGGCGGCGGCGCTGAAGGTCGCCGCCACGCCCATGGTCGCGACGGGGGCGGTCGAGCGGTGGCGCGTCAGCACCCCCGGCGGCCCGTCCGCCATGCGCATGGGAGGAATGCCCAGCTTGCGGTTCCCCGCCCAGTAGCCCGCCTGGCCCTGATACTGCGCCGGGTCGGGCGCCGAGCCATGCACCAGGCGAATTTTTTCCGCCAGCGTCATGCGCGCCAGTATCGCGTTCACCTTGGCCGCGCCATGCGGGGCCGGGCCGGCATGACAACCCGCGGCCGTAACGGTCACCAGCGCCAACAGGCCGACAGCCGCCAGCGCGGCGGGGGAGCGGCGCAGCCGGTGCGATGGCGATGAAAACCGGCGCCTGGCGGGACGGCGGTTCGGGCGGAGTGACGGGCGGAGTGAGGTATGTAACATGGCGTCGACCGCCCGTAAGCGTGTCACATCGGCAAACCCACTGCAAGCGGCGCATTCTGGGCTGGATGAGCGGAGACAGGAGTGCCTGCGGTGGGCCGCGCCGCTTGCGCCCTGCGCGCCAGCCGCCTACACTGAATCCAAAGCCCGCCCGCTGCGCCCCATGCATCGTCTCCCGAGCCGTTGTTGTCTGCTGCTGGCCTGCCTGGCCGCCAGCGCTCTGCCCGTTCTCGCCCAACGCCGCCCCACGGCGCCGGTGGGGATTTTCCCCTTGCGGGATGTGCGCGCGGGAATGACGGGCATGGGCAAGACGGTCTTCTCCGGGACCCAAGTGCAAACCTTTCAGGTCAAGATCCTGGGCGTGGTGCACAACATGGGCCCCAAACAGGCGGTCATCCTCGCGCGCCTCAGCGGCGGCCCGCTGGCGCAAACCGGCGTGCTGGAAGGCATGAGCGGCAGCCCGGTCTACATTGACGGCAAGCTGGTAGGCGCGGTGGCGCTGGGCTTCCCCTACGCCAAGACCGCCATCGCGGGCATCACGCCCATCCAGCAGATGCTGGCGCAAGAGGCGCGCGCGACGGCGCAGGCGCGCCACGACGCCTTCGCGGCGGATAGCGGCGCGCCGCCGCCGGCGGCGACTCTGCGGCTGACGGCCGCGGATGGGAACCTCCGGCTGCTGCACCCCGAGGCGCGGCTGCAACTGGGCCCCGCGCGGGCGCTGCCGGCGGATATGCAGTTGCCGCAGTTGCACACGCCGCTGGTGCTATCCGGATTCAGCCCGCGCGCCATCGCCCAGTTCGCGCCCCAGTTTCAGGCGCTGGGATTGGCGCCGATGATGGGGGGCACGGCCGGCGCCGGTTCCGCCACCAACGCTCTGGCCCCGGCGTCGAGCTTGCATCCGGGAGACATGATCAGCGTGCAGTTGGTTCGGGGGGACTTGGAAGTCGCCGCCGACGGCACGGTCACCTATATCCACGATGGCCACATCTTCGCCTTCGGCCATCGCTTCCTTTCCGCCGGCGCCACGGCCATGCCCTTCAGCCATGCGCGGGTGGTGGCGCTGATGCCGGGGCTGATGACCTCGTTCAAGATCGCGGTCAGCGGGCGCCGGCTGGGGGTGATTCGGCAGGACGATTCCCAGGGCGTCTACGGAACCTTCGGCGGCCAGGCGCACATGATTCCGGTGCGGGTCAGCGTGCGGCAAGGCGGAGTCGCGCAGACCTACCGCTTCGAAATGGTGAACAACCGGTTCCTGACGCCGTTCCTGTTCAACATGGCGCTGGCTTCGACGCTGGACGCCACGCAGCGCAGCGTTGGCCCGGCGACGCTGCGGCTGCAAGGGGCGATTGACCTGGCGGGGGCGGCGCCGGTGGAGATCCATGACTTGGTGGCGGAAGATATCAATGGGCCGGCATCCGCCGCCATGAGCGCCGCCGCGCCGCTCAGCTACCTTTACCAGAGCGGGCTGCGCTTTACGATCCGCGGGATTCATCTTTCCGTCACTTCCTCCGACCGCAATCGCACGCTGAAGATGGTTGGCCTTTGGGCCAACCGCAGCCAAGTAAAACCCGGCCAATCGCTGACCATCACCGCGCGGCTGCGCGCCGCCGACGGCAGCATGGTCACGCGGGAGCTGCCGGTGCATGTTCCCGCCAGCCTGCCGCCGGGTCCGCTGAAGATCGCCGCCGGCGCCGGCGAAGCACTGGACCTGATGGAGATGCAGCGCCTACAGCAGGGCTTCCGTGCCCGCAACGTGCCGCAATTGGTGGCGGCGATCAACGATCTGCGGCGCAATGACCGGCTGTACCTGCGCGCCAGCGAGCAACGGCCGGCATTCGTCATCGCCGGGCAGCAGTTCCCCGCCCCGCCGCCTTCGGTGGCGCGCGCCTTGGCCGCCGGCCCTTCGGTGGACAGCGGCATGGCCGCCAGCCAGGATTCCCCGGTGTACCAGTACGCCAGCCCCGACCTGCCCTTCGTGATCCAAGGGGTGAAGACCATTACCGTGCAGGTGCGCAAGCCCGACTATTGAGGTGCAGTCCGCGGTTGATTTGAGGCCCGCTTTCGCGGCCGCCATGCTTATGCAACGCAAACACTTTTGGTTTCGCGCCGGCGTGCTCGCCACGCTGCTGGCCACCGCCCTGCCGCTGGCGGCGGTGAATACGCATTTTTGGCGGCTGGCCTCGCAGCGGTCCTTCGCGCTGGGACGGCTGCGCCACCTCTCCCTGGGAGCTGAGGGAGAGCTGACCCTTGCGCCGGCCCTGACCGCGGTGCTGCGCACCGGGCAGCCGCTGATTTGGACTGCGGCGGTGGACGCCAAGGGCAACGTGTATTTGGCCACCGGCAACGCCGGCCAACTCTACCGCCTGACGCCGGCGATGCTGCATTCCCGCCATCCCGTGGCGGCTCGCCAGGCGCTGTGGTTTACGGCCCAGGAACCGGACATTTTCGCCGTCGCCGCCGGGCCGGACGGCGCCATCTACGCCGCGACTTCGCCCAATGGCAAGATCTACCGCATCGCCGCCAACGGCCAAAGCCAGGTTTATTTCGATCCACACACGCGTTACATTTGGTCGCTGCGCTTCATCGGGAAGACGCTTTACGCCGGCACCGGCAGCACCGGTGAGATCTATCGCATTGTCTCCGGGCCCGACGGACGTGGCATCGGCCACCCGTTCTTCGCCACCGGCGAGCGCCAGGTGATGTCCCTCGCCGCCGCGCCGGATGGCGACCTTCTGGCGGGCACCGATCCCGGGGGCCTGATTTTCCGCATCACCCCGGCGGGCCGCGGCTTCGTCCTCTACAACGCACCGCTGCGCGAAATCGCCACGCTGGCGGTGGCGCCGGGAGGGGCGATCTACGCCGCCGCGCAGGGCAACGGCGCGGCGCCCTCGGCCTCCGCGCTGGCGGCCAGCAGCACGCAGAACCAACCCATCTCGGCGCCGCGCATGACCGTCATCGCCGAGTCGGCGCAGCGCGCGGCGCAAGGTCCCGGCGGGCTGCCCGGTGGCGGCGGAGCACAGGTGACCATCTCCATGGGCCCGGCGCATGTGATTCCCGCCTCCGGGGACTCGGCGCCGCCCGCCGAACCGCCGCATCCCGGCCTGCGCAGCGCCATTTACCGCATCGCCGCCGATGGCTCGGTGGCGACGGCTTGGGCGTCGCAACACCAAGACGCCGGCGCTCTCTGGCTGGGGCGGACCGATCCATTGTTCGCCACCGACCTGAACGGCCACATCTACCGCCTCGGCGCCAACCGGCAAGCCACGCTGTTGGCGCAAACCGACGAACAGGAAACGACGCGCTTGTTCCCGGCCGACGGATTGCTGCTGGCGACCACCAGCAATCTCGGCACGCTCTACCGGCTCTCCAGCTCACCGGCGGCGAAGGGCATCTATCTGTCGCCGATCAAGGACACTGGCGTGATTTCGCACTGGGGGCATCTGGACTGGCTGGCGGAGCAAGCCGCAACGGGATCGCTGGCGTTCGAAACGCGCAGCGGCAACTCGGCTCAGCCGAACGGCACCTGGAGCCCGTGGTCGGCGCCGTTGACGCATCCCGGCGAGCCCATCGCCAGCCCGCCGGCGCGCTACATTCAATGGCGGGCGATTTTTCATCGCCGTGCCGGCGCCGGGCCGCGGTTGGAATCGGTGACGGTGCCCTACTTGCCCGGCAATCGCGCCCCGGTCATTGGCAGCATCCACGCGCTGACGGCGGCCAGCCAGCCCCCCAGCCTGGCCGACAACGCCAAGACCCATTTGGACGGCATCAAGCTCAACTGGCAAGCCCACGATCCCGACGGCGATCCGCTCACCTACGACGTGTGGTTCCAAATCGAGGGCGAAACGGCATGGACGCCGCTGCGGCGCGATCTGCACGTCAGTCACCTCGATATCGCTCCGGGCCGCTTGCCCGACGGGACCTACAAGTTCAAGGTCACCGCCAGCGACGCCGACGCCAATCCGCCGGGCATGGCGAAAACGGCGACCATCATCAGCGCGCCGGCCACCATGGACACCGCGCCGCCGACCGTGCGGCTGGTATCCTCCCACGCCGGCGCCAAAGGCGCGGTGGCGCATTTCACCGCCACGGACGCGGTCGCGGCGCTCAGCCAGGCGGAGTACGCCGTGGATGGCGGCCATTGGCGGCAGCTCTACGCCGACAGCGGCATCATTGATTCGCGGCGGGAGAACTTTACCATTCGGACGCCACATCTGGCGCCGGGGCAGCATGTGCTGATGCTGCGGGTCTATGATCGCGGCGGCAATCGCGGCAGCGCGGCGGCCGTGGTCACCGTCCACTAAGGCGGCTCACCCGCCCGATTTGGCCTGCCGGCTTGGCCGGGCGGAGGACGGACCGAGGTTCGGGTTGCGGCATCGCTGCCCTTCGGCCCAGCCCCCGGAAGGCGGGTCCCCGCCGAGGCAACGCCTCCGGGCGCCGGACGGGCCAAGCCCGCCCCATCGGGCCCTATAATGAGGCGCATGGCGGAGGCAGTCCGCGCCTGCGAATACGCGCTGATTCGGGTATATCCGGATCCCATTCGCAAGGAGTTTCTGAATATTGGCGTCTGCCTGTTCGACCGCGTCGGCGGCTTCGCCGAAGTTCGCGTGGTGGACAACTTCCGCCGCCTGCGCTGCCTCTTCCCTGCCTTTGATTTTGCGGTGCTGCGCGGCTTGGAACACGACCTGCGCTCGGTGCTGCGGGGCCGGCAAGGCGCTTTCGATCCCGACCACTTGTTCTACCTGGCGGGGGAGACCTTCGCGCAGTCGCTGGAGCTGAGCCCGCGCCACGGATTGCTGACCGCCGACCCGGCGCAGGCGCTGGCGGACTTGTTCGCGCGCTACGTCGCCAACCCGCCGGCGGCGCCGGGCACGGAGCGTCGCGCCTGGTCGGTCCGCCGCGGCATCCTGGCCGAGTTGCGGAACGCCTTCGCCGAAGAGGGCATTTTGGGAGCCGACAAGCTGCACCAGCGAGTGCTGCCGGCATCATTCGGCGCCGGCCCGGATCCTTATCGCTTCGATTTCCATTACCGGCCCAATGGCGTTCACAACCTGATCCAGGCGTTGGACCTGGAAGACGACACCCGCGGCGTGCGGGTGCTGAGCTCGACGGTGGGGAGCTTGCGCGACGAAGTTGGCCGCAAGGGATTGGGACTTGCCGCTATCGCCGTGCACTCCGGCGCGGAAGACGGCGGGCTGGCCGGCTACCACAAGGAAATTCTGGCCGCCGCCCGCATCGGCCTGCATCCCGTGACCGCCGCCGGCGAACTCGCCGCCCACATCCGCGCCGAACTGCGGCTGTAGGCCGGCGCGCCCGCCCCGCCGCGCCGCGCACGGGGTGCCGGGAGCCGCGCCGCATGTTACCTTATTGGTTCCGCGCCTCCCGGAGCCGCTTTGACCGCCCCCGCCGCCCACTTGCAGCAGACCGCCTTGAACTCCGTCCACCGCCGCATGGGCGCGCGCATGGTGCCTTTCGGCGGCTGGGACATGCCGGTGGAATACAGCGGCGTTATCCCCGAGCACCTGGCGGTGCGGCGCGCCGCCGGGCTGTTTGACGTCAGCCACATGGGAGAGCTGGATATACGCGGCCCGCAGGCGCTGGATTTGGTGCAATGGGTGTGCTGCAACGACGCCAACCGGCTGGCCATCGGGCAGGCGCAGTATAGCGGGCTGATGACCGAACACGGGGCCTTCGTGGATGACTTGTTGGTCCACAAACTGGCGAACGACCATTACTGGCTGGTGGTGAACGCCGCCAACACCGACGCCGATTGCGCCCACATCCAGGCGCACAATCGCTTCGATGCCCAGGTCACGAACGCCAGCGCCCGCTACGCGCAACTGGCGCTGCAAGGGCCGCGGGCGCTGGAGATTCTTCAGCCGCTGACGGCGACGCCGCTGGCGGCGATTCAATATTACTGGTTCGCGCATGGCCAGGTGCTGGGCGTGGACGCCATCATCGCCCGCACCGGCTACACCGGCGAAGACGGCTTCGAATTGTATTTCAATCCGCGGCACGCCGAGCGGCTATGGACGGCGATTCTCGCCGCGGGAGAGGGGGCCGGCCCGATCGCCTGCGGCTTGGGAGCGCGCAACACGCTGCGCCTGGAAGCGGGCATGGCGTTGTATGGGCATGAAATTGACGCCGCCACCACGCCCTGGGAGGCGAATCTGGGCTGGATTTGCAAGATGAGCAAGCCGGGATTTCTCGGCCAGGAGCGTCTGGAGGCGGCCAAAGCAAACCCTCCGGCGCGGCGGCTGGTGGGGTTCGAGATGACGGAGCCGGGCATCGCCCGCGACGGCTATCCGATCCTCGGCGGCGGCGACGGGAGCCCGGACGCGGCGGCGATTGGACGGGTGACCAGCGGTTCGCCGGCGCCATTTTTGGGCAAGAACATCGGCATGGCCTACGTGCCCCCCACGGCGGCGCAACCGGGGACACAATTAAAGATTGGCATCCGCCAGCGCACCGTCGCGGCGGTGGTGACGCCATTGCCGTTTTATCGCCGCGGCAAAGGCGGCGGCACGGCGGCGCGACCGGCGGGACGATGAGTCTCCCGCCGGAGCGGCCCGCGACGCGGAGATTTCGCCGCCGCTCTCGGCGGCAATAGAGCCCGCCGCCGGGTACAATGCAACTCCGGCGGCAACGGGAAGGAAGGACCATGGCCAGCTATCCAAGCCAATACCGATACACCAAGGAACATGAGTGGATCTCCGCCGAGGGCGGCCGCGGCACGGTCGGCATCACCGATTATGCGCAGCAGCAGCTCGGCGACGTGGTCTACGTCGAGATGCCCAAGACCGGCGCCGAGGTGAAAAGCGCTCAAGCCTTCGGCACGGTGGAATCGGTGAAGGCGGTATCGGAGATATTTTCCCCGGTCAGCGGCACGGTCGAGGAAGTGAACCCCGACTTGACCGCCGCGCCGGAATTGATCAACCAGGATCCGCACCGCCGGGGCTGGCTGGTGAAGGTCCAACTGGCGAACCCGGCGGAGCTGGATTCGCTGATGTCGGCGGCGGAATATGAGCAGTTCATCGCCGCCCAGCGCCACGACTAAACCGGCGGCCCACGATTTCTATTTTCCCATGCGCTATTTGCCCTCCTCGGACGCGATCCGGGCAGAGATGCTGGCCGCCATCGGCGCCGCCTCGACCGACGACCTGTTTTCCCACATTCCGGAATATTGCCGGCTCCAGCGGCCGCTGAACATTCCATCGGGCCGGTCGGAGGCGGAGATCTTCGCCTATTTCCGCCAAGCCGCCGCGGATAACGCCCCCGGCTTCACTTCGTTTCTCGGCGCCGGGGCGTACCATCACTTCCGACCCACGGTGATTGACACGCTGGTCTCCCGCGGCGAGTGGCTGACCGCCTACACGCCGTATCAGCCGGAGATCAGCCAAGGCACGTTGCAGGCGATCTTCGAGTTCCAAACGATGATCTGCCAGCTGACCGGCATGGAAGTGGCCAACGCCTCGATGTACGACGGCTCGACCGCGATGGCGGAGGCGGCGCTGATGGCCTTGCGGGTGAGCGGGCGGCGGGGAATCGCGGTGGCGCGGTCAGTGCACCCGCAGTACCGCGAGGTGCTGGCGACATATCTGCGGCAGCGGGATTGCCCGGTCGCCGAGATCCCCTACGCGGCGGAGGGGCCGCTAGACGCCGCCGCGCTGCGCGCGGCGATTGGGGCGGAGACCGCGGCGGTGATCGTGCAAAGTCCGAATTTTTTCGGCAGCCTCGAAGACTGGCGGCAGGCGGCGGAGCTGGCGCACGCGGCCGGCGCGCTGCTGATCGCGGTGATCGCCGAGCCGGTGTCGCTGGGCTTGCTGGCGCCGCCGGAGCCGGCCGATATCGTGGCCATGGAGGCGCAGGGGCTGGGCATTCCGGTCGGTTTCGGCGGGCCCTACGCGGGCGTGATCGCCTGCCGGGAGCAATTCGTCCGCGCCATGCCGGGGCGCCTGGCGGGGCAAGCCTGGGACGACGAAGGGCGGCGCGGCTACGTGCTGACGCTCTCCACGCGGGAACAGCACATCCGGCGGGAAAAGGCCACCTCCAACATTTGCACCAACCAGGCGCTGTGCGCGCTGATGGCCAGCATCTTCATGAGCCTGTACGGCAAGCAGGGGCTGCGCGAACTCGCCGAGCAGAACGTCGCCAAGGCGGCCTACGCGGCGGCGGCCTGCGCCCGCGCCGGCGCCGAAGTGCTGTTTCCTGGGCCGCGGTTCCATGAGTTCGTGGTGCGCGGCGCCGATCCGGCAGTGGCGCAGGCGCAACTGAGCGGCGAAAAGGTGATCGGCGGACTGCCGCTGGAACGGTATTATCCCGAACTGGGCGCCGCCGTTTTGGTCTGCGCCACGGAAACGGCGTCGAAGGCGGCGATAGACCAACTGGCGGCGGCCTATGCCCCGGCATCGCCGCGCCCCGGCTCGCCGAGCACCAAAAAAGCAGCCCGCCGCCGCTCGAGCGCCGAAGCCGCGGGCGCGCGCCGATGAGTTTTTTCGCCATGCCCGAGAATGAATCCACCCCCACGCCGCGCGCCGCGCGCCACCCGACGCAAAATGAGCCGCTGCTGTTCGAGCGCTCCGCGCCGGGCAAGCGCGGCGCGCAGTTGCCGCCGCTGGACGTGCCCGCCGCCGATCTCGCCAAGCTGGGAGGCGCGGTGCGCGCCGAGATCGCCGATTTTCCCGAACTGAGCGAGCTGGAGATCGTCCGCCATTACACCCGTCTCAGCACCTGGAACTACGGCGTGGACACGGGCATCTACCCGCTCGGCTCGTGCACCATGAAGTACAACGCCCGCATCAATGAGCGCGTGGCGGCGATGGAGGGGCTGGGCGACGGCCATCCCTTGCAGCCCGCGGAATTGTCGCAAGGCGCGCTGCGGCTGATGCGGCTGCTGTCGGAGTATTTGCTGGAAATCACCGGCATGGACGCCATCACGCTGCAACCGGCGGCGGGGGCGCACGGCGAGATGACGGGCATTTTGCTGGCGCGGGCTTTGCTGGCCAGCCGCGGAAACGCCCGCCGCGCCATATTGATTCCCGACTCGGCGCATGGCACCAACCCCGCCACCGCCGCCATCGCCGGCTATGAAGTCCGCAACCTGCGCTCCAACGCTGAAGGCACCGTGGACGTCGCCGATCTGGACCGGGTGATGACGGAGGACGTGGCGGCGCTGATGCTGACCAATCCCAACACGCTGGGCGTCTTCGAGGAGGACATTCACAAGATCGCGGAATTGGTGCACGCCCGCGGCGGCTTGCTGTACATGGACGGGGCGAACATGAACGCGCTGGTCGGCCGGGCGCGGCCCGGCGACTTCGGCGTGGACGTGATGCACCTGAATTTGCACAAGACGTTTTCCACGCCGCACGGCGGCGGCGGGCCGGGATCGGGGCCGGTGGCGGTGAAAAAGGAGTTGGAGCCGTTCTTGCCCGTGCCGGTCATCGTGCCCGGCGCCGGCGGCGATTTGGCTTTGGACTATGACCGGCCGCACTCCATTGGGCGGGTCAAGGCGTTCTATGGCAACTTCGGCATGTTCGTGCGCGCGCTGGCCTACATCATGGCCAACGGCTGCGACGGGCTGAAACAAACCACCGAAGACGCCGTGCTGAACGCCAATTACATGCGCCATCACCTGCGGGACGTTTACGACCTTCCCTACCCCACGCCGTCCATGCACGAATGCGTCTTCAGCGACAAGCGGCAGACGGCCCATGGCGTGCGCACCGGAGATATCGCCAAGCGCTTGATTGACTATGGCTTCCATCCCTATACCGTCAGCTTTCCGTTGATTGTCCATGGGGCCATGATGATCGAGCCGACGGAGAGCGCGCCGCGCGAGGAGCTGGACGAATTCATCGCCGCCATGCGCGCCATCGCCAGGGAGGTCGAGAGCGATCCGGAGCTGGTGCGCAGCGCGCCGCATTCGACGCGCGTGGGACGGATGGATGAGGTAAGGGCCGCGCGCCAACCCATCCTGCGCTGGAAGCCGGCGGGGCGATAACGCATTCCTTTGCTTCGCTGAGCTTCAATGCCGCCTTCGCTGCGCTGCGGCTTTGCTCGGGCTCCTCACGTACATCTGGGTACGTTCCATCGCCCTCGCTCGGGCCGCCTCGCGCTGCTCGCGGCTTTTTTTCCGCTGCGCCGGTCCCCGCCCAAAGGTCCTGCGGGCAGATCATCCTGCCGCTGACGGGGCCGCTTCGCATCCTCCCGCGGGCCGGCTGCCGCCTTCGGGCGCGCCGCTGATCGCCGGGGCGTGACGGCCTCAAAAATGTTGCATTTAAGCCCGCAAACGACTGAAAAGAAATGGCCGGTGATGCAACATGCCCCGTTGGTTTAGTCCACATGTTGCGTTCGGTTTCTATTCTGAACTTCCCGTCTTCCCGGCCATCATTTGTCGCGAGCCGCTGCGCCGCCATGGGCCCATTCAGTCCCTGAAGCGCGCCGGAGTTGCTCCGCGGCGGCAAACGCTCCTCTCTCGCGCCCTCGCAGGCGCTGGAATTGGGATGCGGATTGGCTGAGGAGGGTTGTGCAAAAGGGGGGTGGGCGTAAACGTCGGGGTGGCGTGTACCGGGGACACAGACTGCCTCGCCCGCACCGAATTGCGTGCCAGCGGGGCGCGTCCTCGGGGCTGGCGACGCCGCTCCGAGCGCCAGCGGGGCGCGTTCCCCAGGGCCGCTCGCGCTCATGCGCCGAGGGCGGCGATCCGAAGCGGCGGTGTTCTTGGGAAACAGGGACAGGCCAATTAGCTGCGGGCAAATTCCGCCCAGGCGCGCAGCGCCGTGGTGCGCCTCGGCGATGTGGATTTTGACCTACCGCCAACCGGAGGTATTCTCGCCGCAGGCGGCGGTCTGGGAGGAACGGACCGGCGGGGAGGCGCATGCTTCAGGATCTTCGTTTTGCACTCCGGCAACTGCGGCGGGATCCCGGCGCGACGGTCGTCGCCGTCCTGGCGCTGGCGATCGGCATTGGCGCGAACACGGCGGTGTTCGGTCTGGCGGAGCAGGTGCTGTTCCCTCCGTTTGCCGGGCGTCAACCGTCTCGGCTGGCGGCGATCTATACCAGCGGGATCCACGACGCTGGGTATTCATCTTCGTCCTACACGGACTATCGCTTCTACCGGCGGCATAGCCGGGCGTTCTCGAAGATCTGCGCCTTCGTTCGGGTGCGCGCGGCGTGGGCGCACGGCGGGGCGACGGAGCTGCCCGAGGGCGAATTGGTCTCCACCACTTATTTCCAGACCCTGGGAGTGCGGCCAGCCCGCGGGCGCTGGTTCGGGCCTGGGGACCGGGAAGCGCCGGTCGCGGTGGTGAGCTGGCGGTTTTGGCGGCGACAATTGCACGCGGCGCCGATCGGGCACGCGCTGACGCTGGACGGTCGGCTGTTCAGGGTCATCGTTGTAGCGCCGAGGGGATTTCAGGGCGTGCAGCTGAATTGGGGCGCGCCGCCGGATTTCTGGCTGCCGATGAGCGCCGAGCCGCTGATCCTGCGTGCCAATCTGCTAAATATTCCCAACGCGCGGTTTTGCCTGATGGTAGGCCGGCTGCGGCGTGGCGTCACTTTGCGGCAGGCGGCCGGCGAGATGCGGCTGCTGGCCAGCCGGGCCCAGCGCTTCTATCCCGTTGCCGACCGCAGCCGGACGGCGGTGGTTCTGCCGTTCGACCAAGGACGAATATGGCCGAGCTGGCGGGCCAAGATCCAAGCGATGGTTTGGGTGCTGGGGATCTTCGCCGCTTTGGTGCTGCTGGTGGCCTGCGCCGACGCCGCCCACCTTATGCTGGCGCGAGGGGCGGCGCGGGAAGGAGAGCTTGGCGTGCGGCTGGCGCTGGGAGCGGGCCGAGGCCGCATCGTGCGGCAACTGCTGACGGAGAGTGCGCTGATCGCCGCGGCGGGAGCGGCGGCGGGATTAATGCTGGCGGTTTGGCTGGGGGCGTGGCTGTCCAGCTTCCGGACCCTGTTCACCGTGCGGCTTGATTTGCACCCGACGGCATTGGACTGGCGCGTGTTTGCGTTCGCCGCGGTGCTGGCCGCCGCTTCCGTGGCGGCATTTGGGCTGGTGCCGGCGCTGCGGGCGGCGCGGTTGGATGTCAGCGTGTCCCTGCGGCGGGCTACGGGGGGACGGTCGTTCGGCGGGCGCCGCCGCTGGTTGCGGCATCCGCTTTTTGTCGCGGTGGTGGCGATCGCGTTTCTAGCGGTCGCCGGGGCGGCGGTCCTGCTGCATACGCTGCACCGGTTGGAAGCGGCAGGCTCCGGCTTCCAGCCGCGCCATGTTTTGGTGGTGAGCACGGAGACCTACACGTTGGGATGGGGCACGGCGCGGCGGGAGCGGTTTTATCGCCGCCTGTTGCACGGCGTGGGAGCCACTCCGGGCGTGCGCGCGGCGGCGCTGGCGTTCGATGTACCGCTGACGCCAATCAGCTTTTGGCGGCCAGCGCGGCGCCGTGCAGCGGGCCGGTGGCGCGCGATCCCGGCAAACCTGGTGTCGCCGGGATACTTCCAAACGCTGCGAATTCCCTTGCTGCGCGGACGGGATTTCGCCGCCGCCGACGGGCCCAGGGCAGCGCCCGTGGTCATTGTGAACCGGACCCTGGCGCGGGCGTTCTGGCCGCATGGCGACGCATTGGGACGCCGTCTGTGGGTGCAAGGAGCAGCGAAGCCGGCGCGGGTGGTTGGCGTGGCGGCGAATGTCCAGCAGCACAATGCCTGGCAGGCCGCACAGCCGATGGTCTATCAGCCGATTGCACAGGCCTCGCCGCATAGCTGCCATCTCCTGGTGCTGACCGGCGGCACGCCCCTGGCGCTACTGCCCGCGATCCGGGGGCAGGTGTCGGGATTGGACCCCCGGGTTCCGGTTTACGGAGCGACCACGATGCAGCGGATTGCGGCCGAAGCGATGGCCGAGCCGCGGATGGCGGCGTCCCTGGTCAGCCTCTTCGGAGTCATGGTGCTGCTGCTTGCCGCAGCCGGGATCTACGGCGTCATGGCGCAATGGGTGGAACGGCGCATGCGGGAAGTCGGCGTGCGCGTGGCGGTCGGCGCGACCCGCGGTGACATTTTGAGATTGGTCCTGGGGCATGGGCTGGCGCTGGCGGTGGCGGGCATCGCGGTTGGCTTCGCTGCGGCCGTGGCAATGAACCGGGCGATGGCCAGCCTGGCGTTCGGCGTGACGGGTGCCGGCGCTTGGCTGCTCGCCGCCGTGGCGGCGGTGATTACCGCGGTTGCGCTGGCATCCTGCTATCTGCCCGCGCGGCGGGCGGCGGCGGCGGAGCCGGGACAGCTCCTGCGGCGGGATTAAACGGGGCGCAGACTGGCTGCGCTGGCACGGTGGGCGGCCGCTGGGTCCGCAGCACGACGGCGATCCGGTACAATCGAAGGCCGCGGGCGGCCCGGAATATCAGCCGGGCACGGCGGGGCCCTGCGCTAAGGAGGCGGTTATGGCACGGGCGAGTAAAGCTGGGAAACAAACGAACGGCGGCGCGGCGGCGGGCGCCAAGTCCAAGGGGTTCACGGCGGAAGAAAAGGCCGCGATGCAGGAGCGGGTGCGGGAGCTGAAGGCCGAGGGCCAGCGCGGTCGGGGCGCGGGCAAGGCGGACGGAGAGGCGGAGGTGCGGGCCAAGCTGGCGGCGATGCCGCCGGCAGATCGCGCCATCGGCGAACGGCTGCACGCCATCATCCGGGCGAACGCGCCGGGTTTGACGCCGCGCACCTGGTACGGCATGCCCGCCTACGGCCAGGGCGACAAAATCATTTGCTTCTTCCAAAACGCCGGCAAGTTCAAGGCGCGGTATTCCACGCTCGGCTTTAGCGACAAGGCCAAACTGGATGACGGGGCAATGTGGCCGACGGGGTTTGCGCTGAAAGCGCTGGGGCCCGCCGAGGAAGCGCGGATCACCGCCCTGCTTAAGAAGGCGGTAGGGTGATCGGCCGCGCGGCACGCGCCGAGGGTCTGCTGGGGGTGGCGCAGTGAATGCCAGGGTGTTCTCCGACTGGGACATAAACGCGCAGCACTTCAATCTGTTCCGCGAGGCGATCGTGGATCACTTCGTTTGCATCATGACGCGCGCCCGCCGATCGGTCGGCTCTGGTGTCCTGGTGGGGCGGGGTGGCAGGGCTTTCGTTCTGACGGCGAACCACGTGATCGCCGATGCGGGGCCAGGGGAGATCGAGTTCTTTTTGCGCCTTCCCGGGCAGTTGGCGGAAGTGGGCTCTGGCGCTGCGCCCCGGCCCGGCGTGCAGGTCCGCTGGCGGGTCGTTCAGCGGCTACAGGACAGCGCCCGCGACATTTCCGCGCTGGAGGTCGAAGCTACCGAGATCCCTGCTCCCGCCGATCTTTACGATCTGACCGGCGCCCGGCCGGTTGGCATGGTGGCGGGCATCTCGCTGGTCTACTGCGGGGTCCCGACCTCTGCCGCCCTGCCGCTGGGCCCGGGGATCCACGGAATCACGCTCTGCGACGAGCACGTCCGGCACGACCCGGGGCTGCTGGCTCGGCACCGCACGATGGTCAGGGTCACGGATCATGACCCGGAAGCTCAGGTGCTCGTGCCCTACCTCAGGCGCCAAGAGGGAATTGAGCCTCGCGGTTTCAGCGGTGCCGGAGTGTGGGTGAACTGCGAGGACGCGGGCTCGCCTATCTGGCGCCCGAGGCCCGCCCTGGTGGGGATCATCGTCGGGTACATCCCAGCTGCCCAAGCGCTGAACGTCACGGCCCTTCCGGCAATCCTGAGCTTGGTCAATAGGAGTGGCGCGCCTACCCCGGCGGGCTCAGGGGCGTCCTCGGCGTAGCGCAGGATTCGCGTTGGTGCGCCTACTCGGCGAACGCCTTGTGCTCGGAGGCGAGGTCGCGGGCGGCGGGGGTGACGATGGTTTTGGGGCCGACGAGGATTTTGCGGCCGTCCTTGATGGCCAGGCGGACATCGGCTTCGCAGACAAAGGCGGCGGGCGGAGGGGGCGGGGCGGGCGGCGGCGATGCCGGCGGGTGGGACGCTGGACCGGACAAAGCGGCCGGCTGCGGGATTGAATCGGGCAGCCGGGACGGCCATCCCACTGCCGCCGGTTCTGACAGCCGGGACGGCTGTCCAACTGCGGCTTCGGCAGAGGGCACGGGCGACAACGGGGAAAGCTGGGACGTTGGTTCTGACAGCCGGGACGGCCATCCCACTGCGGCCGGTTCTGACAGCCGGGACGGCTGGGCTGGTGTTCCGGGAGCGGTGATGGGTTGCTTGCCGCGCAGGAAGCGGTCTACCAGATCGCTAACGGAACCGGCGGCCGGGGCCGAGGTGGTGAATGCCTGGGAAGGCGCGGCGGCGGGCGTTTGCGCCGGCGGGGCCAGGGGTTCCGACAGCCGGGACGGCTGGGCGGTTGATTCCGACGGGCGGGACGCCCGTGTTGCCGCGGCGCCTGCCGCGGCGGCAACGGCCGCGGCGGCTTCACGGCGGGGATAAGCGACGCGCTTGATGTTAAACAGATGCTGCGGGCCGATGTTATCGGAGGTGATATTGCCGCCGACGGCGCCGCAGCCTAAGGTCATGGCGGGAAAAAGGTTCGTGGTCTCGCCGATGGAGCCTTGCGGCGCGGAGCTGTTGACCACCACGCGGAAGGCGGGCATGCGGCGGCCGTATTCCCGGATGACGGCGTCGTCGCCGGCGTGGATGACGCAGGTGTGGCCCAGGCCGCCGAAGTGCAAAAGGTTCGAGCAAAGCGTGAAGGCGGCTTCGCGATCGGGCACAAAAAACAAGGCCAGGGCGGGCGATAATTTTTCCGCCGAGAGAGGATATTCCTTGCCCATGCCGCGCAGTTCGGCGACCAAGGCGCGGGCGCCGGGCGGGACGGGAAAACCGGCGAGTTCGCCGAGCCGCTGCGGTGACTGGCCGACGCATTTGGGGTTGACGGTGAAGGTGGCGGGAGAGATGAGCGTAGCGCCCAGTTGGGCGGCTTCCTGCTCGTTGAGGAAATGCGCGCCTTGGCGGCGCAGTTCTTCCGTGACCGGCGCGCGCAGGGCTTCCTCGGCGACGATGGCTTGCTCGGAAGAACAGATGGTCCCCCAGTCGAAACTCTTGCCGGCCAGGACGCGGCCGACCGCGGCGGCGACGTCGGCGGAACGGTCAATGAAGGCGGGAACGTTGCCGGGGCCGACGCCATAAGCGGGCTTGCCGCTGCTGTAGGCGGCGCGGACGATGCCGGTGCCGCCGGTGGCGAGGATGACGCCGGTGCGGCGGTGGCGCATCATCTCCTGCGTGCCGGCCAGGCTGGGGCGGGTGAAGCAGCCGATCAAGCCTTCGGGGGCGCCGGCTTGCAGCGCCGCCTGGCGCAACAAGCTGACCGTTTCACAGATGCAGCGCAGGGCGGCGGGATGGGGGCTGACGACGATGGCGTTGCCGGCCTTGACGGCGATGAGGACTTTGTAGATGGC
The DNA here is from genome assembly GCA_027314025.1 of Acidobacteriota bacterium. Taxonomy (GTDB): domain Bacteria; phylum Acidobacteriota; class Terriglobia; order Terriglobales; family SCQP01; genus JAKAUF01. Next base: position 27,792 of record DAHVCP010000015.1, read on the forward strand.
GGTGCTGGTGGGGTTGGTGACGGGCAGGACGGCGGCGACCACGCCGACCGGCGTGGCGAATTCGACGACGCCGGCGGCGGCATCCTCGGCAATGACGCCGACGGTGCGCAAGGGACGAATCGCCTCATGCACGCGGCGGGCGGCGAAGAGATTTTTCAGCGTCTTGTCTTCCGGCTTGCCGTAGCCGGTTTCCTCGACGGCCAGGCGGCCCAGGCGCTCGGCGTGGGCTTCGGCGACGACGGCCATGGCGGCGACGATGGCGTCCACCTGCTCCTGGCTGGCGGCGCGAAAGGCCTGGCTGGCCTGGTAGGCGGCCTCGACCAGGTCGCGGGCTTGCTGCACGCTTTCGAGGTCTTTATCCACGCTGGCTTTCGGTCCGATCCGTGATCTCTTGGGCTGCGCGGCCGGCGACGGACGCCGCGGCGCAGCCGTCAATGGGCGCCGTTGCCGCGGCTGAGCTTGTCCACGGTGGCGATCCAGGCGTTCAGCATATTTCCTGGCGCGGGCCCCAGCGCGACTGCGCCGTGGCGGAGCAGCCGCGGGCTAAAGCCCACAGCACACCGGCTAAAGCCGGTTCCACGCGGGCGCGGCGAGGGCGCTGGCTTATCGCCTGGCGCGGGCCCCGCAAATTGGTTTTCGGATTCCCCGGCCATGGGCTGATTGTAGCCCGGCGTCCCGCGCCGGGCCGCCCGGCGGGCGGGACACGGCCTGGGCCGGGCGTTGACGGGCGCGGGCCCCAGCGCGGCTACGCCGCGCGTCCCCCGCGATTGGAGCCTGGGCGCGGCTATTTCGCGCCGGGCAGTTGGCCCTTGTTGGGCAGAATGCGCTCGACCTCGGAATGCGGGCGCGGGATGACATGCACGCTGACCAATTCGCCGACGCGGCGGGCGGCGGCGGCGCCGGCGTCGGTGGCGGCCTTGACCGCGCCGACGTCGCCGCGCACCATTACCGTCACGTAACCGGCGCCGATGTATTCCTTGCCCAGCAGGACGACATTGGCCGCCTTGACCATTGCGTCGGCGGCTTCAATGGACCCCACCAGGCCTTTGGTCTCTACCATTCCCAACGCTTCCATAGTTCCTCCTGGGTTTCTTCCCGGCGGGGCGATACCGCTGCGCACCGCACGCAACCGACGCTCTCCCAAGCGGATAAACGTACCATGCGCGGCGCGCAAGGAGCAACCGGGAGGGGCGGTTTGGGGTTGAGGATTCAGCGTCCGGCGCCGCCCTGGGGACGAGGGCCGCGGGCTCTGGGGGCGCGGGCCGCTGGCCCGCAATTCGGTGCGGACGAGGCCGTCCGCGCCCCCAGGAAACGCCGGGGCGGCGGGCTGTCGCGCGGGGAGGCTCCTAGCGGCGGTTGTCGGAGCCGGGTTCGGTATGGATGGTGACGCGCGATAGGTCGGGCCAGCGGCGGCGCAGTTCACTCTCGAAGCTGGTGACGGCCTCATGCACCTGGGCGATGGGCATGGTATCGGGAAAGGTGCAATGACAGGAGAGCAACAGGTGGCCGTCGCTGCGGCGCACCTGAATGTTGTGGCAATCGAGCATGCCGGCGGCGGCGGCAGCCGCCACCTGGGTGCCGCGGACGATATCGGCGGCGTGGCGGTCGGCGACGCCGGCGGCGGGAGCGGGCTCGCGGCGCTCCGGCTCGATGTGGGAAACGATTTGGCGGATGCGGGGAAGCTCGCGGCGCATGTCGCGCTCAATGTCGCTGACCTGATCGTGGGCGCGCTTCAGGCTCAGCTGCTCATCCAGCTCGAAATGCAGCTCGATCTCCAGACCGCCGCCGACCTCATACACGGAAAGGTTGTGGATGCTGGCGTCGTGGCGCAGGGCGATGGCGCGGATCTGTTCGAAAATATTCAGGTTGCCGGCGGCGTGCGGGCTGGTTTCCACCACCAAGTCGGCGTCGGGCAGGCGGCGGTGGATGCGCTCGGCGACCTCATCGCGGACTTGGCGGGCGCGCTCCAGGCTGAGGGTGCGGCCCAGGCCGAGGCGCAGGTCCAAGAAATAACGGCTGCCGGAGCGGCGCAGGCGGAGGTCCTCCACCGTCTCGACGCCGGGAACGGCGGAGATGCGGCCGCGCAGTTCGGCGCGCAGCGCGGCGGGGGCTTCATCCAACAAGACGCCGGCGGCGCGGCGGCCCAAGTGCACCGCCAGCGCGAGCATGGCCAGGGCCACGGCGATGGCGCCGGCGGCGTCGGCATGCAGCAGCGCCGGCCAGCCGAAGCGCTGCCCCAGCCAGGCGACGCCCAAACCGGCGATGACCGCGGCGCTGCTCCAGAAATCGCTGCCGTAGTTGAGCGCGTCCACGGCCAGCACGTCGCTGTCGAACTGGCGCGCCGCGCGGCCCAGGACGCGGGAGCGCCAGGCGTTGACGCCCATGGAAATGCCCATCACCACGAAGGCGGCCACGGTGATGTGGAGATGGACGACGGGGGCGAAAAAGCTGGCGACGGAATCGGCCAGCACCAGGGCGGCGGTGGCCACCAACAAGCCGGTTTCCAGGAAGGCGGAGAAATTCTCGAACTTGCCGTGGCCGAAGGGGTGGTTGGCGTCGGCGGGACGAGCGGCGATACCGATCGAGACCCAGCTCAGGATCGCGGCGAACAGGTCCAGTCCGGAGTTGGCCGCTTCGGCGGTGATGCCCAGGCTGTGCGTCGCCACCGCCACCCAAACCTTCAGCGCCAGCAGGCCGATGGTGGCCAGCAGGGAGACGAAGGCCACGCGCCGCTTGGCGCGCGCGGCGTTCGTCGCGGAGTGGGTTGTGGCGGCCATGGGAACGGTGAACCCAAGGCGCCCAGGGGGAAATGGCGCAGGGCGCTTATGTAGTAGTTGAAAGGACAGCAGGCCACGGCGTCAAGTTGCACGCGGGGCCCGGGCCGGGAGCGCGTTCGCTGGGGCGAACGCTCATGGGGCGAGGGGGGGCCTTCCTCTGGGGCGTTTTCTGGGGGCGCGGACGGCCGCGTCCGCACCAAGATTTGCGGGCCAGCGGCCCGCGCCCCCAGGGCCGGCGTTGCGGGCACGCAACTTGGTGCTCCCCCGCTGCTGACTCCGCGCGAAGCAGGAACGAAACCGGCGGTGCTTGCGCTGGGCGGCGGGGCTTGGTATGCTCCCCTCGCGCCGAAGTCTTAGGCCGGAGTTGGCCCCGCGGCGGCAAATTGCGAGTCCACCCAGGCGCCGGCGCAGGAGACTGCATGTCCGAGACCGAGAACCGCCGCGCCCTGCCCACGGAAGCAGCGCCCGCTATTTCCCCCGTCAACCGCCGCGAATTTCTGGAAGCTGGCGCCGCCGCCGGCGCGCTGACGCTGCTGCCCACCCGCGCCCGCGCCGCGAAGACCGTTCCCGCCGGCCGGAAGATCAAGCTGGCTTCCATCGGCGTCGGCGCGCAGGGCACGCGCGTGATGATGGACTTCCTCCGCTTCCCCGAGGTCGAGGTGATTGCGGTCTGCGACGTCAACCTGCAAAGCGACGATTATTCGGAGTGGTCGCCGGGCGAAATTCTGGCCAAGGAACGGAAGCTGACCAACGATCCGCACTGGGGCTCGGACTGGAATGGGCCGACCTGCGGCCGGCTGCCGGCGCAGAAGCTGGTGGACGCCTATTACCGCCGCGTGCGCCATCTGGACAACTATCCCGGCTGCCGCGCCTATAACGACTTCCGCGATCTGATCGCCCAGGAGCACGACCTGGACGCGGTGGTGGTCTGCACGCCGGATCACTGGCACGCCTTCATCTCCGTTTACGCGCTGCGCCATGGCAAACACGTCTTTTCCCAGAAATCCATGGCCCACACCATCGCCGAAGCCGGGCACATGGCGCGGGCGGCGCGGGAAACCGGGCTGGCCACGCAGGTGGCGGTGATGAATGAAGCCTCCCAAGCCACGCGCCTGCTGACCGAATGGGTGGCGGCGGGGGTGATCGGGCAGGTGCGGGAGGTGCACAACTGGTCGCAGCGGCCCTATTGGCCGCAGGGGCTGAACCGCCCCAAGGGTACGCCGATGACGCCGGCCGGCCTGGATTGGGATCTGTGGCTGGGTCCGGCGCCTTGGCGGCCCTACAACCCCATCTACCAGCCCTTCGTCTGGCGCGCCTGGTTCGATTTCGGCGAAGGCTCGATCGGCGACATGGCCAATTACAGCTTCGACACCATGTTCCGGGTGCTGGAGCTGACCGCGCCGACCACGGTCGAGGCCAGTTCAACGCCGCGCTTCAAGGAGACGTTCCCAGAGGCGGAGTTGGTGCGCTGGGAGTTTCCCGCGCGGCAGGGCAAGCTGGGCGGTCCGCGCGCGCCGGTCACCATTCATTGGTATGACGACCACCTGCGGCCGCCGCGGCCGGCGGAGCTGCTGCCCGGCGAAAAGATGAACGACTCCGCCGGCGAAGGCATGCTCTACGTCGGCGACAAGGGCAAGATTTTGTGCGGTTTCGAGGGGGCGCACCCGCGGCTGATCCCGGACAGCCGCATGAAGGACTTCACGCCGCCGCCCGACGATCTGCCGGTTTCCCCCGGCGGGTATCAGGAATGGCTCGGGGCGATCCACGGCGGGCCGATGCCGGGCGCCAACTACGAGTTCGAGCAGCCGGTGGTGGAGGCGCTGCTGCTGGGCTGCATCGCCGTCCGCGCCAGCGACAAGCTCTATTGGGATGCCGCCAACCAGCGCATCACCGCCCTGGCCGCCGGAGACAGCCAAGCGCTGGCCGCCGCCAACGCCATGATTGATCCGCCCGCGCGGAGGCCGTTCCGCCTCTCGTAGCCGCTGAGTTCGGAACCCAGACACTCGTAACCCTCACAGCCCTCAACCCGTCACTCCTAAGCACGACTTTTCTTCCACCTGCCCTTCAATCCCCGGTGCCCAACGCCATGCCGACCAACAGAAGAGACTTCCTCAAAATCGCCGCCGCCGCGCCGGCCGCCTTCCTGGCGGCGGATGCGCTGCCCTTGCTCGCCAACCCCCTCGGCTATCCCATCGGAGTGCAAACCTGGGAGGTCCGGCACCTGATCCCGCACGATTTCCCCGGCACGCTGCGCATGCTAAAGGGTCTGGGCTTCCAGACCATTGAGATGTGCTCGCCCTGGGGGTACGAGCACCTCGGCTTCGGGGGGCTAAAGAAATATTCCGGCCGCCAGCTGCGGCGCATCATCCACGACCAGGGATTGACCTGCATCAGCTCGCATTTTGGCGTCACCGAACTGCAAAAGCACCAGCCGGCGCGGCTGGAGTGGGCGCATGAGATGGGGCTGACGCAGATGATGGTGCCCAGCCTGAACGGCCCCAAGCGGCCGACGGCGGATCAGGTGAAGCGCATCGCCGACAACTACAACCAGATCGCAGCGCGGGCGCACCGCGCCGGCATCCAGCAGGGCCTGCACAACGAGAGCTGGGTGGACGGCAAGACCAACGACGGCAAGCTCATCTACAACCTGCTGTTCGAATATCTCGATCCCAAGCTGGTCAAGTTCCAGTACCAGATTTCCAGCATCGAATTCGGCTTCAACGTGCTGCATTATTTCCGCCGCTATCCCGGGCGGTTCATCTCCATGCACCTGCAAGGCTGGTCGGCGACCGAGCACAAGATCGTGCCCATCGGCCAGGGCACGCTGAACTGGCAGGCCATCTTCGCCGCGGCGCGGCCGGCGGGCGTGAAGAATTATTTCGTCGAGATGTCGCTGCCGCTGATGAAGGCCAGCCTGCCCTACCTCAAGGCTTTCCCCGCCTAGGCGGGGCGATCACGCTTCGCGGGCGTTTTCTGCGGGCGCGGACGGCCTCGTCCGCTTCCGGATGCGGGCCGGCGGCCCGCGCCCCCAGAGCCAGCGGCCCGCGCCCCCAGGCCAATGGCCTGCGCGCGCCCAGGGGCGGTGGCGCGCGCCCCGCCCCATTTGTGTGTATTGCAATCGCCCTGCTCCAGCGGTCTGCTTTGGGGAATGCCTTCCAGCCCGCCCACTCCCCGCGGCTGGTCCAGCCGTGGCTACCTGCCCCACTTTGATGGCGGACCCCTGCCGCAGGCGGTTACCTACCGTTTGGCGCACACCCTGCCACCTGAAGTCGTAACGCGAATGCGGGATACCCTTCCATTGCTGCCTTTGGGAAGGCAGGCGGCCAAGTTGCGCCAGACAATCGAGGACCAGCTAGACCACTGCAGAACCGGCTGGCTCGCCAACGCCGTGATCGCGGCGCAGGTCCAGGAAAACTTGCTGTACTTCGACGGCGACCGTTACCGGCTGCACGCTTGGGTGGTCATGCCCAACCACGTCCACGTCCTGATTACCCCATCGCCGCGCGCGAGCATGGCGCGAATCGTGCACGGATGGAAAACATATACCGCCAGGCGGGCAAACCAAGCACTGGGGCGAGCGGGGCGGTTTTGGCAACCCGACTACTTTGACCGGTACGTACGCGACGCACGGCACTTCCTTGCCGTCGTGCGGTACATCGAAGCGAATCCGGTGCGGGCGGGGTTGTGCCGGCGAACGGAAGATTGGCCCTGGAGCAGCGCGGCGTTGCGTGCTGCCGCGGGGAACGAGGCAAGCGAGGCGCCGGGCCGGCGGTAAGACGCAAACAGCATTGCGGGCCGGCGGCCCGCGCCCCCAGGGACGAATGCCCATGGGCTGACGGCGGCATTTCGCGGCGGCGTCTTCTGGGGGCGCGGACGGCCTCGTCCGCTTCCGGATGCGGGCCGGCGGCCCGCGCCCCCAGGGACGAATGCCCATGGGCTGACGGCGGCATCCGCGGCGGCGTCTTCCGGGGGCGCGGACGGCCTCGTCCGCTTCCGGATGCGGGCCGGCGGCCCGCGCCCCCAGGGCCAGCGGCGCGCCCAGGCCCCGCGACCCCGGGGCGATCAGGCTTCGACGGCGGCGCGGAGGGCGGCGGCGGAGCGGGCGACCTCCTCGTCCGTCAGCTCGGGAAACATCGGTAGCGACAATACCTCGGCGGCTGCCCGGTCGGCCTCCGGTAGCTGCGGAATCTGCCGGCGTCCGCCGGAAAGGCGTGGATAGTGCTGGCTCATGGCCGGCTGGCGGTGAGCGGGGATGGGGTAATAGATTTCGCTGCCGATGCCCTGCGCCAGCATCGCCGCGCGCGCCTGATCGCGGCCGGCGGGAATGCGCACCGTGTACTGATGGAACACATGGCCGGCGGGCCGCGCGGGCAAAGCGATTTTGCCGGCGGCGGCGAGCGGCGCCAGCGCCTCCGCGTACTGCGCGGCGATCTGACGGCGGCGGCGGTTCCAAGCGCTGACGTAGGGCAGCTTGGCGCGCAGCAGCGCCGCTTGCATCTCGTCCATTCGCGCGTTCCAGCCCAGTTCTTCATGGCGGTAGCGGTGCAGGCTGCCATGCGTGCGCAGGGCGCGGACGCGGGCGGCGAAGCGGGCATCGCCGGTGGTAACCATGCCGCCTTCGCCCAGCGCGCCCAGGTTCTTGGTGGGATAGAAGCTGAACGCGGCGGCCAAGCCCAGCGCGCCGGCGCCGCCGGCCGCGGAGCGGGCGCCGAAAGCCTGGGCCGCGTCTTCAATAACCGGGACGCGGGCCGCCCGCGCCACGGCCAAGATGGGCTCCATCTCCGCCATTCCGCCGTAAAGGTGCACGGGAACAATCGCCGCCAATGGCGTGGAGCGCCGCGCCTTGCGCCGCCGCACCGCCGCGGCTACCTGCGCCGGATCCAGGCCGAAACCGCCGGGCGTGATATCGGCGAATTCCACCTCGGCGCCGGTCAGCAGGATGGCGCCGATGGTGGCGAAGAACGTGAACGGCGTGGTCAGCACCGCCGTGCCCGGCCCCGCCCCCGCCGCCCGCAGCGCCAAATGCAACGCGTCGGTGCCATTGGCGCAGGCGATGGCCTCGTGCACGCCCAGCGCCGCGGCCGCTTCCTTTTCCAGCGCCTCGGTCTCCGGTCCCTGCACGAACCGCCCGCTGGCCAGCACCCGCTCCATGGCCTGGGTCAGCCGCGGGCGCAGCGCCGCGGTCTGGCGCGCCAGGCTGAACTGGGGAATCACAATGGGGGGCGGAGCGGGCATGGGATTGTTCATAATAAGTATGCTGGTCCAAGCCTGCCATGGCGGAAGCGGCAGGCGTCGCCTGGACGTCAGGTCAGGGCCGGGACCGGCAAGCCGCGGATCGGGCTCGCCGCGCGGGCCGCGGGCCGCCACCGGGCATGGACAGGCGGCATATCGAAAAACGAAGCGGGACTCGGGACACATGGACTACGAACGCATGGATTGGATTTCGCTGGATAACTTCTTAACCACCCATCCAGCTCTCAAGAAAATCGCTCGCTGGTTCTGCGAGCATCCCGACGAGCTGCTCACCGCCGACGCCTTCGCGGAGAAATATGGCGTGCCCGCCACCTGGCTGGATCTGAAGGGCCTGGTCATTCATAAGGTGCTGACCGCCATCGCCCCCGGCGGCGCGGTCATTGCCCTGCCCTTCGAGGTCGGCGAGACCACGCGCTTTCGCTTCAACCGCGCACTGAGCACGCTGGTCGAGGACGTGCTGGCCAAAACCAAGCCCGGCCCGCGCCCGGATACGGTCTATCCCGAAGGCGCCGAACAAGGCAATACCGGCGGCAGAACCTGGAAGGGCTGGCGCCAGCTCCCCGGCTCGTAACCACGTCGGCGGCGTTTTCTGGGGGCGCGGACGGCCTCGTCCGCTTCCGGATGCGGGCCAGCGGCCCGCGCCCCCAGGAGCGGACGCTCGTGGAGGTCGAGGGCAGCCCTTCGCGGCGGCGTTTTCTGGGGGCGCGGACGGCCTCGTCCGCTTCCGAATGCGGGCCAGCGGCCCGCGCCCCCAGGGCCGGCGGTGCGCGGTCCTAGCCAGGGGTATATACTGAAGGCGCTCTGGATTGGGATTCTCCGGCGCGCGGAGGATGAGTCTGCGACCAACCGCGAACCGGCGCTTTAACGAATTAATCGGTGTCTTGCTGCTGGCGGCGGCGTGTCTGCTGTTTCTGGCGCTGGTGTCGTATCATCCCGCCGACCCCTCGCCGGACACGGCCGCGGCCTTGGCGCGCCCCGCCAACTGGGTCGGGCCGGTGGGCGCCTGGGGCGCCGACCTTCTGTTCCAAACGTTTGGCATCGCGGCGTTTTTGTTCGCCTTGGGCCTGGCCGCCTCGGCACGGCGCTGGTTCCAGCCGCAACCGCCGGGCAAGCGCGCGGCGGAAAAGGGCTGGGCCGGACCGCTGAGCCGGGCGGGCGGGCTGCTGTTATTGGTGGTGGCGGCGGGAGCGGGCCTGGCGGAACTGCCCTGGCACGCGCTATGGCGCTCGGCGGTGCCGCTTTCCGGCGTGGCCGGCGGCTTGGCCGCCGCGGGCTTGACCCGCGGCTTCAGCCCGATTGGCGCCGGCATTCTGACCTTGACCGCGCTGCTGACGGGATTGTTTCTGGCCACGCCTTTCAGCTTCGCGGCGGCGGAGGATTGGTGGCTGGAGAGCATCGCCCCGCGCGTCAATCCCGTCGTCCGGCCCATCCTGCGGCCGCTGACCGCGCCCCTGCGGGCGCTGGCCGCCTGGTGGCGGCGGCGGCAAGAGGCGATCGCCGAACGCCGGCGGCAGCGCGCCAGCGAACGGGCCACGGTGGTGGCGCGGCGCGCGCGCGTAGACAGCCAATTCATTCCCGCCCGCGAGCGGCCGGTGCCGGTGCTGGCCAGCGCCGCCAGCCGCGCGCGGCAGGAATTGGAGGAACGCTCGCGCACCGCCGGCGGCGGCCGGGAAACCTGGCCCGATGAGCCGGAGGCGGTCGCCGCCTCCGCCCCCGCCCCGCCGGTGCGCCTGACGCCGCCGTGGGAAGACGAGCCGGGCGCCGCGGCGGCGGCCCGCGAGAACGCAGCGGACGTCACGGTTTCTCCGCTGGTGGCGCGCGGCCGCGCGGCGATGCGGCCCAAGCCGCGGCCCGCGGGCCAATACAAGCTTCCCTCCCCCACGCTGCTGCAAGAGCCCAGCGCCGGCGAGCATGTGGATGAAGCCGAGCTGCGCGAGCTGGCGGCGGCGCTGAAGGCCAAATGCGAGGAGTTCGACGTCCGCGGCCAGGTGACGCAGATCAATCCCGGCCCTGTGGTCACCACCTATGAGTTCAAGCCCGAAGCCGGGGTCAAATACAGCCGCATCACCGCGCTGAATGAGGACCTCTGCCTGGCGCTCGAGGCCGAATCCATCTACATCGAACGCATCCCAGGCAAAAGCACCGTCGGCATCGAGGTGCCCAACCGGCGGCGGGAGACGATTTACCTGCGCGAAGTGGTCGAGTCCAAGGAGTTCCATGGCGGCGGCTCGCCGCTGACCATGGCCCTGGGCAAGGACATCAACGGGCGGATGATCACCGCCGACCTGGGCTCCATGCCCCACCTGCTGATCGCCGGCTCGACCGGATCCGGCAAGAGCGTGGCGCTGAACAGCATGATCGTCAGCCTGCTCTACAAATCCACGCCCGACGAGGTCCGGTTCATTCTGGTGGATCCCAAGCGATTGGAACTGGGGCTGTACGACGGCATCCCCCACCTCTATACGCCGATCATCACCGAGCCCAAGCTGGCCGCCAACGCCCTGCGCAACGCCACGCGGGAAATGGAGCGGCGGCTGAAGGTGCTGGCCGGCAAGGGCGTGCGCAACATCGCGCAATACAACCAACTCTTTCAATCACATGAGCCGGGGCTGTTCGACAACCTGGAGGAAGATCCCGACAACCGCCCGCTGCCCTACATCGTCATCATCATTGACGAGCTGGCCGACCTGATGGTGGTGGACGGCAAGAACGTCGAGGAATCCATCACCCGCCTGGCGCAGATGGCCCGCGCCGTCGGCATCCATTTGATTCTGGCCACGCAGCGGCCCTCGGTGGACGTCATCACCGGCCTCATCAAGGCCAACTTCCCCGCCCGCGTCTCCTTCCGCGTCGCCACCAAGGTGGACTCGCGGACCATCTTGGACACGCAGGGCGCCGAGTCGCTGCTGGGCAAGGGCGACATGCTGTTCCTGCCGCCCGGCACCAGCCGCTTGCACCGCGTGCACGGGACGTTCGTCACGGAAAAGGAAATCGCCAAGGTCGTACAGTTCTGGGCGCAGCAAGCCCCGCCGCAGTTCGATGAAACCTTCCTGCGCCCGCCGGCGGAAGAAGGCAAGGAGGGCGGCGGCGCGGGTGGGGATGATGGCGAGTTCGCCGGCGGCGAGAGCGGCGGCGAACCGCAGGACGATCCCATGTTCGAGGACGCGGTGCGCGTGGTCCTGGAATATGGCAAGGCCAGCACCTCGCTGTTGCAGCGCCGCCTGCGCATTGGCTATGGCCGCGCCGCCCATTTGATTGACCTGATGCACGCCGACGGCATCGTCGGTCCTGCCGACGGCCCCAAGCCGCGCGAAGTCCTCAAGCGCCCCGACTGGCTGGCCGAGGTGGATGAGGTGCTGCGCTAGGCCGCGGTCGCGCCCCGCTGCTCGCGTCCTACCATAAGCCGGCGGCGGATCGGGGCTCCGGCGCCTTGTGCCGTGAAAGCGATGCGGGCCGGCGGCCCGCGCCCCCAGGGCCGAGCGCCCTTGAGCCGAGGATAGCCACTCCCGGCGGTGTTTTCTGGGGGCGCGGACGGCCTCGTCCGCCTCGGCTTGCGAGCCGGCGGCCGCGCCCCCAGGGCCGAGCGCTCTTGAGCCGAGGATAGCCACCCCCGGCCGCGTTTTCTGGGAGCGCGGACGGCCTCGTCCGCCTCGGCTTGCGGGCCGCGCCGCCGCGGAAATAGCGGCGGCTCCGGCGCGACCCCTCCGTTTCGCCCTGCCCCGCGGCGCACCACTTTCGCCGCTTCGCCCCGGCGCCGCCGTAATCCCCTGAGGCCCCCGCCACGCGGCGGAGTGAGCGGTGCGGCTCGCCGGCGTCGCCCTGGTGGCGCGAAAGCTCTTGCGCGCTAAGATGGCCGCGACGCGGCTATTCGCGCGGCGGATGCGCGCCGGGCGGCAGAGAAACCGCCGGCGACGCAGCCGACAGGGAGAAAGCAATGCAACAGTCCGACGCGGGCCGCCCGGCCCGAGGCGGGGGCAGTTGGCTGGGCCTGCGGGGCGTCGGCATAGCGCTGGGATTTTGGGCGCTGGCGGCGGCCCTGATAGCCCTAGGCATTTCCGGCTCCGTGGGCCGCGGGCTGATGCAGGATGCCGTACTTACCGCCGGGGCCTGGGCAGCGGCCGCCGGCCTCCTCACCCTGGCCATCCGCGGCGGAATGCGCCGGGCGGCGCGGCGGTGTGAGTTTCGCCTGGACGGCCGGTCGCTGGTGGGAAAGCTTCCGGGGCAACCGGAGCGGCGAATCGCGCTTTCCGAAATCCATTCGGTGCGGGATGAGGCCGGCTGGCTCGTGATCACCGCCGGCGACCCGCCGCAGCGCATGGCCGTTCCCAAAAACGTCGCTGGCTATCACGGCATCCTGGGCGCGGTCACCGCGGGCCGCGAGGTGGTGCGCGGACGGCGATTGCGATGGCGGGAAGCCGCGCTCCTCCTGATCTCGCTGACCGCATGGCCCGTCGTCGTTTTCTCCTCAACCCCGGTCGTCATCGCCGCCGGCAGCGTGTTGGCGCTGGGGACCCTGGCCGTCGGTACGCGACCTTTGCTGAAACTGGTCCGCCGGGGGCCGGGGCGCGCCCGCGCGGCCGTTTGGGTCTTCCTGGGCGTGGGCTGGCTCGGGGCGCTCCTGTTGATTGGCATTTCCGTCGCCCGTCTGTGAGCGTCCGCTCCCGCGCCACGCCCGCCCCTGCTAGCCCTCCGGCCAGCGCCAATCGCGGATCTCGGGCGGATCCTCGAAATGCTGATGCGCGTAAGCGACCGAGTCGCGGATAGCTGCGTCGCATTCGGCGATCAGCTCATCGCGCCGGTCGCCGGCGGGCATGGCGCGGCGCAGCGCCTCGGCGGCGAGATGATAGCGGCTCATCTGGTTGAGCACCACCATATTGAAGGGCGTGGTCGTGGTGCCCTGCTCCATGAAGCCGCGCACATGGAAGCGTTCCGGGTTGGGGCGGCCGTGGATCACCTCATGGATGGCGCGGCGGTAGCCATGGAAGGCGAAAATGACCGGCTTGGCGCGGGTGAACAGCGGGTCGAAGCGCTCCGGCTCCATGCCGTGCGGGTGTTCGGCGGGAGTGAACAGCGCCATCAGGTCCACCACGTTCACCAGGCGGAAGCGGAAATCGGGCACGTTGCGGCGCAGCCAGTCGGCGGCGGCCACCGTCTCCAGCGTGGGAATATCGCCGGCGCAGGCCAGGATCGCGTCCGGATCTTCCTGGCCCTGGGCGCTGCCGGCCCAGCTCCAAGTCCCGGCCCCCAGCTTGCAATGCTCGTCGGCGGCGACGGGGTCCATCCATTGCAATTGCGGCTGCTTGTCAATGACGATCAAGTTGACGTAGTTGCGGCTGCGCAGGCAATGCTCGGCCACGCTGAGCAGGCAGTTGGCGTCCGGCGGCAAATAAATGCGCGCCACGGTGCCGCGCTTGGACAGCACCACGTCCACCAGCCCCGGCCCCTGATGGCTGAAGCCGTTGTGGTCGTTGCGCCAGCAGGTCGAGGTCAGCAGCAGATTGAGCGAGGCGATCGGCGCACGCCAGCGCAGCTCACAGGCGTGTTCCAGCCATTTGGTGTGCTGCACGACCATGGAGGCGGCGATCATGGCGAACGCCTCATAGGTGGCGAACAGCCCATGGCGGCCGGTGAGCAAATAGCCCTCCAGCCAGCCCTCGCACAAGTGCTCGCTTAGGACTTCCAAAACGCGGCCGTCGTGGCTGAGGTGATCGTCAATCGGCAGGATGGGCCCGGCGAAGCCCCGATCGGTGGTCTGCAAAATGGCTTGCAGCCGGTTGGAGGCCAGTTCGTCGGGGCAGAAGACGCGGAAGCTGTCGGGGTTGGCGGCGTAAATGTCGCGCAGCATCGCGCCCAATACGCGCGTGGACTCCCGTGCCTCCCGCGCCGGCGCCGGCACGGGCACCGCGTAGGCGTCGCGCTTGGGCAGCTTCAGCGGCCGCAGCAGCCGCCCGCCGTTGGCGTGGGGATTGGCGCCCATGCGCCGGTCGCCGGAAGGCGCCGCCGCAACGATGTCCGCCGCCGGCTCGCCGCCGCCCTGAAACAACTCCTCCGGACGGTAGCCGCGCATCCACGCCTCCAGCGCGCGCAACTGCGCGGGATTGCCGCGCACATCGGCCAGCGGCACCTGATGAGCCCGGAACGTCCCCTCGATGGGCACGCCGTCGAACTCCTTGGGCCCGGTCCAGCCCTTCGGCGAGCGCAGCACGATCATCGGCCACGCCGGCGGCCGCCCTTCCGCTCCGGCTAGCACGCCGCCGCCCTCCCGCGCCGCGGCTTGAATGGCGCGGATACTGTCGTGGCAGGCGCGCAAGGTCGCGGCGAACTGCTGGTGCATAACCATCGGTTCGTCGCCGCAAACAAAATGCGGCGCATACCCCAGGCCGGAGAAGAATTCTCGCAGCCGCAGGTCGCTATGCCGCGCCGCGACGGTGGGGTTGGCGATCTTGTAGCCGTTGAGGTGCAGCACCGGCAGCACCGCGCCGTCGCGCGCCGGATTCAGGAAATAAATCCCCGGCCAGGAGCCCGCCAACGGACCGGTCTCGAACTCGCCATCGCCGACCACCGCCAGCGCCAGCAGATCGGGATTATCGAAAACGGCGCCGAAGGCGTGCGAGAGGACGTAGCCCAATTCCCCGCCCTCATGAATGGAGCCGGGCGTGGGCACGCTGACATGGCTGGGCACGCCCCCCGGCGTCGAGAAGCGGCGGAACAGCCGCAGCATGCCCGCGGCGTCGCGCGTCACCTCCGGGTACACCTCGCTGTAGACGCCTTCCAAATAGACGTTGGCCAGCACCGCCGGGCCGCCGTGTCCAGGCCCGGCGAGGAAAATGGCGTTCACGTCCCGCTCACGGATCAGGGCGTCGAGATGCGCATATACGAAGCTCAGCCCCGGCGAAGTGCCCCAATGGCCCAGCAGCCGCGGCTTGATATGCTCCGCCCGCAGCGGCTCCCGCAGCAGCGGGTTGGCCTGAAGATAAATTTGGCCGACGGTCAAATAATTGGCGGCGCGCCAATACCGGTCCAGCCGCTGCAGTTCCTCCGGCGCCAATGGCCCGGCGGGCGGCTGGCCCTCGGCCGGAACGGCAACGGCGCTGGAAAAAGTAGGATCAAAGCGGAACATATTAGTTTTCCTGATGCCGCGAACGTTGGCTCAGCCACTCTGCCCCTTGCCGCGCCAGCTCCTGGTTTTCATCGGTGGCGATCACGCGGATGCTCACCCGGCCGCCGTCCGGCGATATCACCGGCGCGCCCCGGGCGTTACGGGCCGCATCCACCTGAAGGCCCATCCACTCCATGCCGCGGCAGATTTCCGCCCGCACCGCCGGCGCATTTTCGCCGATGCCGCCGGCGAAGACCAAGCAGTCCACTCCGCCCAGGCTGGCCGCCATTGCCGCCAGATGCTTGCGCGCTTGCCAGAGGAAGCAGTCCACCGCCAGCTTCGCCTGCGGGTTGCTCTCCGCCTGCACCAGCAGCGTCCGCATGTCGCCGCTGATGCCGGAAAGACCCAGCAAGCCGCCTTGATGATTGACCAAATCGTTCACCTGCGTCGCGCTCATTCCGCGCGATTGCAGGAGGACCACCACGCCCGGATCCAGGTCGCCGGTGCGGCTGGACATGATCAAGCCGCCGCAGGGGGTCAAGCCCATGGTGGTATCCACGCTGCGGCCGGCGCGGATGGCGGTAATGCTGGCGCCATTGCCCAGATGAGCGACGATCACGCGTCCCTGGGCGGCCTTGGAGTCGAGTCCTTCCAGCGTGGCCAGCACGGAGGCGCAGGACAGCCCGTGGTAGCCGAAGCGCTCGATGCCCTGCCCGCGCCAGGCGCCGGGCAAGGGAACGGTCCGCGCCTCAGCCGGCATTGACGCATGGAACGCGGAGTCGGAACAGCCGACCTGCGGAACGCTGGGATAAATGCGGCGTACGGCCTGGATGGCGGCGATGGCTTGCGGTAAATGATCCGGCGCCTCGCGCTGTTCCACCTCCAGCTCCGCCATCGCCGCGCTGTCCAAACCCCGCGGCGGCAGAAACGCCTGCGACGCCACCACCAACCGGTGCGCCACCGCCGCAAACTCCCCTTCCGGCCCCTGCTGGCCCAGCCAATGCAGAAACGCCGTCAGCGCGGCGGCATGCGTCTGCGCCGCCGACTCACTGCGGAACAGCGGCCGGCCGTCGGCGTCGCGGATGCGAAATTGGCCGGAGGCGGCGCCAATGGAATCCGCCGCGCACGAGTAAATCAATGCCGGCGCGCTGCCCACCGCGTACAGCGCCGCCTTCAAACTCGACGAGCCGGTATTGACGGTCAAAAGCCGCATCGTGCGTTCCAGCGCGGCACTACCAACCAGCTTACCGCCATCGCCGGGCGCGAGCCACTCCGCGCCGCCCCTGCCGCCCGTCCTACCATCCGGCCGTTCTGCGGGCGCGGGCGGCCTCGCCCGCATTTCCGGCGCAGCGGCCCGGCAACGCCGCGCGCTCGCGCGCGCTAATTCGCCGCCGTGTCCGCGCCCGTCGCCGCCGCCGGAATGGCGGTGGGATCGTAACCCGTTTCGGCTTCGCCCACCATATGCGCCGCCAGCAAATCCCAGCTCTCGAAGTGCCCTTGGAACAACCCCCGGCCGTTGCGCGGATCGTAACACTCATGCATGCCGCCCGTGGTCTGGAAGTCATGCAGCACCATGCGCACCGTGCGCGCGGCCAACTCCCGCGCCGGTTGCGTGTAGCCGTAGCGCAGCAGCCCATGCATCACCATATAGCTGCTGATGATCCAGATCGGCCCGCGCCAATAGCCATGCCCGGGGTTGTACTTCGGGCTGGCGGGGCCCAGGCTGCGAATGCCGAAGCGCGACCAGAACTCTTGCGGGTTGAGCACGTGGCGGGTGATCAGAATGCGCGCCTGCGCCGGCGTGGCCACGCCCGCCCAAAGCGGCGTCAGGTTGGTCCATTCCGGCACGCGAATGAATTTTCCCGTCCGGCTGTCGCGGTTATAAAACGTCCCGTCCTGCGCCGACCACAGCCGGGTCTGGATGCGCCGCGTCAGCGCCGCGGCGCGGCGGGCATAGGCGGCCGCCGCATGGGGATGATGCAGCATCCCCGCCAGCGCCGCCATGGCCCGGTATTCCCGCACCAAATAACAAGCCAGGTCCACGCCTTCGGTGCGATCGGCGGGCGCCGAGGAAACCGCCGGGCTGTTGTCCACGCCGCTTTCCACCCCGTCGAACCAGGTGAACAACCCGTCGGGCGAATGCCGCGCCTGGCGCCAATACTCCAGGGTGGCTGCCAAGCGCCGCCAATCCGGCCGCAGCCAGGCGGCGGAATGCAGCGTCAGGCTGGCGCGCAGCGCCATCTGCGCCAAAAACGGCTTGCACATCTCCGGCAGCGACCACAGGCCATGCCGCGCGATCTCCCGCGGCGTGTAGCCGGGATAGGCGGCGCGGAGATTGGTGAAGTGGAGAAAATCCCGCACCGTGTCCGCCAGCGCCCGGCCGCGATGCGGATAGCTCAGCGCCACGCCCATGAAGTACGAGTCCCAGTCGAACATTTGGTAGTAATGCGCGCCCGGAATCAGATAGGGATATTTCAGCATCCCCGCCGGCGGCCGTACGATGTGCCGCAGCAATCCTTCCCGGCGGATCCATTGCTGAATCTGCCGCTGCGCCGCCATCGCCGAGATCGGCGCTGCGTTGGCCGCGGGTCTTGCCGCCACCGGCGCCTGCGCCCCCGCCGCGACCGCCATCGCTCCGGTCGCCAGAAGCACGCTGCAAAACATTCCTGCAATCCGCATCCCCGCAGTATAGGCGCGCCGAACCGGCTGGCGGCGAAGGTCGCCGGGGCTGGGCCGGGGCCATCATGCCGGACGCTCCGGGGTAGCTGCGGGCCTTCGCCCGGTTCCGGAACGAATGCCTGAACGCCAACGTGTTCCGCACGCTGGCCGACGCGCGCTGCGCGATGGCGGAGTGGCGGCGCTTCTGCAACCAGAAGCGGCCGCACAGCAGCCTCGGCGACCGCGCCCCGGGAGGAGTTCGCCGCCATCCTCTCCAGCCTCACCAGCACCTGCCGCCGCCACGGCGCCGATCCCCAGCGCTACCTGACCCAACTCCTCATCACCCTGCCCGCCCTGCCCATCTCCCAACTTGACGACTGGCTCCCCGATCGCTGGCAAGC
>DAHVCP010000007.1 GCA_027314025.1 Acidobacteriota bacterium
CCAGTCCGAATAATCAAAATCGGTCGTGTTGTTGACGTAGGTGGCGATGTGCCTCCCGCCGGCAAAAATCTCCCCGCGCAGCCAGTTGCCGTTTTGGTCCAGCACCGTCACCGCCTGGCCGGCGGGGTTGTAGAGGTAGTATTTGGCGACACCGCCGACGCTCTTCTCCACCCGCTGGCCGAAGGCGTTGTAGACGTACTGGACGTTGCCGTTGTCGGCGGAGACGATGCGATGGTTCGCGTCGTAGGGCAGGTCAGCGCCAAGCCTAAGCGGGGCGGCGTCCGTCCCGCGCCAAACAAAGCCGGACGCGGCCTAGCTGCGCCGAGGTCCGCGCCCGCCGCTGGCTATTGGCTCCCTGATTTTGGAGCGCTCATCTCACTGCCGCTTCCCGCACGCCGGATCGTTCGGCGCCGTTGCCGTCGGCAGCGCCGCCAATCCCGCCTGTCCCAATTGTTGGTTCAGCGTGGGCAGCGACTGCCCTTCGATCCTGCGCAGCCCCGCCAGCGCGGCGTCCAGCCGCTGGCAGTCGCCTTCCACCGCCGCCCGGTCGCTTTGCGTGGGCAGCAAATCGCCGAACTCCATGTCCTCCAAATGCCGTCCCAATCCGCGATTGGCCAGTCCGGCGCCATTCTTTCCATTGGCCAGCTTCTCGGCCTGATGCTCCAGCCGCCGCAGTCCCGCCGCCAGTTGCGGCTGACCCTTCGCCGCCGCCAGTCCCATCTGGGCGGCATGGCTCAGCCGGCTCAGTTGCTGGAAGGTGTGGTAGCTGGCGCCCATCGCCGCGGTAATCTGCCGCTCGAACCGCAGTTCCGCGCTCAACTGCCAGGGCAGGATGGAAATGCGCGGGTCGTTCTTCACGGTGAGCCGCCGCGTGAACGTCCGCCCATCCACCGTCAGCTTCACCGTATACACCCCCGGAATCGCCGTCGGCCCCACGGGCTGGATCCGCGGCGTATGGCCCTCGATGGCGTGCCAGGTCAGCGTGTATTCGGTGTAATCCAGCAAATTGCCGAAGTAGCTGTAGGTCAGCGACAGCGGCGGCGGATAGCGCAGATCCCACGCGATGCGGTGCATGCCCGGCGAGGCCGGCAGCACCACCGGTTTGGCGAACCAATGCATCGGCACGTCCGGCGCCGAGGTGTCCGGCGGCGGCGGCGTATTGGAATATCGCCGCACCAAATGCCCCGCCGCGTCATAAAAGCCCAGGGTCACTGGTCCGCTCACGGCGTGCGGCAAATAGTAATCCACGATCGCACCCTGCGGCGGATTCTGCCCCGCCGGCACCTCCGGCGGCAGCGGCGTGTCCTGGTCGTTGTCCCAACGCACCCGCCACGCCGGCTCGGGCTTGTATAGATACGCGGGTCCCTGCGCCCCCGCCGCCATCGCCTCCGCCGCCTGCCGCAGCGGCGTCACGTCGTCCAGAATCCAGAACGCCCGCCCATAGGTCGAGATCACCAGATCATTGCCATGCACCGTCATGCCGCTGACCACGGTGTTCGGCAGGTTCAGTTGCAGCGATTGCCAGTCGTCGCCGCGGTCGAAGGAAACGTACGCGCCCATCTCCGTTCCCGCGTACAGCAGATCGGGATCCTTGGGATCCTCCCGCACCACGCGCACCCGCACGCCTTTCGGCAAGCCGCGCACGATCTCTTGCCACGTTTTGCCAAAGTCCGTGGTGCGGTAAATGTACGGCTGCGCGTGGCGGAAGGTCTCGACCGCCGCATAGGCCGTCCCGGCGTTCGCGTGCGAGGCGTCAATGATGTTGATGCTGGCGTGCGCCGGCAGACCCGGCGGCGTCACGTTTTTCCACGTGGCGCCTTTGTCCCGCGTCAGCTGGATCAGCCCGTCGTTGGTTCCCGCCCAAATCACCCGCGCGCTGAGCGGCGACGGCGCCAGCGTTTGGATCGCCGGGCCGTAATAAGACCGCCGCGGCGCCTTCGTCTTGCCCGGCGGAATGGTCAGGTCCGGGCTGACGTGAAACCACGTCCGGGCCCCGTCGGTGGATTCCATTACGTACTGCGCCGCCATGTACATCACATGCGGATTGACCGGCGAAAACATCAGCGGCGGCGCGCCGGTGAAGCGGTCCTCGGGCGCGGGCGTGTAGAACACCGAAACCATCCCCGTCTTGCGGTCATACCGCCGCAGCACGTGGTACCACCCCTGTGTGAACACCCACCGCGGATTCAGCGGATCGGGCGCGATGTAGCCGTTCTCGAAGCCGCCCACCGGATACCAGTCGCTGTCCCGGATCTCGCCGTAATCGCTGCGGCTCAGCACGCAGGCGGTGCCGCTGTCCTGCTGCGCGCCATAGACCCGGAACGGAAAATGATTGTCGGTGAATACGTTGTAGAACTGCCCGTTCGGCAGGTTGAACCACGGCGTCCACGTCTTGCCCCCGTCCATGCTGATCGCCGGCCCCTGGTCCACGCCCAAAATCATCCGCCGCGGATTCGCCGGATCCACCCACAGGTCGCGCTCGTCATCCCCGCCCGGCGATCCCTTGAACGCCGCCACCGTCTTGCCGCCGTCCACCGAGCGGTACATCGCCGTGCCCATCAGATAGACCACGTCCGGGTTCCCCGGGTCCACGTAGATCTTCCCGCCCGCGCTCAAGATGTGGTGCGTCGCCAAACGCCAGCTCTTCCCGCCGTTGTCGCTGCGGTACAGCCCCTGCGCGTCCCGGCCGAATCCCTGCGCCTCGGCGTACACGCGCTGCCCATGCGTCCCGTCCGCCACCGCCAGACGGAAGCTCCGCGCCTTCACCGGCAGCCCCTTCCCGCTCAGCGGCTTCCAGCTTTTGCCTTCATTCGTGCTCTTGTAGATCACCGCGCCCAGCGGCGGCAGCGCCTTGCGCTGCGCTTTGCTCAGCCCGAAGGTGCTGCGCGCGAACGCCGCGTAGATCACCTTCGGATCGCGAAAATCGTAGACCAGGCTGGCCACGCCCGTGTAAGCGTCCTTGTACAGCACGTGCCGCCACGTCCGGCCCCCGTTCGTCGTGCGGTAAACGCCGCGATGCGTGTTGGCCGGTCCGCCGAACTCGCGCGAACCCAAGGCCCCGACGATTACTATGTTCGGATTGCGCGGATCCACCAGCACGGCCGTGATGTACCGCGTATGCTCCAGCCCGATGTTCCGCCACGTCCGTCCGCCGTCGTTGCTCTTGTACATCCCCCGCCCCGGCGTGAAGGACCATCCCGTGGGATCGCCCGTGCCCACGTACACCGTCCGCGGCGAAGACTGCGCCACGGCAATGGCGCCGATCGAGGGCACGTGTTCGGCGTCGAAGATCGGCTTCCACACCGTGTCCGCGTCCGTCGTCTTCCACACCCCGCCCTCCGGCGTACCGATGTAATACACCGCCGGCTGCCCAATCACGCCGGTCACCGCGTAGACGTTGCCCGACCGGTAGGGCCCGATCAGCCGCCAGCGCATCCCCGCGTAAAGATTCACTGGAATCGGCCCGGCGGCCGCCTCGGCGGCGGCGGCGGTGCTGTTGGGAGCGCCGGCGAACGCCGCCGGAGCGGCGGCAAGAATCATCAGCCCCCCCACAAGCAGAAATCCCAGCCGCAGCCCGGAGCGGGAAGCTTGGGAACGCGCGAGGCCCATGCTGTGGCGGGACACGGTCCCGCGCGAGCCGATAGCCGGGCGCGAGCGCGCCAGCCACCGGCGCCGCCGGGCAGACGAAGTCAGCTTTTTTGTCATGGTCAATCCGAACACCAGCTTATCTACGACTTGAGCGGTCAGGCGCAACCGATCCGAACCGGAAGCCCTTATCGTATACCGGCCGATGCCGCCCGCACGTGAGCTTTCCGCGACTTGGCTTTCCATTGCACCGCACGCTACCGCATGCTTTCCGGCCCGTGCACAAAGGCGTTTTGGGCCGGCATGAACCGTCTCCGCCGGCAACGGCAACATCCAGTACGTCTACAACGCTTTCGGCCAGCGGGTGGGCCAGCGGGTGGAAAAGAGCGTCGGCGGCGCGGCGACGGTTGCCCCGCGCCACGTTTCGGTGTTAGATGGCGGCATGCAGCGCCGCAAGTCGCACCGGCGGTTATTCCGACTCTTAGCAGGGATCCCAGCGCGCGCCTTACCCGAGATCCTAGCTGGTTGCCTTCTGGCCGCCGCTTGCTGCCTCACCGCCCCGGCGCAGGTTCAGCCCCGGGCCTTTCCTGCTCCCGTCCCATGGAACTGGAACCCCGCCGGACCAAATGCGCTTCCCACGCTAGAGCCGTTTTCGAAGGCCGTGACGTCTGCGGAATTCGCCCGTGTCCGCGCCGCGCTCCAGGGCAGGCTCGGGCCGCGATTCAACGTGACGGCGTTGCGACTCGGCGTGCTGGGCCGGGCATTTCTCGCATCCGCCCTGCCCGCCAATACGCGGAATGCGCCCTACGTCTGCGGCGCCACCGGCAACTGCGACATGGCGTTACTGTTGGCCCGGCGGGACCGAACCATTCTCGCCTTCATGGGCGACGGCCTGGGTGTCGTTCGCCGCGCCGGCGGGCCGCCGCTGTTGGTCGTGTCTAGCAATTTCTGCGGCGGCTGCGAAGTCTATTCCTATTACCATGACCGCGCCGGCCTCCATCGTCCGCGACCAGCGCGGCCGCACTTGGTGGGTGGCGCAGGACCGCCTCTACGAAGCCGGACGCCGCCATTGCCGCATCATCTTGCGCGGCACAATGCCTCAGCCGTTCATTAACGGCCGCCAGCTCGCCTCCGCCACCGCGCTCGCCGGCGGAGGCGAACTGCTAACGACCCGGATTACCTCGGCCGCCCTCATCGTTTCTCCCGCCGCAATTCGCCGGGCCGTCGCCGTCTACTCCCTGCCCGCCCAGCCAGTCAGCGCGCCCGCCTGCGCCAAATGCCCCACCGGTGCGGGAATTCGCCCGCTCCGCCTACATGCCTTGCAGTTCTTCCAAAAGCCTCGGCTTCATTAGGAGAAACCCATTTCCTCGGCGTTGCAAAATTCCCTGCCGCCGCAGGTCACCGAGAATGCGGCTGACCGTCTCGCGCGTCGTGCCGATGCTTTCGGCCAGTTCTTCTTGTGTACACGGGAAGGCAACAACGGTGCCCTGCGCGGCGGCGCGGCCATGCTCGGCGGCGCGCCGCAGCAGCAATGCGGCGAGACGTGAGACCACGTGCCGGCCCAACGCCAACATGCGCGCATGCTCCCACGAGGTTTGCAATTGCGCCGCCAGCGATTCGCTCGCCATGCGATAGCAATCTGGATTGTCGGCTAGAAAGTCGAGAAGCTGCGTGCGCGGCAGAAAGCTGATTTGGCTGGGAACCAGGGTTTCCGCGCTGACCGGGTAGGGACTGCCGAGCAGCGAACTGCTGATGCCCAGCACTTCGCCTCCGCCCACGCGCCGCAAAATCACCGTGCCGCCTTGCGGCGAATGAGCGAAGGTCTTGATTTCCCCGCTACAGACGACGAATAGTCCGCGTGTCGCCTCGCCTTCCAGAAACAGCGACACTCCCCGCGGATAAAAGGCGATTTGGCGAATCTCCCGCAGTCGGGAAGCCGTTCGGCCCAGAAAGCAATGCTCCGCATGCGCGCAGCCGCCGCACAGCGCAACCGGGACTGGCGTGCCGGCCGGTGCCGGTAGGATGGCATGCCCGGCGGCGCCGTCCGGGGTCTTCTCAATCGCCTCCGAACTTGCGGTCGCAGCGGGCCGCGGTTGCCGGCCCTCCCATCTCCGTCGTGGCGCCTCAGGGCTTGCCGCGGCGCTCGGCTGCTCATCGGAATGGGGCCTACGGAAGCGCTCCAAAGCCACCAGCCGGGAGCGTGCAGCAAGCTCTGGCGGCTGCACCGCCGGGGTCATTGTCCCCGCCGCTCGGGCGGGCGGATGCACGTTCCTATCGGCAATTGCCATCTTTCCCGCGCTGCGGTGGCTCCCGCCGGACCGGCAGTTCGGTCGAGTTTCCGGCGGACCGCAACGTCCTCCGCCCCCTGCTCTTGCAGGTAAGCGGCCAAACGACCGCCCTGGCGCCCGCGGTACACGCCGACCACCGCTGAGAAAGATTCGCTAGCCGCCACCGGCTGCTTAATTGCCTTCACCCCCATCCGACGGGACAGGTCCCGCCGCCGCGGCCCGCGCGTGTTCCCGGCCCCGCCGCCTCTGGACGCGCCAGCAGAGCCAGTAAGCCACCGCCGCGGTGAGCACTGGAGCGGCGAAGAACACGATTTGGAAGAGCGTGCGGATGGCGATCACCGATCCATGCATGAGGACCGCTAGGACGTCGCCGCTGCCGGCAAGCAACAGCACCAGCAGCATCATGATGCCCGCCGACGCCAGGGCCGTCCGCTTGGGCTGCTCATAGGGCAGGCTCAGGATGTGATGTTCGTCGCGGTCGTGAGTGAACCATGGTTCGACGAACGGATAAAGATAAAGGCCGCCGAACAGCAGCAATGGAAACAAAATGCCAGGGAAAAATACCTCCGGAACCAAATAGTGGCCGATGCGCAGGTTGAACGCGGGAAACAGGCGGAGCGCGCCTTCCGCCCAGCCGAGATACCAATCCGGTTGGGCTCCGGGCAGGGCGGCGGCGGGATCATAGGGACCGTAGATCCAAATCGGATTGGCCTGCACCAGCCCGCCCAGCGCCGCCAGCGCCGCGAAGACCAGACAGAACAATCCCAGGATCTTCATGCTGTACGTCGGCCACAGCCGCGAACCCACGATCCTGCGGTTCGACCGCCCCGGACCGGGGTAGTTGGTGTGCGTCTGCCGCCAAACGATCGCTAGGTGCACGCCCAACAGCAGCACGATCAACCCCGGCAAAACAAAAACGTGCAAGCCATACATGCGCGGAATCATGACCGCGCTCGGCACCGGCCCGCCAAAAATGACGAACGCCAGCCGGGGCCCGACGATGGGAATGGACAAGACGATGGAATACGCGATGCGCAGCCCGGTTCCCGAGAGCAGATCATCGGGCAGCGAGTAGCCGACGAATCCCGCGGCCATCGCCAAGACCAGCAGGGTGACGCCGATGACCCAGTTGATCTCCCGCGGGCTGCGGTAGGCGGCGGTGAAGAACACGCGGAACAGATGGGCCAGCACGGCGCCGATGAACACCAGCGCCGCCCAGTGGTGAATCTGGCGAATTAGCAGCCCCGCCGGAACGCTGAAGCTGAGGTTCAGCGTGGAGAAGTACGCCGCCGACATCTTCACCCCGTCCAGCGCCTTATAGGGGCCGTGGTAGGTCACCTCGGCGCTGCTGGAGTTGAAAAACATCGCCAGGTACACGCCCGTCATCACCAGCACGGCGAAGCTCGCCATGGCGATTTCGCCCAGCATGAACGACCAGTGATCGGGAAAGATGTGATCGAGGCCGCGGCGGGCGAACCCGGCTATGCCCAACCGCCGATCCAACCAGCGTGCGGGACGATTGATCACGACGGCAAGCTCCAGAACCCCGGGCCCGGAGGCTCGGTGAAATCTCCCGCCGCGCGCAGATGATTGTGCGCGTCCACATAGAGCGGGAGTTGCGGCAGCGCGCGCGCCGCCGGCCCGGAGGTCGGCTGGGCGCCGGTGAGGACGTTGAAGGTGGATTGATGGCATGGGCACAGCAGCAGGTGCCGGGTGGCCTCATACAACGCCACCGGGCAGCCCGCATGCGTACAGAGCCGGGAGAACGCGACGTTGCCTTGTGGCGCCCATTGACGGCGCTCCGGGGGCAGGCGCAGCAGATCCGCCTGGACCCGGATCAGCACCGTCTGCCCCGGCACGAAGCCGACCCGGCCTTCTGGAAATACCGTGATCGTGCTGCCCGGCTCCAGCGTCTCGACGGACACCGGCCGCCCCTCCGGCGTCACCAAGCGGTCGCCGCGCCGCCAGACCGGAGCCTTGAGCACGGTTTCCGGCGACGCGCCAAACAGTGACCGCAGCAGCGAAAGTCCCCCCGCCCCCAGCACCACGAGCGTCCCGGTGGTGGCCCAGCCCAGGACTTGCCGTCGGCCAATCTGGTCTTGGCCCGCGACAAAATCCTGCACGAACGCCTCACGCAGCTCCGGGCTGGAGGGCAGCACGGGCCGTTCGGCGGCGGCTTCTTCGTGGCGCATCAGAAAGTGCGTCCAGACCACCAGCCCGACCCCCATGCCTGCCAACGCCACCGCGGCCGATGCCCCCATCAGCCCGTTGTCGTGGTTTGTCCAGTAGACATACAAAAAGCCGACCGCCCCGGCGATCGAGACCGCGAAGGCCAGCATCGTCAGGACCATCCCCAGGTTCTGCCTGCGTTCTTCCTGGTCAGCCAATGGTTTCTCGTCGGCCATCTCACCCTTTCCCTTGGAACTCAATCCAATACGCGATCACGCCCAGCGCCGCCACCATCAGCAGCGCGATCAAGCCTTCGGCGACCGGGCCCACGTAATCCACCGTATAGCCTCCCGGATGCGGCGGATGCCGCACGAACCGCGCATAGGTGACGATGGACGCGAGCTCCCGTTGGTTGAACACCGTGGGCGGAAAGGCCGGCATCGGCCCCCGCCCGCTGCGGATGGCGCCGGCGATGGTGGCGGCGCTCAATCCGGTGAGCGCCGGCGCGTTGTGCTGTGTGAACGCCAGCGCTCCGCCGCGCGCGTCCGTGCGATGGCACGGGGCGCAGTTCACCCGGAACAGCACGCCGCCTTCGCTCAGGTTCCCTCCGGTCAGCGCCACCGTCGCCAGCGTGTGGGTCACGTAATCCGCCACCGCCTGCGTCTGCGCCGCCGTCAGCCGCTGCGCGAACGGCGGCATCATCCCTTTCCCGCTGCGGATCATCGCCAACACCGGCTGGGCATCGTGCGCCGCCTGTAGGCTGGGCCCAATCTTGCCCTGCCCCTGCGGGCCATGGCATACGGCGCAATTCTCCGCGTACAAGCCCGCCCCGCTCGCCGGATCCGCTTGCCCCCATGCGGCCCCGGTCCATGCCGCCAGCGCCAGCAGCAACGCCAGGCCGCGGCCGGCTCCCCTCCGCCGCCGGCGGCCGCCGGCCCCCGGCGCTTTGGCGTGCCGCCGGGCGGCCGGCGCCGCGTTGCCCGCCGCGGGCGGAAACCCCGAACTGCTTACTGTGATTTCCATCCCACCCTCCACCTCCGCCGAGTTGGCTGGCCGCGGGAGCCGGAGGAAACGGTTGCCCGCCGCCAGCCAACCGGGGAGCTTCAGAACAGGAACCAGCCCGCCACGTACACCGTGTCGTTGTCGCCGGCGTTGCGGCCGAGGCCGTCGTAATTGGTCGTCCCGCCGTTGAATTTCCAATAGCCGGTGTATTGCAGCGTGAAGTTGATGTTTTGCCACGGCCAATAGGCGGCTTGCAGGATGTACCCGTTGGTTTGCGGGCTCCCGTCGGCGCTGCCGAATATCGCCCCCGGCGCATACAACGTCGCGTCGCTGGTTCCGGAAATCCCGAAGACGCCGGCGGTCAGCGCATAACGGCTGCCGAAATGATAGGTGGCGTTCAGGCGCTCGCTGTTCAGCGTGTGCCGTGCCAACCCCGCCGCGTCCGCCAGCAGGCTCGCGTTCAGGTCGCTGCGTTCGTGGATCGCCGTGCCGTAGACCGACAGCTGATCCGGGCCCAGTTGCTGATCCAAGGTGAAATCCGCGGCGAAATCGCGGTACGTGTCGCGTGGCCCGGAGATGGCGTTGGGAAAGCTGGTGACGTACATCCCGTATCCGCCCACCTCCAGCAGCGTGTGGGCGCCAAACTGCTGCTGCCACGCCAGCCGCGCATACGGCGCCGCGCCGTCTATGTTGATGCCGTACCCGCTGCCGTCCGGCGGCTCGGCTCCGCCCAGGTGCATGGACCGGTACGCGGTGACGTCGAAATAGAAGTGGTTGTCGTACATGCCGTAGACGCCCACCCCGGCCACGTCCTGCGCTAAACCGCCATCAATCAGGACGTCGGCGATGGGGCCGGGCGCGGAATCGGAGGAGATCCACGGAAAACCCCACGCCGGCGTCGAGTTCCACAGATCCTCGACGGTCGGGTTGTTGTTGAAGTCGACGCCGTACACCAGCGTCTTGCCGTCCAGTTTCGTGTGGTCGGCGAAGCGCAGGTCGGTGTTATCCATGCTGAGGTGATCGTCGGGTCCGGAGTAGGTGACCTGCATGAAGCCGCCGGAATGGCTCGAGAACGCGCTGGCGAGAAACAGGCTCATCTGCTGCGGAAACTCGACGTTCCCGTTTTGCGTTCCCGGCAGGGCTTTCCGCGTCAGCGAATCCGAGATCTGGAACATCACCGACAACGGCAAGGAGGCGTTGAGATCCAGGCCCGCCTTGCTGCCCTTCTGCGGCGCCTTGATCTGGCGCATGTTGGCCAGCGTGTAACCGTTCAGCTTGAACTGCCGGCCGAAGGCGGTCAGCTCCGGCGGCGTGGTGTGACAGGTGCTGCAAGGAAACCCTGTCTGGCGGGAATAGCTGGGCACTCCCCACGCGCTAAGGCTGAAGAGGAGCAGAAGCGGCAGCATCGAAACGCGGATTCGTGGCCATGAAGTCATTGCATTCACCTCGCGGCGGCCCGTTCTCTCGGGCCTTGATCCGACCTTAGCCGCGCCGCCGTTCGCGTTCCGTGACCCCAGCCAACGCTCAGCGTGGCTGCCGTTACGCTGCCCGCCGCGCCGCGTGACCGCCGTCACGCGGCGCCGTAACCCGCGTCAACGACAGCTCGCCCCCCGCCATGGCGAGATGAAATCGAGGAATGCTGCGAGGCTTGCTATGCCACGAATGTTGCGAGGAATTCTGCTGCTGGGTCTGTTCGCCGGAGCGCTGGCGGCCCAGGTTCAGGTCTCTGGACGGGTTTTGATTCCGCCGGAGCGCGGCCCGCGCCTGCCGGGCGCGTTGCCGCTGCCCGAGAAGCTGCCCGCCGCCGTCTGGCTATTGCCGGCAGCCGTGGAACCTTCCCTGCCCGGCCGTGGGCGTTCCTATGCGCTCCGCGTCGTCTGGGATAGCTTTCGTCCCCGGGTCTTGGTGGTGCCGGCGGGCGCCCAGGTGGTGTTTGCCAATCAGGGCACCACGCCCGAGCCCATCGGGCTGTTGCGCCCGCGGGGCCAGCGCTCGTTTCAAACCCATTGCGCCGTTTGCCATGGCGGCAACGGCGAGGCGATTACGCCGGTCGGCTCCAGCATGCGCCCCAATGCGCTCAACCTGACCTCGCCGGGACTCCAGCGCTGGAGCGAACGGCACATGGCGCGGGTCGTCTGGCGCGGCATTCCCGGCAGCGGCATGCCCCAGTGGCAGCGCGTGCTGAGCTATTCGCAGTTGCGCCGCATCGTGCATTACGTCAAGCAGCTTCCCGCGTTGGACACCGGCGGCGAGCTGCCCCCGCCCAGCGCGACGGCGCGAAAGGCCCAGGGCTGGATCTCCCAACAGTTGGGCCTGCTGCAACCGGGAGCCTCGTTGGTGCGCCGATTCTCCAATCAGGGCATGTATCCCGTGCGCATCGCCGGCCAGCCCACGGCGGTGGCCTACATTCTGGTCGTGCCCAGCCCTTACACAGTGGTCACGGGTCCGCGCGGCAACTATCGCCTGCCGCCGGCGCTGCCGGGACGGTATGAGCTGGTGGTCTGGCACCCCGGCAGCCCGGTCCAAACCCGCGTCGTCAACCTGCGTTCCAATATGCGGATCAATCTGCGCGTGCCATGATTTTGGCCGGCCCGGCGGCGGCGCCGGTCCGGGCAAGGAGGACTCCCATGTTGTCTGCCAACCATTCCCCAGGCCACTGGCGCACCGCCCTGCTGGCCGTCATTCTGCTGGCATCGGGCAGTGTGGCCGCGTCCAAGCCTTCCGGCGGTGGCCATGGCGGCGCAGGCGCCGCCGCTGGACGCAAGGTCTACCTGTCCAAGTGCGCCGTCTGCCACAAGACCGACGGCGCCGGGCACAGCTATCTAGGGCCCAAGGCCAATCTGCGCAGCCCCGATGTCCAGCGCCAAACCGATGCGCAACTGGTCGCGGTCATCAAGAGCGGGAATCCGCCGATGCCGGCCTGGGACGGTGTTTTGACCACGGATCAGATTCAGTCCGTGGTCCGCTTCATCCGCACCTTCAACGCCATGGCCAAGAAATAGGCCCGTCCGCCGCCACGCCGTTCCGCTCGCGTCGGGCCTGATTGCCCTCGGCCGCGCAGTCCGGCGGCATGCGCCGGCGCCCTGCGCCGAGCTTCTCACCTGCCAATACGCCCCCGCCGAAAGGGATCCAAGGGCCGGCTTCCGCGCGGCTCTGCCGCGGCGCTATAGTGGCCCTAGCCGTCCCTTTCGGAATTCGCGTATGTCCCTATCCTCGCCGCGCCCATATCTTCGCTTCGCTCTTTTCCCAGTCCTGTTTGCGCTACCGGCCATCCCCGCCGCCGCCCAAGTCCCCCGGCCGGCGCGCACGTTCCGCTTCGACTATCACTCCGTCGTTCACTTCCCGGCGGGCGCCAAGACCGTCCGCATCTGGATTCCCGTTGCCCAGTCCAATGTTCACCAGCAGGTGAAGATCCTCGCCATCCACTCCTCGGTTCCCTATCGCCTCACCCGCAATGCCCGCGGCGACCGCATGCTTTACGCCGAGTTGCGCCATCCCCACGCCCGCTCCGCCACGTTCGACCTCGCCTATCGCGTCCATCGCGTGCTCTACCGCGCCGGCGATTACCGCCAGCTTCTGCGCTTCAACGCCGATCCGCCCGGCGGTAGCCTGCCGCGCGCCGAGCACGCGTTCTATCTGCGCGCCGATCGCCTGGTGCCGGTCACCGGCAAACTCCAGCGCCTGGCGGCCCGGGTCGCGCGCGGCGACCACGGCGCGGTGCGGAAGACCCACGCCATCTATCTCTACATCTTCCACACCCTGCGCTACAGCAAAGTCGGCGCCGGATGGGGCCACGGCGACGCCATGTGGGCCTGCGACCACAAGCGCGGCAACTGCACCGATTTCCATTCCCTGTTCATGTCCATGACCCGCTCCCAGGGCATTCCCTCCCGCTTCGTCATCGGCTTCCCCATTCCCAGGATGCGGCGCTCCGGCGCGGTCGAGGGCTATCACTGCTGGGCGGAGTTCTATGTTGACGGCGCCGGCTGGGTGCCGGTGGACATCGCCATGGCCTGGCTGCATAAGCGGCGCGCCCATTTCTATTTCGGCGCCGTGAACGCCAGCCGCGTTCGCTTTTCCGCCGGCCGCGATCTCACCCTCGCCCCGCCCCAATCCGGCGCGCCGGTCAACTATTTCGTCTATCCCTATGTCGAGGTCAACGGCCAGACGGATCCATCCGTCAGCAACCGGTTCTCCTTCCGCGACCTCGCCGCCAACTGAGCTGGAGCACCGCCGCCCGTCCGCGGCGGCGCATCCCCGGCGGAGGCTCGGATTTTGCGCCCGCGGCGCACCCCCCGGCGGCGCCCCGGACACCGAGAACCCAGCCCGCATCGCGCCCGCGCCGTGCGCCTGCCGCGGAAGCGCCGGGCAAGTGGCCGGTGCTACAATGCTGTCGCCGCCCCGGAGCCTGCCCGTGACCTGGCCTTCCGCCCCGAAATTCCGCCTCCGCCTGTTTGCCCTCGTCCTGCTGTTGGCATTCTCCGCTCTGCCCCTCGCCGCGCAAACCTGGAATTTGGTTTGGTCCAGCGAATTCAACGGCCCCGCCGGCGCCGCGCCCAACGCCGCCAAATGGGCCTATGAAACCGGCAACAACAACGGCTGGGGCAATCAGGAGCAGGAATACTACTGCCCGCCGAGCGACAACACCGCTCCCTGTAGCACTGCGGATCCCAACATCTACCTCGACGGCAGCGGCCATCTGGTCATCCAGGCGATGCATACCGCCAGCGGCGTGTGGACCTCGGGGCGCATGAAGACGCAGGGGCTGTTCACCACGCAATACGGCCGCATCGAAGCCCGCATGCAACTTCCCACCGGCCCCGGCTTATGGCCGGCGTTTTGGATGCTGGGCGCCGACATCACCACCGCGGGTTGGCCCGCCTGTGGCGAACTGGACATCATGGAGAACGTCCCGCCGCTGGGGCCCGGCGTCGTCCAAGCCAGCGTCCACGCGCCCAATTTCAATACCGGCAATCCCTACAACCTGCCCACGGGCGAAACCGTCAGCAACGGCTTCCACGTTTATGGTGTCATCTGGTCGCCCAATCTCATCCAGT
Source organism: Acidobacteriota bacterium (assembly GCA_027314025.1). Taxonomy (GTDB): domain Bacteria; phylum Acidobacteriota; class Terriglobia; order Terriglobales; family SCQP01; genus JAKAUF01. The sequence continues at coordinate 14,102 of DAHVCP010000007.1, forward strand.
ACTACGTGGACAGCCCCGCCAACGTCTTCGCCACCGTGACGCCGTCGGCCACGGGCGGGTGGCCTTTCAATGCCTCCTCCGCCAGCCCCAATCCCTTTTTTCTGCTGCTCAATCTCGCCGTGGGCGGCTCTTGGCCCGGCGCACCCAACGCCTCCACGCCTTCCCCAGCCGCCATGTTGGTGGATTACGTGCGCGTCTACGCGCCGTCGCCGGTTCCCGCTCCGGCGATCTCCGGGGCGGGCTTCAGCGTTTCCGCCGGCGCCTCCGGCTCCACAACGCTGACGCTTACCGGCCAAAGCGCCACCACCGGCAAGGTCGCGTTGGCTTGCGCCAACGCCCCCGCCGGCGCCACCTGCTCCATCGCCCCCAACGTCGTGGACTTCAGCACCGCTTCCACCGCCACCGCCACGCTCTCCCTAGCCACGACCGCCAACTCCAGCCTGCCCCCGCTGGGCGGTTCCCGCGGCGCGCCACGCGCCTGGGCCGAACTGCTAGCCTGTGCCTTGGCCGTCGCCTTGGCTCTTGGGATTTTCCGCGCCCGTGCTACCTGCCGCCGGCCGCCGCCCTGGGCTGTCGCCGCGGCGTTGCTCGCCCTGGCGTTGACGCTCGCCAGTTGCGGCGGCAGCGCGTCGCCGGTGCCCGCGACGCCCGCACCATCCGGCGGCACGCCCGCCGGCAACTATAGCCTCACCGTCACGGCCTATACCGTCAGCGGCGCCACCAGCACCGCCTCTATTTCCGCTACCGTGAATTGATCATGGATCGGCGCGGGGCCCAGTCCCGCGCCGGCGGGCGCCCCGCTGAAAACGGCGCGGCGCCGCGCGCCGCTTAAACTGGCGCGGCGCGCCGCTTACGCGCCCGGCTAGGCCCGAACGTTAAATCGGTAACCGCCTCGACTCGTGCCTGGCCGTTCCACCAGGCGCCGATCCCGCCCCGCCTCGGCTAAACTGGAGGCAGTTTGTCCCCGGGGGATCGCCGGGAATCGCCGTCGGGCCTTCGCGGATGCCGCGGGCGAATCCAGGTCATGGGACCGCAATGGGGCTCCTTCCCGGTTTTCCGTTCGCTGGAGGTCAGCATGCGTTTTCGCTTTCTTGCTCTCGTCGCTCTCGCCGCGGCCGTCGCTTTGGCTGCACCCGCGGCCCGCGCCGCCGAGCTGGGCGCCACCGCGCAGTCGGTGCTGCCCGCTACCACGCGCCAAATCATCTCCGTCAACTACCACCGTCTTTCCACCAACAACCTGGCGCAGCGTATCGAGGGCCAGGTCCTGCCCGCCGAAATGCGCAACATCAGTGATCTCCTGGCGCGCGGCGGCGTCCATATCCACCAGGACCTGAACCGCCTCACCTTCGCCACCTATGCCACCGGCAAAAGCATCGGCCTGATCGGCGTCGCCGAAGGCAGCTTTGAGGCCTTCCAGCCGGGCCGTTTCTTCGCTCCCACGCCCCGCTACCCCCATCCGCCCCAATACGACGGCGTCACCTATTACGAAGCCAACGGCATGGAGTTCTATCTGCCCGATTCCAGCACCTTCGTCTTCGGCAACGCCCAGGCGATTCGGGAGGCGATTCAGGTCCAATCCGGCGCCGTCACTTCGCTGGACAACAACTCCAGTCTCAGCGACCTGATTGACGGCACCGAATCCAGCGACGTCTGGAGCGTGCTCAACGCCGCCGGCACCCAGGGGTTGGTGATGTCCCTGGCCAGTGGCGCCACCGATTTCAACCCCGCTTCCTTGGCCAGCCATTTCCAAGGCGCCCGCTACACCATTAATTTCTCCAGCGACGTCAAGGTCAACCTGGAGCTGATGACCGACGATCCCATCAGCGCCGGCCTGGCGAGCACCGGCCTTCGCGCCGCCGTGCTCTACAAGGCCTACCAAACCAAGAATCCCGCCCTCAAGAACCTGCTCAATCAGATCGAGGTGGACTCCGCCGGCGACGACGCCTTTCTCCAAGTCGAGTCACCCCAAAGCCAGGTGGCGGCCCTGCTCAACAGCAGCCTCTTCCGCAGCATCATGCGCTAGCCGGCAGGAGAGGATAATTTTCCATTCCGCAGTGGCCCAATCGCCTTGGGGGGCCTTCCCCCGGGCGGATTTATCACCCGCGTAGCGCCCGAGCCGAAGGGACAGCGCGCCTCGCATCATCCGCATCCCAACTCCGCGAGGCCTGTCGAATGCGACCCGCAGTTCCTTAAAATTGCGCGCGCCGCGGGAAGCGCTGGCCACGGCCTCCAAAAATGTTGCATTTAAGGCCGCAACGCGATGAAAAGACAGCGTTGGCGGTGCAACAACGCAACATGGATAGGCGCGGGGCGCGGGATTCTTCTCCGCGGGCCGCGGGCGCGAGGTTTCGCGGCCTGCCCGCGCCTGTTTGATCTCCCAGGCAAAAGGCGCGGCCCCGCGAATGGCCGGTCCAAGCGCTAGCGCCGGAACAGCATGTTCAGAACAATCGTCAGCACCACGCTGACAACGATCATCGTTACCCAAGGGAAATAGACCGTCACCCGCTTGCCGCGGTACACATAATCCCCCGGCAGATGACCCAGCGGCACATGCGCCCGCGCCAGCAGCAGCAATACCACCCCGCCCGCCGCCAGCAGCAAGCCAATGACGATCAGCGACCGCGCCAAATGCGCCATGCCCTCAGCCTAGCAAGCCCGCCGTGGGACGCGGCTGCAGGCCGTCTCCCTGCCGCGCGGCGGACCGGGGTCCCTCGCCGCAACGCGCCACGGCCGGAGCGCGTGGCCGCGCCACAGCGCACCGGGGCCACCACCAGCAGAACACCCGGTGAGCCGAACACCTTGGGGCGGGACTGGCGGGGCGCCCCAGCCTGCGGGAGCGCGCAAGACGCTCGGGCTGCCGCGCCGCTAGGCCAGTTCGGCGCCGGCGAAAAAGAAGGCGATTTCGTTGCGCGCCGTCTCCGCCGCGTCGGAGCCGTGAATGACGTTGCGCTCGATGTTGGCGGCGAAATCCTTGCGAATCGTGCCGGCCGCGGCCTTGGCGGGATCGGTCGCCCCCATCAGCTCCCGCAACCGGGCGATGGCGTTCTCCCCTTCCAGCGCCGCCACCACCACCGGCCCCTCGGTCATGAAGCGCACCAGGTCCGGGAAGAAGCCCCGCTCCCGGTGCACCGCGTAAAACGCCTCCGCCTGCGCCTGCGTCAGCCGCAGCCGCTTCAGCCCCAGAATCTTCAGTCCGGCTTTCTCCAGCCGGCCCAGCACCGCGCCGGTCAGCTGCGCGGCGACGCCGTCGGGTTTAATGATCGTCAAAGTTCGTTCGTTGGCCATTGCGCTAGTTTCCCTTCGCCGCCTTGGCGCCCATCACGGAAGCCACCGTGGCGCCGATCTCGGCGGGGCTGACGCAGACGTGAATGCCTGCCGCCCGCATCGCCTCCATTTTTTCCTTTGCCGTTCCCTGCCCGCCGGAGATGATCGCCCCGGCATGGCCCATGCGCCGTCCCGGCGGCGCCGTCTGCCCGGCGATGAAGCCGACCACCGGCTTCTTCACATGCTCGCGGATGAACGCCGCCGCCGCTTCCTCGGCGCTGCCGCCGATCTCGCCGATCATGACGATGGCTTCGGTGCCCGGATCCTGGTTGAACATCCGCACCGCGTCCAAATGCGAGGTCCCGACGATCGGATCGCCGCCGATGCCGATGGCGGTGGATTGCCCGATGCCCAGCAGCGTCAACTGATGCACCGCCTCATAGGTCAGCGTCCCGCTGCGGCTGACGATGCCTACCTTGCCCGGCCGGTGGATATGCCCGGGCATGATGCCCATCTTGCACTCGCCGGGGGTGATGATGCCGGGACAATTCGGGCCGATCAGCCGCGACTTCCCTCCCTTCAGCACCGCCGTCACCCGCGCCATGTCCAGCACCGGGATGCCTTCCGTGATGCAGACCACCAGGGGCAGCTCCGCCGCCGCGGCTTCCAGAATGGCGTCGGCGGCGAACGGCGGCGGCACGAAGATCATCGTGGCGTCGGCGCCGGTGGCGGCCACCGCCTCGGCCACCGTATCGAAGACCGGCGTGCCCTCGTGCGTCGTCCCGCCCTTGCCCGGCGTCACGCCGGCGACGATGTGGGTGCCGTATTCCCGGCACATGCGCGCATGGAAACTGCCTTCGCGGCCGGTAATGCCCTGCACCAGCACGCGGGTTTTCTTGTTGACCAGAATGCTCATGTCGTTTTTTTCCGTGCCGCGGCGCGCCGGGCGCCTGCGCGGCTAGCGCCGCCCGCCGCCGGCGGCGGCCACCACTTTCTCGGCGGCTTCCTTCATGCTCCCCGCCACCGTGATCGGCAGGCCGCTGGCGCGCAGCACCTCCCGTCCCTGCTCCACGTTCGTGCCCTCCATGCGGATGACCAGCGGCACCTTCAGGTCCACCGCCCGCGCCGCCTCCACCACGCCGTTGGCCAGCGTGTCGCAGCGCAGAATGCCTCCAAAGATATTGATCAGCACCGCCTTCACGTTGGGATCCTTCAGCAGAATCTCGAACGCGTGCCGCACCTGCTCCTGGCTGGCGCCGCCGCCCACGTCCAGGAAGTTCGCCGGGCTGCCGCCCGCGTACTGGATGATGTCCATGGTCGCCATGGCCAAGCCGGCGCCGTTGACCATGCAGGCGACGTTGCCATCCAGCTTGATGTAGTTCAGGCTGTAGCGGCTGGCTTCCACCTCCAGCGGCGCTTCCTCGTGGATGTCGCGCAGCGCCTTCAGCTCCGGATGGCGGTACAAGGCGTTGTCATCAATATTCAGCTTGGCGTCCAGGGCCACGATCTTGTCGTCCTTGGTCAGCACCAGCGGGTTGATCTCCGCCAGTGACGCGTCCAGCGCCACGAAGGCCCGCGCCAGCGCCAACATCGCCTGCACCGCCGGGTGGATCGCCGCCGCCGGCAGCTTCAGTCCGAAGGCCAGCCGCCGCGCCTGATACGCCTGCAAGCCGCGATCGGCGTCGAACGGCTCGCGCAGGATCGCGTTGGGATCCTTCGCCGCCACTTCCTCGATCTCCATCCCGCCGGAGGCGGAAACCATCATCACCGGCTTGCCCGAAACGCGGTCCACCACCGCGCCCAGGTACAGCTCCCGGGAGATCGGCAGCGTCTCTTCCACCAGCACCTGCCGCACCAGACGCCCCTCCGGCCCGGTTTGGTGCGTGACCAGCGTCATGCCCAAGATCTTTTCCGCCAAGGCGCGGGCTTCCGTGGCGCCGGAGGCCAGCTTGACGCCGCCGCCCTTGCCCCGTCCGCCGGCGTGAATCTGCGCCTTGACCACTACTTGCCCGCCCAGCATCCGCGCCGCCGCTTCGGCTTCGACGGCGGTGGCGGCAACTTGGCCGCGGGGAATCGGCAGCCCGAAGGGCCGGAGCTGTTCTTTGGCTTGGTATTCGTGAATTTTCATCCGCTTCCTTGCCTCGCCGTCCGCCTCACCGCGCGGCCCGGCGCCCGCGGCGCGCCAGCATGCGATAATCGCCGCGAGCCGCGAAACTTGTCAGTATAGCAACCCCGCTCCCATTTTTCCCCTCGCGCCGTCCCGCCCATGCCCTCTTCCCCGACTTCGCCGCCGCCCGCCGCTAGCGGCGGAGCCGCCCCCGCGGCGGACTTTCCCGCCCTATTGCGCCAGGTGATCGCCCGCCGCGATCTGACCCGCGCCGAGGCCCGCGCGGCGTTGGCGGCGATTTTAGCGGGCCAGGCGTCGGAGCCCGCGATCGCCGCCTTGTTGGTCGCGCTGGCCATGAAGGGCGAGACGGTCGAGGAAATCACCGGCTTCGCCCAGGCCATGCGCGCCGCGGTCCGCTCCTTTGCCCTGCCTTCCGACCCCGCCGTCCTGGATGTATCCGGCACCGGACGCGCGGCGCTGGAGGCGGACCCCGGCCCGGAATTGGTGGACACCTGCGGAACCGGCGGCGACGCTAGCGGCACCTTCAACATCTCGACCGCGGCCGCTTTGATCGCCGCCGGCGCCGGGCTGCGCGTCGCCAAGCACGGCAATCGCTCCCTTTCCAGCCGCTGCGGCAGCGCCGACGTGCTGGAAGCGCTGGGCGTGGTGGTGGATCTGCCGCCGACGGCCACCGCCCAATGCCTGGCCGCCACCGGCATCGGCTTTTTTTTCGCTCCCGCCTGGCATCCCGCGATGCGCCATGTCCAGCCGGTGCGCCGCGCGCTGCGCGTGCGAACGGTCTTCAATCTCCTCGGTCCCCTCACCAACCCCGCCGGCGCGCCCTGCCAAGTCATCGGCGTCTACGCGCCGGAATGGACCGAAAAGCTGGCCGCGGCGCTGGGCGCCTTGGGCGCGCGCCGCGCCTTTGTCGTCCACGGCGAGGACGGACTGGACGAATTCTCGACCACCACCTCCACGCAGGTGGCCGAGCTGCGTGACGGCGCCGTCGTCACCTACCGTTTCGACGCCAGCCGCTACGGCCTGCCGAAGGCGCAGTTGTCGCAGTTGGCCGGGGGCGACGCCGCCGACAACGCCGCCATCATTCGCGCCATCCTGCAAGGCCAGCCGGGCCCCTGCCGCGACATCGCCGTACTCAATGCCGCCGCCGCCCTCCTGGCCGCCGGGCCCGCCGCCGGCGGCGGCGATCCCTGGCCGGAAGCGCTGCACCGCGCGCGCCATTCCCTGGACAGCGGCGCCGCCGCCGCGCGATTGCAAGCCATGGTCCGCTTCACCCGCCAAGTCGCCACGGACAACACGGCTCGCTAGCCCCGCTCGCCGGCTAGCGCCCGCTCCCGGCGCCGCGGTCTCCCCCCGTCGGCGCCACGGCGGCTGGTTCCGCGGCTTCTTTGGCGGCCGGCGCCGGAACCGCAACCGCCGGCCGCGGCGCCGACGGGGGCAGTCCCGCCAGTTGCAAAATCGCCGGCAGCGCCGCCTCGGCGGCGGCCCTTCCCGCCGCGATTAACGCCTCCGCGTGAGCGAAGTCGTCATAGGCGAAGTCTCCCACGCGCGGCTGGATCAGCACGTCGGTCGCCTCCCGCCAGTCCTCGGCATGCCGCAGGACGGCGATCGCCAGCGACGTGGACAACACCTCCAGCATATTGTTCGGCGGCGTCTCGGGCAGTTGGCTGCCCAACTCGACGGCGATGACGCGGCCCGCGCCGACCCACCGCAGCGGCTCCGCCGGCACGTCGCAGACCACGCCGCCGTCCACGTACCAGTCCTCGCCGATCCGCACCGGCTGGTACATCAGCGGGTAGGCGCAGGAGGCGCGGATCGCCGGCAGCACCGGACCGGTGGAGAACACCCGCGGCTCACCGGTGCGTAAATTCGTCGCCACCACCTGCAACGGAATTCGCATGCCTTCAAACTCGGTTTCGCGCAGCAGCTTGCGAAGAAAGACGTCCATCCGAGTGTTGCTTGCCAAGCCCATCCGCGACAACGTCCAGCGGCCCATATCGCTCAGCCGCGCACCCGAGGCCGTTGCCGCCAGTTCGCCGGGGCTGACGCCGCTGGCGAAGGCGGCGGCGATGACGCTGCCCGCGCTGGTGCCGGCGATGCGGTCGATTTTCACGCCGTGCTCCTCCAGCACCTGCAAGACGCCGATATGCGCGATGCCGCGGGCGAACCCGCCGCCCAATGCCAGCCCCAGCGGCCCCCGCCGCCGTCCGCCCAGCCAGCCGCGCACGCCACCGCGAACGGTCGCCAGCAATCCTTCGCGGCTGCGCTGCGCTTCGCTTTCCGCCATCGTCTCCGTGGGTCCGTCGCGGCTTAGCCGCCGAGCAGCGCTTCCGCCAGCACCAACGCCTTATGCGCCAGGTTTTGCGCCCGCACCACCGCTCCCTCCGCCAGCGCCGCCTGCGCCTGGCTGATGTACTCATTCGCCTGCGCCCGCGTCGCCGCTTCCTCCGCCGCCAACTGCCGGTTCGCGGTCAGCTTCAGGTCGTGGCTGGCCGCGTCCAGCCATTCCGCGGCCGTGCGCCGGTAGCGCGCCGCCTCCTCGGGTGTCAATTCGCTGGTCAACTGCGGCTGCGGACCGGCGTCGGCCGCCGCTGGGTTAGCGGCCTCGGCGGGCTTGCGGCTGGCGGCGACATGACGGCGGCGGTGGCGCGCCGGCGGGCTGGGCTTCGGGGCGCTCTCGGGAGCTAAAACGATCACCTTCGGCGGCGGCGGCGGCGGTGTCGCCGTCACCTCCGGCGTGCTGAGGATGATGGGCTGGGTCAGCACCAGGGTGGGCGGCACCGGCTTGGCGCGGGGAAACAGAAAGCATCCGCCCTCCACCCAAGGCAACAGGCAGGCCATGGCCAACACGGCGAAACGCCACCTGCCGGCGCCAGTCGAGCCGGGGCTCGGCCGCGCGGAGCGATGGGCGCATGCCGCTCTCATGGCCATCCTCAATCTCCCTCCGTTCCGGCCGCGGTCGCCGCTCCGCCCTCCGCGCGCCAGGGAAAGCGCAGGCAAAAGCAGGCGCCCGGCGGCCCCTCCGGTTCCAGTTCCAGGGAACCATTGTGCAATTGCATCACCCGCGCCGCCAGCGCCAGCCCGATGCCGCTGCCCTCCGCCTTGGTGGAAAAATACAGATCGAAGATTTTATCCCGCACTTCCGCCGGCACGCCCGGGCCCTCGTCCCGTACGCGCAGCACCGCGCCATCCTCATCGCGCCGCACGGTCAGCGTGATCCGTGGGGCGGGGCCCCGCGGCCGCGCCGCGCCATTGCCCGACTGCTGCGTCTCCATCATCGCCTGCAAGGAATTATTCACCAAGTTGAGCAGGGCCTGTTCGACCAAATCGCGGTCAATCCATAGCGGCGGCAGTTCCCGGGCGTCCACCTCGATGTGTACGCCTTGGGTCGCCGCATCCGCCGCCATCAGGTCGCGTACACTGGCCGCCACGTCGCCTAAAGAAGCGGGGCGCAGCCGCACCTCCACCGGGCGGGTAAAATCCAAAAACGCCGTCACTACCCGGTCCAGCCGGTCAATTTCCCGCCGCATCACGTCCAAGTGCCCCGCCACCCCCGGTCCCTGGGCCTTCGCCTTCAGCAGATCCAGATGGATGGCCATCGCGTTCAGGGGGTTTTTGACCTCGTGCGCCACCCCCCGGGTCAGGCGGCCGATATTGCTCAGACGGCGCGCGACCTCCAATTCACTTTCCAGCCGCCGCACCGGCTCGGGATCCCGCAGCACCAGCAATGCGCTGCCCGTCTCCGCGCCGTTTCCGGAGCCTTCGCCGCGCAATGGGTCCAGCCGCACCAGCAGCGACCGTTGGGAGGACGCCCGCGCCAGCTCCTGCGCCGCCAGCGGCTGGTGCTCCCGCACCGCGCGGCGCACGGCGGAATCCAAGCGGTTTTCCCCCGGGAAAATCTCCTCCACCGGCAAGCCGACGATGCCCTCGGCCGGCCCGCCCAGCAGGCGCTGCGCCGCCGGACTCGCCATCACCGCCCGTCCCTCCGGAGAAAACAGCACCACCGCCTCGTTTACGCCCTCCAGCACCTGCGCCATGCTGTCGCGCAGGCTGGTGTAGACCTGCCGCGCGTCCTGGATTTGCCGGCCGAGGCGCTCGATCTTCGAGCTGACCTGGCCAAATTCCGGGCCGAACCGGGGCCGGTGCGGCGGGTCCGCCTCCCCGCGCTCGGCGCGGTCCAACTGCGCGCTTACCGCATTCAGGGGGGAGAGCGCCAGGTCGGAGAACACCACCGCCAGCACCGTCGCCAACCCCACCACCAACAGCGCCAGCCAAATAATGGAATGAATGCGCGCCGAAAGCGCCGCCTGCACCAGCGCCGTGTCCACCCCGACGCGGATGGCGCCCAGCCGCTGCGACCCCAGCGCGATCGGCAGGGCCACTTCATAGATCCGCTCCTGGCCGAAAATGGCCCGGAACTGCCGCCACCAGCCCCCGTGCGTGATGGCGGCGAGGCTGGGCCGCGGGCTCAACACTTGCCCGACCAGCTCCGGATCGGAGTCCGCCAAGACCACGTTTTGCGGATTCACCACCGCCACGTCGCGGATCGAACTGTTGACCGGATAGCCGATGGCGGAACTCATCAGCGCCGCCAGCGGAGCGCTCTGGTTCAGTTGGGCCAGGTACTGCTGCGCCTTTTGCGGCTGACGGAGATTCACCAGGCCGGCCGCGGACGCGGCGTTCATCTCCTGGCGCACTTCGTTGAATACGGTCCGGGAAACGAAGTCGGCATGGGCGTAGATATCGAGCATCTGGGCCCGCACCAGACTGGTGATGTAGAGAAAGCTGATGCTGGCGACGACCAGCAGCACCAGCAGGGACAGACCCACGGTGAGCTTCGTCTTCAGGCGGAAGCCGAACCGCCCATCGCGGCGCGGCGGTTCCGCCGGCTGCCCGGCTGCGGCGCTAGCCGCCATGCGCGCCCAGCTCTCCCGGCGCCGGCGGCGCGTCGGAAGCGGGCCGGGCCTGATATTCCTTGAGCTTGTTCTGCAAGGTTTTGAGGCTGATGCCGAGCTTCTCCGCGGCGCGCGTTTTGTTATTGCGCTCCGCCTCGAGGGTGCGCAGGATCAGCAGCCGTTCCGCATCGGCCACGGTCGCCCCCAGCGGGATGCGGACGCTGTGCGCATCAACCACCAACGGAGATTTCGCCCGGGCGAAGCCGGGCGGCAGGTGGCGTGGTTCCAAGCTGGCCCCCTCGCAGACGATCAGCGCGCGCTCCAGCGTGTTGCGCAGCTCCCGGACGTTGCCCGGCCAGCTATGGCGCGCCAGCACCGCCAGCATCTCCGGCGAGAAGCCCTGCACCCGGCGGCCGTGGCGGGAGTTGAGCCGTCGCACCCAGCTCGCCGCCAGCGCCGGCAAATCCTCCAAATGGTCGCGCAATGGAGGCAGGTGGAGCTGGAAGACGTTCAGGCGGTAGTACAGATCGCTGCGCAACTGGCCGGACGCCACGGCCTGTTCCGGATCCTTATTGGTGGCGGCCAGCACCCGCACATTGACCGGCAACTCCGCCTTGCTGCCCAGGCGGCGCAGCCGCCGTTCCTCCAAGACGCGCAGCAGCTTGGCTTGGGTGGGCAGCGGCATCTCCCCGATTTCATCCAGCAAGAGGGTGCCGCCTTCGGCCAGCTCGAAGCAGCCGGCGCGCCGCTCGACGGCGCCGGTGAACGCGCCGCGCTCATGCCCGAACAACTCGCTCTCCATCAGGCTTTCCGGTATCGCCGCGCAGTTGACGGCGATAAACGTGCGTTCCCGCCGGGGCCCCTGCTGGTGAATCAGCCGGGCCACGACCTCCTTGCCGGTGCCGCTTTCTCCGGTGATCAGGACGCTGGCGGTGGTGGGCCCAACCTGGCGGATCACTTGGCGAATTTCCCGCACCGGAAGTGAGTCGCCAATGAACTCCCACTCCTCCCCCTCGCCGCCGTCCTTCTTCACCGGCGGCGCCAAGGCCAGGTCCGCCAGACGCTGTTTCAGATCGTCGCCGCGAATGGGCTTCTCGATGTAATCGTTGGCGTGCAGGCGAAGACATTCCACCACGGCTTCCTTCGAGCCTTGACCGGTGAGCACCAGCACCGGCAACTCGCTCCAATCCTGCCGCAGCCGCCGCAACAGCTCCAATCCATCCATGCGCGGCATGCGGATATCGGTGATCACGGCGTCGGGAGCCGCGGCCGCAACCCGCTCCAACGCCTGCTGGCCATCGGCGGCGCTGTCCACGGCATACCCCCATGCCGACAGCAATTCCGTGAGGCCCTGGCGTTCATTGGCCTCGTCATCCACCACCAATACCCTCGCCTTGGTCATAGCCAAACTCTACTACGCCCCTTTGCTCCGCGCCGTTCTCCCGTCCCGGCCACGGCGACGCCACCGCCGACTCCTATCTGCCGGAGGCGATGCCCGCACCGACCCCCTCGGCGCCGCCGGCTTTCCCGCTCCCCCCAGCGGGACGCGCCGCTCCACCGGTGCCGAATAGGGACTGCTCTTCCCAGTTTGACACCGGCGCGGCCACGCGCGGCGGACCACGCACCGGTCGCATCCTCTTAACTGCCCCCGCGCCATGGGCTTCCGCCGTCCCCCCCCCAGCGGGCAGGTTTGGTCCGCCGGCTGCATCCAAGAGCGGTGCAGATTCACTTACAGGAGAACGAAGCATGTCCGAAATTCCTCAGGTAGTCATTGCCGATCCTGACGCCGTGGTCCGGGAAGTAAGTATCGGCTGGACACAGAGCATCGGTTTCGATGCCACCGGCTGCGCCAGCGCGGAGGATTTATTGGCAGGGCTGAGCCGGAACCCTCCCGACGTATTGGTGCTGGATACGCAGCTTCCGGGCCCGCCCACCACGGAACTCCTGGCCCGGGTGTTGCAATTGCAACCGGGGTTGCCCGTCATCGTGACTTCCTCGCAAGGCTCGGTGGGCGCGGCGGTGGCCACGATCAAGCACGGCGCCGCCGAATATTTCACCAAGCCGTTTGACGGCGAGGAGCTCAAAGTGCTGTTGCAGACGCTGGCGCAGCGCCGCCGCGTCGGCCACGCGGCGCGGCCGGCGCGCGCCGCCGCACCGCCGTTTAGCAACGGCCTGGTGGGCGTATCCGAGCCGATGCAGGGGGTCTTCCGGCTGATCAGCAAGGTGGCGCGCAATCGCTACCCGGTGCTGATCTTGGGTGAAAGCGGCACCGGCAAGGAGGTGGTGGCGCGCGCCATTCATTACACCGGACCGGAGCGGGACCGGCCGTTTATTCCCGTGGACTGCGGGGCGCTGGTGCCGTCGCTGATCGAAAGCGAGCTGTTTGGCCACGTCAAGGGCGCCTTCACGGGCGCGCAGGCCAATCGCACCGGGCTGCTGGAAGTGGCGCAGGATGGCACGGTGTTTCTCGACGAGATCGCGGAGCTGCCGCTGGATCTGCAAATCAAGCTGCTGCGCGCGATTCAAGAGCGGGAAATCCGCCCCGTCGGCGGCTCCCGCCGGGTACGCATGGAGGCGCGCATCATCGCCGCCACGAACCGGGATCTCAGCCAAGCCGTGGCGGATGGCAGCTTCCGCAAGGATCTTTACTTCCGCCTCAACGTCATCAGCATCAAGCTGCCGCCGCTACGCGAGCGCCCCGACGACATACCGGAGTTGGTGGAGTATTTTCTGGGCAAGTTCCGCTCCGCCTCGCAGCGCAAGCGCTTTTCCGATGCGGCCATTGAGCTGTTGCGCAGCTATGACTGGCCCGGCAACGTTCGCGAATTGGAGAACTGCATCGAGCGCACCCTGGCGCTGAGTTCCGGGCCGCTGATGAACATCGCCGACCTGCCCTCGCCCGTGCGGCGCCAAGGCCCCATCCCGCCCGCGGCCGACCATGGCATCCGTCCCATGGCCGTGGTGGAACGGGAAGCGATCGAGCGGGCCTTGGTCCAGACCCGCGACGACAAGATTCTGGCGGCGAAAAAGCTCGGCATCGGCAAGACCACTTTGTACCGCAAGTTGAAGGAATATCGCAGCCCCGTCGGAGCCTAGGTGGCTGGTCGGCGATGGGAGCCCGTGCGGCGGCAAAACCATCATTTGGGCGGCGAATTGGGATGGGAGTGGGTTCGATTGGGAGATCGTATGGTGCATTACGTTTTTCTGCTCACCGGGGACGAACTGCAACGGGCGCGCGTGGGCGCGGCGGCCGAACGCTTGGCGGCGGAGTGCCGCGTGACGGCCGGCGCCGTGCCGCCGCAGGCCGGACAATACGAATTGTTGTTGCTGGACGATCGCCTGTGGGAAAGCCTGCCGCCAGCGGCGGCACCGCCTCACCCGCGGATCATTTTGCTGGCTAGCGGCCCCAGCCCGCTCCCGGAGGCGATGCAGCCGGGCGTGGTGGACGTCATCCCCCGCACCGCGAGCAAGGCGCAGATCCAATTGGTGTTACGGCAGCAGTTGGGCATCTTGAAATTGCTCCGCCTGCGGGGACGGCTGGACCAGGACGCCGGCGCGCCGCTGCCCTCCCACGCCGCCGCCGACATCAATAACCCGCTCACGGGGATTTTGGGCCACGCGGAACTCGCCCTAGCGAGCCGCGGCCGGATGCCGGCCGAGGTGCGGCAGCGGTTGGAGTCGGTGCGGCAACTGGCGGGGGAAATTCGAGAGGCGTTGGCGGCCCAGCGGCGGGTGGCTTAAGATTTGCCACTTTCGCGTTTGTAGCGCATCTTGGCTAGGAGGCTCCGCTTTGGCGCGGCGCCAGAATCACCTAAGGAGACGAACCAATGCGGACTCGCTTAATCACAACGGTATTTGCGGCCTTGATGGCCCTGCCGCTGGCCCTGTGGGCGGCGCCCAAGGCCTATGTCGGCACGGTGACGGACACGCACTGCGGCCTGCATCATCCCAAGGGAGCCAATCCCACCAGCTGCACCCGCGGCTGCATAAAGATGGGCGCCCATTATGCGCTCGCCGTCGGCACGCACGTGTATCAGCTCGATGGCCACACCAAGGCCCTGTATCGCCTGGCGGGCGAGAAGGTCACGGTCCGGGGCACGATGAGCCACGGCCAAATCCACGTCGCCAGCGTGCGCGCGGACCGCTAGCCGCTCGCAGCCGGTATTGCGGGGCGCGGCTCGTTGCGCCCCGCGCATTCTTCCGCCGCCTGCCCTCCGCCCGCTGTTCCCTCGCTTCCCTTCGCCCTCCGCGCCGTACCGCTGTTCCCGCCTCACCCGCTCTCCGTCCGACGCTTTCCTCCCCGCCGCGCCTCATGCCGCGGCGACATTGCTAGGCGCGGGCCCCGGCCTCGCTTTGCTTGGCGCGCACCCCTGCCCCGCTTTGACTGGCGCGGGCCCCAGCCCGCTTTGACTGGCGCGGCGCAACCCCGCATGCCCGGCCCGGCGGTTGCTGGGCGCGAGGCGCTGCCCGGTGGTTGCTGGGCGCCCCGCGCGGCGCCGCTTGCGCGTCGCTGGGACCCCGCCGAATCGCTTGCTCGGGCGAGCCGCGGCGTTCTTCTCCGCGCCGGGAGCGCACAGAGAGTTTTCCCTGCTTCCCGCGCCGGCCTTGCTCTCGGCACAAAAGGCCCGGCCCCCGCGGACGGCAACACCGTTATGTCGCCGCGAAGATCGCGCCAAAAGACGGCATGGCGTCCCGGTATTTTTCGGATACCTGTACCCAGGGACGTATTGCTTTTTGACAATTTTCGGCAAGATAGGGCCAGTTCAGGTAGTTTCTCCGGCAGTCATAGGGAAATTCCCGGAGTGAGCGGGAGGAAATGCTTGACAAGAATGAATTGAAAAAGAGAGAGTAGGAGTCGCCGGACGCTCTGGCCCTCCGCCCCGGCACATGGAAGTTCAAACCAGCAGTACCACGCCCACCACCGAAGCCCGCGAGGTGCTTCGCTGCTCGCACTGCAACCTCGTCCAGTTTCGCACGCACAATAACCTTTGCCGCCGCTGCTGGGCGGCGCTGGACGTGCCCTCCCTGCCGCAGCCGGCGCAGGACCTCCCCAGCTACGCTCCCGAAGAAGAAGATCTGCCCGACGTGGCGGGCGCCATCCGCGCCATGCGCCGGCGGTTTGGCATCAGCCAGCGCGAATTGGCGCTGCGGATGCGCGTCCCGCGGACCTACGTCAGCAAGATCGAAAACGACAAAGCCACGCCCACGATCGCTTCCCTGGAACGGCTGGCCGACGCCATGGCCACCAGCGTCGCCGACCTGCTGACCTGCACCGGGAACGGCGAGGCCGGATTGACGCCGGCCAAGCCCTCGCGGCTGGGCCCGAGGGAACTCCGCGATTTGCTCGGCGACAGCTTCGTCCAGCAGGTGGCGCCGATGGTTTCCCACCTGGGACTGGCGCAGATGAACCGCGTGCTGGTGCAGCTCCGCACCATGGCCGCCGCCCGCGCCCGCCATTAGCGGCGGGCACGCCCGCACGCGCCGGTTGCTGAATTGGTGCTGGATCGGCGCGGGGCGCTGCCCCGCTCACGCGGAACCGGAGCCGCGCCGCTTCTCTTGCCCCGCCCGCCGCACCACTCTTCTCCGCGCCTTGGAGGTGTGGGAGTGTGGCGACCTTTCCGCGCGTGCCGTGCGCCCCGGGCAACGGGCGCGGCCCCCGCGAGCCGCGGATTAGTGGCTGAAGTTGACCATCGGCGCCTTGCGCTGCGCGGCGCTGACCGCGTGGAAGTAATTCTGGTTGTAGCGCATGCCGGAAGCGCTGGCGATGAAGTTGTTGGGGAACGTGGAAACGTACGTGTCGTAGGCTTGCACCGCCTGATCGTACTTGCGGCGTTCGATGGCGATGCGGTTTTCCGTTCCCGCCAGCTCATCTTGCAGGGCCATGAAATTCCGGTTGCTGCGCAAATTGGGGTAGTTCTCGACATCCACCAGCAGCCGGCCGACGGCGCCGCCGAGGGCGTCGTTAGCGGTGATCTCCTGGCCCGGGGTTTGCGCTCCGCCCAGGGCGGCGCGGGCCTTGGTGATCTCGCCAATGACTTTGGTTTCATGGTGGGCGAAGCCTTGCACCGTGGCGACCAGATTGGGAATCAGGTCGGCGCGGCGGCGAATGACGACGTCCACCTGGGCCCAATGCTGCTTGACGTTCTCCCGCAGGGCGACCATATGGTTGTAGCGGCTGGTATAGCTGGCGGCGCTGGCGAACAGCACCACCAGGATGACGATCAGCACGATCAGCCAGGGGCGGGCCGCGCCGCGCTCATGGCGGCTCAAGCCGGGGAAGGCAGCGGGGTGGGACGGGTTAGGAAAGCTCATGCGGTCTCCAATTGCCGCTCCACGCTCTGGATGGCATCCAGATAGGCGGCGAAAATCGGTTGTAGCTGGGCGCGGTCCTTGGGGAGTTCGCCGCCGCCGTGGCGCGCGCGCAGAATTCGCAGCCACGGTTCCGGGGCGAAGCCGAAGCGGCGGGCGGCGGCGGCGGCGACCTCCTCCTTCTCCATCACCAAGGGCTCGCCCAAGGCGGCCAAGGCATGGCGGAACAACGTGACGAACGTGCCGCTGGATTCCATAATGAGGCGGCGCAGGGACTTGCCGTCCTGCGCCAGCGGATAACGGCCGCGCAGGCGCATCAACTGCGCCCGCAGGTCGTGCTCCACCTGCTGGCGATGCTCGCGGGGAAAGCTGCCGACCGAGGCAAAAAAATCCTCGCCCGCCAGCACCTGGCGATGGTGCTGAAGATCGAGATATTCGATCGGGAAAACGTCGGCGGCGTCGCGCGCTTCGTCGCGGGATAAAACGGCAATCGGCTTATGTCCCTGGCGCTGCCACCAACGCAAGGCGTCGGCGCCGGCCGCCAATCGCTCGGCCGAGACTTGGTCCAGCACGCAGAGCAGGTTGACGTCGGAGGCGGGGCCGTGATGCCGGCCGGCATTGCCCTCGGCGCGCGAACCGTAAAGAGTAAGGGAAACTAGCGCCGGGCCGTAGACGGCCTGGAGCCACTCCGTAATCCGGGCCAAGGCGGCGCCGGGGTCCTTGCGACCGGGCATGACTATAGGATACGGGAGATTGGCCGCAAGTACCTGGCCCCCGGCGGACTCCATTGCTTGGCGCGGGCCCCAGCCCCGCCTTCGGCGGGGCGTCCCGCTTACGCGCCGGCTGGGCCGGGGACCCCAGCCCGCCCCAGCCCAGCCGACGCGTCGCTCCACCCCAAAGCGCACCGCTGCGCGTTGGGGGCCCCGGCTTTGGGGGCCGCGCCGCGTCGCTTGCCGGGGGCGGGCCGCAGCGATTGCCAACGCGCCTGCGGCGCGCGGAATTTCGCGGCCTTTCCGCGCCTGGTTTGCTCCCCGAGCAAAAGGCGCGGCCCCCGCGAGCGGCGGGCTAAATCGGAGCCCTCCACGCTGCCCGCCGGCGTCGCGCTTCCCCGCCCTGCCCCTGGGCGGGATGAAAGTGAAATCCCAAGGCCCGCAAATCCGTATGCACTGACGGCATGGAAAATGCCGGAGGTGCTGATGCGCGAACGCGCGTTGCGGGTCTGGTGGGTGTTGGTTGGCCTCTTCTTCGCCGGCGTGGCGGGCTTTTATGGGCTCGTCGGCGACTTGTGGCACGCGGCGTGGCGGCTGCCGGGCCACAATGAGGTCACGGCCATGTTCGCCAGCGTTTATCTCACGCTCGGCATTTTCTTGCTGCTGGCGGCCCGGAAGCCGGCGCCATACCGCGTATTGATTGCTTTCGCCGCCTGGTCGAGCCTGGCGCATGCGGCGGTGATGGCGGTGCAGGCGGCGCAGGCCGCCGGCCACTCACGCGGGGATTTTGTTGGCGCCACGGCGCTTTTCGCCGTGATCGGCGCGGTGCTCCTATTGCTGGAGCCAAAAGGGGCGACGGCAATCGCGGCAAGCTAGGCGCTCAGGGGCGGCGACCGGCAGCGCGGAAGCGAATGGAGCGCCGGCAGGCGGCCCGCCCGCGCCCGAGCGGGCCCCGGCGGGTACCGCATGGCAGGCAACTGCGGACTCGAAACCACTGACATCTCCCGTTTCACAAGCGGCCAACAAGCCGCCGCGCTGAAGAGAATGGCGCGGATGAGCACCCGTGGCGCGGCACGGGGCGGGTTTGGGACGCTGAATAAAGCCCGATTGGAGCCCGAACGCCATGCGTCGGCGCCGGGCCCGGCCCCCAGCGTCACACGAGTTCCAGCCGCAGCTCGCGGCCAACGGCTGCCGCCGCTTTTCGCAAGGTGCCCAGCGTTACGGCCTCGTTTTCAGGGTCAAGCAGGCGATCAAGGGCCGCGCGGCTGGTGTGCATGCGCCTCGCCATTTCGGTTTTGGAAAGGCTGTTCTCCTGCATCGCGGTCGCAATCTGGCGCGCCACAACCCTCTTGATGGCCGCCGCGCTGACCTCTTCATAAATGCCTTCGCTGCGGAGCCAATCGTCGAAGCTCGATCCCACATTCCGCTTTTTCATGTTTCCTCTCCCTTGCGGCGCCGAATCGCAAGGTCCAGATCCTTCGCTGGCGTCTTCTGTGTCGTTTTCATGAAACCGTGCAAGAGCACCATGTGTTCGGGCTCGACGCAAAATAGCACGCGGGCGATCCGGCCTTGCGGTAAGCTGCTGCGCACCTCCCAAATGCCCCGACCGAGCGACCGCACCAGCGGCATCTCAATCGGCCAAGCGAACTCAACGTCCTTGATGTCCTCGCCGATAATCCGGCGGTCGAGCGCGTCCAAGCTTTGCAGCTACTCACGAACGGGCTCACGGCCGCTGCCGGAGCGGTAAAAGCGCTCCGGCAAACGCTTCAGCTTTTGCTTCATTGATTGTATGTATCATTAATGGTACACCGGAATCAAGCGAAGGTGCTTGCGCCCAGCGGCGTGGCATGCACGGGGGCTATTTCGTGCTCCCGGCCTGCCGACACGCGCGGATTGATCCCACCGAGCCCCGGGGAAGCCGGCGCACTGCCTGGCGGAGGCTAACGCGGGTCGCCCGGGACGCCAGCGGCACCAGGCCCAACGGAACGGGGTTCTCAACGACCTACGGCTCGGGAGGTTGCGCGAACACCTACCCGACGAGCCACGGGGTCGCCTGCGGTTCAACCAGACCTGCCCCGTTTCCGCACGGTGGAATTGATCCGCACCCCTGACCTGCCGTGGGCCAGAGCAAACCCCGACGATTGGCACTGTGGCGCCCGGTCAGAGGCGCTTTTGGTCTCGGAGCGGGCTCCGGCCCGTCGAGTAGCAAGCCTGGGCGGCGGAGGCGGGTGGGAGCACATTGGTGGTTTGAGCTGATAGCATGGTCCCGGTCCGGCGAGCAGCGCCGGCAAATCGGGCGACGGTGACGGAGGCGAACCCGACCAACCTCAGCGCCCCGGCGGCCGTGAATTATCTGGCCATGGACAATAACGACACGACGCGGATGACGGTCATTGCCTCAGGGACAGGGTCGCGCTTCGCCACGTTTTATCCCTACGGGGAGCCCGGCAACGGGGCGACCTGCGCCGAATACGAGTAGACCAACCAGATCCGGAATTCCAAGGGCGCGGATCATTTCTGGCGCCGCGAATACGCGTCGCAGCTTGCGCGCTGGCTGTCGCCCGATCCGGCCGGCCTGGCCGCCGTCAGCATAACGGACCCGCAGACCTGATTTCATGAGAACGCCGCGGTCGCGGGCCGGCCGACGCCGCGCGGATTGTGCCCTGCTTGTGACGCAACCCTGCCACCCATGACCGTATTTCGCGGCATTAGGCGGTGGTACTCGGTAGGCATCGTGGACGCTGCGCTTGGGCGCAAATATTTGCTGTGTCCAGCATTTGGCATCAATCGGCACCTTCCGGTCCCAAATCGTCCGCGAAATTGACACGGTAGAGGTCAGCGGTTCGAGTCCGCTCGTGCCCGGCAGCGTTTGCAACGCCGGGGCTGGCCCGGCAGCGTTTGCAACGCCGGGGCTGGCCCGGCCGCGCCAGCGCCGCGCGAGCCACCGCCGCCGCTGCTGTAAGCCGGCGGGGCGCTGTTCGCCGACCGCGACCCGGCGGCGCGGTCATGCGCCGGCCCGCGCCGCCGCCGGAGGCGCCACGCCGGGCTAGGTTAGCACCTGATCCAGCAACTGCGAGACGGCGCGGCGGGCCTCCATGATGGAGTGGCGATGATCGGCCAGCCCGGCGAGATCGGT
>DAHVCP010000011.1 GCA_027314025.1 Acidobacteriota bacterium
AGCCACGCCAATTCATCGTGCCCGATGGCGCGCCCTTCCCGCTGCTGAGCCTGGGCGATGTCCTCGTTTACGGGGCGATCATGGCGCAGATGGCCTCGGCGACCAGCCCGGCGGGCGATTCCGGCGGGGGCGGGCAGCGCATTCGATCCTGGGCCGACAAATTATCGGCCGCCATGCGCATTGGGAAGACGATGGATGCGCAGTGGCGGGCGGATTTCCTTTTTCACAAAATCGAAAAAGACGCCAAAGCGGCCCAGCCGCCCGGCTCTGGACGCTCCCGCTGGCCGCCGCGGTTGGGCTTCGACCCGCGGCGGCGAAGCCCATTGGCGCCCAAAGGCCTTCCGGCGTGCCGCGATTCGCGCAGGACATGCGCATGGCGATTTTTCTAGGCGCTCGCGGAGCTCCCAAATCCCGCCCCGAGCGGCGGCCCCGGGGCGGGCCAGCTGGACCGTGCGACCCGTGGCGGGCGGGCCGCACCGCCGTTTGGCCCTGCGCCGGGCATTACAATCAGTGCGTGGCCAACGCAGCGGATGGCGCCCCCAGTACGTCTACAACGCCCTCGGCCAACGGGTGGAAAAGATCGTCGGCGGCGTAGCGAAATATTATCTCTACAACCCCGCCGGCAGAGCCGTGACAATGCTAGACCAAAACGGGAATTGGTTGCGCGGCGAGATTTTTGCGGGCGCCAGGCACATCGCCACCTACGACAACAACACGACGTATTTTGATGATTCGGACCGGCTGGGCACGCTGCGCATGAGCGCGACCCTCGCCGGCTACGAGCAGTCGGAATGCACCAGCGGGCCCTTCGGCGAAGGGATGAGCTGTGCGGGCAGCCCCACGCCATTGCAATTCACCGGCCAGCAGCACGATGCGGAGACGGGGTTGGATTATTTTCCCGCACGGTATTACACCTCAACCTGGGCGCGGTGGATGGTTCCCGACTGGTCGCCGGTGCCCACGGCGGTCCCCTACGCCAACTTCGTCAATCCGCAAAGCCTCGACCTTTACGTGTATTTGATGGACAATCCGGTCAGCGGGACCGACCCGACGGGGCACTCCCATTCGGTCTATGACGGCGCCGCCCACGTGATCTATCTCGTGGCCCACGGCGGCGCGGTGGTCAGGCATTGGACCGCTTACAACAATGTGGCGATCCGAAACGATAACACCCTACTAATAACGGCAGGGCCGCTGCCCAACGGCAGGTATGCGATCCGACCTGTTGATCGGCACGGGGCGAGGCTCCACCTCGGGGGCTCCCGGTCGAGCGCCTACGGCCCGGGCGGTATCATCCACATCCGAGAACATACGGTGTTTGGGGGAAGGGTCAGCGTGGCCTCCGGGGTCGGCGTCCATGGTGGCAGGGAAGGCTTTCCCTGGATGGGGTACTTGTCCCTCACGAACGGCTGCGTGCGGACCTGCAATCAGGGGATGTTGAACATCAACGGGTGGCTCCGCGCCCACCCTAACGATCCATTGCATTACCTCCAGGTGAAAAATAACCAATTGGACGTTCGCACCTGGGTCCGGGGTGCGGAGGAAGAGTGCGAGGCGCAGACGGGCACCGTCGGCTGCAAGGCGCTCGCACAGTACATCGGGAAGCATCCAAACGTGTTGGGAGGAGACAGCCGGTGAGGGAAGCACTTAGGAAAGCCCTCTGGGCGTGCTCGGTCTCAGTGGCGCTGACTTCGCTGTGCGCCGCGCAAGCGGCGGCGAAGAAAGGGCAGGCTCCCGACCCGTGCCAGGCGCGCGACCGATGTCTAAGGCTCTACCGGCTCGGGAAAGCCCCGAACGTGGCGGCGCTGAAAAGGGCCTATCACGCGGGCTGCGACGGCTATTCGGAGGAGGCGGTGCGGGCGCTGCGCCTGTATCAGCTCGGCGCTCCGGGCGGTGCCAAAGGGCTGCTGAATTCCATGCCGCGCGGGATCGGCGACTTGATGTCGTTCCTGTGGCTCACGAGCATGCCAGGGGCTGAGACCGCGTGGGACATCACGGGCTCCTATAATACCGTGTACCCCAAAGATGAATTGGTCATGGAGGGTTGTCGAAACGGTGGCCGGGCGGGCAACGTGAAGCTGTTCCAGTCCTATTTTGCGGCCCTGGCGACGGAATCCGCAGCGCACCCGAAATACCTGCCGGGCTTTTTTGCGGTGTCGCAGATGTTCGGCTACAAGGCGCAGTGGGAAGGGGGCTATGTGGGCCAAGGCTACACAGCGCTCCAGATCGCACCGATGTTTTCCCGGCTGCTTGCCATCCAGCTCAAGGCGCGGCCCAAACAGTTCGTGCGGTTCTCCTTTTGGACCAGGTACGGCGGGCCGGCGCTGAAGCAGGCCAAGGCGTCGTTGGCCACGGAGAAGCGGAAGACCGCGCCCGCAAAGCCGGACAAAGGACCCCACATGGCGGGGTAACTTGCGTCAGGTGAGAGGGCAACCTGCGGCACTGGAAAGAGCACGGAGAGGAAGAGATTTTGCGAACGCTGCGGCAGGTGGAGGAGGGTGGGAGGGCGGCCGATGTGTGTCGGGAGCACGGGATCAGCCAGGCGACCTTGTACGTGTGAAAGAAGCGGTACGCCGGGCTGGGGCTAAGCGAGCTGCGGGAGCTGCGGCAGCTGCGCGAGGAGAATGGGAAGCTGAAGCGGCTGGTGGCGGACCTGTCGCTGGATGTGAGAGCAACACACCTGCAGATTTCGGCAAGCGGGCACCAAGTCCAGCAAACAAGGACAACAGGAGGACTGCCAAGACGAGTGACGCACCCACTATGATGTAAAGCCGAGTTCTTTGTTTGCGTTGTATTTCCAAGTCGTCCATTACGAGTCTCTCCGCACCGGTCGAAATCCTCTCGCGCCCTGTTCAGGCAGCGTCTTAATAGTCGCCCCTGGCAGGCCTGCAGCTGCGATTTGGCAGCATCTACGGCGGTGTTGTACTGATGGACAACGCAAGCGTTCCCAGGATGCTGGGCCCACCTAGTGCAAGCTCCACACCTTCCATGCATGCAGGAGCAAACTCGCCAGTTCCGAGGCATCCGATTAATCCAAGGTCTCCCGGTATGCCGACCGCGGTAAAGAACACTAGGAATTGTGTCTTCAAGGCGGACCTGGCATCTGAAATGCCCTGCTGGTATTGCGCCTGGCATGCTGCCTGCTTCTGTTGAGGAGTCGGGGGCGGTGTCTGCGGCGTCGCGATAGCGGCGGCGACCACGCCATTGCCGTTGTTCCAGCTTCCGCTCGGGCCGGGGCCGTTGGGGTGGATGCTGAGGCCCGCAACCATTTGGTTGGTGAAAAAGCCGAGCCCCTCGCCGACACCCGCGATCATTCCCCCAATGGCGCTCGGTGGCGCGACAATCTGCGTCAAATTTTCCTAATGAACCATTCGAGTCATTACCGAACGTACCATTTACAGAAAGGCATACACGAAGCAGCCCGGGCACGCGGGCGGCGCTCCGGCCGATGCCCGGTGGGGGCGTGGAGCGCCATGCCAACCGCGCCTTCGGCCGATCGGGCTGTTCCTCCGGGGCGGTTGCGAGTTACCCGCGCTGGCCCGCCCGCCAACCGGGCGCCGCACGGCTAATGCCCTCCGCAACGGAACTCGCGGCGCGGCGCGGCACAGCTGCTGGCGGTTCCCGCCGCCCGGAGGGCGACGGCACGCAGGGCCGGAGCCCTTTCCCACCTGCGGCGCCGGGGCGCAAAGCCGGCGCCCGGGGCAGGCAAGCCGCACGCGCGGCCTAGGCGCGGCGCGGCCCGCGGAAAACAACGCCGTCCTATGCCTTCCCGTCCCGCGCCATCATCTCCTCCAACGTCTCCCGGCGGCGGGCGAGCTGCGCGCGGCCGCGCCGCAGCACCACCTCCGCCGGCCGCGGCCGGCCGTTGTAGTTGGAGGCCAGCGAGTAGCCGTACGCTCCCGCGTCCATCAGCGCGACGAAGTCGCCGGATTCAAGCGGGGATAAGGGCCGCGCATGGGCGAAGGTGTCGGCGGTTTCGCAGACCGGGCCCACGACCTCGGCCGGGCTACGCCGTCCCGGGCGCATCCGCAGCGGCAAAATCTCATGGTAGGCGCCGTACAGCGCCGGCCGGATCAGCTCGGTGAACCCGGCGTCGAGAATGACGAAGCGCAAACCGCCGTTGTGCTTGATGTAGAGCACCTGGGATAGCAGCACGCCGGCGGCGGCGAAGATCGAGCGGCCCGGCTCCAGGATCAGCCGCAGCCCCGCGCCGTCCTTTCCCAGCGCGGCCAGCACCGCGCGCGCGTAGGCGGCCGGCGACGGCGCGCGTTCGCCGGGACGGTAGGCGATGCCCAGCCCGCCGCCGATGTCCAGCGCCTCCAGGGCGCAGCCCGCGGCGCGCACCTCGGCGGCGAAACGTCCCAGACGCCGCACCGCGGCGGCGAAGGGCGCCGGATCCAGAATCTGCGAGCCGATATGCACGCTGGCCGCCGTGGCCCGCACCCAGCGATGCCCGGCGTATTGCCGGTACAGCGCCAGCGCCTCGGCGGGCGCGACGCCGAACTTATGTCCGCGGCGGCCGGTGGCGATATGGCGATGCGTGGGCGCCGCGACGTCGGGATTGACGCGCAATCCAAACGGGGCAATGCGGCGCAGCCGCCGCGCCCGCTCCGCCAGCAGCGCCAGCTCCGGCGCCGATTCCACGTTGAACAAGCCGATGCCGGCGCGCAGCGCCGCATCCATTTCGCCGGCGGTTTTCCCCACGCCGGAAAACACCACGCGCCGCGGCTCGCCGCCCGCCGCCAGCACCTGCGCCAGTTCCCCGCCGCTGACGATGTCGAAGCCGGATCCCGCGCGCGCCAGCGCGGCCAGCACCGCGCGGTTGGCGTTGGCCTTCACCGCCGCGCAGATCTGGTGCGGCACGCGGGCAAACGCCCGCTCATAGGCGCCGTAGGCGGCCAGCACGGCGTCCAGATCATAGACGAACAGCGGCGTGCCGAAGCGCCGCGCCAGTGCGGCCAGCGGCGTGGCGCCGCGGGCAAGTTGGCCGCGGCGGTAGGCGAAGGGACGGGACATGGGGTTCAAGAAACCGGGAAACGGCGGGCGGCCCTCAGCGCGACTTCAGCACCACCACGGTACGGTCGTCGCCCGGCGCGGCGCCGCCGGCGAAGCGGTCCAGGTCGGCGAAGATGGCGGCCAAAATCTCTTCCGCCGGGCGGCTGCGCTCGGCCCGCAGCACCGCCTCCAGCCGCTGCCGCCCGTATTCCTCGCCCGCGGGATTGAAGCCCTCGGTCACGCCGTCGCTGGCCAGCACCAGAACGTCGCCCGGCGCCAAGGTCAGTTCGGCTTCTTCATAATGCTGCCCGGGCAGCATGCCCAGCGGCAAGCCCGCCGCCTTCACCTGCTGGCAGCCCGCCGCCGTCGCCAACACCGGAAACGGCAGCCCGCTGTTGGCCAGCAGAATGCGCCGGTTGCGCTCATGCCACAGCACCACCAGCAAGGTCACGAACTGGGCTTCGATTTTGCGCTGGAGCAGGGCGTTGTTGGCCGCCGTCAGCAGCGCGCCGGGCCCGGGATGATGGCTGGCCTGGGTGCGCAGAATGCCGCTCGCCACCGCGCCATACAGCGCCGCGCCGGCGCCCTTCCCGCTGACGTCGCCCACCGCCACCGCCCAGCGCTGCCCGCTGTAGGGCAAAAAATCGTAGAGGTCGCCGCCCAGCTCCTGCGCCGGCTCCGACCGCGCCGCGATCTCCAGCCGCGGCAGCTGCGGCGCCGCCGGCGGCAGCAGATGGCGCTGCATTTCCCGCGCGATGCGCAGGTCCCGGTCCATGCGCCGCTCCGCCCGCGCCACCCGCTCGTACAGCCGCGCGTTGACGATGGCGATCGCCATCTGCGCCGCCAGCGTGGCCAACGTGCGCGCATGCCGCTCGTTGAAGTAGCCCTTGCGGGGATGCTCCAGATCCAGCACGCCCAGCACCCGGTCCTGGTACACCAGCGGCACCGCCAGCTCCGATCGCACTCCGGGATTGATGGCGATGTAGCGCGGGTCTTCATGCACGTCGCGCACCACCACCGGCTCGCGGCTTTGGAAGGCGGCGCCGGTGATGCCCTCATGCACCGGCACGTTGCGCTTGATCTGGATGTGCTCGCCGCGCTTCACCGACAGCCGGTGCTCCAACTGGTCGCCCGCGGAGTTCAGCAGCAGCACGCTGAACAGGTCGTAGTCAATCACCCGCCGCACCATCTCCGCCGTCCGCGTCAGCAGCTCGTCCAGCGAGAGGATGGAGGTCATCTCCCGGCTGATGTCGTTCAGCAGCGCCAGCGTCCGTTCCCGCGTGACCGCGTTGCGGTACAGCTTGGCGTTTTCGATGGCGTGGGAGATGCGCGCCGCGATCAGCTCCAGGGCGTGCCGGTGCGCTGGCGTGAAGGCTCCGCCTTGCAGCGACTGGATGTCAATGACGCCGATCGCCTGCCCGTGCCAGACGATCGGCACCGCCAGTTCCGACCGCACCCCCGGCAGCGCGTGGATGTACCGCGGATCGGCGCCGGTGTCGTTGACCAGCTGCGTTTGCAGCGTCGCCGCCGCCGCGCCGGTGATGCCGGCGCCGATCTTCACCCGCACCGCCTCCACCACCTCCGGCATGTGCCCCACCGCGAAGCGGATGCGCATGTCCTGGCTGCGCTCGTTGACCAGCAGGATGGCGAAGATCTCGTACTCAATCACCCGCCGCACGCTGGCCGCCACCCGCCCCAGCACCTGGTCCAGGTCCAGCGTCGAGGTGACCTCGGCGCTGACCTCCAGCAGCAGTTCGGTCAGCGCCGCGTCCATCCGCACCGGCGCCGCCGCGGCCGCCTCGGCGGCCTGGCCGTTGCGTTCCGCGGTTTCCGTCTTCGCCTCGGTTTCCCGGCTCATAGCGCGAACACCCCCGCCATGGCGCCCGCCGGAGCGGACCAGCCATACCCGGCCGCGCCCACGCCGCGCACCGCCACCGCGTCGGCGCCCCGGCCGCGGGCCCATGCCAGCATGGCGGGCAGCGCGGCCGGACCGCGCGCCGCCGCGGGCAGCAATAATTTCAGCCGCGCGCCGGCGTCATGGCAGAGCACCGCGGCCGTGGCGATTTCGGCGCCGCAGGCGGCAGATAGATCCTCGCCGCCGCCCTCCAGCGGCCAGGCGATTTCATCCGCGCCCAACCGCAGGCACTCGCCCGCATCGAACCGCTTGGTCGTCGCCAGCGCGCCCGGGCCGGCGATCCTGGCGGCGACCCGCACCGGCGTGGGCCGCAGCACGGCCACCGCGGCGGCTAGGTGCACCGGAGGCACTTGCAGCAGCATGCAGCCCGCGCCGCCGATCACCGCCAGCACGGCAGGCAAATCCACGGCGCCGGCATCGTCCTCCAGCCACCATTCGCTCTCCGCCCCGCCCATCGGCTCGATTTCCCCGGACTGGCCGGGCTGCCCGATCCGCCCCATTGGCCCGAACCGGGCGGATGGCGCGCGGAACGCCCACGCGCTCGGCGCCGCCGCGCCCGCGCCCCGGCCTGCGCCCGCACCAATGTCAGCGCCGATCATCGCTAAGTTGCCCCGAATCACGCCCAACCAGTTTACCGGAGGCAAGTTCCCCGCGCCGCCGCGGTGGGTCATGCCGCGCGCCTTTCTGCGGGCACACGATTGGAGCACAATAAGGGGGCGGCGAAGGCGCCTGCGATGATCATCTCCCGCATTTCATTGAAAAACTGGCGGAACTTCCGCAACGTGGATACGCCGCTTGGAGGTAGGGCCTTCCTGGTCGGGCCAAACGCCTCCGGTAAATCCAACTTCCTAGACGCAATCAAGTTCCTGCGGGATCTGGCGCGATCCGGTGGTGGGCTACAGAAAGCAGTGCTCGACCGGGGAGGGCTGTCCAAAATTCGCTGCCTTGCGGCCCGCGCGCACCCGGACGTCGAGATCGGAGTTGAACTTTCCGAGCCCAACGGCACGGAGGGTTCGCCCGCCGAGTGGCGCTACGCGGTCGGAATCCGCCAGCAAACCCGTGGCCACCGGCAGCTGCTGTTGAAATACGAGAAGGTCTGGCGGCGAGGGGAACTGATTCTCGAGCGCCCAAACGAAAACGACAAGGCGGACGAGCTGCTGCTCACGCAGACTCACCTGGAGCAGATCAACGCGAACCGAGACTTCCGGTCCGTCGCCGCGTTCCTGCAATCCGTGCTGTACCTTCACCTTGTCCCCCAATTAGTGCGGAATCCCGAGGCATTCGTGCCCGGCCAAGCGGCTGTTTCCGACCCGTTCGGAAGAAACTTCCTGGAGCGCGTAATGGGAACCCCGGAAAAGACCCGCAAAGCTCGCCTCAGGCGGATTGAGGAGGCGTTGCGCCTCGCCGTCCCGCAATTCCATGGCCTGACCGCCGTGAAGGATGACGCTGGCACGCCCCACCTTGAGACGATCTACGAGCATTGGCGGCCGGACGGCGCCCGCCAGCGGGAGGACCAGTTCTCCGACGGCACCCTCCGCCTCATCGGGCTCTTGTGGTCCCTGCAAGAGGGAGAGGCGCCGCTCCTGCTCGAGGAACCAGAGCTCTCGCTCAACCCGGCAATCGTTCGGCAGCTCCCTGGCGTGATTCACCAATTTCAGAAAGTACGCGGCGGGCGACAGGTGATACTCAGTACGCACAGCTCGGAGCTCCTCAACACCCGAAGTATCGGCGGGCACGAGGTGCTGATGCTGATCCCGACCAAGGAGGGCACCGACGTGAAATTGGCGAGCTCGGTTGCGGACGTTCGGCTGCTGTTGGAGGGCGGGATGCCGATAGGGGACGCAGTTCTTCCGCGGACGGAGCCCTCCGGGGCCAGCCAGTTGTCGCTGTCCCTGTCTGCGTGATCCCGGCGAACGCAGTCGTCGAGGACCTGCTGAGTGAGATCGTCCTCCGCCGCTTGGCCAAACACCGGTTTGCCATTGGGGCCGTCTACGGCCGCGAAGGCGTAGGCTACATCGCAAAGCGAATCGGTGCTTTCAACAACGCAGCGCGCGGCGGGCCGTGGATCGTTCTCGCGGACCTCGACAGCAATCCGTGCGCGCCTCGCCTGATCGGCCATTGGCTGCCGAACGGGCCGCACCGCAACCTGATCCTTCGCATCGCGGTTCGCGAGGTGGAGGCATGGCTCCTTGCGGACGCGGCAGGGTTCGCCCAGACGCTCGGGATCGCGGCCCACCTGGTCCCTGCCCAGCCCGAGAACCTTTCGGACCCAAAGCGGACGCTGGTTGACACCTGCCGCCGCTCCAGGCTTTCGGCGTTAAGGAGGGACGTGCTTCCCCTCCACCCATCCGATGCGCAGGGGCCGGGCTACAACGACCGCCTTGGCAAATTCGCGCAAAACGCCTGGCGCCCAGAGGCCGCCCGCGCGGCCGCTCCCAGCCTGGATCGCGCGATGAGGGCCATCGAGTCTTTCCGATGGCCGTAGCTCGACCCCGGGCCCTCATCCACCGAGCCGGCGGGGCCGCCGGCGAGACGGGTCCGGTTCGCCCCGCTGTACGCCTTCGCCTTCTCCGGCCGGCCTCCGCGTTCGCTACCCGTGCCTCGCGGGTCTCATCGCGCAGGTTTCGCGGGTCCGTCTCCCAGCGCCTGGCGCAGCGCCTCCAATGCCAGCGTGGTGCTCCAGCGCCGGATGCGGTCGCGTTCCCCCGACAAGCGGCAGCGCTGAACCTCGGGCTCCGCCCGCCACGTTTCCGGCCCGGCCAAGGCGATGAACACCGTGCCCACCGGCTTTTCCGCGCTGCCGCCGCCGGGGCCGGCAATGCCGGTGATGGCCAGGGCCCAATCCACGCCCCAACGCCGCCGCAGTCCGGCGGCCATCTCCGCGGCGCATTCCGCGCTGACGGCGCCAAATGCCTCCAGCGTTTCGCGGCGGACTCCCAGCTCCCGCGCCTTCACCTCATTGCCGTAGCTGACGACGCCGCCGGGAAAATAATCCGACGCGCCGGCGACGGCGGTCACTCGCCCCGCCAGCAGCCCGCCGGTGCAGCTCTCCGCCACCGCCAGCGTCTGCCCGCGCGCCCGCAGCCGCGCGCCGACCACCGCTTCCAAGGGTTCCCCGCTCGTCGTGAAGACCGCCGGCGCCAGCGCCGCCGCCAATTCCGCCAGCAACGCCTCCAGCCGCGCCGACCGCGGCGCGGGCGCCCGCAGGTGCAGCTCGATCTCCCCCGGCGATGCGGCCAAGATGGTCGTCTCGACCTCCGGATAGCGGCCATAGATTGGCGCCGCGATCTCATCCACGGCGGATTCGGGGCGCCCGGCGACAGTCAGCTGCCGCGCGGCCAAGGGCACGGGCGCCAAACCCCGGGCGGCGCACCAACGCTGCACGCGCGGCGCCACTTCCGCGGCCCACATCGGCCGCAATTCCCGCGGCGGCCCGGGCAGCAGACAGAGCGCAGCCCGCTGTAGCGGCAGCCATTGGCCCGGCGCCGAGCCATTGGGATTGGGAAGAATCTCCGCGCCGTCCAGCCGCTCGGCCTGCCGCAGATTGCGCTCCGGCATCGCCCATCCCCGCGCCGCGAAGCGCCGCCGCAGGCTCTCGGCCAGCCCGGCCTCGGCCACCAGCGCCGCCCCCGTCGCCGCCGCCGCCGCCGGCCGCGTCACGTCATCGTCGGTCGGCCCCAAGCCGCCGGTCACGAACACCAGATCGGCGCGGCCTAGGGCCTCGCGCATGGCCCCGGCCAAATCCTCCTGGCGGTCCCCCACCACCTGCTTGCGGCGGCACGCCACCCCCAGCGCATTCAGCTCCGCGGTCAGATACAGCGAGTTGCTGTCCAGGCGGAAAGGCGTCAGCAGTTCCGAACCGGCGGCGATGATCTCCGCCACGATCCCCGCCACCACGGCGCCCGCCTGCGGCGCGCCTGCTGGTCCGGCGTCGGAAGAGGAATCGGGCGGCAACGTTCCGGCTCGCTTACGGCTCGGGGGGCAGCGTCATGCCCGCGGCCGGCCAGTCCAGATGGAACAAGGACGAGCCGGTGGCCAGAATCATCGCCGGCCCCGGAGCAAACGCCAAGCCGACCAAATTGTAGCCGCTGATCACCAGCTCCGCCTCCCGGTTCGGCGAGATGCGCATGATGCCCCGGCGTCCGCGCAGCGACGCGGCGATATAGAGGCGCCCTTCACGGTCGAAGGCCAGCCCTTGCGGCCGCCCCAGTCCGCGGAAAAACGGCTCCACCACGCCTTGCGGGCTGATCCGCCAGATGGTGTCGAAGCTGGAGGTGGTGGGACCGCTGACGTACAGGAAATGATCCGGCCCGAAAGCCAGGTGATACGCCGCGATGCTCGGCTCCAGCGTCGCGAAGACGAAGGTCTTGCGCTCGCGGTCAATCTTGAAGATGGTCCCGCTGCGGTCGCCCACGTAGAGATTCTCCATGGCGTCGAAGGCCAGGCCCGTGGCCACGCCCATGCCCTCGGCATAGGTGACGGCGACGCCGTTCACAGCGACGCGATACACGGAGCCCTCATGGCGGCTGCTGACGAACAGCGTCCCTTCCCGATCCAGCGCCAGGCCCGTGGGATTCAGCACCGCCGCCGTCAGCGGCTTCACCGTGTAGTTGGTGTCGATGCGGAACAGGCTGACCGGCACGCTCTGCCCCCGCGCGCCGCTAAACGTCGCGTAGATATTTCCCTGCCGGTCCACCACGGGATTGGCCACCGGGTGCAGTTCCTCGCTGATCGGGACCGCGATATCCACGTGCAGAACGTTGCTGATCACGCCGTTGCTTCCGCCCGCCGGGCGCACCTGCACGCTGCCCGACAATGCGCCTTCCGGCACCCGCACCATCAGCGCGTGTTCGGAACTGACCGAAATGGGCCCGTTCATTTCGCCGAATTGCACCACCGGCAGCGCCGAGCCGCGCGGCGCCAATCCCTCGCCCTCGATGCGCAGATCGCCGCCGGGCAAAGCGGCGGCGGGCAACAGGCGGTGGATCCTCGGGGCGGCGGCGCTGGTCTCCTCTTGGCGTGGCATATTGTTTCCCGGGCTGGCGGCGGTCTGGCGGGCGCTCCCCAAGCTGCGATTCGCAGGCGCGCTAGCGATGGTCCCGATGCCGCGGCGTTCCGCTCCGAATCCCGAACGCCGTCTCGGCTCGGCTCGCCCGGCGTTGCGCCGGGGGTCTCCCCGCCGCACCGGCCCTGGACCCGGCGTGCCGCGATGGAAGCACCTCCGGATTGTGGCGAAAAGCCCGGAACCAGACCAACCCGGCCAAAGCTTTACTATAGCGCAGCGATGTTTCCCGCCCGGCGGGCGGGCTGACCTGAGGCTTTTGGCCGAGGTGGCGTGTGGCGGCGCGCACCAACCACCCAGTTGGACGCGCCGGTTTGACGCAGCAGCCGGGTAGTATTGAAATGAGAGTGGGGACCGCAACCCGCGGAGCAAGCGATTGAACCTGCCCAACACGCTTACGTTGTCGCGGATCTTCTTGGTTCCGTTGCTGGTGGCGGCGTTGTTCAGCACCCGCATCCCGAACCATGAGCTGTACGCCACCGCCATTTTCCTTGCCGCGGCCCTGACCGACTTGTTCGACGGCTACTTCGCCCGCCGCCGCCGCCAAGTCACCACGCTGGGCGTACTGCTGGATCCGATCGCCGACAAGCTGCTCATCTCGGCGGCGTTCATCTCGCTGGTGCAGGTGGAACCGATCTGGGTGCCGGCCTGGATGGTGGTCATTATCGTCGGCCGCGAGTTCGCCGTTAGCGGCCTGCGCGGCATCGCCGCCACCCAAGGCTTCGCCATCGCCGCCAACGAACTGGGCAAGGCCAAGACCGTCATTCAAGTGCTGGCCATCACCGTCATCATCCTGGGCCACCGCTATGGCGAAATCACCATCGCCGGCGTCCACGTCAACTTGCAGCTCCTCGGCTGGATCGGCCTGTGGCTGGTGGTCATTCTGGCGCTGCTTTCGGCGTTTAGCTATTTCCGCAAATTCTGGCAGCGGGTGGACGCCAGCGTGAAACGCCAGCGGGAGCCCGCCGGCCTGGCCAACGTCGAGCCCAGTTAGTACCGCGCCGGCGGCATTGCCGGGCGCCGCACGGGCGGCCTCGCTCGGCGCCGCGGTCACGGCCTTGGCCGGCGCCCGGTTTGTCTATCGCGCCGCCTGCAATCCCGGCGCAGCCGCGGCGCGCAGCAGGTGAAACTGGAGCGCGTCGGTCAGCGCCTCCCAACTCGCCTCCAGAATGTTGTCCGAGGCGCCGATCGTGACCCACGGCGCGGCGTCTTCCCCATCCACGGCGTAGGTGCTGGTCAATTTCACCCGTACCCGCGCCTGCGCGCCATGCTGGCCCTCCAAGATCCGCACCTGATAATCCGCCAGCACCACCCCAGCCACCGAGGGATGGTGGCCGGCCAAGGCGTTGCGCAACGCCGCGTCTAGCGCCGCCACCGGGCCGCGGCCCTCGGCTTGGGCGGACACCTCCTGGCCCTCGATTTGCAGCCACACTTCGGCGCGGGAGCGCCCTTCCCGCCCCTCCGCCTGGCTGCGCACGGCGAAGCGCAGCGGCAGGAACGCGGGCGGCCGCGGCTCCAGCCGCCGCCGCAGCCACAGCTCCAGCGAGGCGTCGGCCGCCTCCCATTCATAGCCCTCATGCTCGCTGGTCTTGATTTCGGCGGTGATGTCGCGCGCCTGCTCCGGCGTCAGGTCGAAGCCCAGGGCCGCGGCTTTCTCCAGCACGTTGGCCCGGCCGGATTGGTCGCTCACCAAGATCCGCCGCCGGTTTCCCACCGCCTGCGGCGGCACGTGCTCATAGGTCTGCGGATTCTTGCGCACGGCGCTGGCATGAATGCCGCCCTTGTGCGCGAAGGCGCTGGCGCCGACGAACGGCAGGCGGTGGTTCTGCGCCAGCCCCGCCAGCTCCGCCAACCGCGCCGCCACCGGCGTCAGCCGCTCCAGGCAGCGCCCATCGGCCCGCGGCGGAGAAAACTTCAGCGCCAGGATGGGCAGCAAACTGGCCAGGTTGGCGTTGCCGCAGCGCTCGCCCCAGCCGTTGAAGGTCCCTTGCACATGGCTGGCGCCGGCGTTCAGCGCGGCCAGCGCATTGGCTACGGCGAGATCGCAGTCGTTATGCGTATGAATGCCCAGCGGCAGGCCAACCGCCTCCCGGGCGCGCCGCGTTGCCGCCGCGATATGGCTGGGCAATGAGCCGCCGTTGGTGTCGCACAGGACCAGGCGGCTGGCGCCGCCCGCCTCCGCCGCCCGCAGCACCGATAGGGCATACTCCGCGTCGGCCGCATAGCCGTCGAAGAAATGCTCCGCATCGAAGATCACCTCGCGGCCGGCGCGGCGCAGGAAGGCCACGGAGGCTTCGATCAACCGCACATTCGCCGCGTGGGAGATCCCGAGGGCGGCGCTGACATGCAGTGTCCAGCTCTTGCCGAAGATGGTGACCACGGCGGTTTCGGCCGCCAGCAAGGCGCGCAGATTGGCGTCGGCATCCACCGGGGAGGCGGGATGCGCGGTGCTGCCAAAGGCGGCGAGCCGCGCCCGCTCCAGGCGCAGCTCCTGCTTGGCGCGGGCGAAAAACTCGCTGTCCCGCGGGTTGGCGCCCGGCCAGCCGCCTTCGATGAAATCCAGCCCAAGGCTGTCCAGCAGCCGGGCCGCTTCCAGCTTTTCCGCCACCGCGAAGGCGACGGCTTCGCCTTGCGCGCCGTCGCGCAGGGTCGTGTCGTAGAGTTCCACCAAGGGAGAGGATGCAGCGGACATGAAGCCTCCGGTTCAGGCATGCGCCGGCCGCCCGCGAATGGCGGGGCCGGGAGGACAACAGATGACTTTTGAGGGAAAAACGGGCGAGAGCCGCTGACCGCGGACGGTGGTCAGCGGACCGTAATTCGGAACCGGAGGATGGCGCCCGAAGGAATCACTGCGGATTGATTTTACCACGCCGGCGCCGCGCCATCGCAGCCCGTGGCGCCCGCCGGGCGGCCATCGGGCCGTCGTCGGCACGGCGGCGGATTCGTTAGCCGCCCGCCCGGCGCAGGAAGCGGCGCGCGTAGGGGCGATCCAAGAACGCGGCCACGCCGCCGGCGCGGGTAACCGAGAGCGCCCCGGCGTAGTTGGCGAAACGCAGGCAGGCATTCACATCGGCGCCGCGCAGGAACTGGTGCAGAAAGCCGGCGTCGAAGCTGTCGCCGGCGCCAACCGCGTCCACCAGCTTGGCCCGAACGCCGGGGGCGGACCATCGCCCTGCGCCGCGCCGCGCCGCCGCGCCGCGCGCGCCCTGTTTCACCACGATCAGCGGGCCCGGCGCTCCGCTCCGCTCGGCCAGCATCGGCCGCAGCTTCGCCGCCTCCCGCCGGTTCAGGAACAGCAGGTCCAGATGGGGCAGCACGCGGCGCAAGCCTCCGTCCCAGCGGTCTTCGGGATCGTCGTTGGCATCCAGCGAGGTGGTCAGGCCGGCCGCGCGCAGGTCGGCGAACAGCCGCGGCAGTTGCGGCTGAAGCTGGCGCTGGAGAAAAAACGACGACAGGTGAAAATGCTGGGCCCGCCGCAGATACGCCAAATCGAGATCGCGCCGCCGCAGCGTGGCGATCGCGCCGGGGTAGGTCAGGATTTCCCGTCCCCGCGCCTGCGCCAGAATGACGGTCAGTCCCGTGGACGGCGCTGCCGCCGTCTTGACCTGCGTCACCTCGACGCCGGCGGCGGCCAGCGCCGCCCGCGCGGCGCGGCCCAGCATATCGTCGCCGATGCGGCTGGCGAAGCCGACGCGATTGCCCAGACAGGCCAGGTTGTGGGCCACGATGGCCGAGGAACTGCCCAGCGTCAGCGCCAAGTCGGAGGCCAAATACTCCCGCTCCAGCGCGCGCCGCCGGGGCAGACCATAAAGAATCAGATCCAGATTCAGCTCGCCGGCGACGACAACGTCCAGCCTTCGCATACCCATCACGCCGACGTGCCCGGCTATGCTCCTTCCGGCAGCAGCACCACGCGGTTCAGGTGGCGGGGATGGTCGGAATCCAGCCCTTTTTTCCGGCCCGTGAACAAACCAAGCCACTGCGCCGGAACCAGCCGGGGCGCCAGCCAAGCGAGGTCGCCGCCGTCGGCGCCGCACTCCAAGCAGAGATCGGCGGCGCGCCGCAGGCCGCCGCCGGCCTGCCCGGTGACCACGGCGGTGGTCCCGCCCAGCCCCTTGACCTCCTGCACCACCGCGCGTTCCTGCTCCGCCCCGGCGGCGGACACCTGGAACAGCACCAGCGTCTCCGGCGCCACGATGGATTTGGGCCCGTGGCGAAACTCCAGCGTGTGGAAGCTTTGGGAATAGGAACAGGACATCTCCTGCACCTTCAAAGCGCCTTCGTTGGCCAGGCCATAGTAGGGCCCTTGCCCCAGCCAAACGTAATCCGCGAAATCGCGCGCCGCCACCAGCGCCTCCACCGCGACGCGCGATTGGTCCACGAAGGCCCGCGCCGGCCGCGGCATGCGGCGCAGGGCCTCGGCGGCGGCTTCATCGCCAGCGATCTCTGCGGCCAGATATTGCACCGCCAGCAGCATGGAGGTGAACGACAAGGTCATCACCGTGCTCTCTTCCTCCGCCGCCGCCGGCCGCAGGCTGGCGGCGGCGCGGCGCTCCAGCGCCTCGCCCGGCGTGCAGGTCACGGCCAAGAACGGCTGCCGCTCGGCGTCCAAGAAATCCGCCACGCGCAGCACCTCGGAGGTGGTGCCCGACCGCGAGATCAGCACCGGCTGGCACGGCGCCTGCCGGTGCCAGGCCAGTTGCGGAAACAGCAGCAGTTCGGAGGCGGGCAGGGCGCGGGCTTCCATGCCGGTCATGGCCCGCCAGCAGGCGGCGGCGGTCTGCGCCAAGTAGTAACTCGAGCCGCAGCCCACGAACAGCCAAGCGCGATGGCCGGGCAGCGCGCCGGCAATGCGCCGCGCCTCGCCGCCGGCGGCGAAGTGGTCCAGGGATTGTTGCCAACGTTCCGGCTGGGACTGAATCTCCGCGCCGGTATGCACGCCTAGTGGAGGATGGGAGTTCATTCGAATCAAGGAAAAGTCAGACGATCGTGACCTCGATGCCGGCCTCGCGCAGGGCCCGCTCGTCTTCGGCCGACAAGCCGCGGTCGGTGATCACTTGGTGGATGGCCGCGGGCAGCGCGATCAGCGACAGGCTGCGGGAACCGAATTTGCTCGAGTCGCAGACCACCACCCGCCGCCGGGCGATGTGCAGCATGACTTGATTGACCTTGGCTTCCATCACGTTCGGCGTCGTCAGGCCGAAGGCGGGATCGAAGCCATCCACGCCCAGAAACAAAATGTCGGCGCTAAGCCGGCGCAGCGTGGCTTCGGCCAGGGGCCCGACCAAGGAAAAGGAATTGGGCCGCAGACTCCCGCCGGTCAGAATGACCTCGACTTCCGTGCCCGCCAACTCCGCCGCGATATTGACCGCATTGGTGATGACGGTGAGCTGGCGGAAACGGCGCAACTCCCGGGCCACGGCGGTGGT
Organism: Acidobacteriota bacterium; assembly: GCA_027314025.1. Taxonomy (GTDB): domain Bacteria; phylum Acidobacteriota; class Terriglobia; order Terriglobales; family SCQP01; genus JAKAUF01. The sequence continues at coordinate 17,402 of DAHVCP010000011.1, forward strand.
CGTGCTGCCGGAGTCCAGCACGACGGATTGGCCCTCTTCGACCTGCCGCGCGGCGGCCAGGGCGATGCGGTGCTTTTCCCGGCGGTAGAGCTTTTCCTTGTCCTGCAAGCTGCGGTCCACCAGGGCGGCGGAGCGCACCGGCAGCGCCCCGCCATGGGTGCGATGCAGCAGCCCTTGCCCGTGCAGGGCTTCCAGATCCTGGCGGATGGTCACCTGCGAGGTGGCGAAACGGCGCGCCAAGCCGTTCACCAAGACCTTGCCGTCCTGGTGCAGCAACTCCACGATCTTGCGCCGCCGCTCTTCCGCCAGCAGCGACATGCCAGTGTCCGTTCCTGAAGTCACGTTTCTCATGTTAGGGCATGCCGATGGCGGCGGACGGGCGCGGGCGGCGGTGCGGCCCGCGGCGCTGGCGGCCCGGCATGCTCATCGCTCCGCGGGATAGCGCCGGTTTTGGCGCAGCGTGAAGCGGGTGCGCGGATGTCCGGTCACCCGCACCGTAAGCCGGCGGCGGCGGACCGGCGTCCCATGCACGGAGGCCAAGCCGCGGGCGGTCACCGTGACCGTGAACACGCCGGCATGGGTAAAGGTGTGGCGCGCCCGCGCCCCGGCCATGGAGGTGCCATCGCCGAAACTCCACCGGTAGCTGAGCACCGGCGGCGATCCGGCGGCCAAGGCGGCCGCAAACGCCAGGGCTTGGCCCGCGCGCGCGGCGGCCGGCGCCGTCACCACCAACCGCGGCGCGGCGGCGGGCAGCGCGGTGTTTACCAGTTCGATCAGGCGCACCGAGCGCGGCGCTTCGGCCGCGATCCGCACCTCGCCGCCGGGCAGCGCCAGCGGCGCATTATGGTCGAGCACGTCGTAGGCGCGGACCGCGCCGGCGGCGGGAAAGCCCAGCGCCGCCAGTGAAAGCGCGTGCTGCGTCGCATGCTGCGTCCAGTTGAAGATCGCCAGCATCGCCTGGCGCCGGTCCTCGCGCAGATAGAACACGCTGGGCGCGCCGTCGGCCCGCGGAAAGGTCATCAAATCCAACGGCAGCGCGGAGCGCCTTAGCCGGTTCAGGTCAATGATCTGCCGCTTCTCGGCCAGCGCCAGCCGGCGCGGCTCGGCGCCCAGCGTGGGCAGGTCGTCGCCGATTTCAAACATGCCGCCCGCCATCGCCGCCAGCACGATCTGCACCTGCGCCTCATGGAAGGTCAGGCCGGCGCGCGACTCATGCCAATGCTGCTGCGGCTCGACCTCGCGCGAAACCGAAAACGCGTCCGGATCGGCGACGAAGAAGTTGCCGTTCATGTAAAAGCGGCTGGCGATGTTGCTGACCGCGTCCCGGCTGGCGGCGAAGGAGTGGCCCGTGTCCGGGGCGATGCGCCCCTCGTTCACGAAGCCCACCGGCGCCAGCATGGCGCTGCCGTCCTTGTCCAGCAGCACATGGGGACCGACCGCCTGGCGGATGATGCGCAGGCCGATGCGCTGCGCCTCCAGCGCCGTCGTGCCGGGCCGGTAGTAGTCGCCTTCGATGGCGGCGGCGTCCATGAAATCCAGCTTGATGTAGCGCACGCCCCACTGCCGCGTCAGGATGCGGTAGGTGCGGCGCAGGTACGCCTGCGCGCCGGGGTTGGTCGTGTCCAGCACGTAGAGCGGATCGCTGTGCCCGGTGACGTAGTTGACGCGAATGGGCTGGCCTTGGGCGTCGTGCACCAGCCAGCCGCGATGATGCTGGTAGACCCAGGCGCGGGCGGAAACCTCGAACGGCGCGGTCCAAATGCCGGGAATCAGCCCCAAGCCGCGGATCCGGTGTTCCAGCAGCCACATGCCGTTGGGAAACTGCGTGGCGTTGGCGATGGTGTATTCCCCCCGCGCGTAGTCATACCCCTCGTCAATGTGCAGATAGTTGTAGCCGAGACGGCGCAGATGCTCGGCCTGCCACAACGCGTTGGCCCAGACCTCGCCGCTGGTGATGCCGCCATAAAACGCCGTCCAGCTCCACCAGCCCATGGGGTCGTCGCGGCGGGTGAAATGAGTGTCGTGCAGGCGGCCGACGGCGCGGCCGTACCGCTCCAGCGGGCCCAGATAGCCGGGGCCTGAGGCGAACATCACCAGGTCGGAGGTCAGCGCGGCGCCGGGCGCCAGCGGCAGATCGAGAAACATGCGCTGGGCGGCGGGAATGTCGTCGCGCTGGAGCATCACCCGCGTCGTTCCGGTTTCGTCCAGCGTCAGGCCGGCAATGCGCCGGGCGGCGGGCTGCACCGTCAGATGCGCCACGGTCAAGAACCGGTCTTCGGTCAGCGCCGCCAGCAGCAGGCTGCGCCGGTCGGCGCGGTTGTAAATGAGAAGGTCGCGATAGCCATGGAAACCGCCCCGCGGCGCGCGGCCCAGGCCGGCGATATGGATGGAGGGGTCCTCGCTCACCGATTCCGCCAAGATGCGGTCGCGGGCTTGCGGCGCGCCCAGGTTGACCGTCGCCGCGTCGGCCAGCCGCAGGCCCTGAATCGCCAGCGCCCCGCCCGTGGTGTTGCGCACCGTCAGGCGCATATCGCCATAGGAGTGATCGGCGTACAGGCGGAGGCGGCAGATCAGGTCGGGCTCGCCGGCCAGGCCGCCGAAGTGCAGCGTCAGCGCTTGCCCCGCGCCCAAGGCGTCGTGAAACGCCGTCACCACCGCGCTGTGGTGCGGGTACGCCGCGGCGCTGACCCAATGATGATTGACCTCCGCGCCCACTCGCGCCACCAGCACCGGCGCCGCCTGTCCGGCAGCCAGCACGGCGTAGCCGCCGGCGCCCGGTCGCGCGGCGACGGTGAGCGCGGCATTGCGGATATGCGGCGCGGCTTGCGCCTGGGCCGGGGCCGTCATCAGGAAGGCGCAAGCGGCCAGGGCGATGGAAGCGGCGATTCGGGAGAGCAAGAAGCGCATGGTGAGCACGATGGTTAGAACCGGAACTTTAGCCCAAACTGCATGATCCGCGGACTGGTGGCGGTGTAGGTGAGCTGCCCGAACTGAGGATCGGTGAGCACCGCGTCGGGCGCCCCAAAGTTGACGTTGTTGAAGGCGTTGTACAGCTCGGCGCGAAACTGCACCGTCTCATGCTCGCCGACGCGTGTGTCCTTCAGGATCGCCAGATCCGTGTTGAACAGGCCCGGGCCGCGCAGGCCGTTTTTCGGCTCATTGCCGAAGGTGCCCAGGGCATTGGGCGCGAACACCGAGGTGTTGAAGTACTCCTGAACCTGAGCCGCATGCGACCGCCCCGCGCTGAGGGTGGCGCCCGCCATGCCGGCGCCGGTCAGGCTGGCGCGATCCACATAATCGCCGCTGAAGGAATTGTCCAAGCCACTCATGACCGTGTACGGAAAGCCGCTCTGCCACGTCAATATCGGCGCCGCCTCCCAGCCGCTCAGCAGCTTGCCCAGGATCCCCGCCCGATGGCTCGCCGGCAGCGCCCAGGTTCCGGAGAACTTGAACGACTGCGGCAGGTCGCTCGATGCGGGACCGTAGTTAAAGGCGCGGTTATACGGGTTGGTTTGATAGTAGCTCTGACTGACCGATTCGGAAAAGTCGTTGAAGTTGCGCGCCCAGGTGTAGTCGGCCAAGAACGACAGCCCGTGCCCCATGCGCTTCTGCACGGTCAGTTGCAACGCGTTGTAGTTGGAGTTGTAGCCCGAGTCAATTGCGCCGATGGGGCCGAAGTTCGGATAGGGCCGCCGCTGCTGCGTGTTGTTTTCGGTCGAATTGCCCGGCACATAGGCGGCGGCGTTGATGTCGGCCATCGGCTCTTGATCCGACGTGCCAAACAGGTGCTGCCCGCGGTTGCCGAAATAGGCGGCGCGCACCAGGAACGTGTTGCCCAACTGGCGCTCCAGCGTCAGGTTCCAGGTGGTGATCACCGGCATGGTGAATCCCGGCGCGAAATAGTAGGAGAGCGTAGCCGGCAGGGTGAAGGCGACGTTCGACGGCGGCAGCTTCGGCCCGAACTGCGCCGGGAAGGGATCGCTCAGCCCGGCGCTGCTCCAGGGATCGGCGAAGCTGACGCCGTTCAGCGTGAAGACCGGCGCGAAGGGGGCAACGCCGGCCGCATCCTGCCACGCCAGTGTTTCCGGCGGTTGATAGTACAGCCCGAAGCCGCCGCGCAGGCTGGTCTTCCCATCCGCGGTGACCCGGTAGGCGAAACCGAGGCGCGGGGCGAACGCCGACCAATTGGACTCGACCGTGCCCGCCGGGCAGCCGGGATCGCCCGCGAACAGCAGGCCCGCCGGCGCGTTGGGGAAGCGCCGCGACTGATGCCCGGGCAGAAAACAAGGCAGCCGGTTCTCGCTGTCGGTATAGGGCAGGTACGGGTTCCAGCGCAGCCCGCCGCTCAGCGTCAGGCTGGATGTCGCGTGCCAGTCATCCTGGAGGAACGCCGCCCAGTTGTAACCGGTAACGTTGGCGTAAATCCCGCCCCCCTGAACAAACTGGGTCACGTCGCCTAGCATGAAATCGGCGAGGTTGTTGCCCGAAAGACTTCCCCCAAAATCGAAGCTGCCGCCCTGCAGGTATTGATTGTTGATGGGCGCGGTGACGCGCAGCATCTCGCCGCCCATGGTCAACTGCTGATTGCCCCTGACCCAGGTAATCACTTCCCGCAGGGTCTGGTCGCCGCGGTCGTAGGCGCCGACATTGGAGGAACCGGCGGCGAAGTAGCCGTCCACCGTGATGTTCAACTGCGGCGTCGGCGACGGCGCCATGTTCACTCCCAGGGCATTGGCCGAAAACGGCGCCGACTGCACGTAACCGCCCACCTGCTGGTTCCAGCCGTACCAGGTGTTGAACAGCAGCGTCGGCGAGGCGACATAGGCGTCGTTCAGCGCCACCGTCTGCACCCGGATGCGGTTGGCGTTGGAGCTCATGGCCAGAATGTCGTTGCCCACCGCCGGCGCCGGCTCGTTGAAGCGGGTGAAAAAATAATGCCCGCTGATGTGCTGCTTGGCGCCCAGATAGTAATCAATTTTGCCGAGAAACTGATTGTCGGTCGTGTTGGCCGCGGGGCCCAGATAGTTCAGCACACCGCCCGGCTGATTGGGCAGGGGCAGGTACTTCAGGAAGTTCCGCGCCGGCGTCGAGAGGTCGCCGGAGGGAATCTTGTTATAGGCGAAGGGCTGACCGGTACTCGGATCCGTCAGCTGCGTGCCGCCGGCCGCCAAGGCGGCGGCGGTGCACATGCCCGCGGAGTCGTACGCGGAGCACAGCGCGCCGAAGTTGCCGCCGCGCTCGGCCAGCGTGGGCACGATGGCAATGTTGCCGTTGGGTGCGGTGCGGGTGATTTCGCCCTGGTAGCTAGCGAAGAAGAACAGCTTGTTGCGCAGGATCGGCCCGCCCAGCGTGCCGCCGAACTGATTTTGCTTCAACCGGTCCCGCGTGGTGGCGAAAAAATTGCGCGCGTCGAAGGCGTCGTTGCGCAGGAACTCGAACAGATCGCCGTGGAACCGGTTGGTGCCCGATTTGGTGACGATGTTGACCACTCCGCTGACCGCATTGCCGTATTCCGCGCTCATGTTCCCGGTCTGGACGCTGAACTCCTGAATGGCGTCGGGATCGGGAAACGGCAGATTGGTGTTCATGTAGGTATCGTTGTTATCGGCGCCGTCCAACTGATAGTTGACGCCGTTGGGGCCGCCGCCGTTGACGTCGGCGTATTGCTCGCCGGGGTACGCGCCGCCTTCGCAGCCCGCTCCGCAGTAGTTGTTGGTGACGTCCGCGGCGCCGGGCACTAGGAACACCAGGCTCTGCGCCTGGCGGCCATTTAGCGGCAAGTTGGCGATGCTGCGCCGGTTCACGAGTTGGCCTACCGCCGCCGATCGGGTGGTGACCAGCGGCGCATTACCGCTGACGGTCACCTCCTGGCTGGCGGCGCCCACTTTTAGCGTCACCGATTGAGTAGCCGTTTGGTTAACGCTCAGAACAATACCGGTTTGCACGAAGGTCTGAAATCCGGCTTTGGAAACGGTCAGCCGGTATCCGCCGACCGGCAGCGCCGGGAACAGGTAGCGGCCAGCGGCCGAGGTGCGGGCGGAAAAGACCTGGCCGGTCCCGCTATCCCGCAGGCGCACCGTCGCGCCCACCACCACGCCACCCGAGGCATCGGTCACCTGGCCGCCGAGGCTCGCCGTCGTGAACTGCGCCCATGCGGGAGCCGCCGCCCCCAACGCCACCATAATTGCCAACGCCACGCATACAATCCACCGACGCACCGCCATAGGGACCTCCGCTTGCTTTTGCAGTGGAAAACAAAAGTAAACGAAGGAAACTACAATCCACTACGTGAGAAATGTCAAGATCATTTTGCCTATGGCGGAACCGCGGTTTGGCTCACGGGAGGAGCGCCGTGCGATTCATCACTCTTCAGACGAAGACCAGACGGCGCTGGCCCGCGGGCCGCGGTGGGCGGCCAAAAGAAAACCGCCGCGTCCCGGAGAACGGAAACGCGGCGGCGGATGGCCCTCAGGAGGCCGCCGGCGCCCAGGAGCGCCGGGCACAACAAACGGGTACGGCTAAAAGCTGAAGCGCGCCACCAACTGCACCGTGCGGCCGCCCAGGTCATTGCCCTCGTCTTGCGCTTGGTAGGCGCTGAAGATGCGGCCAAAGCCGCTGGACTGAATGCTCTTGGCCGCGGTGGCGAAGAAGGTGTTGCCCCAGATGAAGTTGGCGTTGTTGAAGGCGTTGAGGAACTGGACTTCAATCAGCGAGCGCACCCGCTCGGTGATCTGCGTCCGCTTCATCAACGAGAGATCGGCGCGGTAGAACGACGGGCTGTAAAGGAACGTCATGCCGCAGAACTTGCCCGGCGTGGTGCAGGGCGACAGGATGTTGAAGTTCGCCTGTTGCCCGCCGGTGCCCAGCAGCGATTGCGGCACATACCAGACCGCGCCAGGCGCCGGAGTGGCGGTCTTGTAAACGCCCAGCAGGCTCTGCACCTGTTGCAGCGACATACCGTTAAGCTGGACGCCGCTGTCGTACTGGTTCACCGTGGCGTTGCCGCCGTTGATCCAGACCGGGTAGCCGCTCTGCCAGCGCATCGTGGTGCCGAATTGCCAGCCGCCGATCAGCGTGCGCACCAGCCCGTTGCCGCTGGACCAGGCATGGCCGGGCCCGAAGGGCAGATCCCACAACGAGTACATCTTGAAGGCGTTGCGGATGTCGTAGGGCGACGGCCCCTTGTTCATGCCGGGATTGCGCAGGGTGGTGAAGTTGAGGAAATTGATGCCGTTCTCATGCTGGAAGTCGTTGGTCAACGCATGCGCCAGCGTGTAGTTCATGTCGAAGGTCCAGCCGTGCAGCGGACGCCGGCGCAGGTCAATGACCAGGGCGTTGTAGGTGGACTGGAGCTCGTTGCGCAGCAGATAGGCGCCGCCGGTGGCTTGCGGATTCACCACCCAGAAGTTGGACGGGTAGCCGGCCGTCATGATGTTCTGCCAGTAGCTGTAGCTGCTGGACAGGTTGTTGGCCATGGCGCCGGCCTGGCCGGTGGCCAGGTAATTGGTGTTGGTGGCGAAGCCGGGGTTGGCCTGGCTGGCCGCGCCCGCCGCGTCGGCGGTGCCGCCGGTGAAGGCGGCGGTGAAGATGGGCAGCGGCACCTGGCCTTGCAAGCCCCAATCGGCGAAGTTGGCGGCGCCGGGGCTGGCCACGCCGGCGTTCGCTTGCGCCGTCTGGCAGGCCGCGGCGTTGGCCTGGCAGATGGCCATGTTGCTGGCGGCGTTCTTGAATTCATTCAGGAAGCCGTTTTGGAAGATGTTCACCTCGTTCAGGTTGGTCTGCTGCCACAAACCAGTGGCGTGGTTGCCGACATAGCGGATTTCCAGCGCCATATGCGGAGAAAGCGCCCGCTGGATGCCCAGCGACCAGGACTGCACCATGGGCATGCGCAGATTCGGATCCACCACGTTGACCGCCTGGAAGGCCGAGGGCGTGATCGGGAACGAAGTCTGGAAGCTGCTCGGATCCTGCGCCACCGACTGGATGCTCATGTTGTTCAGCGCCACCGACCCGGCGGCGAACTGCCCGGCCACGGGCGTCTGCGTATAGGGGATGGCGTTGGAGTACTGGCTGCCGTAGTAGCCGGGATTGCCGCCGGAGATGCTGCTCCAATTCTCCATGCCTTCGCGCGAGTAGGCGATGGAATAGCCGCCCCGCAGGACGGTGTCGCCGGAGTCGCCAAAGATCTTCCGCCACCAGGAGCCGCCGAACTGCGGCTCCCAGGCCAGGCCGACGCTGGGCGCCAAGTCGCCGTAGTAGTTGTGGTACCAGGACTTGCCCTGGTCGTTGACGAAACTGGGCACCGCGCCGGTCAGCGTGCCGGGCTTGAACAGATTGTTCACGCCGGAGACGCCGAAGACCCCGGCATAGCCGTTGGCGGGCATGAAGTACTCGTTCAACTGGTCCACCGGCGCGCCCTGGAACTGCCAGCGCAAGCCGTAGTTGAAGGTCAAGTTGGGCTCGACCTGCCAGCTGTCGTTGCCGTAGAAGCCGAAGTTGGTTTGGTAGTACTGGTCCACCGTCGGCGCGCCGGTCACGAAGTTGCGCTTGGCGGGATCGAAGGCCACCGAGGCCGAGTAGCTGGTCACGTTGCCGACCAGCATGCCGTAGATATCTTGCGCGGCGGTCAGATCGCCGTTGCTGATGCCCGGCAGATTGGTGGTGTTGAACTGCGTGGCGACCGGCTCTCCGCCGCTCAGCCCCACGCCGACGTTGGCGACCAGGTTGCTGGTGCCCAGATCCTTGTACGTGGGCCGGCTGAAGCTGAAGCCGAACGACAGGTTGTGATTGCCGTCCACCCAGGCGAAGTTGTCAATCACCTGCCAGATATTGTCCCAGTCGGAGTAGGGGCCGTATCCGAGGTAGGGGTTGGTGATCTCCCCGGGGAAGTTCGGCCGCATGCGGATCGAGCCCAAGTTGGTGTTCATCGTCGGGTAGATGCTGGCGACCTCGTTGTTGAAGAACGACTCCTTGCTGTTCTGCCAGCCGATGCGCAGGTCGTTGCTCTGCGTCGGGCTGACGGTCCAGCGCCAGGCCACCGACCAGATCGCGCGGTCGGCGTAGTAGCCGCCCTGGCTGGTGTTGAAGGGCGCGATCGGATAGGTGTAGGCGGTGCCGTCCAGGAAGGCGGGGGAGAGGATGAACTGGCTGAGGTGGTAGTCGAATTCCAGGGCGTTACTGCTGTTGATGTTGTAGTCCAGCCGCAGGTCCGGGTTCAGCTGCCGGTCGGTGCCGTTCTCGTTGAAGGTGATGCCTTGCTGATACAGCGAGGTGTTGCCCAAAGAACCCACGCCCGGCGCGGTCACGGACTTCTGCATCAGCCCCAGCGTGTTGCCGACGAAGCTGTCGATGGTGGAGGGCGCGCCATAATTCTTGGCCATCGCCAGCAGGTTGGCGGTGCAGGTGCCGTTGGCGGCGTCGCAGGTGGTCCAGGCGTTGGGACTGGCCGAGCCGGGCATCTGGCCCTGGGGCGGCGCGTAAGTGAACAGGCCCTGCGCCGCTTGCGGCGTCAGCAGCGTGTTGGTGATGGCGTCGCTCTGCGGCTGGCTGAAGATGCTCAAGTCGGTGAAGAAGAACAGCTTGTTCTTGAGGATCGGGCCGCCGACCTTGTAGCCCCACTGGTTGTAGCGCACCGTCTGCCGCGGCGTGCCCGCCAGGTTGTTGAAGTAGTAGTTGGAGTTCAGCGCGTTGTTGCGGAAATAATCCCAAACGCCGCCGTGCCACTGGTTGGTTCCGCGCTGGCTGATGAAGTTGACCTGCACCGCGCCGCTGCTGGTCTGCGGGCCGCCGGCGGCGGTGGTCATGTCCAGCTCGCCGACGTCGGAGGCGTTGGGGGTGATCATCGCGAAGAACGGATCGCCCGATTTGCCTTGCTCCCATTGCGCCGAGATGCCGTCAATGGTGACGTTGACGGCGCCGCCGGGCAGGCCCTCGGCGCTGGACTGGCGCGGCCCGCCGATGGTCTGGATGGCCGGGTTCAGCAGCGTCGCGCCGTACATGGCGTTGTCGGAGGAGGCGGTGGGCACGTTGTTCACCACCCGGGCGCTGACCGTGCTGGTGATCGCGGTCTGCGTGGTGTGCAGCACCTGGGCGCCGGCCTGCACCGTCACCTCGGAACTCACCGAGCCGACCTTCAACACCGGATTGAGGTCATAGACCTGGCCGGCGACGATGGCCACGGATTGAAACACCGAGCTTTGAAATCCCTTGGCCGTGACCGCCACGTTGTACGTCCCGGGAGGCACGTTGGCGATTTGAAACCGGCCCTGGGAATCGCTGGCCGCCTTCAGCACGATGCCGGTGGTCAGATCATCGGCGATGATCTTGGCCCCGGGCACGGCGGCGTGGCTGGGGTCCATCACCGCGCCCGCCAGCGTGCCGGTCGGATTGTTCTGCGCCCACAAACTCAACGTCGCCCAAAATCCACACAGCAGGCAGAAGACGATTCGCTTCTTCACCGTGACTCCTCCGTAATTGCGATTGGCGGTTTACCGCATTCGCTATGGCACTCATATATTGCATACGTTTCAGGATTCCGCAAGCGGAAACCGCTGTAACCGCTACCAGTTAGCGCCACCACGGCGGCAGCGTGAGAAACCTCACGGCCGCGCTCGCGCCGGCCCTTCGGAGCCGCTAAAAAGGTCCCGGCCCGCGCGGCCGGCTTAGAAATGGAACCGGCGCGGGTGGAGGACGAAATGCGCCGGCGGCGGGACGCCCAGCAGATGGCGCACGAAATAGTTCCAGCGCCGCAGCGTGACGTACAGCGCGTGCGGCCCGCTGTCGCCGTGGTACATGTTCGGCACCAAGAGCATGTCGAAGGGCTTGTTCGCGGTCATCAGCGCACTCACCAAGCGCATCGTCTCGGCGGGATTGACGTTGTCGTCAATGTCGCCGTGGATCAGCAGCAGATGCCCTTGGAGATTCTTGGCCAGCGCCGCATTGGCCTGCTCGGCGTAGTCCTTGCCCACCGGCCAGCCTTGATACAGCTCGTTCCACCAGGCCTTGTCCATGCGCGGATCGTGATCGCCGGAAGTCGAGACGCAGACCTTGTAGAAGCCCGGGAACTGGAGAAATGCATGCGCGGAGCCGTACCCGCCGGCGGAGGTGCCGTAGATCCCGACCTTCTTCAGGTTCATCCACGGATATTTCGCCCCCATCTGCTTGATCATCGCCACATGGTCCACGAAGACGTTGCCCATGTTGTGATAGGAGAAATCGTGGAAGGCGCGCGAGCGGCCCGTGGTGCCGCGGCCGTCCAGCATCACCACCACGAAGCCCAGCTCCGACATGGACTGCAGCCGCAGCGCCGCGCCAAACGACTTCGGCGTGAAGAACCCTTGCGGCCCGGTGTAGATGTTTTCCAGCACGGCGTATTTCCTGGCCGCGTTGAAATGCGTCGGTCGGACGATCACGCCGTACAGATCGGTCTTGCCGTCGGCGGCTTTGCCCTCGAAATGGATGGGAGGGGCCCAACCCTGGCGCTGTAGCCAGGCGATATCGGGCCGCTCGAGCACGCAGAGGACCGTGCCGTCGCTGGCCCGGCGCAACACCGACTCGCCGGGATCGGAGACGGTGGAATAGTTGTCGACGATAAAGCGCCCGTCCGGGGAGACGCTCGCCGCGTGATCGTAATTCCCCGGCGTCAGCAACTGCATGCCCGTACCGTTGAAGTTCACGCGGTAGAGCTGCGTGTAATAGGGGTCCATCCTCGGATTGACCCCGCCGGCGAGGAAATACACCTGCCGCGTCTTCTCATCCACCGCCACGATGCGCCGCACGACCCAGTCGCCGTGGGTCACCCGGTTGATCAGCTTGCCGGTCCGCGCGTCGTACAGATAGAGCTGATTCCAGCCGCTGCGTTCCGAGGCCCACAGGAACTCCCGGTTGTGATCCACGAACCGGAACAGGCTCTCGCCGGGATCCACGTAGGGATAGGGCTTGGCCACCTCGCGATGGATATCCCGCTGGGCGCCGGTCTGGGCGTTGATTTCCCGCAGGACAATGCTCTTTTCCCCGCGGTGGTCGTAGGTGTAAAACACCGTGCGAGTGTTCAGCCAGCGGAAGTACGGCCCGCCTTCGAATTGGATCCGAATGGGCGGCGTCGCCACGTTGATGCGCTTGCCGGTATTCAGGTTGAAGATCACCGGATACGCCTGCGGCAAAATCTCCCCGGGCAGCGGATAAACGTAGTTGTAGGCGATGGGCCGCAGCTGATGCGGCGGCACGAACTGGATGCTGTTGTAGCGGCCGGCGTTCCTGGAGTCCAGCCGGTAGGTGATCAGCTCGCTCGAGTCCGGCGACCAAAAGACCGCCGGTGGTTCCTTGACGTTGTCTCCGTTGGTCACGCCCTCGGCGACCAGCGTACGCAGATCGGGAAGCGGCGTGGCATAGTCGTCGCCCGGCTTGCCGTTAGAGGTCAGCTGGACGACCGCGCCGGTCTGGTAGCGTACGAACAAATTGTGATCGCGCACGAACGCCGTCCACTTGCCGTTGGGCGAGACGTTCTCCAGCGAGGCCGCGCCGTGCGGCACGAATGCCGGGGCGTAGCGGAAATGAGGGAACAGCGCGGGGATTTGCGGCCCCTTGGCGCAGCTCGCTGACTGGAGCGAGCAGGTCCAACCGGCCCGCGCGAAGTTGAATTGGATGGCGCGCTCATGCTCGGCGTAGCGGAAATCCTCGAAGGGCAGGTGATGCGCCCGCACCGGGCGATGCGCGGCCTGGGACAGGGCGGCGGCAATCCGCGCCTGATCGAACGCCGCCGCGACCGTATTCCGCGCCGCGTTCACCACCAGGAATCGCCGCCCTTGCGGCCCCGCCCGCAGATACCAGAAGCGGTCAGGGCTGATCCAGGTGGGAGTGACCCGCGCCAGGCGGATGTGGGCGAAGACATTGCCCAGCATGAACGTTTCGGCGTTCCGGTAATTGGCCAGCCGTCCCTGCGCCTGGGCCGCGGCGGGCAGCATGGCCAAGCACAAAACGGAGAGGAGCCACGGGCGAAGCTTCGACGGCATGGATTGCGTTTCCTTTGATTCGGATATTCCAGAGTTCCGGGCGGCAAACCCGGCGCCGAGCGACCTCGGTCGCGCGCACCTTGGACTCCGTACGAGAGTCATATATTGCATACGGTGTGGTATTCCGCAAGCAAAAAAGGGCCGCGCCTGGGCGGCTGCGCCGCGGACCCTCCCCGGCCCACGCCCGGCGCCGGGCCCGGCGATCGCAGCCGCCGCGCGGGCCGGCCGGGAGGATGGGACACGGGATCAGCGCCGCGGCGAGCGGCTCCCGGAAAGATCGGGCGCGCAACGGCGCGCCGGCGCCGCCCTGCCCGGCGCGGCTAGAAGCCGCGGTCGAATTCGCCGGCGGTGGCGGGCGCGTCGGCGGCGGCGTCCGCGCCGCCAGAGCTGACGCCCTGGGCGCGCAGCTTGAAGTCGTCCGGATGGCTGGCGTTCTGCAAGGCCACGTCGTAGGTGATCAGGCCCTTGCGCCATAGGCCCAGCAGGCTTTGATCGAAGGTCTGCATGCCGTATTGCGAGCCGCCGGCGGCGATGGCGTCGCGCACCATGGTGGTCTTCTCCGGGATGACGATGCAGTCGCGAATGTAGTTGGTGGTGACCAAAACCTCGACCGCCGGCACGCGGCCGATGCCATCCGCCTTGCGCACCAAACGCTGCGAGATAATGCCCTTCAGCGTCGAGGCCAGTTGCAGCCGGATCTGCTTTTGCTCGTCGGCGGGAAAGACCGCGATGATGCGCTGGATGGTTTCGGTCGCGTCCAGCGTGTGCAGGGTGGACATGACCAGATGGCCGGTTTCGGCGGCCAGCAGCGCGGTATGGATCGTCTCCAGGTCGCGCATTTCGCCGACCAGCACCACGTCCGGGTCCTGGCGCAGGGCGGCGCGCAGGGCCACGCTGAAGGTGGCGGTATCCACGTCCACCTCGCGCTGATTGACGATGCCGGCCTTGTCGCGGTGCAGAAACTCGATCGGATCCTCGATGGTGATGATGTGGTCGCTGCGCGTCGCGTTGATGCGGTCCACCATGGCGGCCAGGGTGGTGGACTTGCCGGAGCCGGTGGTGCCGGTGACCAGGATCAGGCCGCGCCGCTCCTCGCAGAGCTTTTCGATCACCTGCGGCAGAAACAGCTCCTCGGTGGTCTGGATGCGGGTCGGCACGACGCGCAGCACCATGCCCACGTTGCCGCGCTGCTGGAAGACATTGACGCGAAAGCGGCCCATGCCGGAGAGGCTGTAGGCGAAGTCGGCTTCGTTGGTGTCCTTGAAGCGCTGCTTGTTCTTGTTGCTCATCATGCTGAACGCCATGGTGAGCATGCCCTCGGGCGTGAGGCGGCTCATTTCTTGCAGCGGCTTCAGTTCGCCGTCGGTGCGCAGGTAGGGCACGCCCCCGACCTTCAGGTGAATGTCGCTGGCCTTGCGCTCGAGGGCCAATCGCAAAATATCGTCAATATGCATGGGATCCGCAGATGCAGCCGCTGCTAGGACGCTAGCATGCCGCCCGCGGCGCGGGACCGTCCCTTGGTCCAGTGGAACCGCGAAATGCACCCCTCGGCGCGCCGGGCCGGCGCCCGGCTCCGCGCCCGCGCGGCGCGGCAACGGCGCTACGCCAGCCGCTCACCGGGACCGCGGCGGGCGCCCGCCGCATTGGCGTTTTCGCGCCGCCGGCTAGGGCTTGCCGGCCGAGGCCACGGCGCGGTGCGGGCCCGCGGCGACCGGCGCGGCAATGGCCAGCACGCCTTCTTTTTGCATCAGCCGGTTCAGCGCCAGCAACTGATGCTGCTGCAAGGAACGCCAGGCGGCCAATTGCGGCCGGAGCTTGGCGTTGAGATAGCGGTAAACGGCGTAGGACTGGGGCGTCGGAGCGTTATCCGACCCCTCCACCGTGCTCAGCAGATTGGCGTATTTGTCGTTCAGCCGGATGGGATAATTCAGCGCGTCTTCGCCGCTCTGGATACGGACGTCGGCCAACGCAGCGACCACCTTGCGCACGTCGCCATGCAACGCTTTCGCCGCCACCAGCACGGCATGGGCCCGCGGCTGCGCGGCGATGCGCCCCTGCAAGGCGGCGAGCTGTTTTTCCACCGCCCGCATTTGATTGACCGCCTGGTCAATGGCGCTGACCTCGGCCGCGATTTTTTGCGCCAAGGCGAACTGGCGCTGGTAATCGGCCGCGGTGGCGCGAACCCGAGGATCGGGCTGGATCACCAGCGGCTCGGTATAGGTGCGGCCCGCCGCGGTGAGCTGGATTTGATATTGGCCGGGCGTCGCCAATACGCCCTGGGCGAAGCCCCAATGGCCGATCGGCGGAATGATGGGCTTGGGATTGGGATAGCGTTCGTTCCAAACAAACCGGTTGAGCCCGGCATGGTCGGGCAATTTCGGGCCCTGGAGAAAACGGGCGAAAAAGCCACCTGCCGCCGGCCCTTTCTTTTTCGCCGTCGAGTAGCTGTCCACCACCGCGCCCGAGGACGTCAAGATCTTGAGCGTCATCGGGCCCTTGGGCTTGCACTTGAGCCAATAATCCACGATCGCTCCGCCCGGCGCCCCCTGGCCGACGCCCTGAAGGTGGCGGAAGAAAAAGCCGAACGAACGGGAGCGGTAGGCGGTACGCGGCCGGTACAGATGCACCGCGGCGGCGGCGATGGCGGGTTGGAACTGGCGCAAGGGAGTGATGTCGTCCAGAATCCAGAACGCCCGGCCGTGCGTGGCCACCACCAATTCGCTGCCGTGCACGGCGATGTCGCGCACCGGCGCGGTGGGCAGGTTCAATTGCAGCGAATGCCATTCGGCCCCGTCATTGATGGAGTAGAAAATCCCCTGCTCGGTGCCGGCGAACAGCAGGTTACGGCGCACCGGGTCCTGGCGTACGACGTGCACATAGACGTCCGGGGGAAGACCATTCACGATCCGCGTCCAGGTGCGGCCGTAGTCGCTGGTTTTGAAGATGTAGGGATGGAAGTCGTCGCTTTTTTCCCCATTGGCGGCGACATAGGCGGCGCCGGGGGCAAAATGCGACGCCTCGATGATGCTGATCTTGGTCCACTTGGGCAGCGTGGGCGGGGTCACATTGGCCCAATGCCGCCCGCCGTCCCGCGTCACATGCACCAGGCCGTCATCGCTGCCCGCCCAGAGAACGCCGCGCCGCACCGGCGACTCCGCCAGGCAGAAGATCGTGTCGTAGTACTCCGAACTGGTGTTGTCCTGGGTGATGGGCCCGCCGGAGGAGGCCTGTTTGGCCTTGTCGTTGCGCGTCAGGTCAGGGCTGATGACCGTCCAGCTTTGCCCCTGGTCGGTGCTTTTGAACAGCACGTTGCCGCCGAAATACAAGTTGTGCGGCGCGAACGGGGAGATCATGATCGGCGCGGTCCACTGGAAGCGGTATTTCAGCCCCGCCGCCGCCGAGCCCATGGGATTGTCGGGCCAAGGATTAATGTCCTGCTCCTGCCCGGTCTTGCGGTCCCAGCGGGTGATCAGGCCATCGTAGGAACCGGCGTAGACGACATTCGGATCGCCCGGTTCCGGAACCACCCAGCCGCTTTCGCCGCCGCCGACGGAATACCAATCCTTATTGGTGATGACGCCGCGGCCCGTGGTGCTGGCGATCGCGACCGTGCTGTTGTCCTGCTGGGCGCCATACACATAAAAGTGAAAGCGGCTGTCGGTGGCGACATGGTAGAACTCGGCGGTCGGCTGGTTGTTGAGGGAAGACCAACTGCGGCCGCCATTCTCCGTGATCGTCGCGCCGCCGTCGTTGCCGTTGATCATGCGTTGCGGATCGGTCGGGTCAATCCACAGGTCGTGGTTGTCGCCATGCGGCGCGCCCACGTTTTTAAATGTGCGGCCCCCATCGGTGGAGCGGAGCATGGAGGTGTTGAGCACGTACACCGTGTCCACCGCCTTCGGATCGGCATAGACGTCGGTGAAATACCAAGCGCGCTGGCGCAGGCTGTCCTGGGCATTGACCAAATGCCAGCTACGGCCGGCGTTGTTGGAAACGTAGAGTCCGCCTTTTTTGGCTTCGATCAGCGCATAAACCCGGTCGGGGTCGGCGCCGCTGACGGAGACGCTGATCTTGCCCAGCACGCCGCCTGGCAGCCCGTGGCCGCTGAGCCGCTTCCAGGTCGTGCCCCCATCCGTGGATTTGTAAAGGCCGCTGCCCGGCCCCCCGCTGCTCATGCCCCACGGGGTGCGATCCGCCTGCCACATGGCGGCATAAAGGATGTGCGCGTTGTCGGGGTCGAAGACGACGTCAATGGCGCCGGTGCGATTGTTGACGTACAGAACCTTTTGCCAGGTGCGGCCGCCGTCTAGGGACCGGTACAAGCCGCGATGCGCGCTGGGACCGAAGACGTCGCCCAGCGCCGCGACAAACAAACGCCGCGCGTTCTTGGGGTCCACGATCAGCGCCCCGATGCGCTGGGTTCGCATCAGCCCGAGATGGCGCCAGGTCTTGCCGCCGTCAATGGATTTATAGACGCCGTCGCCATAGGAAATGTCGCCGCGAATGTCGGCTTCACCGGTGCCGGCATAGACAATATTGGGATCCGAGGGCGCGACGGCGATGGCGCCGATGGAACTGACCGCCTGATGCTGGAACTCCGGCTTCCAGGTTTGCCCGGCGTCGGTGGTCTTCCAGACGCCGCCGGCGACGGCGCCGAAATAAAAGGTGGTGGCGTTCCCGGGAATGCCGGTAACCGCGACGACGCGGCCGCCGCGGAACGGGCCGATCAGGCGCCAGCGCATGCCGTGAAAGGGCGAGAGCGGCTTGGGGGCGGCGGCGAAGGCGGAGAAACCCAGCAGGCAGAAGGCGGCGAGGGCCACGGCAAAGGGCTTTTTGGACATGAACGTCTCCCGGCCAAACGGCAGTTATCATACACCGGGCGGGAGTACGGCGCGGGGACCGGGGTCCGGCCATCGGCGGGAGGAGCAGCCGGTGCATTTTGAGCCCGCCGTTGGCGTGCCCAGGGCGGGGCAGCGACGGCTGGCGATGGAGGCCGGCTGGCGCGGCGGGCGTCGCCCAGTTGCCGCCGCAGGCGGCTCGCATGACAGGCGCGGACGTTTGTCCCGGTTTCTCCCTCCCGCGGCTGCGGCGTTGCCCTGGGGTCCGCGGCTGGAAGCGCCGCCGCCGCCGCTCAGGCCTTGGCGGCGGAGGCGGCCGGCCAGTTGGGCGCGGCGCCGGTGAACTCCAGGCCGATGACGAATTGGCCGCCCTGGGGCGTGCAGCGCACGATGCGGGCATCGGCCCCGCCCTCCGTGCCCCGCATCGCCACGCGGACCAAGCCCCCCACCGGCAGCGAAAACGGCGCCCGCAGGCTGGCGCCCAGGGCGCTGACATCAAGGGTTTCGGCGGCCTGCGCCGCCCCTGCGGGAAGCGCTCGAATGGTGACCGGATAGCGCTGAGTCGAACGCGACTCCCGCCGTTTCTCAATCCTGCTCTCCATACTGTTTCCGTCCTAACTTGCCTTGCCCGCGGCGGCGGGCCCGGCTTGATTAAGGCGATCTTACGCGCCTGGCGCCGCTTTGTTTGCGTCCAATTGACGCGGTTAATACAAAACGGCGCACCGGCCGCAAGGACAGGCGCTAGGCGGCGCGCAGGTGCTCGGCGGTCACCTCATGCACCCCTTCCACCGCGCGGACCGCGGCGATCAACCGCTCGCGTTCGCCATCGCTGGGCATCCGGCCGGAAAGGTGAATGACGCCGCCGTCGGCGGTGATTTCGACCTGCCCCAGGTAAAATTGCCGGCCCAGCCGGCTGCGCACACGGGCGGCCAGCGTCACTGGCGCGACGGCGGGCTCCGGGCGGGTGGCGCGCCGCAGTTCGACGGCGGTTCCGGCAAGGCGATTGCGCCAGTCGCGGCCGCGCCGGCCAGCATAGCGGATAGCCAACCGGGTCCAGTGCCAAGCCTTTTGCCGGATGTGGGCACGGACTGAGCTGCCGCGCCGCGGCGCGGTCAGCCAGCCGATGCCGATCCCCACGGCCAGCCATGGCCAAACGCGCATCGAGCGATTTCGCCGCATTTTTCTAGGCGATGCGCCGGCCAGAACCGAGGTTGGACGGACGATGGGCATCGAACCGCCGGCGCCCGTGCGCCGGACACAAGTTCCCCGGGAACGCCTCGCAAGGACCGGGCGGCGGCCCATCACCCGTTTGGCAAGCTGATGATAGGATTGAAGTTCCAGCCCGTGGCGGCGTAGCTCAGCCGGTTAGAGCGACGGTCTCATAATCCGTAGGTCAGTGGTTCGAGTCCACTCGCCGCCACCATCACTATGCCCGCCGCCGGCAGTAGGCTTTGCGCCCGCCCCGAACGGGAAGGAAAGTCCATGCTCGATCCAGCCATTTTCAAAAGCTACGACGCCCGCGGCTTGTACCCCAGCCAACTGGATGAGGCCGGCGCGGCGGCGGTTGCGCGGGCCTTTGCCGCGGTGGTGCAGGCCAAAACGCTGGTGGTGGCGCGGGATGTGCGCGCCTCCGGGGGCAAACTGGCGGCGGCGGCGACCGAGGCGCTTTTGGCCGCCGGGGTGAATGTGCTGGATATCGGCGTGGTCTCCACCGACATGTTCTATTTCGCCGCGGCCACGCTGCCAGTGGACGGCGGCTTCACCATCTCCGCCTCGCACAATCCCAAGGAATGGAACGGCTTCAACTTCTGCCGCCGCGGCGCCCAGCCGCTGGCGCTGGACAGCGGCCTGATGGCGGTGCGGGACCGGGCGCTGGCGGAGATCCAGGCGGGCGGGCCCCCCGCCTACACCGGACCGCGCGGCCGGCGCGAGGAACGGGACCTGTGGGATGAGTTCGCCGACTACGTGCTTTCCTACGTGGACACCGCCCTCATCCCAAAAGTGCGGCTGGTCGCGGACGGCAATTGCGGCATGCAGGTGAAGGTCTTACAGCGCGTGGTCGCGCGCGGCCGGCTGCCCATCGAGATCATCGCCCGGCACGGGGAGCCGGACGGAACGTTTCCCGTGCCCGGGGGGGTGCCCAATCCCCTGCTGCCGGAAAACCACGACGAGCTCTGCGCCGCGGTGCGGAACGAAAGGGCGGACTTGGGCGCCGCCTGGGACGCCGACGGCGACCGCTGCTTCTTCGTGGACGGGACGGGATATTTTCTCAGCGGATATTTCGCCACGGCGATTTTGGCGCGTTCCATCCTGCGCCGCACCCCGGGGGCGACCATCGTCATTGACCCGCGCAGCATTTGGGCCACCCAGGAAACCATCGCCGAGCTGGGCGGCAAGACGGTGCTCAGCCGGGCGGGCATGACCATCATCCCCGACAAGATGCGGGAGAGCGGAGCGGAGTTCGGCGGCGAGATGTCGGCGCATTTTTACTTCCGCCGCAATTGGTTCCGCGACAACGGCATGATCCCGCTGCTGATTTTGCTGGAGTTGCTGGGCCGGGAACAAAAGAGGCTGGAGGAGTTCGTCCGGCCGCTGCGGGCCAAGTACTTCGTTTCCGGGGAAATCAACTTCGAGGTGGCCGATCCCAAGGCGGTGGTGGCGGCGGTGACCCCGCGGTTTGGCGACGCCGCGCAGGACTTCACCGACGGGCTGTCGGCCGCCTACAGCGACTGGCGGTTCAATCTCCGTCCTTCCAATACCGAGCCGCTGCTGCGCCTGAATGTCGAGGCACGCTCGCAGGCCGCGCTGCGCGCCGGCCAGTCGCGGGTTGAACAGGCCATCGCCGCAACCGCCGGCGGCCATTAGGCGCTGGCGCGCGCGCCTATCCGCCATAATAAACGGGTGAAGGGTTCTCCCCCGCCGCCGCCGGCCAATGGCGCCGCCGGCCCCGCCACCATCGTCATCTTTGGCGCCACCGGCGATTTGGCCTACCGCAAATTGGCGCCGGCGCTCTACCGTTTGTACCGCGCCGGGCGGCTGGGCGAAGGCTTTCGCCTCATCGGCTTCGCCCGCGGCGAATGGGACGACGAACGCTTCCGCGCGCGGCTGCGCAAGGGCATCACCGAATTTCTCCCTGCCGAGGCCTTCGACCCCGCCGCTTGGGAGGACTTCGCGCGCACCACCTGCTACGTGCATGGCGCCTATGACGGCGGCGATGGCGGCTATGAGCGTTTGAAGGCGCGGCTGCGCCACGACCACGGCCAGCCGGTGAACGCCCTGTTTTACCTGGCGACGCCGCCCGTGGCCTACGAACCCGTGATCCAGGCGCTGGCCGGGCATGGACTGGCCAAATCGGACGGGGGCTGGCGGCGGATCATCGTGGAAAAGCCCTTTGGGGTGGATTTGGCCTCGGCGCAGGAACTGAACCGGGTGGTGCTTGAGGCCTTCGCCGAGGATCAGGTGTTCCGCATTGACCATTATCTGGGCAAGGAAACGGTGCAGAACATCCTGATGTTCCGCTTCGCCAACGCCATCTTCGAGCCGCTGTGGAACCAGAAGTTCGTGGACCACGTGCAGATTACCGCGGCGGAAACCATCGGCGCCGAGGACCGCGCCGGCTATTACGACACCGCCGGGGCGCTGCGGGACATGGTGCAGAACCATTTGCTGCAACTGCTGACGCTGACCGCCATGGAGCCGCCAGCCGCGTTCGACGCCGACGCCGTCCGCGATGAGAAGGCCAAGGTCTTGCGCTCCTTGCGCCCGCTGCGCGGCGCGCGCGGCGAGGAAGTGGTCTTTGGCCAATATACCGAAGGCGAAAGCGGCGGCCAGCCGGCGCGCGGATATTTGCAGGAACATGGCGTCCGCGGGGGCTCCCGCACCGAGACCTTCGTCGCCCTGCGGCTGTACGTGGACAATTGGCGCTGGGCGGGAACGCCGTTCTTCCTGCGCACCGGGAAGCGGCTGGCCAAGGCGGTCACGGAGGTCGCGATCGCCTTCAAGCAAATGCCACATCGCCTGTTCACCGCCGCGCAGCAGCAAAGCCTGGCGCCCAACAGCCTGCGGCTGCGGATACAGCCGGAAGAAGGCATGGCGCTTTGCTTCGAGGTGAAGCAGCCGGGCCTGGGCATTCAGTTGCAGCCGGTGAATATGGACTTTCGCTATGGCCGGATCACGCCCGCCTCCGCGCCGACCGCCTATGAAACCCTGCTGCTGGACGCGCTGCGCGGCGACGGCACGCTGTTCACGCGGCGCGATGAGGCGGAATACGCCTGGCGCGTGCTGGCCCCGGTGCTGGCGCTGCGGGACCAGGCCGACGAACCACCCATGCCCTATGCGGCCGGCAGTTGGGGTCCGGAAGCGGCGGAGAAGCTGCTGGGACCGGAGCGGCGGGAATGGCGCTGTCCCTAGCGGCGCTGCGCGCGACTGACTGGAGCCGGCCCCAGCGCGGCCGCGCCGCGCGTCCCGCTGGGCGCGCGGGCGCGTCTGGGAACCGCGTTCGTCCCAGCGCCCGCCCGCGCGTTGCTGGGCCTGCGCCGCTGCGCTGGCTTGTGCGAGCCGCGGCCTGCTACTGCGCTCCGTGGGCACGCAGGGAACGTCGCGGCCTTTTCGCGCCAACTTTGCCGCCAGGGCAAACGGCCCGACCCTGGCGATCGGAAAGCGACGGGAGGCAAAGCGCGGATTGACGGTATTTGCGGATCTGACGACGGCGGTGTTGGCGCTGCATGCGCTGTTTATCGTCTGGGTCGCCCTGGGCGCCTTTTGGACCCGCGGCCGGAAGTGGCTCACCGGCCTGCATCTCGCCTCCCTGGCGTGGGGCATCCTCATCGAGCTGGCGCCGTGGCCCTGCCCGCTGACGCTGCTGGAACAGGATTTTGATGCCCGGGCCGGCGGGGCGGCGTATCGCGGGGCATTTCTGCTGCATTACTTGCAGCAGTTCGTCTACCCGAACCTCTCCGACCGGGAGATCGTCACCGGCGCGGTGGCGGTGTGCGTACTCAATTTGGGGGTCTACGCCTATCGGGCGGCGGCGTGGACCCGCCTGGCGCAGCGGCGGAACACGGGATGACCGCGACGGCCAGCTCCAGCATCCAACGAACGCCCTGGCCAAACGAATCTTGGTGGTGGATGACGACCCGGACATCGCCGCCCTCAACGCCGAGTTCCTGCGCATCCGCGGCCGCGCCGCCGAAAGCTGCACCGCCGCCTCCGACGCGCTGCGCCGGCTCGCGACCGAGGACTACGATGCGCTCCTCACCGACCTCGACATCGGCGGCCGTGGCAGCGGCTTCATTCTCGCCGGGGCGTTGAAACAGCTTCGCCCCTCCGCCGGCGTCATCTTGCTCACCGGCCTGCCCGATTTCGCCGCGGCATGGACGACCATCCAGTCGTTCGTGGATCGCACCTTCGTCAAGCCCGTGCACCCGGAGTCGCTGGAAACCGCCGTCGAATGGCTGGCCGCGCCGGAAAGCGCGCCCGCGCCCCATTTGGATCTAGCCGGGTTGATCGAAAAATACCGGCGGGATCTGGTCGAGGAATGGCTGGCGCGGGC
Organism: Acidobacteriota bacterium; assembly: GCA_027314025.1. Taxonomy (GTDB): domain Bacteria; phylum Acidobacteriota; class Terriglobia; order Terriglobales; family SCQP01; genus JAKAUF01. Next base: position 40,801 of record DAHVCP010000011.1, read on the forward strand.
CGAAGCGGACCCCCTGGTCGCAATGGTCGCGTTGTCCAGGGAGGCGCGGCTGGACGACCTCGAGGAAGTGCTGGCCGAGGTCGTGGCGAACCTGCGCACGCCGCACCGGTTGACGACGGTGGCTCGTGCCGAAGCCGCGCGCCGCCATGGGGAGTTGCGGCGGCGGCAGGGATATGCGACCGTGGCGGTGCTGCGGGAATCCAGCTTGGTCCGGCAGACGATTACGGAGCTCTCCTTGCGGCGGTTTTGGGAATTGAACCCCGAGCGCTTCCTGGCCGACTTATTCGCCATGAACCCCAGCGCGGACGATTCCGCCCTGCGCTCGCTGGAGGGCTTCGGCGCGCCGTAGCGCCCGCGGCGCGGCCGGGCGGCCCCGAGCGGCCCCTGGCGGCCCGCGACCGATGGAACCGGCGTCCGCGGCCGGCGTTTACAATGGGCGGATGGTCCGCTCGTGGCGCACGCGCCTGCTGCTGTATCTCTGCGTGCTGTTGGCCGCGGGCCTGGCGACGCAGGCCGGGTGGATTCTGCCGTCCGCCCGCTTGGGCTTTCACGCGGCGCGGCGCGGGACCGCGGCCATGGTCACCCCCAGGTCGAGGCGGGCAGCACGGCGGCGCGGGCAGGACTGGCGCCCGGCATGCGCCTGCTGGCGGTGAACGGCCATACGCTCAACCGTCCGAATCCGCTCGCCTACCTGAACCTGTCGGCGGAGGGCGGCCAGCCGCTGACATTCCTCGCGCGCCAGGGGCATGCAACGCGAATGCTGACGTTCCGCCCGCCGTAGGATCCCGGCCAGCGCATTGGGCTGGTGCTGGTCATTATCTTTTTGCTGTATTTTTCCAGCGGCCTTTACATCCTGGCCTATCGCTGGGACACGCCGGGGCCGTTTTGGTTCGGCTGGTCCATGCTGGCGATCGGCCTGCTGGAAACGCCGTTGGCGGTGATGCGATGGTTCGCGGCGTGGAGATTCCATGGCTGGGCCGGCGCGTGGCATCCGCTGCTGATGGGACTGTGGCTGGTGGTCATGACGCCGGCGGCGCTGCTCTATGCGTTTTCCGCCTTCGCGGTCTACCGGTCCATCCGGCGGATTGGACGCGAACCGGATGATAGGCCCGCCACGACGGTGGTGGGGCGGGTATTCCTGGCGCTGGTCGTGGTCTCGGGCGTCTGCGCGGTAGGCGCCTTCTGGCGGCTGGCGCTGTGGAGCCGGGCGGGCATTTTGGCCACGGCCTCGGCGGTGACCATCGCCCTAGCTTGGGCGTTGACGCTGGGCGGAGCGCGCTGGTACGCGCCCGCGCGGCCGAAGAACGTGGACCCAAGGCAACGGTGCCAATATCAACTGATGAACTGGGGCGCTTGGGTCTCCTTCGGCCCGGCGCTGCTGGGGGCGTTTGTTCTGTTGCTGGCGCCGCGCTCCGGCTGGGCGCCCTACGCCAACGCGCTGACCGTCACGCTCGGCCTGTACCCCATCATCGTCGCCTACTCCATTTCCCGGCAAAAGCTCTTCGGCTTCCAGGGGCTTTTGCGGCGCTCGCTGCAATACGCCTTTTTCAGCGGCGGCCTAGGCGTCATCTTCATTGTTCCCATGGCGATCTTCGGCGGTGCGATGGTGCAGGGGCTGGTGAATCCGCCCCACGCGTTCACCTGGGCGGGGTTCGCCTTTCTCGGCGTGATCGTGCTCAGCCGCACCACCCGCAAACCCCTGCACGAAGCGCTGGACCGACGATTTTTTCGCCAGGCCTATCAGGCCGAACAGGTCTTGGGACAACTTGGCTCCAAGCTGGGCCAGTTTTTCCAGCGTGAGGAATTGGAGGCGTTCTTCCTCGACCGGCTGGCGGATGCGCTGCATCCGGCGTGGGCGGCGATCTATGCTCGTGCGCCACGCGAGGGGGGCCTAATTCGGGAGCAGTATCTTTTGTCGCCCCACGCGGGCCGGATCGCCGCTCCACCGGAGCGCCTAGCCGGCGTGGATCCAGGGAAAATCGGGCCGGAGCCGACGCTCGTTCAGCAGCCGAGCAAAGCCGCCGCGCCGGCCGCATGGGCGGGCGGCGAGGTCGCCGCGCCGTTGCTGTACTCGAAGCAGCGCTTGGGCTGGGTCTTGCTCGGCCCAAAACTGTCGGATGAACCGTATAGCAAGCGCGACCTGGACTTGTTGGCCGCCGCCGACGCGCAACTCGCCAATGGCTTGGCCAACGTCAGCCTGGTGGCGGAGGTGCGGCGGCGGGACCGAATCGGGCAGGAGTTGCAGATGGCGCGTTCGGTGCAGAAGCGGCTGCTGCCGCAGCGCCTGCCCCAGCCGGCGGAATTGGAAATCGCCGTGGAGTACGTGCCGGCTCGGGAGGTCGGCGGCGACTATTACGATGTATTTGAGCTTGGCCCAAACAGCATTGCGCTGGCCCTGGCCGATGTCGCGGGCAAGGGCTTTCCCGCCGCGCTGTTGATGGCCAATATTCAGGCGCTGGTGCGGGCGGCGCTGCGCCCCGCCCGCGACGGGCAATCCTCCCAAGAAGCGCTCGCCGCCCAAGTGGCCTGGATCAACCGCGAGCTGCACCGTTCCGTGGACACGGGCCAATTCGCGACCTTGTTCGCCGCCGTGGTGGATACCCGCGAGGGCGCGTTGACCTACTGCAACGCCGGCCATGAACTGCCGCTCTGCTTCCCCACCGGCGCGGCGAACTGCCTGACGCTGGACCGCGGCGGCGTCGTGCTGGGCTTGTTCCCCGATGCCGGCTATGAAGCGCAGCGCATCTCCTTTCCGCCCGGCAGCTGGCTGCTGGTCTTTACCGACGGCGCCACCGACGCCCTGGACACGGCCGAGAACAGCTATTCCCGCGAACGGCTCGAGGCGGCGTCCCGGGAAGCGCTGGCCGGCGGGAATGGCGACTTGCCGGCGGCGGTCGCCGCGTTGCGCGCCCAGATCCAAAACTTTGCCGGCGCCCAGCCGCAGTTCGACGATGTGACGCTGTTGGCGGTGAGGGCCAAAGCCGCGGCCGCGGCGCCGTTCCCGGCAACGTAGCCGGTCCGCCTGGCGGCGCCGGCGGTTAGCTGCCGGGGTACTGTTTGGCCTTGATGCGCACCGCCAGCAACGAAGTGGGGTGGTAATAGACGGTGATTTTCTCGCCGTAGATCAAATGCCGGTTCAGCAGCCGCTGCCGCAGGTTCCCCGAAAAAGTGAACGTAACCAGGGCGTTGCGGTTGTATTGGCTGCGCACCGTCACCGCCACGTGGCTGAACACCTGCACGTAGCCCTTATAGACTCCCAGCCTGGGCTTCACCGCCGCGGGCGCGGCGGCGGCCAACAGAAGAGCCAACAGCGGTATCAGAACGGTCTTGCGCGGCATGGCTCGGAACCAGGGCTAGGCGGGCCGGAGCCAGCTAGCGGCCAAAATGTTTGCTGTTCTTCTCCGTGAACGCCTGCCACTTCTCCGGCAGATCGTCCAGGGCGAAGATCGCCGACACGGGACAGACCGGGACGCAGGCGCCACAGTCAATACACTCGACCGGGTCAATGAACAGTTGCTCGGCGGATTCGAAGTCCGCTTCGTCCTTCTTGGGATGAATGCAATCCACCGGGCAGGCATCCACGCAGGCGCTGTCCTTGACCCCGATGCAGGGCTCGGCGATGACGTAAGCCATAAGCATAAGGATAAAACAAATTGACGGAGGCGGTTCAGCCGCCCGTTGCCGGCCGCACCGGGGGGCGCCCCGGAGCGCAAGGATCAGTGCGCCGGCGCCTGCACCACGCCGGTGATGGGCAGATGGTCTTGGCTATCCACCTGCTTGCTGAAGCGGCGGAAGGCGCCATAGCGGTCGGGAAGAATGTAATCGGCGGGCAGGTCAATGGAGCGGTTCAGCGTCAACTCCGCGCCGGTGACGCGGTACGTGGCTTGGAACGAACCGAAGGGACTGGTGAAGTGCAGATCGCTCGGCGTGGATGGCGAAGTCAGATTGGCCGGCAAGCGCACCTGGACGCGAGTTGTCTCATAGCTCTCGGCGGGAATGACCAGCGGATGCACGCGGCTTGGCAGTTGGGCATACCGCGCCAACACCCCCACCGGTCCCGCCAGCCGGTTCAATTCCCACTGGTTGCCGTCAATCTGCACGAAGTTGGGAATGGACGCATTGACGACGATGCTCAGCGCGTGGTCGCGTGCATTCAGCCCCACCACCTTGCCGCCCGAGGACGTGGCGTTGGGATAGTTGCGGAGCAGCACTTGCTGGTAGATCTGCGGCAGTTGCGCGGCCGGCACGCTCTGGAGCGTGCGGCGAATCTCCTGCCCCAGCGGTCCGCGGAAATGCAGCGTCAGCGTTAGGGACGCATTGCCGTTGGCGTGGACTTGAATGGCGGCATCCGTCGCCAGCTCATCCAACGGCGAGGAAGCGGCGGGGACCGTAAGGAACGGACTGTCCTTGGGCACCCCCGCCACCAGCGCCGTACCCCCGCGGAAAGCTGGGTTGACGTAGCCGGCACGGGCGAAGTCGCTGTTCAAATCGAACCAATCGCCATGTCCACCCTTCCCCTGCACCCGCACCAGCGGGTATTGGAAGCTGAAAATGTTGGGGATTTCCAAGGTGGAGTGGTCCGTGACCGGGCGGGCCAGAGCCAACTGCCACCGCACGTGGGCCGCCGAAAGCAAGGCCAAGAACACCGCCAGGCGGTTGCCGCTGCCGTCCACGAAAGCCTGCCGGGCGGGCGCCAGCGCCGGTCCGGCGGCGGGATGGATGTGATTCACCACCCAGCGAAATACCCGCCGCGCACGCACGGACGGGCCGGCGCCGGCCGGACCGGCGGCCTTCCGGGCGGCCGCCCGCATGGAAGCGGTCGTGCGCCGCACGGCGAACGTGGCGTTGCCGTAGGATTCGCTGATCTCGTTCCAGGTGAGCGGGCTGCTGACCCATACCCGCGGCACCAGATCCTGCTCCGGCGGCATGTTGGGTTCCACGCCCAGGATGCGCGTGTGCTGGATCAGCCACCGGTGCGCCACCCAATCCCCGACGTCGGTGATCTTCGCCGGATGGGGAAAACGCGCGGTGTTGATCATCAGCGGATCCCCCTTCTTCGTCAGCACCACGTACTCGGAAAAGTGGTACGGCTGCTGGGTGGAATTGAAGACGAAGAACATGTTGTTGTTGAGGGCGCCGGGCACGACCTGGGAAGCGGGCGTGTGCATGATGTAGGCGACCTCGATGAAATCGCCGGGCGCCAGCCCCGGCATGGTCACGCTCTGCGCTCCGGGAGGGATGGTGGGCAGCACCACGGTTCCGTCCCGCTTGACGGTGCGCAGCATGATCAAATCCGAGCCCGGGGGAATCTTGACCGTTTCCTGGCTGGAAATGCCGATCGAATCCAGCACGCGAAACACCTGGTGGATGTAGGAGTCGCGGGAATTGTCCGGATTGATGCGGTCCACCATCTGGTCAAAGACCAGAATCGAGTGAGCGTTGGGATACTGCGCCTTGCCGGGCGCGCCCTGAATGACTTGACGGCCGTTGCGGTACCAAGGCTTCCAAAAATCGTTGCCGGCGAGGAAGTCGGCGGCGCGGCGCAGCCGGGGGCGGCCACTGTCATTGGCGCGCAGCTGCGCCAATCCCTGAGCGCGGCTGATGGCCAGCGTCACGTCCGCGGCGGCTTGGGCGATCGTCTCGCTGTCGGGAAACGCCGCCAGCGCCTGGCGCGCCGCGATCCGCGCCACGGCGAACTGACCCGAGTCGCGCAGCGCGCGCAGATACTCCTCCCGGATCTGGACGTTCGAGGGCTCTGCCGCCACCGCGCCGGCAAGCAGCGTTGCGGCGCGCCGGGGCCGGCCGTGGTGCAGCCAGAACGGGCCCAGCGCGGGCGCGGACCGCGGGTCGCGGGCCATTTGCGCTTCCAGACGCTGCGCGCGGAGCGCGTCTCCCATTTGGTTGTAGAACTCCAGCCCCTGGGCGAGGCGGTTCCAACCACTGGGCGTCTCGGCCAGGGCATGGGCCAGGGCGCGCCGCGCCTCCGGCAGCCAATGGCGTTGCAGGTCCAGATGAAATGCCGACCAATCGCAGGGTCCATAGCCCTGCCCGGCGCAATGGGCGTAGGCCGCGGCGGCGGAGTTCGGCTTGCCTTCGGCCTGGAGGATGCCGCCGATCCGATCATAGGCGGGCAGCGCCAGGGGATCGGTTTTGACGGCGGTTTGCGCCGCTTGCGCGGCATGGGCGCTGACCCAGCTTTGGCTGGCGTCGGGCAAGGCCAGGGTGTCGGCGGCCAGAGCCAGCCACACCGGCGTGGCGGTGGGCGCCACCCGGGCCGCGCGTTGCAACTCCACGCGGGCCGCCTCGGCATCGTCGTCCTGCATGCGCAGCACTCCATCGGCCCAGAGCGCCACCGCATCGCGGGGATCCCGGCGCAATTGCGCCCGCGTCCAGGCCGCCAGGGTCGGCGGCGGCGGCAGCACGCGGGGCGCGCCGGCCAGATGCGCTCCGGCGGGCAGTTGGCGGGCGTTGGCGATCACGCCGCCGCTGCGCGGGCGCAGCATCAGGCTAAACTCGCGGGCGCCATCCCCGCCCAGTTCCATCAGCAGGCGATTCCAGCCCGCCGGCAAGCGCACCGCCGCCACGCCGGCGGCCGAGCGATAGCTGGAGCGGCGGTCATCCCGCAGCACCGTATGCCCATTGATTTGCAGCATCCAGGAGGCGCGCGAATACGCCCGCAGCAGAACCACCCGGGAGCGGTTCAGGTGCACGAAGGTTTGGGCGAACTCGACCCCGCGGTCATTCCAGGCGTCGGGGAACACGATGACGCCTTGAATGGCGCGGAACGGCAAACCGGAGATGGCATGGCCGCCATCCATGTACGCCGCCGCCACCCGCCGCTGGATCGGATACGGCCGCCCAAAATCCAAGTTCCGCCACTTGCCGAACGGGCCATACAACCGCCATTGGCCGGGCCGCCCGGTCAAGGCGCTGGCCGCGGCGCGGGACAACCGCAACCCGGGCCCGCCCGCCAGGGACATCAGGGGCCGGCCGAGCATGTAGGCCGTCGCGGGATCGGCCAGCCGCGCCGCCAGCACCCGCCGCAGCTCCGGTGCCGCGTCCAGCGCCACCCGCCCGGCGGCGGGAAGCAGGCCGCTCAGCTGCCGCGCCGCCAGCTCCGCGGCGGGATCGTTCGGCGCCAAGCGTATGAGCTTGAGCGCGGCCCGCACCTCCCGCTGCTGGTGGCCGTCCATCAACTCCAGCACCATTTGTTCCCAAGCGATCCGCGCGCTGGAGGGCCGCGCCCGCGCCGCCAGCGCCAGCGTACGCGCGGCCGCGGCGCGCGCCCCGGCGTCGCCATAAAACATCTCCAGCCAAGCCGCATCGGCGCGGCCCGCCGCGCCTCGCCGTTGGGCTTGCCGCAGCGCCGCGCGCCAGGCGCCCTTGCGCGGCCGCGGCAGCCGGTCCAGCAAGGACGGCGCCGCGCCTCCGGCGCGGTGGCGGCGGGGCGGCGCCGCCCAGGCGGCCAGCGCCAGGACCATCGCCAGGGTCAGGGCCACCAGCGGCGCCCAGCGCCGGCGGAAGCCTCCAATTTGACCGCGCGCCGTCATGACTGGCCTCCGGCGGCCGCGCTGACCGGCTGGCCGAGATGCGCGTCCACGTTGGCCCAGAAGGCGCGGAACGCGGCGTATTCGGCAACCGGGATCAGCGATTGCAAAATCTTCACGTGCGTGGCGATGCGCAGCACGCCGTCTTGCATCCGCGCCGTCGCCCGCACTTGGGCGAACGGCGCGGTGGCTTGAAAGGGCCCGGGCAGCCGCGCTTGAAAGCCGGCGGGCAGCCGCAGCCGCAGCACCGTGGTGCGCGTCCGCGGCGGGCCGAGCAGAACCGGGTACCGGCGCCGCGCCAACGGCGCCAGCCGCGGCAGCCAAGAATGGCTGATCATCTGCCGCGGAATCAGCAACCGCTGCGCGCCGCCGCCGGCGTCGGGCGTCGCGAAGCCGGGCACCTCGCCTTGGAAAGTGATTTGAATCGGCCGGTTCCAATGGTGCGCCCCCTGCACCGCCACATCGTCAATGCTGATCCCGGGCAGCGGATCGCGGAGCATCATCTGCAACGCTCCCGCCTGGCGGGGCGGCATTTGCATCGCCGCGCGCAGCTCCGGGGCCTGTTCCCCGCGCACCGTCCAGTGCGCGGTGAAATGCAGGTCGCCTTGGCTGTCCACGCTGCCGCTCACCTCGCTGTCGCGGAGATTGGCGCCGGCGGGCAGCTCCGGGGTCACCGCCGGCGCCATGTGGAAATGCGCCCGCGGCGGATCCGCCAGCAACACCGGAACGCGGAACACGAACGCCCGCTGGTCCCCGCTCGGCAGCTCGTCGGCGCCGTTGTATTCCGCGGTGCCGTCCAGGTACAGATGCAGCGCCGGGACGTAGACAATGGCGTGATCGAAGTCGCCCACCGCCGGCACCGCCGGGCTGACCAGCCCCAAATCCCGCGTCCGCACCAGCACGATATCCGCCGGCACCTTGGCCAGCGCCAGCATCTCGACCAACAGCGAGGCTTTGTCCTTGCAGTCCCCGAAGCGGCGGTTGAAGACCTCCGTCACCGGATACGGCCGGTAGCCATGGATGCCGAACTCCAGCGCGACATAGTGAGTGTTGCGAATGACGTAGTTGTAAATCGCCTGCACCTTCGCCCGCAGGCTGGTCTTGCCGCGAACCAGCCCGGCGGTGGTCCGCCGCAGCGCCTGGTCAGGCACGAAGACGTCGCGAATGAGGTTGCGATACCAATCGGCGAACTGATTCCAGGTGCGAAACGCCGAGACCTCGACGTACGGTTCCTGCTCGATATCGGGCGGCGCGTTGGGTTCGGAGGTGAAGGCCGGCTCGTCGCGCAGCGTCCAGCGGTACACGGTCTGGCCGCCGTGTTGCGTGATGTCGTGCCGGCCGCGGAAGCGCACCGCATGCCAATACAGCGGCACCGAACGCGGCGCGATCACCACCAATTGCTGGAACCGCTCCGGCGCGCTGGTCTGGAAGGGCACCAAATCGCCGTAGTACTGCCCGTACAGCGATTCCAGCGTGATGGGCAGAATCCGGTAGGCGACCTGCACGTAATCGCCCGGGCGGATCTGGGGCATCTGCACCCATTTATCGCGGACGTCGTAGAAGGTCTCATAGCCGACCGATTGGTTGACCGGCGTATCGTTGGCCTGCGGCGCCTGGGAGATGCTGCCGTCCGGATGGCGGACACGCGCCTCGATAAAGCGCACTTCCTGCTTGTCCGGATCGTAGGTCACCGCGTATTGGTTCAGCTGCGCCGCGCCGGCGCGGTTATTCACGCGGAAAATCTGTTCGACGTAGCGCCCGACGTTGCCGGAGGGAAAAATCCGCACGACGGTCGAGTCCACCAGCACCGTCACCGGCCCGGCGCCGGCCGCCGGATGGCGCTTATCGGCGGCGATGGCGGCGGCCAGGGTGACGTGATAGGGCTGCTCGAAGCTGGCCTCGACGGTGGCGCCGCCCTTGGCCAGCCGCAGCCGGTCGCGCAGATTGGCGTCCTGCGGATTCAGCGCCAGCGCGACGCGCCAATCCTTCAGCGCCGCGCCTTCGCCGCCGAACTCCGCCGCCACCGACCCGGCATCCACGCGGAGCGAGGGATTCTCCGGATTCAGCGCGACCGCCCGCCGCGAGGCCGCCAGCGCCTCGGCGCGCTGCCCTTGGCCCGCCAACGCCTGCGCCAGCACCCTTTGCAGTATCGGCTCCTCGGGCATGGCGCGCGCCGCGGCCGCGACCGTATCCACCGCCGCGGCGAAGTCGCCGCGCTGCCGCTGCACGTTGGCCAACGCGAAGACGGCGGCCAGATCCGACTGGTCGGCATGGGCATAGCCCTGGGCCCACGGTAGGGCGCGATGGAACGCATCCATGCGCTCCAGGGTGGGCGCCACCAGTCCGGCAATGCCCGGCGCGTGCTGATAGCCGGCTTGCGCCAGCAGATCCAGGTAATGGAACGCCACCGGGTGGATGCCGAACCCAGCATAGGTGGCGAACAAACCGACCCAGGCTTGCGGCAGTTCGCTGGGCCGGGCCACATGCGCCAGCGCGGCGCGAAAATCCTCCCGCGCCGGCCAGTATTCGCGCCGCTTCAGCGCCACGAAGCCCCGGTCGGCGAGCGCCCGCGGATCGCCCGGCGCCAGGCGCAGGGCCTTCTGCAAGGTGCGGTAGCGCCGGCTGCCATCGCTATCGTGCTCGGCGAAGTCCAGCAGCAACCGCTCCGACCGCGGATTCAACGCCTCGGCGGCTTCAAACGCGGTGGCAAGCACGCGCTGCCCGGCGGCGTAGTTGCCCTTCTTGGCCAGAATCCAGGCATAGTCCCACGCGCCCTGCGGGGTCTTCGCCTCGGCGTTCGCCTGCACCGTCAGATCTTGCACGGGAACGGACCCGGAACGCGCCGCGGCGCGGCGATGCGGCTGATCCGACGACGCCAGTTGCAGCGGCGCCCCGGCGGGCGTGGTGACGCGCAGCGCGAACCGCCAAGGGTGGTCTTCGCTGCTACCGGTTTTCACTAGAATTTCATTCCATCCCGCCCCCAGGGTCGCGCCCACGGCATGCATATCGAACCCGGACCGGGGATGGCTGGCCTGTTCCGAAAATCGCAACGCGCCGTTCACCCACACCCGCGTGTATCCGCTGTCCACCAGGCGCAGCGCCACCGGCTGGCGGCGCCGGCTGCGCACCCAGGTCACGAAATACGCCGCGGCGCCATGGGAGGGGGTAAACAGTTGGTCCAGGTCATAGACGCCCTGGCTGGCGGGAAACGGCATCACCCGCCAATGCACCGGACCTTGCTTGCCGCTGTAGGCGGCCTTCAGGTCAATTCCCTTCTCCGGACCTTCGGCGCGGGCAAACGCGCCATCAGAGTTGTCAAACGGTCCGACGGCCCGCCAATGCTCCAGTTCTCCCAGCGCCAGCCAGGTAGAGGCCGCGGCGGCGGCCTGGCCTTGCCGCAGTTGTTGCGCCGCGATCTGGGCTTCGACTTCCCCCTGGAGCAACGCCGGCAGGCCGGGCGCCGCCGCCATTTTTTCCAGCGCCGGCAGCACGCGGCTCTGGTGCGGCATTTGCGGCGCCGCTTCCACTAAACGGTACAGGGCCACCAGCCGCGCCGGCGCCGCGGAATCATGGAAAAACGCCGCCTCGGCGTGCTGGAATCGCGCCGTCGGCGACGGATCGGCGGGGGCCGGAATGGGCGCGGGCGGCAGCCCCCATGCCGCCAAGCACAGCGCGGAAATGGCGACGAGGGCGCCCGGCCAGCAACGAAAGGAAAGACGCGGCACGCGAGAGATCGGCAAAACGGGTCCGGGAATTCGGGGCGGGTAATCTTCTCGATTATACGGCTGGCGCCCGGCAGGAGTTACTGCCCTCTCTGCCAGGGCGAGGAAGGCCGCCGCCCCGCCCCCGGAACCGGCCGTGGCGAGCGCACGCCCTCCGCGCAACATCCCGAAGGAAAGCGCCGATTTCCCCTTCGGTGGGCCTATTCTTCGTGGTTCCGCCGCGGCATACTCCCAGGCAATGCGCCGCCCCTGGCTCCGCTGCCGTCATCGCCGCCTCACGTTCCCGCTTACCGCCCGCGAGGACGGGGGAGCGGCGCACGTGACCTGCCTGGATTGCGGACGCGAGTTCTGGTACGACTGGGAGCGAATGCGGCGCGGCAAGGAACGCTCCCTTTCCATCGCCTGGCCTGACGAGCCGCCCGCGCAACGGCGAGGGGCCGCATAATCTTCATCATTCCTTCAGGTTTCCCCTCGCAGTCCACGCCCGCGGGCCGTTCGGACGCGGACAGTCGCACAATTTGCTTGCAACTTTTTCCACTTACGTCCGTCATAGCAATAGAGAAGTTTTCGGCTCGCTGCGGGGTCGTCGCGTTTTCGTCCGCGCGGATCATCTTGCGCCTGCCGGTAAAAAAGCTTGGATTCACATCTCAATCCGCAGGGGAGTCCCGTGAACGCAATTCATACTCAACCGATCATGCTGTTGCAGGAAATCGCCGGGGATTTGCCTCCGGCATTGCGTCAACTACCGGCGGTGCGGCACGCGTATCGTCGCGGCGCCGCCATCTACCGCGTGGAAGAGAGCGCGGACGCGGTGTATTTGGTCCTTTCCGGCCGGGTGCGGCTAACCCGCGTGGCGGGAGACGGGCGGGAGAGCGTCCTGCACGTTCTGAAGAGCGGCGAAGTGTTCGGCGAAGTCGCCGCGCTCGGCGCCGCCAAGCGCCCGGAACAAGCCATCGCGATGGACGATATCGTGGTGGCCGGGTGGCCCGCGGCCGAGGTGCATCGCCGCGTGCTGCAAACGCCGCAGCTGGCGGCTTGGTTCTCCGCGCTGCTGGCGACCCGCTTGGCGGAAGCGCACGACCGCATTGAGACGCTGTCCTTCGACCCCATTCCGAAGCGCTTGGCGCGGGTGATTCTGCGCCATGCGTCCCGTTTCGGCACGCGCATGGCCGACGGCCGGGTGCGCGCCCTGCCCTTGACGCATGAGGCGTTGGCGCAAGAAGTGGCCACGTCCCGCGAAATCATCACCCACCACATGAACCACTTCCGCGCCAATGGACTGCTGAACTATTCCCGGCGCGAGATCGAAGTGGTGCCGGAACGTTTGGCCACGGTGCTGGCCTAACCGCGCCAGCAACCCGGCAACGGCACAGGGCGGCGGCCGCGCCGCCCCGCGGCTGCTAGACTATTCCCATGAGTGGCTCGATTTTGGCGGTGGAATGCCCCCGCTGTGGGTGCGTCTACAATATCTATCCCGGCCCGGAAGAGATGGTCAACGCCCTGGTCAAGCGGCAGTATGTGATGGAGTGCGACCACTGCGAGGAAGAGTTGACCTTTAAGGTTCTGTCCACCGCCAAACCCAACTTCAGCACCGGCGGCGCGTAATCCGATGGCGGAGGCCGACGCGGCGCCGCTGGTTCCGGTCATCGGCGGAGGGCTGGCCGGGCCGGAAGCCGCCTGGCAAATCGCCCGTGCGGGCTGCCGCGTGGCGCTGTATGAAATGCGGCCGCGGGTTTCCACCCCGGCGCATCGCACCGCCGCGCTGGGCGAGCTGGTCTGCTCCAATTCCTTGAAGTCCGAGGCGCCGCATTCGGCGCCGTGGCTGCTGAAACAAGAACTGCGCGCCGCCGGTTCCCTGCTGCTGGCTTGCGCCGACGGCGCCGCGGTACCCGGCGGACAGGCGCTGACGGTGGATCGTGTCGCCTTTTCCAGCGCCATCGAGGCGGCGCTCGCGGGCGAACCGCGCATCACCATCCATCGCCAGGAGGTCGCGGCGCTGGATGAACTGCCGCCGGGTCCGGTGGTGGTGGCCACCGGGCCGCTGACCTCGGCTCCCCTGGCCGCCGACCTGCGCCGCCGTTCCGAGACCGACGGGCTGTATTTTTACGACGCCATCAGCCCCATCGTCGAGGCGGATTCGGTGGACCGCTCCCGGGTCTTCGCCGCCAGTCGCTACGGCCATGGCGGCGACGATTACCTAAACTGCCCCTTCGACCGCGGCGAGTTCGAACGCTTCTGCGCCGCCCTGCAAGCCGCCGAAAGCTATCCGCTGCATTCGTTCGAGGAACCGCGGTACTTCGAGGCCTGCCTGCCTCTGGAGGAGTTGGCGCGCCGCGGCGCGGAGACGCTGCGCTTTGGGCCGTTCAAGCCGGTGGGCCTGGTGGACCCGCGCAGCGGGCGCCGGCCCTACGCCGCGGTGCAGCTGCGGCGGGAAAACCGGCGCACCGATTCCTACAACCTGGTCGGCTGCCAAAACCATCTGCGCACCGCCGCGCAGGCGCGGGTGCTGCGGATGATTCCCGGGCTGGAGCAGGCGCGGTTTCTGCGCTTCGGGCAGGTGCATCGCAATACCTATCTGGACGCGCCGCGGGTGTTGAACGGGCGGCTGGAACTGGTTGCCGCCCGCGGCGCCGATTCGGGCCGCCGCATTTTTATCGCCGGCCAATTGTGCGGCACCGAAGGCTATGTCGAAGCCATCGCCACCGGTTTGCTGGCGGCCCGCTTCGCCGCCGCCGCCGCGCTGGGGCGGGATTTGCCGCCGCCGCCGCGGGCGACCGCGCTGGGCTCGCTGCTGCAATACATGGCGCCGCGCGGGGAGGGCGCATCGGCCGCCTACGTCCCGGCGAACATGACCTTCGACCTTTTGCCGCGCGACGCCGCCGATGCCGCCATTCGCGACCGCGCCGCGCGGCGTCAAGCGCAATGCGAACGGGCTCTGGCGGCCTTCGCAGCCTGGCAGGGCGAAGCCGGCTAGATGAATCGCCGCCGTCCCGAATCGCCGGCGTCCCCGTCGGCCGTCCGGGCGCATTCGCCCACACGCACCCGGCTCCGCGCCGACTCGCATAAGCGGGATGCCCCGCCATAGGCGGGGCGGGGGCCCGCGCCGATTATTCTCCGGCGCGCTCGCCGGCGAACGGCGTTCCCTCCGCCCAGCGCTGGCCCTCGGCCGTGTGCTCGCGCTTCCAAATGGGGACGCTGCGCTTCAGCTCGGTGATGGTCCAGGCGCAGGCGGCAAACGCCGGACCCCGGTGCGGCGCGCCGACAGCGATCGCTACGCTGGCTTCTCCCACCGCCACGCGGCCCAGCCGATGCGCCATGGCCACGGCGCCGATGGCAAAACGTCGGCGCGCCTCGGCCGCTAATTCCCGCATGCGGCGCAGCGCCATCTCCTCGTAGGCTTCATATTCCAAATACAACACCGGCTGGCCGTCCAGGACATCGGCGCGGGTCACGCCTTCGAAAACCACCACGCCGCCGTGACCCGCCGCCGCGACCATCTGGCGCAGGCGGTCCAGGGCGATCGGCCCGCGAACCAATTCCACGCCGCTGCGGTCCGGGCCGGGAGATTCGGCCGCAGCCGCAGCGCTGCCTGGGTCGCTGGACGATTCCGCGCCGGCGGCGCCGAGGAGCGCCCCGGCAACCCCACCGCCCGGCGCCGCGCCTGCGCCCGCCGAAGATGCGGCGGAGGGTTCTTCCGGCGATGCCGCGGACGATCCGCCGCTCATCGGCGGCAGCAGCGCCACTTCGTCTTGCTCAGCGAGGGACGTATCGGGCGCGGCGAATTCGGCGTTCACGGCCAGCAGCACGTCGCGGCCGAGAGCGCCGAGGGCGGCGTCGGCGCCGGCGTAATGGCGGTAGACATCGGCGGCGGTGGCCGGATCGTCCAGCTCCAGCACTTCCTCGCGGCGATTCAGCCGCGCCGCCAGCGGCCCGAACAGGAGCACGCGCACGCGCATAGGGCCATCCTAGCCCGGTTCGGCCGGGGCGCTAACGCGCCGTATGGCTTAATTTTGGCGTTGCCGGCCGGCCGCTCGGGCGCGGGTAGGTCGCTCCATTGCCACGCGGCTGCCACGCGGCGGCGCGTGAAACAGGCTTCAGCCTGTGTGCTGCGGGCTTTAGCCTGCAGACGCCCGCTGCGCAGGAAGCAGCCGTTCTCCACGCGGCTGCCACGCGGTGGCTTGTGGAACAGGCTTCAGCCTGTGTGCTGTGGGCTTTAGCCCGCAGCCGCCCGCGGCGCAGGAAGCAGCCGTTCTGCCGCAAAGGAGACTATGGGACCGCCGTCCGGGCGGCCGGCTCCGCCACCCGGAGGGCGGCCGCCCCGCCGTTGGCGGGACGCTTCCAAAGCGCGGCACGCACGCAGGGCGGGAGCCCTGGCCCCACGGGCGGCGGCGCGGCTGCTTCCAGGGCGGCCCGTCGGCGGAGGGGCCGAGAGAAGTGCGGACGAGCCGTCCGCGCCCCCAGGCGAGCGTTCATCCTCCGGCAGCGGCGGTTCCCGTGATCCGTCGCTAGCGGACATCCGAAGCCGCCCGCCCCGGCGCGCCCGCGGCGGCGCGATCTCCGCTGTGCCGCCGGCCCTGGGGGCGCGGGCCGGGACGGCGGGGCGACGGTGATTGGGCAGGGACGGCCCTCGATAAATTGAGATGACCGGCAAGTGAGCGGGGACGCATGGCAAGGTCCGAGATCGAGGCCCTGGCGGACCGGGCAATGGGCGGAGGCCGGGACTAACCAGCGGAATTCAGTCCCGCAGGGTTGACAGGGCAGCGGGATAGGGATACAAGTTATTATCACACGCCGGCGCTCGGACCGCGCGGCGTTAGGGAGGTAGGAGTATGTCCGAACCAAATTCGCGCCGTGACGCACCCGCGGCCGGCGCCCGGGGGGGGAAAGAAGCGCCCGATTGGCAGCCGCGCTCGGCGAAATGCTGCGCACCGCGCCTGCCCTCAGCCTGGACCAGGCGGCCTTGCGGCTCGGCGTCCATCGCCGGACCGTCCGCCGCGCGCTCGCGGGGCAAGGGCTCAGCTTCCGCGGGATGCGCGACGCCGCGCTGGCCGAGGCGGCGCGCGCGGCATTGGCTGGGTGGCCGCCGGTGTCGAAGAAATCACTGGCCTTCGACCTCGGCTTTCGTTCTCCCAGCGCCTTCCCCCCCGCTTTCTGCGGCGGACGGATGTTGCCGTGGCGGTGCGCGCCACACCCCGCGCCGCGGGGCCGGCGCGGGCCCCGCAGGGCGGGATTCGGGAGGCGGCCTCCGTCGTTACCTCCAGAGCGGCGGCGCAAGATTTGGTTCGCGGAGATGGTTCGGTTCGCGGAGATGGCGCCGGAGGGATACCGCCAGGCGGCGCCCCTGACGCCGCGAATAGCGGCGGTGAACGAGGCGCAACACGGGCCACCCCGCAAAAGGGGGGGCCGGTGTCCGATTCGGGCAAGTTCTTGTCCGATTCGGGCAAGCGATTCGGCTTGCGGGCGCCGGACCGGAGGGTTTAGCGTCAGCCCATGCGTAGCAAAACGATCTCGAAGCTGGCGCGGCCCGCGGGCCGCCGGCGCGGATACGGCGCTGCGAACGGCGCGCGGCCGTCGGTGCATCCTCATGGCGGAAGGGGATTCTTCGGCAGGACGGGCAGCGGCTCGCGCCTTCCGTGCGGCGGCGCGGCCCGGTGGGCACGAGCGGCGGCCGTGGCTCTTGCGATCGCCGCGGCGCCGCTGGCGCTGCGCGCCACGGAGGTCGTCGCGATGGTGAACGGGTCGCACCTCTACGGGGGAAAAGCGGCGCGGAGACGGTTGCGGTCGTCCCCAGCGACGCCAGCCCGTTCCCCATGCCGACGCTCTACGCGTGGGTCAAGAATGCGCCGGCGAAGACGAAGAGCATCAGTTGGAAGCTGAACATCACCTACACCGACCCGTACGGCGACACCAACAACCTTCCCAATCCCATCCTCGGCCAGACCGGGCCAGCGGGCCAGTGGTACGTGAACTGGAGTGGGGCGGATTTGGGGGGCACAGTGACCATTAGCGCGACGCTGAACGGCTGCACCAGCCAGACGTTCAGCCTCACCTTTTACCTGGTCGCCAACGACGGCGCCAACCCCCCACCGAGTCCCAGGTGGACGCCATCACCGGCTGCACGGCCAACTGCAGCCCGTGGTTTCTCGGTAGCATGATCCGCTGGGAGAGCGGCGGGAAGCAGTTCGCCTCGAATGGCTACCCGACTCTCAACAACAATACGAACGGCACACGGGACGTCGGGATCGCGCAGGTCAACACGGGCAACGCCACCTATTTCACCGATCCGAACGACTCGCCGTTCTGGAATTTCGTGACCGACATCCAAGATGCCCACCAGGTCCTCCTGAATAAAGAGGGCATGGGAACCACCTGCGCGATAGGCCAATCAGGCTGCGGCGCCTACGCGTTTTGGGACAGCCAGGTCAGCCAAATGTGCACATACGAGCAAACCATTGAACCCGGGGCGGCCTATGCCTCCGGTTCGGCAACGGGCGACGGGTCGTGCAGCTACGCCGTCAACGTGAGCACGGTCTACACCTACTGCAATTTCGACGAGGCCGGCGGCGAGCCGAGCAATTACAAGGACGCCGAGCTGATCCAGCAGTACGATGGCGCGCCGGACGGGAACTTCATCTACTGGAACAACAGCAACGAGATCTGGTCCTTCAACGCCGAAACGGGCTATGTGCAAAACGTTTGCACGTCCGCCCCATATTAGTTCGATGGCTACTCCCAAAAGCTCCCCCCTGCTGCGGATCGCAGCCCTCGCGTTTGCGGCGGCGCTTTTGGCGGCAGCGCCCGCGGCGGGTTCGGCGTCCCGGCGGCCCGCCCTTTACCTGCTCGCCGCGACGCCGGACATCTACGGCATGTACGGATTCCCGGTCACGCTCTACACCACGGGCCCTCGTCGCCGGACGCGGCTGGTGCGCCGGATCTTCACGTTCGCCCCGGGGTACATGGACGTTCGACCCGACGGCCGCGGCGGCATCTACGTCGTCGACGAGAACGGCCTGAGCATCATCCACGAGGCGCATCCCGAGCGCGACGACCTCGTGCTGGCTCCCGGGCCCAACAGCATCCGGCGCGGGGCCCCGGTTACCAACTGGGCTGCCTGGGGCTATTGGGCGGCGTGGGGCGTGGCCGCGGCTCCCAACCACGGCTCGGGTGCAATTTTCGCTGATTCGGAGAACGGCAGGCCGGGCGAGCCAGCGTTCGTGGTCGTCCGGGTCGCCGGACGCAGGCGGAGCGGCGCGCCGCGCATCACCGTTCGGGGCTGGTCGGCCTACCGCAGCTTTTTCTACCGGGGGCCCGGCGGGGGCCCTCTTCCGGAGATCCCCGCGGGTGCAAGGATCACGCGTGCCGGGATTCAGTTCGGCCCCGCGTTCCAGCAGGGTGCTGGGCTCGTGAACGCCAGCCCACGGGGTCTGCCGGGGGCGGCGGGAGCGGTCGCCCGGGTGATCAGTGGTCCGGCAGGCTCGCGTCGGGTGGTGTCGCGAGGTGCCCTGGTGCTTGCCGCGACGCCGCGCTGGTTCGCGTTTCGCGCGCCGCTGCCCGGGCATGTGCGCGGCTGGCCGAAGCGAATTTACGTCCAAAACCGGCGGACCGGACGGTGGCTCACGCTGAAGCTGCCGTACATGAAGATCCCGCCGCGGCTGTTCGGCGATTGGCTCTGCACCATCGTGCAGGAGCCGAATCCCGATGGCCTGCCCAGCCCCGGCCTGGGGAACGAACGCCAGGTCGCCTACCGGCCCCGGGGCAACCTGTACCCGAACATCCGCGGCGCCTACAAGCGCGACATGTACATGCCCGGGGTGCTGGAGTTGCGGAGTCTGGCCACGGGGCGGTTGGTCAAGATTTTCACCGGCCAGCAGGACAGCGAAGTGCTGGGCGTGGCGGCGGATGGACGCGTGGCCTACCGCGTCAACGACAGGGTGCTGGTGGCGCGGATGCGGGGACGCGGCGTCGGCCCGGCGGTATTGGCCGCCGAGGGCCCGGACGTGCCCGAGGTTCACTGGATCTTCTGCCGCGGTGGCGGCGACATCGGCGCCTGCCTGCCCCAGCCGCCATCCGGCGCGGCGGCGCAGCCGAGAGACGAGGTGAAGCATGGAGCCAAGGCCAGCCATTGACACATGGCACTCCCTATTGGGAGGCCACGGGCCCAAGGGGCCTGTCCCCGGCCCAGGGGAGCGCGGCGAGGCGCGGCGCTGTCTATGGACGGGCGGCCCGTGGCCCCGGGGCAGCGTCCGTTCTCCGGGCCAGCTTGAAGATTGGGTTGCGGCGCGGCCGGGCGGGGCGCGGGGCGGACAGGCGAGGACGCCCATCCCACTTTCTCCGCTGCAAGCGCGCCAGTAGGTTAGCCGTCCCGGCTGCCCAGCGGGGCCGCCGTGCCCGGCCGCCGAAACGCGGACAGGCGGGGACGCCCGTCCCTCTTTGCGGGCGAGCCGCCCGCGCCCCGCGCCGCGCTTGGCGCCGCCGCAGCGGACGCGGAGGGCGGCTACTCGTTGGGCAGGAGGTCCTGCTGGAACGAGAGGGCGTTGACGTCGGTGAAGCGCGGCGTGCCGGGGGGCAGGGTGGTGATGCTGTTGAAGTCGGTGTCGAACTGGAAGGCGCGGTTGGGAGCGCCGTAGACCACGGTGCAGCATTTGTAGACGCCGGTGGCCTGAACGGAATGGAACATCTCCACCATGGAACCGTCATAGGCCAGCGTCTGTCCGCTCCAGTTCTCCAAAAAGCGCAGGAAGTTGTGCACGCCGCCGTCGGTGCCGAAATCGTGCGCGGTGCCGCTGTTGGTGCGCAGGAAGCTGGCGTTGGTGCCGCCGAGAACCGCCATGCGATAGGCGGTGCTGGCGGCGGGACGGCCGCCGGGGCTGTCGGGGGAGTTGAAGCTTTCCCCGTCGGTCCAGTTGCTGGAAAGCACGGTGACCGCGTCGGCGAGAATTGCCGCGGGCACGTGGCAAGCGCCGCCGGCGTCGTTGAACGTGGCGGGCGTCGTGCCGAAGTTCACGTCACTGTAGAGGGCGTTGTAGTTGCCCCAAACGTAGACGGGATTTTCGCTGGCGACGGTGAAACCGCCGGCGGTGGCCGAGCCGCAATCCGCCGTCGCCAGCGGCGGAAGGCTGCCCAGCTGACCATCCGCCAGCCGCAGGGCGCGGCGGAAGAAAATGGGCGGATTGTCCTCGGCCTGCTGGGCGGTGACGCGGCTCCAGGGCGTCAGGTTCTGGGTGCCGGTGTTTAGCCAGGCGCCCCAGCAGTTCTGCGTCAGCGGGCTGAAACTACACGCCGTCTGCGGCGCCACCGGGCCCAGTCCGGGCGCCGTGTAATCGTACAGTTCTTCGCTGGGCGCCTCATCGCCGGGGCTATTGGTGCAGCCGGCGGTGCAATACGCGGTGTCGGGAATGCCGTTGGAAATGTCGGCGGCGACATTGCCGTTGTCGCCATAGAAGGCGCAGTCCAGCGAGCCGTTGACGGTCGCGCATTCCTGGTTCTGGCCGACGCCGCTGCTGCCGGCCAGGCGCAGGCCGCGGCGATCGGAGAAGTAGACGATATAGCCGCCGTTGTTCAGGGCGTTGACGCCGCTGTCGCCGAAGACGGTATCGCTGGCAATTTGGCCGGCAAACCATTTCTGGAGATTGCCGACGTTGAGCTGCACGACGCCCATCACGCCATTGAGCGCCAGGCCCGACTGGCTGACGTCCTGCTGTTCGCCTTCCCGCGGGTCATACATGGACAGCGGGATGTAATCGGTGGCGGTTTCATCGCCGAGGGTGTCGCAGTTGTAGGTGGTGGTCTTCCGCCAGCCGGAGCCGGAGGTGGTCATTTGGCAAGCTTGGGCGGTGTCGCCCACGGGAAGGCTTTCCAGCTCCAAGATCGGATCGTAGGTCTGGCCGTTATAGGAGCAGCTGTTGGCCGCGCTCCACGAAGGGCTGGAGCCGCCTCCGGTATAGAGGGCGGCGATACCCTGGTCCACGATCTCCTGCGTCACGTTGTGGAGATTGCCGTTGGCGTCGCGCATCAGCACTTCCAAATAGCCGCCCAGCAAGGGCGCGCCGGCGGGAAGCCATTCGGGGTCGGCGTAACCGTTCTGGGCCAGATAGCCGGGCGCGAGGGTCGGGCCGGATGAAACGGCCACCGGGGGATGGCAGGGATCGGGCGTGTTCGGGGTGGTGCTCAGCGGCTGATCGAGAATCAAGCTGGCGTCCAACGCCACCGGGCCGGCGGGGCCGCCGTTGGCCTCCTGGATCTGCGGCAGCTCATTCGGATTGTCGGAAAGCAGGACGATGAGGCTGGCCTGGTTGTAGAGCCGCGCCTGACTGACGGTCGGGGAATCGTTGGCCAAGGGCCGGCGGACGATTTCGATCGGCGAGACGCCGGAAAAGGCCAAGGCCATGTTCAGCGTCTTGCCGCCGGTGGTCCCGCTGACAATGTTGCCGTTATAGTCGGTGAGCGAAATGGTCTGCCAGTTGGCATTGGGCGCGCTGCCGGGGCCGCCGGTCACGCTGCCTTCGGTCATGCCCAGGGCGCGGTAGGTATTGGGCGCGGTGTCCACGTCCACGGCGCCCTCATAGGTCTGGCAGCCGCTCTGCGTGGCGCCGGCCGCGCCGCCGCCGCCGTCGGTGGAGCAGCCATTTTCCAGTTGGGTGCGAATGACGTCGCCGGCGGTGCTCACCTTTTCCCCCAGCGTCAGGGTGCCGCTCTGCTCGGCGAGATACAAATTGCCGTTGGCGTGGACGCGGCCGCCGAAGTCGAAGTTTGGGCCGGCGAAGAACGAAAGGTCGGTGTTGGAGAAGATGCCGAACTCGAAGACCGGCACCGCCACCTCCTGCACGACGCGGGACATCTTCACCTCGCTGGCGCCATCCCCTTGCGCGATCACGCTCAAGGTCAGCGGAGTAATCACGCCTTGCAGGCCGGCCAGCGGCCCGGTGCCGCCGATGGTGCCGGGGCAGGACCACAAACCACCAGACTGCACGCAACCCGGCGTGCCGGCGGCCGGCGGGGCGGCGGCGATGCTGTAGCCGCCGTCGGGGAAGTCGCCGCCCGCGGCGGGATAGCTGATGCCGGAAATGACCGGCTGGTTCGCCGGCGTGGTCAGGGCGCTTTGCAGCTCGGTCAGCGTGGGCGAGGTGTGCTTCTGGAAATAGCTGGCCAGATCGGAGGACATCTTCTCCACGCCGGCCTCGGCGCCGTAGAACGTCTGCGTGTGGTCGCGCTGGCTGGCGGTGACCTTTTGATCGCCGTTCACCACCAGGAAGAAGCCCGCCAGCATCAGGCTGAACAGCGCGGTCATCATCACTACGGTAATCAGCGCAATGCCCGCCGAGGCGCGGCGCGGGCGGGCGGCGCGGCGCAAATGATCGGCGCGGGCCCCAGCGCGGCTACGCCGCGCGTCCCGCTTGAGTACCTGGTCGGGACGGGGCCCCCGTTCGCCCAGGACAAGGGGCGCGGGCCCAGCGGCCTGGGCCGCCGCTAGCTGGCGGCCGCGCGCGTACCCTCGGGGAATATCTAGAGAATGTTGCTGCATAAGGCCTCCCGCCATGGCGCCGGTTAATTGGCGTAATGGTTGGTGAACTCCAAGTTGCGGATCGCCACGGCGGTGGCGATGCTATTGGTGAAGTACTGATGCGTCTTCAGCGACGGCTCCGCCGAGCGCCCGGAGATGACGATGTTGACCTGCCGGATCTGATTGGCGTTGGCGGGGTTGCGGTCGTCCACGGTTTTGCCGTCGGCGAGGTCATAGCTGAATTGCAGGCCGGTGATGCCGGTGGCGACCGGCTGGGCCGTATGGTCGTCAATCTGCCGCATCAGCCGCGGCAGGCTGGGATTGGAGAAATCGAGGTAATAGGTGATCATCTCCACCCGGTAAGCCGTGGTGCTGGGATAGCTGCCGCCGCTGGCCAGGCTGGCGATGTTGCCGGAAGCCGCCGACGGCTGGTTCAAATTGAGCGGATCGCTGGCGGCGAACTCGGCTTGGTCGCCATTGAGGTTGGTGATCATGCCCAGCGCCGCGCCGTTGGTGTTCTCCAGCAAGATCAAGTCGCCTTTGGCCAGGGCTTCGGGGCCGGAGCCAAAGTTGGTGTTGCTGTTGAAGGTGATCTGGCTGCCCGCGGCGTTGATGCCGGCCAGCGGATAGGCGCTGATCTGCGACTGGTTGTCCACCTCCAGGATGGTGATTTCATCGCTGTCGGTGAGCGCGCCGCTGCCATAGGCGTCGTCCACGGTGGCGCCGCTCTGCGGCGGCCCCAAGCCAAAGCCGGGGGTAATGGCGGAGATTTGCAGGTTGGTGGCGGGAAACAAGATGCCGGCGATGCCCGGGCGGGTCACCGGCATCGGCGCGTTGTTCTTGCTGGGCAGCGGGATGCCGCCGATCGGGATGCCGGCGCCGGCCATCGTCAGATCCTGGGAGATGAGGTTGGCGGCGGCTTGCAGATTTTGGTCCATCTCGGCGGTTTGCGTCGCCTCGCCCGCCACGTTGAGCAACTGGTCCATCAAGGTGAACGCGACCGTCAAGATCAAGACGGTCAGCGTCGCCGCCAGGAGCAGCTCGAGCAAGCTGAGCCCGCGGCTGGCGCGGCGGCCGCGGGCGCGGGGCGGCCGGACATTGCCGGGCGCGGGTTTCAGCGCGGCCAAGCCGCGCGCCCGGGAAAGGACGGGCGCTCCCGCGCGGGACCGGTCGCGCCGCATCGCGCCGGCGGGCGGCAGCGGATTAGGAGTAGGCCGAAACATAAGTCTCCAAGGTGACCGAGCGGGTGACGCCGCGCCCGGTCGTATACTCGACCGTCACCACCACCTGCCGCAGCGTTGGCGACAGCGAAGTGATGGCGATCTGGCGCTGAAACTGATTGAGCGTGAGGGTGACGTCATCGCTGGTGCCCAAAATGCCATCGGGCCCGGGCTCGATGATCTGCTCGGCCGGCCCGTCGTCGGCGGTGTTGGGCAGCCCGTCGGCGCCGAAGGTGGTCAGCGGGGTGAAGCCGTCCAAAAAGATGCCGCCCTGGCTGACGTTGGCGATCTGGGGGAAGGTGATGGCTTGGTCGTTGCGGGCGGTCAGCACCGCCTCCATCGCCTCGCGCGCCTTCTGGCGGGCGATGGCTTCTTCCTGCGTGGTGGAAACCAGCTGCAAGCCCTGGCCATAGCCGTAGGCCAGCGTCAGCAGGCCAATGGTCAGCACCAGGCTGGCCATGACCACCTCGATCAGGGAGAAGCCCTGGCTGCGCCATTGCTGGGCGCGGGCCCCGCCGCGGCCCCGCCGCGCGCCGCCCGTGAGCCGCCTATTGGAAGCTGTTGGTCGCCGCATCATAGGTGTACCCATGCAGGATTCCGGTAATGCCATAGAGCGTCACCGCGCGCGCCGTATCGGCGTTGCCGGTGAGGCCGAGAAAGACCGTGCCGTTGACGTCGGCGCCGGCCAAATCCGTCACGCTGCCATCGGATTGGAACAGCAGCGTGTCCCCGCCCGCGCCGCCGTTGACGTCGGTGAAATCAATCGCCGCGCTGTTGCCGAGCGCATCGGGGGTATCCGGCTGGCCGGCGAAGAGCTGGTACGTCGCGCCGTAGGGCAGCGTGTAGGCGGGCGCGGCGGTAAGCGTGCCATTGAGCGCCACGCGGGAAACGGTGAGCTGATCGGGCGGCTGAAACTGGACTTCGAAGGTGCGGCGCTGCGTCAGCGCGTCCTGGCGCGCCATCTGCAATTGCGATTCAACCGCGTCCAGGGCCGCATTGGCCTGCATGCCCGGCCACATCCGCTGGTAGGCGACCACGGCCACCGCCATCATGGCGGACAGAATCACGATGCCGATCAGCACTTCTATCAGGCTGACGCCGGCTTGGGTCCGCCGCGGCGCAGCCGCAAGCGCAATTGCGGCGGATTCCGGTTCTGAGCGCCTCATCGCCTGCCTCCAGACCCGGGGGGAACAACTGCCGGCATTATCCGCACAGCCTTCCCCGCGGCAGCAACTGGCCGCGCGGCCGTCGTGGACCGGGCGCGGCCCGCTCGCCTGCCCGGAAAACAGGACGGTCCGATTCCGCCGCCCTGTCCTTGTTGCCGCCATGCCCATCGCTACCTGTCCTCTGGACGAGCTATTCCGCAGTTGGGGGGCCAAAGACGGCCGGCCAGATAACAAAAGACTTACGGAAGCCCGACGGGTGCAGGAGCGACGCAACGCGGCATTTCGCCGACCGGCGGCGCTAGGGCCGCCGGCGAGCCGGTCATCTGGACACAGGCAAATGTTCCCCAAGGGCATGGCGCAGCTCCGCTGTGACATTCCGGGGGAGATCGGTACAACGGTTCAGCCCGGCGGGTTCATCGCGGCGCTGGCGGACAGTTCCGGTACAGGCGCCTGTCCGCGGGGACAGGCGGCGACCGCGTCGGCGCGGCCTCGCCGCGCATGGTTGGACGCCCGCGGCGGCGCGCCGGCCCGCACGCCAGTTCCGCAATCCCGCGGCGGGACGCCGCGGCCTGTTGGCGGCGACATTGCCCCGGGCAAACGGCGCGACCTCGCGGCGGAAAATCGGAACGGGAGGCGGGGACGCCGCCGGCAGGCGCGCCGCGGCTAAGCGAGTCCCTTTTGGGGTTGCATCTCGGGCACCGGCGTGTCGGCGTGGCGGTAGGTGGCCAGAACGCCGCTGAGGGTGGCGACGCCCAGCAGCCGGTCGTCGGCACGGTGAACGACGGGCAGCAATGGGGCATCTCCGGCTTCGCGCAGGAACATCTCCAGCGGTTCGTCGGGATGCAGCGTGGGCAGCCGCGACGCCGCCAGAACCTCGCCCAGCCGGTGCTGGCCCATGCCGTCCTTCACCAGGGCGGCGAGGCGCGTGGTGGGAATGCCGGCCCAGCGGGCGCCGCCGCCATGCACCAGCACGAAGGCATTATCCCCGGCCGCGGTCAGCGCGGAGGCCACCGTATCCGACCATTGCAACACCGGGGAGGTCGGCGGCTGCATGGCGTCCTCCACGTGCAGCACCTCCTCCTCGCGCCGCTCCTCCATCGAGGGCAGGTCGAGGCCGTCTTGGTGCGTCAACGCGTCGAAGATGGGCGTGTGCTGGAAGCTGCGGGAGATGAAGAAGGCGATGGAGTTGGCGATCAGCAGCGGCAGCACCACGGTATAGCTGCCGCTGATCTCAATGATCATGAAGACCGAGGTCATCGGCGCCCGCAGGATGCCGGCGAACGCCACCCCCATGCCCACCATCACATAGGCGCTGACGCCGGCGGCGATATGGGGAAACAGCAGGTGCTCGAAGCCGCCCACCGCGCCGCCCACAAGGGCGCCGATGACCAGCGTCGGGGCGAACATGCCGCCGGGAGTTCCACTGGTGAAGGAGAACAACGTGGCCAGGATTTTCATCACCGCCAGAATCGCCAGCGTGGTCCAGAGGAACTGCGCGTGCAACGCCTGGTTAATGATGATGTAGCCGGCGCCGAGCACCTGCGGATACCAAATGGCGATGATGCCCACCAGCAATCCGCCGATCGCGGGCTGGAAATATTGCGTCCACCGCGGCATCGCCTTCAACTTCGGCCGCAGCCAGATCACGGCCTTGACGAAGGCCAGGGAGGCGAAGCCGCCGACGACGCCCAGGCCGGCATAGGCCGCCAATTCCACCGGGTTGCGCAGTTCGAAGGGCGGGACGGTGAACAGCGAATGCGCCCCCAGAAACCACCGCTCCACGACCGTGCCGGCCACCGCCGAGAGCACCACGGCGCTGAGAATGCTCATGCTCCACTGGCCGATGACCTCTTCGATGACGAAGAGGATGGAGGCGATCGGAGCGTTGAAGGCGGCGGCCAAGCCGGCGGCGGCGCCCAACGGCGCGAGCAGGCGCATGCGCGCGCGGCTTAACTTGAGCTTGCGCCCCACCAGCGACGCCAGCCCGGCGCCCATTTGGATGGACGGATCCTCCGGCCCCAGGGACTGGCCGCTGCCGATGGCCAGCGCCGAGGTGATGAATTTTCCCACCACGGTGCGGAACGGAATGTAGCCGTCGTAGATGTACAGCGCCGCCTTGGTCTGGTTGACGCCGCTGCCACGGGCGCCGGAAAAGACCAGCACCAGCAAGGCGCCGATCACCAAGCCGACCAGCGCCGGCACCAGCGGGAGGCGGTGCGCCAAGGGAGTCAGCGGGCTGCCCAGCAGATAGAGCTGCAGCCAGCCGATCACCACGCGGAAGCAGACCACGGCCAGGCCGGCGATGACGCCGATGACGATGGCCAGGAAGAGAAATAGGCGTTCCTCGCGCACCGCCGCCCACTTGCGGGCCGCGCGCCGGTTGACCTGTTCCGCGCCGGCGCCGGGTGGCAGCACGCCGGGCCGCGCGCCGGGGGAGGTGGTGCTCATTGCCCGCCTCCAGCCCGCTGCCGGGCGATCAGCAACAGCGCCAGATCGGAGCCGGTGGGCGCGCCGCAGGTGGCCGCGGTCGCTTGCTCGACCTGAAAGACGAAGCCCATGGTCTGCGATACGGCGTCGGGGCCATGGAACAATCGGCCGCGGGCCATTTGCCGCTGCAGCGCTTGGCCGGTGGCGGCGAGTTTGGCCAACGGCGCCGGCGCCGGCGCCGCCGCCTTGCCGCCGGCCTTGGTTGGCGGCGAGGCGGGCAGGCAGCGATGGAGCCGCGCCAGGGCGATTTTCAGGTCCCGCCGCACGCGCTCGTCCCGTTCCGGGCGGGAAACGCCGAAGGCGTAGGGGTCCAACTCCAGCACCTCGCTGGTGGTGGCCAGCAACGGCGCGGCGACGATGTCGTGGGGCCGCAGGCGAACCGCGCGTTGCAGATAGGTCCGGGCCTGGGCGTACTGCGCCAGGCGGAAGGCGGCCCGCCCCGCCCCCACCAGCACCGCGTAGTTGTTGGCGCCTTGGTGGAGCACGGCCCGGAATTCCTGCAAGGCGTGATGATTGTCTCCCACCGCCAGCAACTGCTGGCCGATGGCGATGCGGGCCGCGGCGGTGGGCGGCAAGGTCGCCCCGAGCGCCAAAATCTCCGCGTCGGCTTGGGTCTCTTCGCCCTCACGGAGCAAAAACGCGATCAGCTCCCGGCGCGCCGCCTCCCGCTGGGCGGCGCCGTTGCTCTGCCATAAGCCATAAATGGCGTTGTGGTAATAACGGACCGCGGCGCTAGCGTTCCCATCCTTGGCCTCCACCCGCGCCAGGCTAAGATTCACTGGACCGGACTGGGGCGTCTGCTGCCAAAGGATGGAAAAGTAATGGCGCGCCTGGTTCAGTTCGCCGCTCTGAAACAACGCGGTGCCCAGGCCAAATTGGTAGCCGGCGTTGTCGCTGTTGTAGGCCAGCGCGTTGCGATAATCCTCGGCCGCTTGCCGCGGGTAGCCGCGCTGCAGCGCCTGCGCGCCGTCCCGCTGCCAGTTCCAGGCGCGGGCCGCACGCACGGCGTCATAGCGGCGAACCAGCCAGGCGGTGACGGCGAATCCGATCAGGACCACCGCGATCAGCACGGCCAGCGCCACGGTGTCTTGGCGGGCTTGCCGCAACTGCGATGGGGGAGTGGGTGGCGTGGGCGTGGACATGGGCAGCTACGGGGCGACGATTAATGAGCCCGCCGGCTGGGCGGCGGCATGCGGCGCTTCCGGCGCCAGCCATTCCAGGCAGAGCCGCGACCGCGGCCGCCCATTGGCGCGCAGCCGCACTAGCCGCGCCAAATACACCACCGCCATTTCCAGCTCCGCGGTCCGCGGCGGCGGCGGCGGCGCCAGCCCGCGCTCCGGCGGCCGGTACTCCCGCAGCGCGTCTTGCAGGCGCCGGTATAGCCCTTCGCGCAGCGCTCCGGTGGGATGCGACTCGAACACCACTCCCGCCCGCTGCGCCGCCCAAGTCTGGGCGACATGGCGCAGCACATCGAGCAGATCGGGATCGCTCAGCGCCGGGCTCTCCGCCCAGAAACCGCCAATGGCGGCGCACAGGCTCCGCAGCAGATCCTCATTATCACCGCCGAAATGCGGCGGCAGGCGCAGTTCCGGCGAGACCGGCGGCGGCAGCTCCAGGGATGTCTCGCGCGCGCCGTGGGCGCGGCTGGCCCGCAGATGCGGGCAACTCAGCGGGCAGTCCAGCGTGACCTCGCGATAGCTGCCGCAACACGGCGCGCAAATCGCTTCGCCCTGCGCCGGGCAAAAGCGCTTGGCGCGTCGTTTTTCACACAAAGGACACATCGAACGGGGCCAAACAGGCGTTGAGTTTCAGCGTAGCACGGCCAGCCGCGCCGCTACTCGCCGCTCTGGCTCTTCCGCGCGGCTAGGGAATGAGATGCGCCGGTTGGGCCGGCCCGTTCGTGGCGCCGGCGGCGGGTTGCGACGGCGGCAAACGGCAAGCCGCCAGGCTTTGAATCACCGCCAAACTGGGCGAGCCTGGCGGCAATGGCTGGCCCGGCGCCGGCGGCGTCACCATCGCCTGAAAGTCGGGACGCGCGACCAGCGGCTGAAACACCTTGTCATGGCAGACGCGGGCAATGTGCGCATAGTGCAACTCCAGCGCCTGGCGGAACTGGTGCATGGCGTCGGGCAAGTCCCCCAGCTCGCAATAGAGCTTGGAGAGGAAAAAGTGATACTGCGCCGGATCGCTGACCGAACTGTCCTGGACCGCGTTGCCGCCTTCGTGGGTCGGATCCAGCGCCAGGGGATCCAGCCGCAGCGCGGCGAGATAATCCCTGCCCGCGTTCTTCAGGTGCTTGCGCATGAACTCCGCCGTCCCGGCATTGACGTAAAACGCCGCCACCGTGCCGCGGCTCAAATGAATGGCCCGATGGTAGAGCTGGAGGGCATGACCAAAGTTGCGCTCATCGTAGTAGATGGTGCCGAGGTTGTTGTACGGCTGGGCCAAGCGGCGGTTGAAGCGGATGGCCTGTTGGTAATACTTCGAGGCCGCGACCGGCTGGTTGAGCAGTTGATAGGAAATACCGATGCGGTTCGCCAGGTTGGCGTCGTGCGGGTGCTGGCGCAGATCCTCCCGCAACAGATCCACGGCCGCGTAGTATTCCTTGCGCGCCATCATGATGTCGGCCCGCTCGCTGAGCGTGAGCGGACGCGGCGGGGGCGCGTTGGCGGCGACGGTGGAAACGCCGCTGGCGGCGGCAGTGGCTTTGGGAAGCGGCGGGGCGGGGGGCGCATTGCCCGGCAGGGGAGTCGCTTGGGCTTGGGCGGCGGCGCTCAAACCGGCCAGCAGGAACACAGACAACACGAGGCGCATCACGGCGGGCCCCTCCAGCTTGCGGCAATCTGCCCGATTCCCGAAGCTGGCGGCATTGTACCGCATTTTCCGTTCTGGCGCAGCGCGGCTGGGGCTATCCCGGCGCCGGCATGGGCGGCCATGCCGCCTCCGCCCGCCGCGGGCCCGTCCTGCCCGGCGCCGCGGCGAGAGCGCCGCCGCCTGCGCTCGGACCTTCGGCCCGTCCCCTGGCACAATCAAACTGTCGTGGCTGTCCCTCCCCCCATCGCCTCCGCCCCTGCGCCGCCACCGGTGCGGCGGGACAACGGAAAATGGGTTCGTTGGCGCTACCGGCTGGAATACGCCCCGGTTTGGCTGGCCAAAAGCGTCCTCGGCGCCCTGCCCCGGCCCGCCGCCCGCGCCATCGGCTACTCCGTCGCCGCCGCGTTCTATTACGGCCACCGGCGGCTGATTCGTGTCGGCGAACGCAATCTGGGCCTCGCCTTCCCCGCCATGCCGCCGGCGCAGCGCCGCCGACTGCTGCGCCGCCTGTACCATCATCTGGGCCGGCAATTGGCCGAGTTTTGCCTGTTTCCGCGGGCGCGCCGCGAAACCATCGGCGCATTGGTGGAGACCGAAGGGCTGGAGTATTTTCTCGCCGCGCAAGCCCGCGGCCGCGGCGTGCTGATATTGACCGCGCATCTCGGCGCCTGGGAGCTGTCCAGCTTCGCGCACAGCCTCAACGGCCATCCCATGAAGTTCGTGATTCGCCCGCTGGACAATCCGCACCTGAACGCCATGGTCAACCGCTATCGCGGCCTGCACGGCAATCAGCCGATCGGCAAGCGCGGCTTCGCCCGGCAACTGGTCACCGCGATGCAACACAACGAAGCGGTGGGCATCCTTTTGGATCAAAACTCCTCGCCGCCGCAGGGCTGCTTTGTTCCTTTTTTCAGCGTCCAAGCCTGCACCGCCACGGGCTTGGCCCGCATCGCCCAGCGCACCGGCGCCACCGTGGTGCCGGGTTTTACCGTATGGGAGGAGGCGCGGCGCAAATACGTGTTGTACTTTGATCGCGAAGTGCCGACGCAGCGCAGCGGCGACGACGACGCCGACACCCTGGCCAACACCGCCGCCTACAACGCCGTGCTGGAGCGTTGGATTCGCCGTTATCCCGATCAATGGTTGTGGGTGCACCGGCGCTGGAAGACCCGCCCCGCCGGCGAGCCGCCGATTTACTGAGGCCGAGAGCGCGCATGTCGGACACCAACTCCCCCCGCCCGGCCGCGGATGCGCGCGGCATGCCGCCGCCGGCCGCCGCCCGCCGCCCGCGGGCTCTGTTGCTGGCCCTGCTCGTCGCCGCCGGCTTCGCCGCGCTGGGCTGGGTGATGTTCCTGCATGGCCTCTCGGCCCTCGGTTTGGTCGGCCCCGACGAACCCCGCTATGCCGAAATCGGCGCGGAGATGCTGGCGGCCAAGAACTTCGTCACCCCGAAATTGCTGGGCGCTCCCTGGCTGCAAAAGCCGGTGTTGGAATATTGGCTGGTGGCCGCCGGGGACGCGGTCGAAGGCGTCAACGCCGCCGGCTCGCGTCTGCCCAATGCCCTGCTCGGCTTGCTGCTCGCCGCCGCCTTGGCCGGCTTCGCCGCCGCGCTGCGCGGCTGGCGCGCCGCCGGATGGACGGCCGCCATCGCCCTGACCTCGGTCTTCCTGTTCGGCTTCGCCCGCGCCGCCACCACGGATATGCCGCTGGCGGCGATGATGTCGTTCTCGCTGTTGTGCCTCTATTTCTGGCTGCGCCCGCAGATCACCGGCAGCGGCGCCGGTTCCCGCGCCTGGTTGTGGCCGGCCGCCGCCTTCCTCGGATTCGCCGTGTTGGCCAAGGGGCCGGTGGCGATGGTGCTGGAAGGCTTGGTGCTGGTGTTCATGGCCCTGCGCTGCCGGCGCTGGGATTGGCTGCGCCGCGTGCTGACCCCGGGCGCCGTCACGGTGTTCGCCGTGGTCACGCTGCCCTGGTACATCGCCGTCTCCATGCGCACGCCCGCGTTTCTGAAGGTCTTCTTCTGGCAAAACAATCTGGAGCGCTTCGCCACCAACCGCTACCAGCATCCCCAGCCGGTGTGGTTTTTCCTTCCCATCTTGTTCCTCGCGGTATTCCCCTGGAGCGGCTGGAGCCTGCTGCCCCTAGCCAACGCCTTCCATCGCATCACCGGCCGTAACCGCGGCGGCGTGCGCGCGCAACCGGCGCGACCGGCCGATGGCTTGCTGTGGTTTCTGTGGCTATGGCTGATCGCCGTGGCCGGCTTCTTCAGCCTCTCCCAGTCCAAGCTGCCCGGATATGTCTTGCCCGCCATCCCCGCCGCCATTCTGCTGATCGCGTTCGCCGCCGGGGAGGAAGCAACGCCGCGCTGGCCGGGGCTGATCAGCGCCGCCTTCACCGCCGCCATCCCCGTCGGCATCTTGCTGTTTCCCTGGCTGTTCACGCCACAGTCCTGGCGGCCCCCGGCGCAATATTTCCTGCGCAACCCGGCGCTATGGATGGCGGGCTTGGGAACGGCCGTGGTGCTGTGGCTGCTGTTGTGGCGCCGCCGCTTCGCCGCCTACATCGCCCTCACCTGCGCCATTCTGGCCGCCGCCGCTTGGTCGCTGACCGGCCCGTTGAGCCCCCAGGTCAACGCCATCGCCAGCGCCCGCCCCCTGGCCGCCGCGATCTGGGCGCAGTGCGGACCCCCGGCGACGGTGCGGCTGCCCATTCTGGATCCGCGGCAAGCCTCCGCCCCCATGGCCGGCGGGAATTGCGCCGGCCAAAATCTGTACGCGTTCCAGTTGCCGCGGGAGATGACCTACGGGCTCGGCTTCTATCTCCATCGCCGCCCGCTGCCGCTGACCGCGCAAGCCCGCTGGCCGCGCGCCGGCCTGGTGGCCACCGACCGCCGGCGGATTCCCGCCTTGGTCAACGCCGCGCTGCGCCACGGCCTCGACGCCCGCATAATCATCGCGCCACCGCTCGGCGCCAATTGGGCGCTGCTGCAACTCGGCCCTCTGCCGGCCGCACCGCCGCCGCCCACGATGCATCCGCCCGTCGTTCATTGATGGGCGCGGACTCCGCGCATTGAACCGGCTGCCGCCGTCGCCTACACTGGGCCGAGCAGCGGCGGAGGCGATACGCTGGTGGCGCAGAAACCGGGAAGCTGGTGCTCGCGATTCCGAACTCATTTGCGGCGGACCGCCGCCGTCGTCGCCTTGGCTTTGGTAGCGGGCCCGCTGGCGTTGCCCGCGGCCGCGCAGTCCGCTCCCCCGCCGCCGCCGCGGCTCGACCCCGCCACCATGCCCCGCGCGGGCCGCGTGAGTCCGCGATTTCAGTCGTTCAACATTGAGATGGTGGAGGTCACCGGCGGGCGGTACTGGAAGCCGTATCCGCGGCATCCCGCCGCTTCGGCTAGGTCAGGGCGGCCGAATCCGGCGGACCTCTACACCCAGCTTGCGCCGATCCATCTCGCCAATTCCCGCCTCCGGCGGCTGGCCGCCGCGCTGGGCCCGGATTATCTCCGCGTCAGCGGCACGTCCGCCAACTCGGTCTATTTTTGGGATTCGCGTCGGCCCACTCCGAAGCAGCCGCCTGCCGGTTTTTCCACCATCCTGACGCGGAGCGAATGGCGCGGCGTCATCCGCTTCGCCCGCGCCACCCACGCCGCCATCGTCACCTCCTTCGCCATCAGCCCGGGCACGCGCAATGCGCGCGGGGTTTGGACGGACGCGCAGGCCGCGCGCTGGCTGGCGTTCACGCGCGCCGCGGGCGGCCGCATCGCGGCGGCGGAGTTCATGAACGAGCCCAACTTCGCCGCGTTCGGCGGCGCGCCCAAGGGCTACGACGCGGCGAAGTTCGGCCGCGACGTCAAAATCTTCCGCCGCTTTCTGCATCGCGCGTCGCCGCGGACGCTGCTGCTCGGCCCGGGCACGGTGGGCGAAGGGCCCTTCGCGCTCGGCGGCGGCGCGATTCCGATGCTGACAACCGCGGACCTGATGCGCGCCGCCGGCCCGGTCTTTCCCGTCTTCAGCTACCACCTCTATCCCGCGATTTCGCCGCGCTGCGCGCCGCCCGGCTCACCGCTCGGCATCACCGCCGCCCAAGCCCTGTCGCCACAATGGTTCGCCCGGCCGGAACAAATCGCCGCGTTTTATGCCCGCCTGCGCGACCGCTTCGACCCCGGCAAGCCGCTCTGGATCACCGAGACTGCCGACGCTGCCTGCGGCGGCAATCCCTGGGCCGACCGCTATTTGGACACGTTCCGTTATCTGATTCAACACGCCAGCCTGGCGCGCCGCGGCGTGCAGGTCATCATGCACAACACGCTGGTGGGCAGCACCTACGGCTTGCTGTCGCCGCGGACCTTCCGCCCCCGCCCGGACTATTGGGCGGCGCTGCTGTGGCGCCGCCTGATGGGCGCAATGGTATTGAAACCGGGCATGGAATCCCACGGCCGGCCGCCAGCCAATACCTACCTGTATGCCCAATGCCTGCGCGGCCGCCGCGGCGGCGTCACTCTGCTGGCCATCAACGCCGGCCGCCGCGCCAGCGCCATTCGCCTGCCCTTGGCCGCCGAGCGCTACACGCTGACCGCCCGCGGGCTGGAATCCCGCCGCGTGCAACTCAACGGCCGCGTCCTGCGGCTCGGCGCGGATAACGCCCTGCCGCCCATTCGCGGCCGCGGCGTGCATCCCGGCAGGGTTTCCCTGCCGCCCCGCAGCTCCAGCTTCTTCACCTTTCCCACCGCCGGCAATCCCGCCTGCCGCTAGGCCACTGCCCCAGGCCGTTAGCCCGATGCCCAGCGCCGCCGTCGGGCGGGACTGCGTGCTACTGCACCGTTACCGGAACGGTGATGGACTGGCGGATTCCGCCGAGCACCGGCGAGCGGACCGTCACCGTCAGCGTGTAATTGCCCACCGGCGTGCCGCCACCCACCGGCGGAGCCGCCCTGGTCGGCGGCGTCACGCTCCCGCCGCACGCGGCCAATCCCAACCCGCCCAGCAGAACCGCCAGCGCCATCCAGCCTGCCGCCCGCGCCAACCGCCACCACAGCGCCAGCAACCCCGCGAGCGCCAGCAGGGCCAGCGCCAGCCGGCCGCCGTCGCCCGGCGGTGGCGCCGGCGCGATGCCCGCCGCGGACGAGGGGGCGGTCGTGGTCAGCGCAACCCTGGCTTGCACACCTTGCGCGTCCCCAGGGTACAAAAACTGCGGCGCATCCGACAGCACGCAGGTGGACTCGCTCGGCGCGCCGGAGCAGGACCATTGCAGCGGTCCGTAAAAGCCGTTCTGCGGCAGCACCACGATGTCGGCGTCGCCGATATCCCCAGGCTGAATGGATATGCCGCTGGCGCCGCCGGCAAGCAGCAAGCCCTCGGTCGGGGCGGAGCCCGGCGCGCCCTGGATGTAGACGTGGTACCCCGTTCGGCTGAGCCCGCTTGCCGCGAAGTCGAGCCGGCCGTCGCCGTTGAAATCCCCCAGGCCCAGGAACGTCGCGCCCGGCGCGGAGGACGAAAAATAGGTGGGAGTGAACTCGCCATGGCCGTTGCCGAGCAAAATTTGCAGATGTTCCATGCCCGGCTTGCCGGTCAGCGTGGCCAGGTCGAGGTGGCCATTGCTATTGAAATCGCCCACGGCCAGTGCCGGCGTGTCCGCGTAAAGGTTGGAATAGGCCGGCGCCTCGCAGCACGGCGGAGCCGCGGTGAAGTCGCCGTCGCCGCGTCCCATCAGCAGCGCCACCGGCTGACCGCCGGCCATGCCGCCCACCGCCAGATCCAGCGCACCGTCACCGTTGAAATCCGCGGCAACGATGGACCGCGTCGCCGCGGGCCCGGCGGCGTTCGGCGCGGCGCCGGTGGAACCTGAAGATGGTGTGTCGGCAAAGGGGGAGTTCGGCGCCGGCGCGAAGGTTCCATCGCCCCGCCCCAAAAACACCTGTGCTTCCGCGAGGCCGTCGGCGACCGCCAGATCCAGAATGCCGTCGCGATTGAAATCTCCCGCCGCCAGCCCGTACGGCGCCCCGTAGCGCATCACGATCGGGCCTCCCGGCACCGGCGTGAACGATCCGTCGCCGTTGCCCAGCAGGATGGTGATGGCCGGGGTCGAGGCATAGGAGTTCGCGCCCAGACTGCCGACCGCCAGGTCCAGTCTGCCGTCGCGATTGAAGTCTCCGACCGCGATGGAGACGGGCGCGCTGCCGACCGCAACCGGCGAGCCTGGCGCAAGGGTGAAGTTCCCGCCGCCCTGGTTGAGCAGGATGGTCACCGTGCCGTTGCCCTCGTCCGCAACGTTGATGGGCGCGGGCCCCAGCCGCGCCGCTTCGCTTGCCGGGGGCGGGCCGCCCTGCGGAATTTCGCGGCCTGTCCCCGCCTTCTTTGCTCCCCGAGCAAAAGGCGCGGCCCCCGCGAGGCGATATCCTGCCGCCCGTCGCCGGTAAAGTCTCCGGTGGCGATGGCGGATGGATTGCCCCCCGCCAGCGCCACGGCGGCGCCCGGAGTAAAGCTGCCGTCACCCTGGCCGAGCAGCGGCAATACCTCCCCCGCCCCCTGCGCGCCCAGCCCGTATAGCGGAAACAGGAGATCCTCCCCGCCCGCTCCCCCGGTATCCGCCACCGCCATGCCGCTGGGCGTCGCTGGCAACTGGTCCGTACCGTTGGAGGCGGTAAGGGCGCCGAATGGATCGGTGTAATACACCGTGGGCTCCGGCTGGGCCACCTGAAAAAAGACCCTGTTCGACGCCGCGGCGACGCCCGGGTTGCTGACCGTGACGCTTGCCGTTTGCGCCGTCGCCATGTTCCCAGCAGGAACCGCCGCGCTGAGCTTGGAAGCCGAAATGAATACGGTCTTTAGTGGCCCGCCGTTCCAGTTGACGGTTGCGCCGGAAACGAAACCCGTACCATGCACCGTCAGCGTGAACCCCGGGCCTCCGGGCGCGACCGCGGTTGGGACCAGCGGTTGGTTCACGAACGGAACCATGACCTGAGCCGCAGCCACCCCCACCCAGTACGCCACCGTCGCCAAGGCCGCAATCCCGCGCATCGCTCGCCTTTCCGGGGCCGGCGGTGATGCCCGCCGCCGCCCACGCTGCTAAGTCGCAATGTAGGTCGGCTCGTGTTACGGCGTCAATCTAATTTTATCTCTGGCATTCAGTTAGCCTTAATGGCCGCGTCTTTGGGCCGATGAGCTGAGCTACCCGGAGGCGTGCCGTTCGAGGCGGGCGGCGAAAAAGCCCTCGGTGCGGAATTGGCCGGGCAGGATCTGGAAATCGCCCTCCCGCGTCGCCAGCGCCGCCTCCGGCGCCAGCCGCCCGGCGGCGATCAGCTGTTCCAGCACCGGCCCCAGCGGTCGTCGCCGGATGCCGCGATGGCGCGCCAAAGCCCCGGCGATCACCTGCTCGCCTTCTTCCCGCTCCAGCGAGCAGACCGCGTACAGCAGCGCCCCGCCTGGCGCCAGCGCCGCCAGCGCGTGGTCCAGCATCGCCGCCTGGTATCGTCCCAGCCGCGCCGGATCTTCCGGCCGCAAGCGCCAGCGAATCTCCGGATGGTGTTGCAACGTTCCGGTGCCGGTGCAGGGGGCATCGAGCAAAATGCCGTCGAAGCCGCCGGCCAGCGGCAGCGCCTGCGTGGCATCGCCCACCAGCACCGGCACGTCCGGGCCCAGCCGCCGGCGCAGCGCCCGGGCGCGATGGAGATGGCGCTCCATGGCGATCAGGCGCGCGGCCGGCGCCGCGGCGCGCAAAATGGCCGTCTTGCCGCCCGGCGCCGCGCAGCAATCCAGCAGCCGCGACCGGCCCGCCGGTTCCAGCAGCAACGGGATCAGTTGCGACGCCTCATCCTGAATGGCGATCTGGCCCGCCGCCAGCAGCGCCGAATGCGCCGCGTCGCCGTGCGTGACGCGCAGCGCGCCGGTCAGCAGCGCCGCAGGCGCGGTGGCGATGCCCTCGGCCGCCAGCGCCTCCGCCGCCGCCACGGCGTCCAGCCCTGGCGCCAGCCGCAGCGCCGCCACCGGCGGCTCATTGTCGAAGGCGCAGATGCGCCGCAATTCCTCCTCGCCCCAGCGCGCCTCCCAGCGCGCCAGCAGCCAGCCGGGATGCGAGGTTTCGACCGCCCGCCGCGCCAGCGGGTCGTCCTCCCGCGCCAGCAACGCCGCCAGCGTCGGCCGCGGCTGCTGGCGCAGATGGTTGCGCAGCACGGCGTTGACGAAGCCCGCGGTCTTTTGACCCGCGGCCTTGGCCAGCTCCACGCTTTCATGCACCGCCGCCACCTCCGGCACCCGCGAGAGAAACAGCAATTGGTAGAACCCGATGCGCAGCGCCCGCAGCGCCGCCGGGGCGATCTTCTCCACCGGCCGGCGGGCGGCCAGGCGAATCCGGTAATCCAGCTCCGCCCTGCGGCGCAGCACGCCGAAGGCGATCTCCTGCGCCAAGCGCCGGTCGGCGGGGGAAAGCTGCCTCACCCGCGGACCGCGCAGCAGCTCGCTGAGATAGGCGGACCGCTCCTCGACGTCGGCGAGCCAGGCGTCGGCGGCTTGTCGCGACGGCGAAGCGGGCATGACCCAGCATAGCGGGCAAGCCGTCGCCGGCGGCGAATCCATTGATGGGCGCATGCCCGCGCCGCGCTCTGGCGCTCGCGGGCAGACGGGCCGCCGGGCTGATCGCCTACACTTTGGACATGCCCGCATCCAACGGCGCTCCTCCCGCCGGAGATCCCCCTGCCGTCCCGACCGACGTCTACGCCGTGTTTGGCGCCGAACCGGAGATCACCGCCTACGCGCTGGCCAAATACAGCCGCTCGGCGCTGCCGCTGCGCGAGGCGCTGCGGGAAATCAGCGGCCAGCGGGCGGAACAGTTTCTCAATACGTTCTATTTCCAATACGGCCACCGCTCCATCGCCGATCTGGCGCATGTGGCCATGGCGGTCGAGCGGCTGTCCATCCTGGCGGCGATCGAGGTGGCGGATGAAAGCAAATGGGATGGACAGGAGCGCTCCACCCGCTATCAAGCCTTTCGCCATGGCGACTGGATCACGCCGCCGGAACTGGACCCCTCGCAGCTCTCCGCCTATAGCGCCGGCATGGGCGCACTCTTCGATGCCTATGAAGCCGCCGCCGCCGCCCTGGGCGAATATTACCGCCGCACCGTGCCGCCGCCGGCGGAGATGCCGCCGGAAAAATTCGCTCGCACGCTGCGCGCCCGGGCCTTCGACGCCGCCCGTTATCTGCTGCCCTTGGGCACGCAAACCAGCCTGGGACAAATCGTCAGCGCACGGGTTCTGGAACAACAAATCGTCCGGCTGTTGTCCTCGCCGCGCGCCGAGGCGCGGGCGGTCGGCGCGGCGCTGAAGCGCGCCGCCAGCGAGCCCGCCTTCGATCCGCATGCCGCGCCGGGCGCCGCCGCCGTCCGCGTGGCGCCGACGCTGGTCAAATACACCGATCCCAGCGCCTACCAAATCGAAACCCGGCGCGAACTCGCCGCGGCGGCAAGGGAGCTGATGGCCGGCGCCGCGCCCGCCGCCGCGCCGCGGGTGGAGCTGGCGCCGCCGCTGCCGCTGGAAATCGAACTGCCCGCCACCCTGATCTATTCCGCTTGCGAGCATCCCTACCGCCAAGTCGCCGACGCCGTCGCCGCCCTGCCCGCGCCACGCCGCCAGGAAATCATCGCGCTCGGCACGCGCCATCGCGGCGCGCATGACGAGCCTGCGCGCTGCTTCCAAGCCGGCGCCGCCTTCGTCTTCGACCTGTGCATGGACATCGGCGGCTTCCGCGACCTGCACCGCCACCGCCGCTGCACGCAGATCCCGCAGGAGTTCACGTTCGCGCACGGCTACGAGTCCCCGGACGTCATGGCCGCGGCGGGACAAAAGGACAAATCCGACCAGGCCATGGCGGCGGCCCGCACCGCCGCCGCCCCGCTCGGCGCGGCCGGGCATTACCTGTTGCCGCTCGGCTACCGCCGCCGCTGCCTGTTCAAAATGGATTTGGCCGAGCTGATCTACATCGCCGAACTGCGCACCGCCCCCGGCGGCCACATCTCCTATCGCCGCGCCGCCTGGGATATGTGGCAAACGGCCGCGCGGCGCCATCCCGAACTCGCCGGCTTG
The DNA here is from genome assembly GCA_027314025.1 of Acidobacteriota bacterium. Taxonomy (GTDB): domain Bacteria; phylum Acidobacteriota; class Terriglobia; order Terriglobales; family SCQP01; genus JAKAUF01. The sequence goes on from DAHVCP010000011.1 coordinate 81,335, forward strand.
GCGCGCGTCACCGAACCGAGCGAGGCCGAGGCCTTGCTGGCGCGGTGAAGCCGTTCCCGCCGCGCGGCCCGAATCCGGCGCCGGCGCCGGCGCCGCTCATGGCGGTTCCCGCGCGCCGTGGTCGTCGCCCCCGGCGGCGCCGCCTGCATTCCTGCGCCGGGCGGGCGGCGTTGGCGTGGACATTAGCCGTGGGATTGGCCGCGTGCGGCGCGATGACGGCGGTTTTCGCGACCCCCGCCGCCCGCACCGCGCTGGCGGCGGCGCGGGTCCCTGCCGCTCGGGCGCGCTATGCCACGGCGCCTGCGCGCTATGCAACCGCGCAGGCGCGCCATTTTGCGCTGGCGCGGCCCCGCTACCCCTGGCGCTTTCCGCGCGATGCCGGCGCCCACCCCGCCTACGGCAACGAATGGTGGTACTTCACCGGCAACCTGCGCTCGCCACACGGACATCGCTTCGGTTTTGAGCTGACCTTCTTCCGCATCTCCCCTTTTCCCGGCGCGACCCTCCGCCAGGACGCGTATTTCGCCCACTTCGCCCTGACCGACATCACCGCCAGGCGTTTCTTCTTCCATACGCGCGCGCGGCGCGGCGCCTGGGGCCAAGCGGGCGTGCGCGGCGCGCCGCCGCGGATCTGGGTCGTCAATTGGCGCGCCGGCTTCGCGGAGCGGGGCCCGCGGTCGCTCCGTGCCCGCTGGGGCCGCTTCGCCCTGCGCCTGGCGCTCGGTCGCGATCGCCGCATGTTCAACGGCCCGGACGGCTATTCGCGCAAAGGTCCCGCGCCGGGCCAGGCGTCCGAGTATTACTCCCTCCCCCGCCTGCCCGCCGCCGGCTTCGTCACCTTCGCCGGCCGTCGCTACTCCGTCCGCGGCGCCGCCTGGATGGATCATGAATTCGCCAGCGATCAATTGGCGGCGAACCAAATCGGCTGGGACTGGCTGGGCCTCCAGCTCCAAACCTCGGAGGGCTCGGGCAACGCCCCGCGCGACCTGATGCTGTTTCAAATCCGCGACCGCTCCGGCGGCGTGGATGCCCATTCGGCCGGCACGCTGCGCACCGCCGGCGGCGATTTCGCCCTGGCTGAGCCCCAGTTCCTGATGCAGCCCGGCCGCATTTGGCGCAGCCCGGCCAGCGGCGCTCGCTATCCCGTGGTCTGGCGCGTGCGCATTCCCCGCCGCCGCCTTCGCCTCACGGTCACCGCCGCGGTGTACGGCCAGGAACTGCGCGCCCGCGCCCCCATGGCGGTGGACTACTGGGAAGGAGCGGTGCGCGTGCGCGGCCGCTGGCGGGGCCATGCGGTGCACGGTGTCGGCTATCTGGAGATGACGGGATATCATCATCCATTTACCTCGCTGCACGCTACTTCCACGGCAGTCACCGCGCCACATTAAGGCAACCTGAAAGATTCAGTTAGTCTTAAGTTTTACTCGTCAGTAACTACGCAAATCGCGCCGCGCGGGCGGTAACTTTTGCGGCCAGGCGGCGTCCACCGGCCCGCCACCCGCCGGCAAGCGCCCGCCAATTAAGGGTGTTCCACTACACCTCGGAGGTGGCCCGGCGATTGCGAACTCCCTGATGACAGCGCCCTCGAATGATTGAATTCGTGCTCGGCGCAATAGGATTGCGCCGCACACGATGAATCGTTCTTTTGCAAATAAACTTTCCCTCCCCCCATCCGCCGACGAGCACGCAACCGCCCCCAGGGAAACCCCCTGCGATCGGGACGGCGGCGGCGCGGCATTTCCGCGCGCGCGCCGGCGCGCCGCGCCGAGCGCCGTAGCCCTGGTCGGCCTGGCGCTGGCGCTGGCGCCGGCGGCGTGGGGACAGCAGCGAAGCAAGGAGCCTCCGCGCCGGCAAGCGGCGCCCACTCCCCGCGTGCTTCCGGCCCCGCCCCCCGCCGTACCCGCCGCGCATCCCGCGCCGGCGCAACTCGGCGCGCATGCGCCACGGGTGCGGATTGATCTGCGCCAGGCCATTCACCTGGCGCTGGCCCACAACCACACGCTGCGCGCCGAGCGCACGCTGATCGTGCAAAGCCAGGCCAACCAGCTCACCGCCTCGCTGCGCCCCAATCCGGTCTTTGACACCGATGCCCTGTTCCTGCCCGTGTTCAATCCCAGCAAGCTGAATGCCGATAATTTCAGCGTCAACGGCGAGTTCGACGCCGGCGCCAGCTATACCTGGGAGCTGGGCGGCAAGCGCCGGGCGCGCATGCGCGCCGCCGATGAACAACCATCCAGCAGGTGCACAACGACACACGCATGCTCACCTACGGTGTCAAGCGCCGCTTCATCCAGGTGCTGCTGGCCGAATCGAATCTGCGTTTCGCCCGCCGCGAACTGAGGAGCTTCCACAGCAGCCTCAAGATCAGCCAGGAGCAGTACAAGGCCGGCAGCATCAGCCACGGTTCGCTGCTGAAGACGCAGCTCCAGCTGCTTACCTTCCAAACCGACGCCATCGGCGCCACAGTGGCGTTGACGCGGGCGCTCTTCTCCCTGCGCCGGGAAGTCGGCTTCGGCGCTCTGCCGGCGCAGTACGCGGTGATTGGCCGCTTGCGCTACCAGCCGCTGCGGCGCGGCGTCACCGGCCTGGAGGCGGAAGCGCTGCGGCGGCGGCCGGATCTGATCGCCGCCCGCCGGGAAATCGTCGCCCAAGGCGGCCAGCTGCATCTGGCCCGGGCCAATGCCGTCCCCAACCTGACCACCACGCTGGACTACACGCACATCTACGGCATCGGCAATCTCAGCGCCTACGCCACCATCGGCATTCCCATCTTCGACCGCAACCAAGGCAACATCGCCTGGACGCAAGCCCGCATTCACGAAGCGCGCCAGTTCGCGCAGGAGGTCGCGGAGCAGGTCGTCACCGCGGTGCGCGGCTCGTATGCCCAACTGCGATCGAACAACGGCATCGTGCGCCTGTACCGCTCCGGGTACCTGCAAAAGGCGCGGCAGTCCCTGGTGATCGCGCAATACGCCTATGTCCGCGGCGCGGCCAGCTTGCTGGACTTTTTGGACGCGGAGCGCAGCTACCGCACCGTCGAGATCAATTACCGCCAAGCGCTGGCCGCCGCCATGGTGGCGCGCGCCCGGCTGGTGGAAACGGTCGGAACCCAACACCTATGAAGCCCGCGCGCCATGCCCTCCGGCGGGCCGCGGGAACGGCCCGGCCGGCCCAACCCGAACCCACGAAGGTCAGAACCATGAAACCCCTCGCTCTCTCCGCGGCGCTGGCCGCATTGCTCGGCCTCGCCGCCTGCGGCGGGCCCGCCGCCTCCGCGAAAAACACCCCGCACGCCGCTCCCGGCAAGGCTCACCAGGTGATCGAGGTGCCCACCAATGGCAGCCTCATCACCGTGCCGCCCGCCAGCAAGTTCGCGCTGGTCCGCGCCAAAACCGATCTCCTCTCCCGCATCCTGACCGCGCCCGGCATCGTCGCCCCGGACATCAGCCGCACCGTGCACGTCTATTCGCTGGCCAACGGCTATGCCACCAAGGTTCCGGTGCAGCTTGGCGACCAGGTCAAGAAGGACCAAGTGCTGGCCACGGTGGATAGCCCGCAGTTGGCCGACGCCATCAGCGATTATCAAACCGCCCAGGGCGCGCTCACCTATTCGGTCAAGGAACTGGCGCGGGAGAAGGGCCTGTACAGCCACGGCGCGGCGCCGCGGAAAGCGGTGCAGTTGGCGCAACTGGGCGAGACCAAGGCGCGGGTGCAACTGCGCACCGCGGTGCGCCAGATCCGCGTCCTCGGCGGCAGCGTCCAGGGCGCCGGCGCCTTTTCCCCCCATGTCGCCATCCGTTCCCCCATCGCCGGCACCATCATCAAGCAGAATATTGCCGCCGGCGAGGAAGTCGGCCACGGCTCCCTGTTCACCGTCGCCGATCTCTCCCGCGTCTGGGTGCTGTGCAGCGTCTATGAAAACGACCTCGATCAGGTGCACCTCGGTGACCGCGCCAAGATCGCGCTGAACGCCTATCCCAACGTCCGTCTCTTCGGCCGCGTGAGCAACATCTCCCGCGTCTTGAACTCCCAAACCCGCACCGCCCAGGTGCGCGTGGTGCTGAGCAATCGCCACGGCCTGTTGGAGCCGCAGATGTTCGCCAGCGTCACCTTTAGCTCGGTCCGCACGCGGCGCCGGGTGGTGCTGCCGCCCTCGGCGCTGTTCCAGTTGCACGATTCCTATTGGGTGTTCCTGCCCAAGGGCAAACGCCGCTTCCTGCGCGTTCCCATTTCCGTCGGCGCCATCGCCCCCGACGGCTGGCAGATCATTACCCGCGGCCTGACGGCCGGGCAGCAGGTGGTGCGAAAAGCCCTGAAGTTCGCCAGCCTGGCCGCCCAGGAGAAGCGTTAGACCCCGTCCACGCGGAGACCCCATGACCCGACGCCGCATTGCCCTCGCTCCGCCGCCGCGCTTCCCGGCGCCTGCGCCGGGCGCGGCAGCGGCGACGCGGCGCCGCCGATCCCCCGCCGCCGGCGCGGCGGCCGACCGGAAGAACATCTCATGATTCAAAAATTAGTCGACACCGCACTCCGCCAGCGCTTCCTCATCCTCATCCTCGGCGCCCTGCTGCTGGTCTGGGGCGGAATCTCCTTCTACCGGCTGCCCATCGAAGCCTATCCGGACATCGCGCCGCAGTGGGTGCAGGTCATCACGCAATGGCCTGGACACGCGGCCAAGCAGGTGGCCACCCAGGTGAGCGTGCCCATCGAAACCCAGATGTATGGCATCCGCAACATGACCGCCATGCGGTCCCATACCATCTTCAGCCTGTCCGTGGTCACCATGACCTTCAACGACCATTCCAACGACCTGTGGAATCGGGAACAGGTGCTGGAGCGGCTCTCCAATGTGACGCTGCCGCATGGCGTCAAGCCGTCGCTCGGTCCGGACTACAGCCCGGTCGGCCAAATCTACTGGTACACGCTGCAAAGCACCAATCCCCATTACGACCTGATGAACCTGAAGGCGCTGCAAGACTGGGTCATCAATCGCCACTTGAAGTCGGTGCCCGGCGTGGTGGGAGATTCCAGCTTTGGCGGCCTGACGCGCGAATACCAAGTGCGGCTGGACCCCAACAAGCTGATCGAATACAACCTGACCATCGGCGACGTCGAGCGCGCCCTGAGGGCGAACAACTACAACGCCGGCGGCGGCTTCTTCCAGCACGGCGAGCAAATGTTCGACGTCCGCACCCTCGGCATGGTGCGCAACACCCGGGACATCGGCCGGATCTTCCTGAAGGAAGTCAACGGCACGCCGGTCTATGCGCGCGACATCGGCCGCGTGGTGGTGGGCCACGTCGTCCGCTTGGGGCAGATCGGCAAGACCGTCCGCGAACCCAACGGGACCATCGTGGACAACAACGACGTCGTCGAAGGCATCGTCCTGCTGCAAAAAGGCGCGCAGACGGAGAAGACGCTGGAAGGCATCATGGCCGAGGTCCACAAGCTGAACCACGGCATGTTGCCCCCCGGCGTCAAGATCGTCCCGTACATCAACCGCCTGGACCTGATTCACTACACCACGCACACGGTGCTGCGCAATCTGGCCATCGGCTTGCTGCTGGTCACGGTCATTCTGTTCATCTTCCTGGGCAACGCCCGCACCGCGCTGATCGTCGCCGGGACCATTCCATTCTCCCTGCTCTTCGCCTTCACCTGCCTGGACCTGCGCCACATCCCCGCCAACCTGCTGTCGCTGGGCGCGCTGGATTTCGGCATGGTCGTGGACGGCGCGGTGATGATGGTGGAAAACATCTACCGCAAAATGGCCCTCGAGAGCGGCGAACGCCTGTCGAAAGCGGAGATCATCAGCGCCGCGGCCCACGAGGTGCAACGCCCGGTGTTTTTCGCCATCATCCTCATCGTCGTCGCCTATCTGCCGATCTTCACGCTGCCGGGCGTTTCCGGAAAGCTGTTTTCGCCCATGGCCTGGACCACCTCGTTCGCCCTGCTGGGCTCGCTGGTCTTCGGCCTGATTATCGCGCCGGTGCTGTGCAGCTACTTCTTCGGCCCGGGCCTGCGCGAGCGGCGCAACCCGCTGATGGAGTTTTTGGAGAGAAATTATGCGAAGGGCCTGCGCTGGTGCATGGCGCACCGCCGCGCGGTATTGGCCGGCGCGGCCGTGCTGCTGCTGGCCATGGTCGCGATCGGAGAGAGCGGCGTGCTGGGGTCGGAGTTTCTGCCCAATTTGAACGAAGGGATGCTCTGGGTGCGCGGCCTGCTGCCGCGCAGCACCGGGCCGACGATGGGCGCGAAGGTCGCCCACAAGGTGCGGCTCATCCTCGCCTCGTTCCCGGAGGTCACCACCGTCGTCAGCCAGGACGGACGCCCGGACGACGGCACCGCTCCTTCCGGCTTCTTCAGCACCCAGTACGGCGTGATCTTGAAGCCGCAATCGGAGTGGCCCGAGCCCTATCGCTCGGCGGACAGAAAGCGGTTGCAGGATGCGATCAACCGCAAGCTGGCGAAACTGGTTCCCTACGCGGTATGGAAATTCTCCCAGCCGATTGAAGACAATCTGTATTCCGCCGTCAGCGGCGTTTCCGGCAACAACGCGGTGAAGGTCTATGGGCCCAAGCTGGCCGTGCTGACGAAACTGGCGCCGAAGATCCAAAGCGCCTTGAAGAGCGTTCCCGGAATCATCAACACCGGAATTTTCCCGGTCACCGGCCAGCCCGACCTGAATATTCGCGTCAGCCGCGCCGCCGCCAGCCGCTACGGCATCAGCGTCAGCCGCATCAACCGGGCGGTGGAAGGCGCCGTCGGCGGGCATGTGGTCAGCCATGTGCTGCGCGGCCAGATGCGGTTCCCGCTCGCGGTGCGCTACCAACGGCGCTTCCGGACATCCGTCGCGGACATCGCCGCCATCCGCATTTTGTCTCCCACCGGCGCGCGGGTCTCGCTGGGGCAGCTCTGCCATATCAGCGTACGCGAAGGCGCGTCCACCATCTACCGGGAGCATGACGAGCAGTTCATCCCCATCAAGTTCAGCGTGCGCGGCCGCTCCCTGGGCGCGGCGGTCAGCCAGGCGGAGAAGGTCGTCCGCGCCAAGGTGAAGCTGCCGGCCGGCTATTTTGTGCGCTGGGCCGGCCAATACAAAAACGAAGTTGCCGCCAACCGGAAGCTGGCGCGGATCGTTCCCATCACCCTCATCGGCATCGCCCTGCTGCTCTATTTCGCCTTCAGTTCCTTCAAATGGGTGCTGGTGATTCTGCTGGACGTGGCCCTGGCGCCGCTGGGGGGCATGTTGGCTTTGTGGGCAACGCACTCCTATTTCAGCGTCTCCAGCGGCGTGGGCATGCTGGCGCTTTTCGGGGTCTCCATCCAGATCGGCATGATCCTGCTGGAATATATCAACCAGCTCCGCGCCCGCGGCTACTCCATTGAGCACGCGACCATGGAAGCGGCGCGCGTGCGCCTGCGCCCCATCCTGATGGCCATGCTGGTGGATATCCTCGGCCTGCTGCCGGCGGCGCTATCGCATGCCATCGGTTCGGACGCGCAGCGGCCCTTCGCCATCGCCATCGTCGGGGGTTTGATCCTGGCCTTGTTGATCAGCTTGTTCCTCCTGCCCGTTCTCTACGTCACCTTCGCTCGGCCCGGCGACACGCTCCCGGCGGAAGCCCCGGCACAGGACTTGGCGGAGGCGAAGGCTTAGGCGGCATCCACTCCCGGGGAGCGCCGGCATCCTGCCGGCATCTTCGCCCCCGCGCTCGCCAGCGGACGGTGGTGGAAGCGCCCGCGATAGACTGGACTGAGGAATTGTAGCCAAGCGCTCGCTTGGTGAATCGCATCACCTTGGGCTCCGTCCGTCAAACTCGCCAGCGCCAGTTTCTGGTGGTGATCCTGCTGCTAATGCCGCTGCTGAGCTGGGTGGGCAGCAACGGCGGCGTGCCCATCTGCTGCTGGGGCATGAAGCACTGCCCCATGGCGGCCAACTCCGGCTCCATGCCCAGCGGCACGGCTAGCCGCATGCCCGGAATGCGCATGCCCGGAATGGCCGGCGCAGGTATGCCGCCAAGCCGCCTGCCCGGCCCGGCGATGCCCGGCTGCGCGCACCGCCCCGCTTGCCACATGACCGGGACGTTGCACCTCATCCTGCCGGCGCCGGCGGTTCCCGTCTATCCCGCCGGCATGATGGCGCGGATCCCCCGCCCAACGCCGGTCGCGGCGCAATCGGCGGAACTCGATGTTTCGCCCCTGCCCGCCCACGCGCTGCCCATTGACCATCCCCCGCTAGCCTAAGGCCGCCCCTCTGCGGGCGTCGCGCCGGTGGCGCCGCGCCCCATTTGCATCCTCGTGCATCGCTTCCCCGCCGGCCCATGCCGCCGGGAAGCGGAGGAGTTCGCTTTGTTGAGATCCGCATTGTTAGGCGGGGTGCCAGGCGGGGTGTTAGCCGGGGTGCTCGCCCTGGCCTGGCCGCTGTGCGCGGCGGCGCAGCAGCCCTCCACCGTCCGTGGCATTGTCCACGATCCCGACCACCGCCCGATCGCCGGCGCGCGCGTCACCCTCCGTGCTTCTCCGCCGGCCCAGACGTCGCGGGTGGAGAAGACCAACGACAACGGCGAGTTTGCCTTCACCGGCCTACCCGCCGGCGTTTACACCCTCACCGCGGCGAAAGCCGGCTTTCAGCCGCGATCCCAATCCGTACGGGCGCCCGCCGGCGGCGAAACGCCGGTCATGCACTTGTTGCTGGCCATCCTATCGGCGCGGCAGAAGGTGACGGTCACGGAGCACGCCGCCAGCCTCAGCACCCAAACCTCCACCACCCAGACCATGGTCTCCGCGAAGCAAATCGCCCGTGCGCCGGGCGCCGGCCAAGCCAACAGCCTGGCCATGGTGACCGACTTCGTGCCCGGCGCCTATGTGGTGCATGACATGCTGCACGTGCGCGGCGGCCACCAGGAGTCTTGGTTCTTGGACGGCATTCCTGACTTGAACACCAACATCGCCGCCAACGTCGGCCCGCTGGTCAACCCCGACAACATCTCCGAGTTGCAGGTGCAGACCGGCGGCTATTCGGCCGAATACGACAGCCAAGCCTACGGGTTCTTCAACGCCATCACGCCTTCCGGCTTTGACCAGAACAACACGGCGCAACTGATCGCCACCTACGGCAGCTACAACCAAACCAACGATCAACTCAGCTTCGGCGGCCATGGCGACCGCTTCGCGTATTACGCCAGCCTGGACGGCAATTTTTCCCAACTCGGACTCTATACTCCGTCGCCCGCCGTCCTGCACGATAACGCGACCGGCGTGGGCGGGCTGCTTTCGGCGATCTACAACGCCTCGCCGGAAAATCAGTTCCGCTTCGTGGCTTCCCTGCGCGGCAACGCCTATCAAATCCCCAACACCCCAGGGCAGCAAGCCGCCGGCATCGCCGACGCCGACGTGGAACGGGACAACCTGGTGGGCTTCACCTGGACGCACACCGCGCCCAACGGCGTCACCCTCGTCACCACGCCGTTTTATCACTTCAACCGCGCGGATTACGTTGGCGGCGCGGGCGACACGCCCTTCGTGCTGAACGATAATCGCCGCTCGAACTATTACGGCGACCTCACCAGCTTGACCATCCCCTTGGGCAACGACACCCTGACCACCGGGTTTTATCTCTGGGGCCAGCACGACGTCACGTATTTCAACCTGCGCGCCAATCCCGGTAGCCGCCAGGAGGCCGATCTGTTTACCCCCACGGCCAATTCCGAGGCGGCTTTCCTCGAGGACAGCTACCATCCCATCTCCTGGCTGCACTTGAACGGCGGCGTGCACGTCACCCGCTACAGCGGGCTGGTCTCCGAAACCGCCACCGATCCCCGCGCCGGCGCTTCCATCCGCCTGCCCTGGGTCGGCTGGACGGCGCACGGCTATTACTCGGCGTATTACCAGCCGCCGCCGCTGGACACCATCTCCGGGCCGCTGCTCAACTTCGCGGTGCAACAGGGCTTCAGCTTCGTGCCCCTGCACGGCGAACGCGACCAGCAATGGGATCTTGGCCTGACCATCCCTTACCGCGGCTGGTACATCAACTTCGACCACTTCCGCACCGCCGCGATCAACTTCCTGGATCACGATGAGATCGGCAACTCGGACATTTTCTTGCCCCTCACCGATGCCGCCGCCCGCATCTCCGGCAATGAGGTCAGCCTGCATTCGCCGCGCTTATTCAACCGCGCCGAGCTGAGCGTCTCCTACTCCAACCAGATCGCCCAGGGCCAAGGCCCCATCACCGGCGGTTTGTTGGAGTACGCCCCAGTGGGCTATTTTTATCTCGACCACGACCAGCGCAACACGCTGAACACGGTGCTGACCACCACGCTGCCGGATCAAGCGTGGGCGTCATTGGTCTATAGCTACGGCTCGGGCTTTCTGAATGGCAACGGCCCGGCGCACCTGCCGCCACACAACCTGGTCAATTTCTCCCTGGGCCGGTCGTTCGGCGAGCGCTTCGACGCCAGCCTGGACGTCACCAATCTGACCAACGCGCAGTTCTTGCTCGACAACAGCAACACATTTGGCGGCACGCACTGGGAATACCCGCGGCAGATCTACGTCCAACTGCGCTACCGGTTCCACTATTAAAGCGAGGCCGCGATGCAAGGCGATGAGGATAGGCGGTGATCGCTCGGCGGTTGTCTTTCTACAATCACGCAAGGAGGTGAAACATGAACTTTCCGTTCACGGATGACGCGCGGCGTAGCCGCTTTGGGGCCCCCGCCCACCAATGGCGATTCATTTCCAGCGGCGTCGCCGCGGTGGGCGTGGCGCTGGCCCTCTCCCTGGGCGCGGCGGCGCAGCAGCCGAAAAGCGCCAAGCCGGCGAAACTGCCCAGCGCCGACGCCAGCCAATTGCCGCCGCACATCAATGGGCCGGAACCTCCCGTGGTGCATGAGGCCCGTGTCCCGCCATACCATGCCCGCGGCCCGATCACGCCCCTGCCGCCGACGCTGCCCGCCGCCGACTTCCGCGATCCGCGTGTGCAAACCGCCTATGAGATGGCGGCCCAAATCAAGAACGTGCTGTACCAAGAGCCGTGCTTCTGCGGCTCCAATAAAACGCTGGGACACACCAGCCTCTACGACTGCTTCGCCGGCACCCACGCCTCGATTTGTGAGACCTGCCTGATTGAAGGTATCTTCGTCTACCAGCAGACCAAGCGCGGCAAGACGCCGGCGCGGATCCGCAAGGAGATGATCCAGGGCAAATGGAAGGCGGTCAACTTGAACGACTTCCTCGATCCCGGGCGGTATTAGCCCAGCGCCTCTTGCCTCCGGCTCGCAATCCGCCGCCCATTCCCGCCCGCAAGGCCCTGCGCCCCGCGGCGGCGCGTCACCCGCCGGGGCGAAGAAAGTGGGACAGGCGTCCCGCCTGTCAACCCCTCCTCCGGCCCTTCCACCTCCGACGGCGGAGGCGCCCAACCCACCACCGGCCCGCCTGCGCAAAGAAAGTGGGATGGGCATCCTCGCCTGTCCGCCTCGCCCTGGCGCGACCGCACCCAGGCGACCGTCTCGGCAGCACCGGGCAGACGTAACCTCGGCTTCAGGGCAAGGCAGGACGGCGACGCCACGAAAGCCCGTGGCGCGGATGATCGCCGCAGTGAGGCAAATAGGCGCTGGGCAGCCCCCGGCGGAACTAATGAGTCCCGTTCTTGCCCGTTGGCACCTTTACGCCGGCCGCCCTCGGCAGCGGCACGCGCAGGATGCGAATGTGATCGGGATTGTCCGCGATGGCTTCCACCAGCCAGTCGCTCTGGCGCTCAACGGCGGCCTCCGCCCCATCAAAACCTTTGTTCAGCCGCACGACGTTGATGACCTTCAGGTCCGGCACATGGAAGAACACCGCGATGGACTTGCTGACGCCGTAGAAGTCGATGCCGAAGAACATGTGCCGCGTCACCGCCGAGCACAGCCCCGCGGCATATTGGCCGTCCGCGCTAACGTCAAAGTAGTTGAAGTCGCACCCAGCGAAGGACGGGCCCCACAGCGGCTGCCCATCTCCTCGCGGGTGAAGCACCAGCCGGCTGCCCCAGCCGCGCCGCCCGGGCAGGCGCACGGCATCTAGAATCATGCCCCCAGCCAGTGGCCGCGGCGCTGGCATTACCGAACTTGGATCGGCTTCCGTCCGCAGCCGTCTCCCAGTGTCGGCATCGTATTCCACGAAGATTGGACCTACCTTCGCCCCCGGCTCCGGTCCCATCGGCCCACGTAGGTTGAACCACAGGCCCCCTTCCGGGCCCGGCATCGGCCCTCCGAATTCGTAGGATGGGAGGTGCAGGTCCAGGCTCCATTGCCTGGCCTTCGATCTCGGCGCCAGGGGGACGTCCCGCAAGACGACCGGCCCGCAGGTGTACGGGGGAGGGGCGAACTGCGGCGGCGGGGGAGGAGGCGGCGGGGGCATCGGCCCTTTGCCCGTCCAAACCTCCGGCTGCGGCGGAGCGTTGGTGCAGCGCGTATAACGCGCCACGCTGCCCCCGCGGGCGAAGCCAATCAGCGCGCCCAAGGATTGTTCTCCGGCAGCCCCGTGGGCAGAGTGTTCTCCACGCGCAAGGGATTAAGGCCGACGACCCAGACGCGGTTCACCGTCGGCGAGGCATCCAGCAATAGTCGCCCTGCCTGGGGACCGTAAAGCAGGGCCCAGGAATAGAGCCCGTGTGACGGCACACGGCGGGTCAGAAGGACCAGCCCGGCGGACAGCTCAGCCGGCTTCGGGTTTAGCCGCCAGGTGTCCAGCCGAAGCGTCATCCTTCCGTCACCCGCTTTTGCCCAATGCGCGACGTACAGGACTCCGGCGTCCATGCGCAGGCTGTAATTCCCGCCCGGCACCAGATCGGGCGCGATCCTGATGCGCTCCCTTGTCGCCCGCCGCGGTCCCGCAGCGTGCCCCCCCACCGGCCCGGCCAACCCCAGCAGGCCCAAGGCTGCGACCAAAGTGAGCCTGTTAGACCTCATGGATATGTCGTAGGGTACGGCAATTCATGCGGACCGGTAAACAGGTGAACGATGGATCGAAACGCGCCGGCGGCATGGAAGAAAAATCCTGGGCCGTAGGGGTAGCTTCCGTCGAAATGAAACTGGCCGAGACCCTTGGGGGATGTGCCTTGTCCATATCGTGCGGAAGGTTGCCGGAAAGTTGTTCCCAACTACCCCCAATTGTTCCTAACTTTCTGCCCCCGAGCTGGCGGGGCGGAGAGCCTGAGGTCCATTGAGCCGTCGCGGTGTAGCGTGGCGCGCCCTGGGAGATTCGAACTCCCGAACTTCTGGTTCGTAGTTCCGTGAGATGCTGCAATTTCAACGACCTAGCGGCGCGGATGACCCCTCACGGGAACGCATGAACACTGGAGGTTCTGGAAAACGTGATCCTTATTTGGCCCGGGTTTTCCGGCGGGCCTTACCTGACGGCATGGACCAGCTTAGCCGCGTTACCGCGTACGGCCGTCGCCTCCTGTCCCTGGATCCCGGGGGCCCGCCCATACCCGGCGGGGGATGGAGTTCAGGGCGCGCCAGGTGAAAGGGAATCGGCTGGCACGTATTTGGGTTCACCCGCGACTCGGAGATGTACTCCCTGTCCGGCCCCGACAGCGTCGCCAGCGCCCGGCGGAACGCGACTGGGTCCCGTCGGCAGACCGCGGCGGCTAGGACGGGATAAAGATTGTCGGCACACAACGTGCCGTAACGAAGAAAGCGCGGAAGGTAATTCGGGTATCGCGCCACGACTACAGCAAATGCGAGATTGACGTGGGTATACAGACGTTTGGGCAGCAGCGCCAGCCGCGTATAGGCTGCGCCATTGGTCGGGATGCTCTTCAGGAGCCCGATCGCCGCGGATTTGTCCCGCGGCTTCAGCCGCAGCAACGTGGCGAAATAGACCGCTTTGCCCGTGCTCTCCCGGTGCGGCAGCGCGGCCAGCTTCTGAGCGACGCACGCAGCGTTCTTACAGCGCCACATCGCGGCAATCTGTTCCCGCACCTGGTCGGGAAGCGAGGACTTCCGCCACCAGGGTCGCGGCGGAGGGATGCCCGAGACCAGCGTCCGCTTGCCGCCGGCGAGCGCCGAGCAAGTGCAGGGCGTTGCCCTGAGGAGCTTGCGGGCCAACAAGTAGCAGCCCTCGACTTCAACGACGAGGGCGCGCCCGCGCAGGTAGGCGTGGATTCCGACGAGCGCGACTCGGAGGGGAACTGAACGAGGTACGCTCATGGTCACCTCGACAGCGCTTGTACCCGCGATGCCAAGATTCCGCAACGGAAAATAGCCCCATTCGCCGTAGCCCCGCTCCTCGCTCCTCTGGGCAACGGCGGAATACGCGGGATCCCGCACCAGCACGCGCCCGTCCGGCATTGTGCGGTCGGTACCGGTCGTCGCGAGTGAGGCGCAGTGGGGTTTCAGCGTGAACGTGCGGCCTACGAGAGCGCTGGACACCTCGCTCGTAACGGCGCCCGCAGGCGCGTATGGCTCGTAAGGCTGTAGCACGGACACAATTTGCCAACTCCCCCAGAACCACGAAGGGATCGCCGGCCCACGTCGCGGACCCGGCGCCAGTACGAATGCGGGGGAAACACAGGTGAACACCACGGTCGAAAGCAGGCGCCGCATCAGTAGATGCCCTTCGAGTATAAGATCCATGCCGCTTCGCGCCGGTGGAGCAACCGTGGAATCTTGTGCAAGCCTCGCTCCCCGGAGATATGCCCCCCGCCGTATTCCCTGCGGGCGCCGCGCCCGCGCCTCGCGGCCGGTCCGGCGGTTACTCGCGGTTACTTGACGCGCAGCGAGGCGGCGGCCATGGTGTGGTCCAAGGCGAAACGCAGTTGCGCGCTGTGGCTGCCGGTGCGGCGGAAGGGGATGGTGAACGGATCAATCTTGCTTGCCGTGTGGTGGACGGGGCTGGTCTCGCGAGCCAGATCGAACTGGCGGCCGGGATAGGGAATGCCCCACTCACCGGTCTTTTTGCTGATGATCAGCGTCCAGTGGCCGGGATCGGGAATGGCGAACAACGTATAAGTGCCCGCGGCGAGATGCCGGCCGGCGAGCACGATGGGCGCCGTGGCAATTAGCGTGGTGGCTTGATTGGCGCCCAGCCGCCAAACCTGGCCAAACGGCACCAGGTACTTGGCGCCCGGACCGAAGATGAGGCGCGGAGCGTGAGGCGGTTTGGGATTCCGCATCTTCGGGCGGTGATAGGTGACGGTGACGGTGGCGCCGGCCAAATGCAGCACCGCCCGGCCCGGGGGGCTGAGCAGTTTGCGCGGCGCCGCGGCGAGCAGGGCCACGCAAGCCAGCAAGGCGACGCCGGCGGAACGGACTACCACCGCGCGGCAATGGGCGGCGGTGCGGCGGGTAGCTGCGCTGCGGCGGCCGGTAAGGGCGCGACAGGTAAGGGCGCGGCCGGTAAGAAAGCGATAGCTGCGGTGGGGGAAAATGTAGGGAAGGATGCGCATGGCGGGGACTCCGGGGACACTATACACCGGACAGCCGTGCGCCGAGCGCCCGTTCCGATTGTGCGTCGCCGTCAAGGCCCAGGGCATGCCGATGTGGGCAGCCGGCGTGGCGGCGGGCCCAGCACCGGCGGGCCCTCCCGCTCCGGCTCTCCGCGGGCCAGATTGGCTGCGCCAGCCGCGCGGGCGCAGGCAGGCTGAAGCCTGCCGCACACAGACTGAAGTCTGTTCCACAAAGCAGGAGGAGCAGTTTCCGTGGCCTCCGTGGAACCGGCTTCAGCCGGTGTGGCCGCGGGCAGGCCTTCGTGGCCGTGGGCAGCCCGCCGTGGCCGCGGGCGCCCCGCAATGGCCGAGGGCGGCGATTCATGGCCGAAACCCGCCGCGGCAGCCCACGGAAGCCCCCCAATCCGGCCCGCTGGTCCGCCTGGTATCACAATGATATAATTGAAGTTAAGTCACATGCCGGAAGATTCCAACAACCCCCAATTGCCGCTGGGCAGCGATGGCCAGGATGGCGGCGGAAACAAGAATCTGCTCCCGATCAACATCGAGGAGGAGATGCGGCGGTCCTATTTGGACTACGCCATGTCGGTCATTATCGGCCGCGCCCTGCCGGACATCCGCGATGGCCTGAAGCCGGTGCACCGCCGCATCCTCTACGCGATGTTTCGCGAGGGGCTGCTGTCGAACAAAAAGTATTCGAAGTGCGCCGGCGTGGTCGGCGAGGTGCTGAAGAAGTACCATCCCCACGGCGATTCCGCGGTCTATGACGCCTTGGTGCGCATGGCCCAGGACTTCACGCTGCGTTATCCGCTGATTGACGGCCAGGGCAACTTCGGTTCGGTGGACGGCGATCCCCCGGCGGCTTACCGCTACACCGAGGCCCGGCTGGCCCGCATGGCGGAAGAGATGCTGGCCGACATTGACAAGGACACGGTGGACTTCACGCCGAATTTCGACGAGTCCACCAGCGAGCCCGTCGTCCTGCCGACCCGCTTCCCGAATCTGCTGGTCAACGGCGGCGACGGCATCGCCGTGGGCATGGCCACCAAGATTCCGCCCCACAACCTGACGGAGATTTTGGACGCCAGCCTGGAGCTGTTGCACAATCCCAAGGCGCAGCTGGCGGATCTGCTGAAGCACGTCAAGGGGCCGGATTTCCCCACCGGCGGCATCATCTATGGCCGCAGCGGCATCGCCGACGCCTATCGCAAGGGCCGCGGGGCGTTTCTGGTGCGGGCCAAGGCGGCCACGGAAACCTTGAACAAGGACCGCCGGGCGATCGTCTTCACCGAGATTCCCTTCCAGGTCAACAAGGCGCGGCTGATCGAGCGCATCGCCGAGCTGGTGCAGGACAAGAAAATCGAGGGCATCAGCGACATCCGCGACGAAAGCGACCGCGACGGCATGCGCATCGTGCTGGAACTGAAGCGCGGCGAACAGGCCGAGATCATCCTCAACCAGCTGTATAAGCACACCAATCTGCAAACCAGCTTCGGCATGATCCTGCTGGCCGTGGTCAACGGCCAGCCGCGGGAGATGGGGCTGGTGGAGGCGATCCAGCACTTCCTGGACCACCGCGTGGACGTGGTGCGGCGGCGCACGGCCTTCGAGCTGGCCAAGGCGCGCGACCGCGAGCATGTCCTGGAAGGCTACAAGATCGCCCTCGACAACCTGGACGCGGTGATCAAGCTGATCCGCGCCTCCGCCTCGCCGCGCGAAGCCCGCGAGGGGTTGGAGACACGCTTCAAGCTGACCGAAAAGCAGGCGCAGGCGATTCTCGATCTGCAACTGCACCGCCTGACCAGCATGGAGCGGCAGAAGATCCTCGACGAGTTGGAGGAAATCCGCCAGCGCATCGCCGAGCTGGAGGCGATCCTGGCCAGCGAGAAGAGACTGCGCGGCGTCATCAGCGATGAGCTGAAGGAGGTGCGCAAGGACTACGGCGGCGACAAGGACCCCCGGCGCACCGCGATCGAAGACCAAGTGGACGAAATCCGGCTGGAGGATCTGATCCAGGAGGAAGCCGTCGCCATCACCGTCACCCATTCCGGCTATTTGAAGCGCACCGCAATCTCCACCTACCGCCATCAGCGCCGCGGCGGCAGCGGGCGCATCGGCGCGGGCACGCGCGGCGAGGATTTCGTCGAGCGGCTCTTCGTCTCCTCCACGCACAGCTACATCCTGATCTTCACCAACCGCGGCCGCGTGTATTGGCTGAAGGTGTATGAAATCCCCGACGCCGCCGCCAACGCCAAGGGCAAGGCCGTGCACAACCTGGTGGCGCTGCAAGAGGGCGAGGACGTGCGGGCGATTTTGCCCGTCAAGGATTTGAACAGCGAAAGCGAGTTCATCGTGATGGTCAGCCGCCAAGGCACCATCAAGAAGACGGCGGTCAAGGAGTTCTCCAATCCGCGCAACGCCGGCATTTGGGCGATGGGCGTGGACGACGGCGATGAGCTGGTGAACGCGGTGCTCTCCGACGGCGAGCAGCAGATCTTCCTGGCGGCGCATGACGGCAAGGGCATCCGCTTCTCCGAGGACGGCGTGCGGCCGATGGGACGCACCGCCCGCGGCGTGCGCGGTATGTCGCTGGAGAAGAACGATTACATCGTCGGCATGGAAGCCGCCAAGGACGACAAGCAGCTCATCCTCAGCGTAACGGAGAACGGCTACGGCAAGCGCACCGCGCTGAAGGAGTACCGCCTCCAGTCCCGCGGCGGCAGCGGCGTCATCAACATCCGCACCAGCGACCGCAACGGCAAGGTGGCGGCGGTGATGGCCATCGGCGAGGACACCGAGATCATGGTCATCAGCCAGCAGGGCAAGATCATCCGCGTCGGCACCGGGGAGATCCGCGAGGCCGGACGGGCGACGCAGGGCGTCCGGCTGCTGCGGTTGGACGAAGGCGACAAGGTCGCCGCCGCCTGCGTGATTCCCAGCGAAGACGCCAACGGCCAAGGCGACCTGATCCAATAGATCAGAGCCCGCCGCCAGTTCCGCGAGCGGCGCTCCTGGCAAGGGCGTTGCGGCGGCTGCGCCGGCGCCCCGCCGGCGGTATGGTAAAGAAGTGACCTGCTGGCAATGCGGCCGGGACATTCCCCTGATGAGCGGCGAACGCGTCGGCGGCCGCGACACCTGCCCCGGCTGCGACGCGGACCTGCACGTCTGCCGCAACTGCCGCCACTTCGATCCCTCCGTGCACAACCAATGCCGCGAATCACAGGCGGAAAAGGTCCAATATAAGGACCGCAATAACAAGTGCGATTATTTTTCGCCGGTGACGGTCGTGGGCCGCGCCGCGCCGAAGGCGGATTCCGCCGCCAGCAGCGCCAAGAAGAAATTCGACGATCTTTTCAAGCTCTAGCCGGGCGCCACGACCGTTCCCGGCATTCCCCGGCGGCGCTTTCTGGGGGCGCGGACGGCCTCGTCCGCGCCAAGTTGCGGGCCAGCGGCCCGCGCCCCCAGGGCCGGCGCCGCATCCCCACTGGCGGCGATGCATCCCCAGGGCCCCCCGTCCCGCAGAACCCTGCTCGCCACCTTGTGCGGCGCTCCGCTGCGGCGTCGCGCTCGATCTTGGCATCGCCCTGTTCTTGCGGCGAACGCGCGGGCTGCCACCACCGGCGAAAAGAAAAGCGCCCCGCGGGGCGGGGCGCTAGGTGCAGCAGATCGCCGTGACCGGATTGGCCGCCGAACTCGCCTACAGCAGGTAAATGACGAAGAACAGCAATACCCAGACGATGTCCACGAAATGCCAGTAGTACTCCGCGGCCGTGAGGGAGAAGTTGTAGGTCTGGTCTATTTGGTTCGTCTCCATGCGGTAATAAACCAGGGAGAGGAACAATAAGCCGACGCAGACATGCAGGCCGTGGAAGCCCGTCATCCAGTAAAACTCGGAGCCGAAGGCGCCGTGTTGGTAGGTGAACTTGTCGAAGGCCTTGAGCTTGCCCCAGTCATAGCCCTGGATGCACAGGAAGATGATGCCCAGGGCAATGGTGGCCAGCAGCCAGTTCTTGGCGAGCGCCTTCTTGCCCTTCAGAAACGCTTGGTGGCACCAGTGATAGGTGAAGCTGGAGAACACCAGCAGCAAGGTGCCGATCGCCGCCAGATGCGGATCCAAATACGGAGCGCCGACCGGCGGCCAGGTCTTGGCGTGGGCGTAGCGCAGGTAGATGTTGTGGGCGAAGAAGCTGCCGAAGATCGCGCCCTCGGAAAGCAAAAAATAGAAAAATCCGCGGCGCAGGATTCTATAGGTGTAGACCGGATCCTGATGGTGCCGCTCACGCGCGATGGTCGTCGCCCAGCCGAGCGCCGGGATCAGCACGCAGATCAGCGCGCTGAGATAAAACAGCGGCATGACGTGATAGCCGCTGGCCAGCAAAAAGAAACTGGTGGCGAACAGGCCGATGCCAAAGGCCAGCAGCAGGGGCCAGCCGCTGGGCTGCGGCGCATGAGCCGAGGGATCGCTGTGAGCGGCGTGGCCGGGCGGCGCCGCCGCGGCGGCGCCGCCGTGCGGTGTGGGAAGACTGGTGGAAATGGGGTCCATGTTCATTGCGGCTCTAGAAATGGCTCTGCCAACCGTGCTGGCTCCACGGAAAACGCCAGATCACCGGGCCCGGGCGAATCCATCCGGCGCGGACGAAAAAGTACGAGGTGCAGAGGCAGCAGACGGCGATCACCACCAGCATCCACGCCATGCGCACGGTGCGCCGGCGGACGGCGGGATCGTACGGGGAAGGCGGCAAGCCACGGCTCGCGCTGGCGCCGCCGTTTACTGAGTTGTAAACTTCGGGCTTGTCCATGGCGCCTGCTTCTCCCTGATGTATTTCTTCGGAAATAGGGTGTAATTCCAGGTAATGGTATGGATGTCCCGGGGCAAGCCCGGGTTCACCTGGTAGATCACCGGCAGCGTCCGGTGCTGATGCGGCTTCAGCGTCTGGTCGGTAAAGCAAAAGCACTGCGTGATCGCGACCGTCTGCGCCGCCTGCTCCGGGTAAAGCGCGTGAATGGCGCGGAAGCGAATCGTCTTGTCGGTGGGATTGTAGAACGTATAGAAGTTTTCCGCCCGCTTGCCGACGTCCACGGTCTGGAGCTCGTGGCCGGGGGCGAACTGGATGTCCAGCCCGGTGGTGACCTCGCCGTTGAACATCATCGTGAGCTGGCGGGTGCTATGGACGCCGGCGACGGCGGCGTTGTTGGGATTGGGATTGATGCCGTAGTGCTCGCAGAAGTCCCGGAACAGCGGGATGTTCAGGAAGGCGAAGCCGAACATCAGCGGGATGACCGGCAACAGGAACCACAACAGACGCGAATGGCGTACGGAACGGCTGGGCACGCGCGGTCCGGGCCCCGCGGATTGATCTGAATGCGACGCAGGACTGCTCATAAAGATGACGCTCCTCCTCAATCGTGGGCGGGCACGAACTCCGGCTCCTCGTCGAAGTTCCAGGGCTTCGGCGGGGTCGCGGTGGTCCACTCCAGGCTTTGCTGCACGTCGTTGACACCCCAGGGATCGGGATCGGAGGTGCGCTCGCCCTTGCGCAGGGAATGGAGAACGTTATAGGTGAAGATGATGCCGCCGGCCAGCAGCAGCAGGAAGCCGGCTGAGATAAAGCGGTTGAGGGGCGCGAACTGAGGCCTGTAGAAGGCGACGCGGCGCGGCATGCCCTCGAAGCCGAGCCAGTGCATGGGCATGAAGACCCAAATGAAGCCGATGAAGAACAGCCAGAAATGCCAGTTGGCCAGCTTCTCGCTGAGCAAGCGGCCGGTCATCTTGGGGAACCAATAATAGATCGCCGCCATCAGACCCATGACCGAACCGCCGAAGAGCACGAAGTGCAGATGGGCGACGACGAAGTAGCTGTCGTGCACGGCGATGTCGAAGGGCACCACCGCCAGCATGACGCCGCTCAGGCCGCCGATGATGAACAAGGCGATGAAGCCGAGCGCGAATTTCATCGCCGGCGTGAAGTCAATCGTGCCGCCCCAGGCGGAGGCCAGCCAGGAGTAAATCTTGACGCCGGTGGGCACGCCGATCAGCAAGCTGGTGGTGGAGAAAAAGATCTGCGCCTGCGGCGAGATGCCGCTGGTGAACATATGGTGCGCCCAGACCATGAAGCCCAGCACGCCGATCGAGGCCAACGCAATGACCATGCCCTTATAGCCGAAGACCTTCTTGTGGGAAAAGGCGGGCACCACGTGGGACATGATCCCGAAGGCGGGCAGGATCATGATGTACACCTCGGGGTGGCCGAAGAACCAGAACAGGTGCTCGTAGAGCAGCGGGTCGCCGCCCAGGCCGGGCTGGAAGAAGCCGGTGCCGAACATGCGGTCGCTGAGCAGCATCACCATCACGCCGCTCACCACGGGAACCGCCAGCAGCAGCAGCCAGGCGGTGATGACGTTGGACCACACGAACAGCGGCAGGTCCATCCAGCCCATGCCGGGGGCGCGCATATCGGCGATGGTGACCAGGAAGTTGACCGCGCCCATGATCGAGGCGATGCCCATCAGGATGATGGCCAGCGCCCACAGGCTTTCGCCGGCGCCGGGGGAGAACTGCGGCCCCGACAACGGCGGATAGCTCCACCAGCCGCCGCGGGCGGAGCCGTGGACGGTGAAGAAGCTGGCGTACATCATCAGCGCCGGCGGAATCATCATCCAGAAGCCGAAGGCGTTGAGCTTGGGAAACGCCATGTCCCGCGCGCCGATCATGATCGGCACCAGGTAATTGCCCAGCCCCACGAACGCCGGCATGATGACCATGAAGATCATCACCGTGGCGTGCATGGTCAGCATCTCGTTGTAGAGATGCGGCGAGATGAAGCTGGAGTTGGGACTCCATAGGCGCAGCCGCACCACGCCCGCGAACAGCCCGCCGGCCCAGGCGTTGACGAAGGCGAACATCAGGTACAGCAGCCCGATCTTCTTGTGGTCGGTGGTCGTCAGCCAATCCATCAGGCCGGAATAGGCCTGGGGCGCGGGCGCCGGGGCGACGGCAGCATCGGCGGTGCTCATAGGGACTCCTTGGTTGCGGCCCGGTGCTTGGCGGCCGGAAGCCGCGGCGGAACCGCTTGCGCGGCGCCGCCGCTGGAGGCGTGCTTCGCCAGCCATTGCACGAACTGCGGCGGCGGCAGCACCTTAACGGTTAGGAACATCTCGCCGTGCAGGGGGCCGCAAAGCTGGGCGCATTGCCCCTGGTAGGTGCCGGGGCGGGCGTTGAACCAGACATGGGAGATGCGGCCGGGCACGGCGTCCATCTGCAAGCCGAGGCCAGGCACGTAGAAGCCGTGGATGACGTCCACGCTGGTGATCTGCAAGCTGACGTTGCGGTTCGCGGGCACGACCAGGGCCTGGTTGGAAAAATCGATCCCGTATTTAGGATAGCGATACTCCCAAAAGAAACGATGGCCGATGACGACGACGTTCAGATTGGGGGCGGGACCGAAGTCAATCTTCTCGAGGGAGCGATAGCCGATCAAGGCCACGAAGACCAGCGCCAAAACCGGCAGCACGGTCCAGGTGATTTCCAGCCCGGGGTTGTCGTGGAACGTGGCGGGCTGGCGCGGATCGTTGGGCCGGCGGCGGAACTTGAAGATGACGTAGACCAGCAGCACTTCCGCCAGGGCGATGAAGGGAATGATGATCCAGAACGCCGCCCAGCTGGTGTTGCGAATCCAGTGGGCGACATTGCTGGACGGATTGCTGAAGGCGTTGGTGACCTTGGCGCTCGGGTTCTGCGCCCAGGCGGGCAGGGAGGCGAACAGCGCCAGCCCCAGCGCCGCGGGCCAGCCGAGCAGCGCACGGAGGCGGAAGCGATGGGCGGAAAATGGGAGGCGGGTCTTCACTGCGGAATCCTCACTTCTGGGAAGCCTGCGAAGCGGCCGGCGCGGCGCCGAGCTGCCCGGTCAAGTGCTGCACGTGAGCGTACAGGGCGGTCATCTGCGCCTGGGTGAGAGCGCCGAAGCCGGGCATCATGCGGCCCGGCAGGCCATGGGCCACCAGCTGGGAGAAGTACGCTTCGTTGCTGGTCCATTGCGGCATCAAGGGATGGTTAAAGCTCTGCGCCTTGACCTCGACATAGGGATCAAAGGAGATCATCCAGATGGGCTTGCCGCCCTGGCCGCTGGCCAAGTGGCAACTGGCGCAGTCGGCTTGGTAGAGGGCCGCGCCCGCGGTGTTGTCGGCAACCTGCGGCGCCGGCGGGTCGCTTTGGGCCGCCTGTTGGTACAGCTGCACCAGGTCCTTCATGGCCAGGTCAATGGGGATATGCGGGCCTTCGTCCACGGCCTTCACCTTGGGCAGCGGCGTGGGCCCGACCGGCGCGGCAGTACTGGCGCCGGTCGGCAGGCTGGCCACTTCCGCCGGCGTGTCCTGCTGGGGATCGGGAATCCAGTGCTGGACGTAATGCGCCACGTCCATTCGCTGCGCCGCGTTCAGCACGCCGGCCCAGGCGGGCATGGAGGTGCCCGAGACGCCGTTGCTAATGGTGTGGTACAGGGTCACCAGCGACGTTCCGTTGGTGAATTTCGAGGTGGGATCGTGGAAATTGCGCGGCGGCGGATTCAAGCCCGCCGACCGCGGACCGTTGCCCAGTCCGTCCTCGCCATGGCAAGGGACGCAGTTGACCTCGAAGACCTGCTTGCCGGCCGCCATGATCTGCGGCGAGTTTTGCACCATCGCGCGCAGGTCCACTTGCTTTTGCTGCTCGCGGTGAATATCGGGCACGCCGAAGAAGTTGAACCGGCTGATGAACTCCGCCTGATGGAACTGGCCGCCCGCGGCCAAATAGATGATGGTGAGCAGCACCACCACGACGATGCCCAGCCACACGATCTGGCGCGTTTGGGCCTGCGCCGGGGACGGCGCGGGCTTGGGCGGCCGCGGCGCGTCATGCTCGTGCCGGCGCGAAGCCGGCGGATAAGGCTGGTCGGGTTTGGGGCTTCCGAAGAGCATTACAGGTATCTCCCGGCGACGGAGTTCACCAGTTTGGGATCTCCGATGGGGACAGTCGAATGTTTGCGCAGCAGACGGCTGACGCTGAGGGCGAAGGCGCCGAAGAATAGCAGGAATGCGCCCAAATCGGTCCAGCTGGGCAGCGTGAAAACCGCGTGCTGCACCGGCATCACCAGCCAGTAGATGTCGCAGTACTCGGCGATCAAGATCAGCCAAGCCATGCTGAGGATCACCGGCTCCTTGGTGCGCACCTTCTGATTCATCAGGATTACGAACGGAACCGCCCACTTGGCGAGCAGCAGGAACAGGAACATCCAGTTCCATCCGCCCATCAGGCGGCGGTGGAAGAATGCGGTCTCGTCGTTTTGGTTCGAGTACCAGATGATGAAGTACTGCTCGAAGCCGATGTAGACCATGAAGATGCAGAAAGCGTGCAGCATCCGCGCCAGGTCCACATAGTGATGGTCGGTGACGATTTGGCCCAGCCAGCCGCGGCGGCGCATGGTCACCGCCAGCACGACCAGCAGCGCGAAGGCGGCCTCGAACATGCCGGCGAAGGCGTAGAGCCCGAACATGCTGGAGGACCAGCCGTGCTGCATGGACATCAGCCAGTCGGCGCAGGCCAGCGTGAAGGTGACGGCGAAGACCGGGATATAGAGCGCCGCCATGCGGCCGTTTTTGCTGGACAGCTTGCCCCAGCCGCCGGGATGGCGCTCATTGATTTGGTCGCCTTCGCGGTCCTGGCGCAGGGAGCGGCCGATGAAGAATGCGCCGAAGGCGGCCCAAATGGCGAGGAACAAGCCGGTGCGGAAATCAAAGCCGCCGAGGCTGTAATACCAGGCCTTTTCGGCGCGATGAAAATGGAAGCCGTGCCGCGCCCAGAAATACAAATGCGGAGCGGCCAGCATCAGCAGCGGGCTGAGGATGAAGGCCACCGGCAGGTAGCTGGCGCAGGCCTCGGCGATGCGGCGGAAGACCACCGACCAGGTGGTGCTGGCGACGTATTCCAGCGCCACCAAAAACAGCCCGCCCAGCGCCAGGATGAGGAAGAACAAGTAATTAACGATGACGCTTTCCCACACCCGGTG
Source organism: Acidobacteriota bacterium (assembly GCA_027314025.1). Taxonomy (GTDB): domain Bacteria; phylum Acidobacteriota; class Terriglobia; order Terriglobales; family SCQP01; genus JAKAUF01. Next base: position 106,811 of record DAHVCP010000011.1, read on the forward strand.
GGGATCGAATTTCATCCCCAGCAGGAGCAGGACGGCGCCGATGGCCAGCGCGGCCCAAAGCTGCTGCCGGAACCCCTTGGAGATGGGGGCGGGACCGGGATCCGCCACCGTGGCGACCTCGAGATGGCCCATGGGGAAATGGGTGCCATCACTGCGCGGATCCATCTCCTTGCCGTGCGCGGGAATGGTAGAGGCGCTCATTATTTTTGGCTCCCCGAGGGTTGGGCCACGGCGTCCTGGCCGGGAATGGGGCCGTGAGGGCCTTCGGCGGTGGGGTAATCGCCGGCGAAGTTCATCCCCTGCTGGGTGGCGGCATCCAAGGCCTGCGGCGTGGGATGCGCGGCGAATTGCAGCGCGCGCACGTAATGCACGATGGCCCAGCGCTGCGCCGGATCCAGCTCGGTATCGTAGGGGGGCATTTGCCCGAAGCCCTGGGTGATGATGGTGAAGATATGGCCGTCGGAGTACTGCATGACCGCGGGGCTGAACAGCGGCGGCGGCTGGGTGAAATGGGGCACGATATAGCCGTAGCCATCGGCGCGGGGGCCGTGGCAAACGATGCAGTAGGTGTTGAACCAATACCGCCCCGCCTGCAGCACCGGCAGCGTCATCGGCAGGGGATTCAGCATTTGATCTTCATTGGCGAGATCGTTGCCGAGTGGATAGGGCACCCAGTGGCGGGGCACCGTGCCGGCGGGCACCGGGCGCATCTCCGGCGCATTGTGGTCCAGCGGGTCCACGCTTTGCGGCTGCACCGGCGGACCCTCATACATTTCCGGCAGGATGGAGACGCGAAATTTCAGCTCCGGCTTGGATTTCGTGCCCGGGCCCGAGGGCCAAGCTTGGCAGCCAGTGGCGGCCAAGGCCAGGCCGGCGGCAGCCAGCAAACCCAGGGCGGCGGTCCAGCGCCGGCGGCAGTGGGGTTCAGGACGCAATTTCGTAGACCTCCAGGGCGCCGGTACCAGCCAGGAAGGACTGGGCCGGCGCCGGACCTTCCTCGCCGTAGGGAATCAGCAGGGCGAAGCGGTCATTGGTAAAGCGGGGATCTATGGGCACGAAGTTGGGCCGCGGCCGCAGCCGGGCCGCCATCAGCACGGCGGCGAAGGTGGCGACGCCGGCGCAGAGGATGCCACACTCGAAGGTGACGGGTATGAAGGCGGGCACGGACACGAAAGGCTTGCCGGAGATGTTGATGGGCCACGCCACGGCCATGCTCCAGGCCTCGAAGGTGAAGCCCGCCGCCGCGCCGGCGAAGAAAAAGCTCTTGGTGATGCGCGGCATCCAGCTGGGCTTGTAATTCAACGCCTCGGAGATGCCGTGGACGGGATAGGGCACGATGGCGTCCAATCCGCGGAAGCCGCGGTCCCGCGCCGACTCCGCGGCATGCACCAGAGCGTGCGGATCCAGATAGACGCCAACGACCACCGGCTGCGGCGGGGTTTTCGCCTTAGGCATTGACTTCCTCCATCGCCGGCTTGGGCGCGGGCGGCTCGCCGACCTGGCGGCGCAGCGCCTGCTTCACCTCCGCCACGGCCACCACCGGCACGAAACGGCAGAACAGCAGGAACAGCGAAAAGAACATGCCGAACGAGCCCAGCAGCACGGCATAGTCCCAGCGCGTCGGCCGGTACGAACCCCAGCTGGAGGGCAGGTACTGGCGCATCTGCGAGTCCACGATGATCGTGTAGCGCTCGAACCACATGCCCACGCTGACGAACAGCGTCAGGATGAACATGACGGGAATGCTGCGCCGGATCTTGCGGAACCAAAACAAGGCGGGAATGAAGACGTTGCAGCCCCACATCAGATAGGCCGGCACGGCGTTGGGTCCGCGGAACAGCAGCCAGAAGTGGGGATCGAAGTGCACGCCGTAGAAGCGGTACTGCTCATACACGTTGCTGGTGTACCAGGCGGTGAACAATTCGGTGAAATAGGCGTAGCCGACCATCATGGAGGTGACCAGGATGACCTTGTTCATCATCTCCATATGGTCAATCGTCAGGTAGTCCTCCAAGCGGAAGACGTAGCGCACGATGACCAGCAAGGTCACCACCATCGCGAAGCCGGAGAAGATGGCGCCGGCGACGAAATAGGGCGGGAAGATGGTCGAGTGCCAGCCGGGCGCCGTGGCCGTGGCGAAGTCGGTGGACACGTTGCTGTGCACCGACAGCACCAGCGGCGTGGCGATGGCCGCCAGCATGGCGTAGGCCACCTCGTAATGGTGCCAGTCCTTGGCGTGGCCTTTCCAGCCGAGCGAGATGACGCCGTAGAACTTCTTCCAGAAGCCGCTCTTGGCGATGCGGTCGCGCACCGTCGCCAAATCCGGGAGCATGCCCCCATACCAGAAAAGGATGGAGATGGTGGCGTAGGTGGACACCGCGAAAACGTCCCAGATCAGCGGGGAGCGGAAGTTGACCCACAGGTGCCGCTGGTTGGGATAGGGGAAGAGCCAGTAGGCGATGACCGTGCGGCCGACGTGCAGCAGCGGAAACATGCCGGCCACCATCACGGCGAAGATGGTCATGGCCTCCGCCGAGCGGTTGATGGCCGTGCGCCAGCGCTGGCGGAACAGGAACAAGATCGCCGAGATCAGCGTTCCGGCGTGGCCGATGCCGATCCAGAACACGAAATTGGCGATGTAGGTGCCCCACATCACCGGCCACTGGATGCCGATGATGCCCATGCCCACGATGAGCTGGTAGACCACCGCGGCGACGCCGATGGCGAAGCAACTGGCGGCGATCAGGAATGCGGTCCACCATTGGCGGGTGGGTTTGGCGAAGACCGGCGCGAGGATGTCCTCGGTGACCTTGGTGAGGGTCAGGTCCTCGCGGTAAATGGGCGGCTCCTCCAGCGGCGCCGGAACGGGACGCTGCGGGGCTACGGCCGGGTGCGTGCTCATGCCTGGTCCTCCGCGGACTTCCAGACGGGGATGTTGCGAACCTTCAATTGGTAATCAATGCTGGGCTGGTTGTTCACGTTGGCCAAGACCTCGAAGCCCCGCGGCCCGCGCGCCTGCATCATTCTTGCGTTCGGATCGTTCATGTTGCCGAAGTAGATCGCCTCCGAGGGGCAGGTCTGCTGGCAGGCGGTCTGGAAACCGCCGTCGGGGATGGGCACGCCCAATTGCTGCGACTTGATGTGCGCCGCGTTGATGCGCTGCAGGCAGAAGTTGCACTTCTCCATCACGCCGCGGCTGCGCAGGGTAACGTCGGGATTCAGCGCCAGCTCCAGCGGCGCGCCGCGCTCGTACTGGATCTCGCCATAGGCGTAGTAGTTGAAGCGCCGCACCTTGTAGGGGCTGTTGTTGCCGCAGAAGCGCGTGCCGACGCAGCGGTTATAGACCTGGACGTTGATGCCCTCGCCGTTGGTCATGGTGGCGATGACCGGGCAGACGCTTTCGCAACTGGCGTTGACGCATTGCTGGCAGAGCATCGGCTCCAGCAGGATGTCCGGATTCTCGTATGCGCCGGTGTAGTAGCGGTCAATGCGGATCCAGTCCATCTCCCGGCCCACCTGCACCTGGGTTTTGCCGACGATGGGAACGTTGTTCTCCGAGTGGCAGGCGGCCATGCAGGCGTTGCAGCCGATGCAGGCGTTCATGTCAATCGTCATGCCCCAGTGGTTGCCGGGGAAGGTGTGGTCGGAGGTGCCGCCGTTGTGCCAAATGCTCTCGTCCTTTTGCGGCGGTACGTTGCCGGCCAGGGCGTTGCCCTGAAGTTTTTCCAGCGTGGTGGCCAGCGCCACCTTGCGGCCCTCCAGGTAATTGTTACCTTGAGGATTGGCTAGGTCGTAATACACGCCGGGCACCTTGCGCAGGCGGACCACGGCGCCGGAGGTGATGATCTGCCGGCCCTGCACGCCCGCCAAGGGGAAGGCGTTGACGCCGACGCCGTTGCCGATCATGCCCACCGAGGTGCGGCCCCAGCCCACCGCCAGGGTGGCGGCGTTGGGATGGACGCCGGGCTGGCGCAGGATGGGCGCGCGCAGGCGGGCGCCGTTGGCCTCGAACTCCACCACGTCGCCGTGCTCCCAGCCCAGGCGCTTGGCGGTGGCGGGCGAGACGGCGACGAAGTTGTCCCAGCAAACCTTGGAGACCGGATCGGGAATCTCCAGCAAGAAGGCGTTGTTGCCGCAGCGGCCATCGCCCGTCAACGGGCTGACCACCAAGCTGAAGGCGAACTCGTCGCCGCTGGGCCGCGGGCCCGTGGCCGCGGCGGCGTGGGCGGCGGCGGCCAGCGCCGCGGGACGATAACTGCGCGGCTGGCCGGCGGCGGCACGCTGCTCCGCCATGGGGTCGAAGTAGCCCTGGCGCAGCACGCCGGTCCAGAAGTCCTCCCAACTGCCGGCGACCTTGTACTTGCCGTACAACTGCGTCTTCCACACCTGCTGGATGTAGGCATGGAAGTCCATCGGCTCGCGCTTGGCCGGCGCGGCCGGCGCCGCCGCGGGCGTGGCGGCTTGGGCCTGGGCCTTGCCCTTGGCGCCCGCCGTCTTGCCGGCGGCAGCCGGGGGAGCGGCCGCCACGGCGGCCGCCGCCGGGGCGGCGGAAACCTGCCGGTCGAACTGCGTGGCGCCCGCGGTGCGGGCGATGGCGATCAGGCTGTCCTCGAAGGCGCGGCCGTCGAACAGCGGCGCGATGGTCGGCTGCACCAGGCTGTAGAGGCCCTTCTGCGGCTCGGCGTCGCCCCAGCTCTCCTGGCCGTGCAGGGAGGTGAGGACGACGTTGGCCAGGCGGCCCGTTTCATCCAGCCGCTGCCCGAGCACCACAACATACGGCACCTTGGCCAGCGCCGCGGCGAAATCGGCTGCCTGGGGCAGCGTGTACGCCGGATTGGTCCCGTAGATGACGATGGCCTGCACCTTGCCGGCGCGCATGTCGTCGCACAGGGCCAGCATGTCGGCGTTGGAGCCTTGCATCTGCTGGCTGGGACTGACCGCGCCGTCCACCGTGGCGCCTTCGTTTTCCAGCGCGGAGTTAAGGAAGGCGGCCACCGCCTCCAGCTCCGCGGCCAGCGCCGTGCCGGCGGCCAAGCCGCTGGCGTAGACCAGGCCCTTGCCGCGGTGCTGCCACAACTCGGCGGCGGTTTGGGCGACCACGCCGGACTTCAGGCCCGCGGCCTTTTCAATCTCCGCCGGCGCATAGGGCGCCAGCGCGGCGGTGACGGCCGGGTTATTGGCGAACGCCGAACGCTTGTCCACGACCACCAGCTGATGCGCCACCGCCAGGGCGACGGGCAGCAAATCCTGCGGCAAGACGTAATGCCGCGTGTCGGCGTTCAGCCCGGTCTGCGACATCGCCGGCTCGAAGGCCACCACCCGCGACATCCGCTGCGGCTTATAGCCATTCTTGCGGGCGGCCAAGCTGGCCTCCACCGGGCTGCCGCCGGTGCTCAGCCGCAGCTTGCGCTGATGGCCGAAGCCGTACATATATTCCAGCGGCGAGGCGCCCTGCGCCAGCGGATCGGCGCCGAAGGTCACCACCATTTCCGCGCGGTCAAAGAAGTAGCGCGGCACCACCCCGGCCCCATAGCCGGCGGTCTGCCCGGCCAGCAGGGCGTCGGGATTGAAGGCGTCATAGACGACGTGGCGCATCCCGAAGAACTGCGTGAACTCGGCGATCAGCTGCGTGCGTGCCGGCCCGTGCACGGTGCCCGTCAGCAGCACGCCGTTGGCGCCGGCGCGGCGCAGGGCGGCGGCGATCTCCTTGTCAATCTCCCCCCAGGAAACCGGCTCGCCGGGCGTGATCTGCGGCGGAACGGTGCCGCGGTCGCCGCGCAAGTAATAATTCTGCAGGGGCGAGGCGGAATTGAACCGCACGTAGGGCGACCGCGGCCCCGCCGCCGGGGGCGGGACATGGCCGCGGCGCAGCCGGATCGGATGCGGCAGGCGGTCGGGGTCGTAAAGATTCAGGAACGTCGCCTGGCCGCGGGCGCAGACGCGGCCGCGGTTCAACGGATGTTCCGGATTGCCCTCCACCTTGATCGGGCGCCCATCCCGAGTCTTCACCACCAAGCCGCAGGAGGACGAGCATTCCTGGCAGGTGGTGGCGTAGAAATTGGCCATGCCGGGGATAATCTCCGGCGGCTGCTGCGCGTACGGCACCAAATAGCTGACCGGCTTGCGCGTGCACGCGGCGGTGGCCAGCGCCATGGCGGCGGTGGACCATTGCAGGAATTTGCGGCGGTCCACGCCGCTTTGACCGTCCTGCGCCGCCGCCGCCGGCGCGGCGGGAACGGCGCTCTGGCCGATGATCGGGAACAGGCCCGGCGCCGTGCTGGGACGGGGATCGTTTTTGAACTCCCGCGCCGCCAGCGCCGCCACGGCGGGATCGCCGGCCAACTGCTCCAGCGTCGTCCACAGCCGCGGCTCTTCTTCTTCGTATTCGCCGCCGGCCGCCGCGATGGCGTTGGCTCCGGTGGCCGCCGCCCATGCCGCCGGCCCATCGCCCGCTTCCCGCTGCTCGGCCCGCGGCTCCGCGCCGGCGGCCGCCGCGGCCGGTCCCTCGTTTCCGCCGGCGCTCGGCGCGGCGCCTAGCGCCCGCGCGCCGGGCCGGTTGGGTTCGGATTCCGCCTGGTTGTTTTGATGTTCCATCCTGGTGCGCTCGTTGAAATCGGAAGTATCGGCCGGGATCACGCTCATTGCGGCATTAGTTATGGCAGGTATTGCAGTCCACCGGCGCGTTGATATGCCGGTCGAGCGACGGCAAATAGGCAAGCTGATAATCCCGGTGCTTGCGGATCGCCGCCGCGGGCATGTAGTTCCGCGCCCGGTGGCAGTTGATGCATTCGCCCATGGCGAACTGATGCACCTCCGTCACCTGATTCATGGATTCGATCTGCCCATGGCAGGTTTGGCAGGCGATGCCGGCGTCAATATGCGGCGAGTGCCGGAACTTCACGTACTCCGGAAGCTGATAGACGCGGACGAAGCGGAACGGCGTGCCGCTGGCGTAGGCCTTGGCGATGCGCTGAATCAGCGGCCGGTTGGCGTCCACCACGGAGTGGCAGCCCATGCAGACGTTCAGCGGCGGGATCGGCGATTGGCTGGAGTACTCGACGCCGGCGTGGCAGTACATGCACGGAATATGGTTAATGCCCGCATGCAAGCGATGGCTGAAGGGAATCGGCTGGACCGGGGAATAGCCGACATTGGTGAACTGGCCCAGGCCCTTCCACCCGGCAAAACCCAGCAGAATCACCACGATCGCGGTTAACCGCCAGTGCTGTTTCAGTTTCACACTCATCCCTTCCTATGCCACGCGGACCTCAAGTCCGGCAAGGCGGTCGCGGCACGGCGATGGCGCCGCCGCGCGCGGGGTGAACGGCGGAAGGCGGCTCGGCCAGGGCGCGCCTACATGCCGTGCCCAACCGCTACGCGCCAGAATGAATGAGACCAGGAGAATGACCCACGCGAAACGAATGAAAGGCTCGCTCGCGGCGGACCGACCGTTTCCTCCGGCTCGTTCGACCCACAAACGCAACCATCCAAGTTAGGATGTAAGCGTCTTGGGGTCAAGGGGAAAACGCACTCCGGCCAGGGCCGCCCCAGGCGGCTCGGGTCAATACCTCACGGAAGGATAGACAATGGCGGAGAATACGCGGCTGGGCGGAAGCGCCAACGCCGCGAGGCCCGGCCGGACGAGCGGGAAGGAAAAGGAAAAATCCGGCGCGGATGGCCGCGCCGGATCAGAAAAATCTTAGCTGGAGCCCCGCCGCGCGGCCCACTGCGCCGCCGACTGGAACCCGAGCCCAGCAAAAAAGTTTAGCGCCCGCTATGCTACCAGCGGGGTTCGCGCGGCTGCCGCGCGTGGCCGCGGTAGTCGTCCTGATGGCCGCCGCGCCCGCCGCCGCCGCGCCCGCCGTAGCCGCCCCGCGAAGGGGCGCCGCCACCGCGCTCGCTGCGCGGCCGGGCCTCGTTGACGTTCAGCGTGCGGCCGCCAACGGTGCTGCCATTCGTCGCCGCAATGGCGCTGTCCGCCTCTTGGTCATTACCCATTTCAATAAAGGCGAAGCCCCGCGACCGGCCGGTGTCGCGATCCGTTATGATGCTGACCCGGTCCACGGTGCCGTAGGCTTCGAACATTCCGCGCAGTTCTTCCTCGGTGGTGCTGAAGGAGAGGTTTCCCACAAAAATACTTTTCAAGCTAGTCCTCGAACGGTTGAGCTATTTGAGCTGAAGCTGTTACCGGTCAGATCGGGATTCCGCCAAACGGAAGGGATGGGGGAGGTGAGAGGCGAAGCAGCCGCTCGTGATCTGGTCCAGATCGGCGACCTTTCAAACGCAGTGTACAGGCTACCCTAGTTCTGGGCAAACCGCAATCCTCCCAGCCGGGGGGCTCGCGGCGGGGTCCAGCTCGGATCCGCCGCGCTGGCCGGAGGCGGGCCGCCCTGCGGAGTTCCGCGAGGTTTCGCGGTGACTTCTCTTGCCAGCGTGGCCCCCGGGCCGACGGCGCGACCGCCGCGAGCGGCGGCGTTTTCTGGGGGCGCGGACGGCCTCGTCCGCACCGGATTGCGGGCCGGCGGCCCGCGCCCCCAGGGCCCGGCGGGGCACGCTCAAAGCCCGGCGGCGCACGCCAAGGCCCGGCGGCGCATCCCCAAGGCCCGGGGCGCATCCCCAGGGGGGCGCCCCGTCCCGCAGCGGCCCTACTTGCGCCTGCCGGCCCGGCTAGGCCCCGATCTGGCGGCGGGCGCTGATCTGGCAGCCGGGAT
>DAHVCP010000016.1 GCA_027314025.1 Acidobacteriota bacterium
GGCCTGCAAGAGGGCATGGAGCAGGCGCGGGAGATGGTGCAGGGCGCGACCGCCGGGATGGCGGACGCGATGACCGGCGCCGCCGAGGCCGGCGGCGAAGCCAGCGACGCGATCAGCAGCAGCGTGGGTGAGGCGGCGGCATCGGTCGGCGAAAGCCTGACCGCGATGAAGGAGCAGTTCGCCACGATGGCGGAGAGCGTGCAGGCGTCGGCGTTCGACGTCGGATCCGCCATGTCGGGGTTGGGCGCACTGATGGGCGTCGGATTTGCCGGCGAGTTCCTGCACCAGATGCAGGACACCGAGATCGAACTGGCGCACCTGAGCGACGCGACCGGGGTGGCGGTGTCGAGCCTGGTGGAGATGCGCGGCTCGATGCAGCAGTCGGGCGTGAATACGACCAGGTTCAGCGACACGATGGCGCGGCTTTCCGAGCACCTGCTGATGGCGCGGGAGGGCTCCAAGGAGGAGGTCGAGGCATTCCGGGCCCTCGGCATCAGCCAACAGGACCTGGCCAGCAAGAGCTTCACCGTCCAAGACGCGCTGATGCGGATCGCCGATTATATGCACCGCACGGGCGGCAGCGCGCAGGCGTTGGGGTCGGGCTATCTCCTGCTCGGGCGCCAGGCGGTGGAACTGATGGGCTGGCTGCGCCAGGGATCCGCTGCGATCAAGGATCAGATGGACGGCCTACGCGGGCTGGGCGATCAGGCGCAGAAGTCGGCCGAATCGGCCCTGCAATTGAAGCAGGCCGAGGCGCAGTTGAGCCAGCAGTTGGACGAAGCCGTGCTTCCGGCATTCCGCGGGATCGTGGACGTGGTGACGCTGCTCGACGAGGGGTTCATCTATGCGAAGCTCGGCTTCGGCGTACTGGTGAACGACATTGCCGCCGGAGTGACTGGAGCCATATTGTCCGTGGAGAAGCTGGGCAGCGTGGTGAAGGACGCGCTGACGCTGAACTTCAGGAAGGCGGCACTGGACGCGCGAGGCGCGGCGAACGGAATATCGGCTGCGATGCAGGTTGCGGCCTCTGAGGATGTAGCCGAAGCGCAGCGGGCGATAGCGCAAATTGCCGCCCTCAACGCCACGCCCGAATCTCTGCACGAGGAAGCCGGCGGCAATTTGCCGACGATGGCGCCGCGGATCATCCACGCGCCGCGGGCCCACCACGGCAAGAGCGTGGCGGATGGGATGGCCGGGAGTATCCAGCGCATGGAGAGTCAAATGCAGGCGGCCATGGCGCGGTCCGCGAGCCTGCAAACGAACTGGCTGGACTCCTATGCCGACGCCACCGGCGCCGCCGAAAAGCGGCAAGTCGAGGCGATGGAGCGGGGCAACCGCGTCGAGTTGCAATTCTTCCGCGAACGCGAGCGCCGGGAGCAGGAGATCCGGCTTCGGATCGAGCACGAGAAGCAGAAGCTGGCCGAGGAGGAGGAGCGGCGGGCGCGGCGCGTGGCGAACGTGATAGATCGTTCCTTTCAGCAGTCCATGAGTGGGGTGATGCGCGGGACCGAAAATCTGCATATGGCGGTCCTGCGGCTGGGCGAAAGCATCGAGGCCAGTATTGGCGGCGCGCTGGAACGGGTGGCGATCCAATGGGTCACGACGCATCTGCTGATGCGCCAGGTGAGCGCCGAGACGGCGCAGAAGGACGTGGCGCACAGCGCGGCGATGGCGGCTGGCAAGGCGTACTCGGCCGAGGCTGGGATCCCGATCATCGGGCCGGAGTTGGGCGCGGCGGCGGCGGCGGCGACGTTTGCCGGCGTGATGGCGTTCAGTTCGATCGCATCGGCCGCGGGCGGCCAGTGGCAGGTGCCGGGCAACCAGTTGACGATGCTGCACGCGAACGAGATGGTGCTGCCGGCGCAATACGCCGAGCCGATGCGGCGCACGGTCGAGGGCAGCGGGGCGGGCGGAGCGCGGCATGTTCACTTCCACGTTGGCGCCGTTGACGGCGCCGATCTGGAAGACGTGTTAACTCGGAACGAGGGCGCGGTCCATAACGTGGCCCGGCGGGCCTTCAGAGCCAGGGGAATGTGATGTTCGGAAAAGCGAAAGTCAAGGAGGAGCCGATGGCGGTAAAAAGCGTGCTGGAGATGCCGGCGGCGGATTTTGATCGGGACATTGCGGCCCAGCGCCTCACCGTCTCCCAACTGGAACGCTGGGTGCAAGATGCCGCGGCGGCTGTGACCAAGGCCGGGGGCGAATACCGGCAGGCGGCCGCGACGACCGTCACCGGCGGCGAGGGCGATCCGGCGGCGGCGCAGCGGGCGGTGACCGACGCCTGCATTCTGCGGGATGGCTATGTCGAGGCGCTGACCCAGGCGAATGCTCGCCTGGATGCGCTAGTGCGCGATCAGCAGCAGCAGGCGGGGGAACGCACGGCGCGGGAGCGGCAACAGCGGCTGGAGGAGCTGAGCGCGGCACACGCGGCGCTGACCCAACAATTGCTGGCCAACATTGCCGCGATCTCGCACGATCTGGATCGCTATCACGAACTTGGGCAGGAAATTCGCGGGATGGGTGGCTACGGCCTGCCGGATGCCGGCCAGTTGGAGGTCGCAACCTTCTGCGGAAAGCTCATCCAATACGAGACGCGGGGCATCATTCTGCACATCGTCCCGACGCGGCGGCCGTAGGGCGGCGCCAACAGGTTTTCAGGCAATTCAATTCACGAGGAAATGTACATGGACTTTGACAAGGCAGCGGCATCGGAACACGAGCAGTCGGAGCTGCGGCATCGGCTTTTCAAGAACGCGTTGTCGCCGGTTATGGCCCGAGATGCCATTACGGGCGAGCGGATCTTCGATCCGAATCAGATTGAGGCGGTGGCCAAGCTCGCCGGCAATGGAGGCGGCGAGAAGGCAGCGAGGAAAGCCGCCAAGAAGGCGGCCAAAAAGGCCGCCAAGAAGGCAGCCAAAAAAGAAGCCAAGGCGGCTGTGCGCGCGGCAAAGCGGGCCACGAAGGTCTTCAAAATGACCTCCGCCGATCAGATTCGGCAGAACAACGCAGACATCGCGCTCCTGGGCGCGATGGCCAAGCTCGCGCGCCGGTTCTAACGGGTTGCGCCGCTGCTTCCGCCGCGGCGCAAGGGCGGCAGTCTAAGCGCCCAGGTCGGGGCTGCGATTCGCCTCCCAGCCCCGGCCCATTTTGATCTCATGCCAAATCGAACCCGCAGCACAGTATTCGTCGGCCGGCCGGATCCCGTCGTTTGGACGGTGTACGGGGTGCCGGCGCCCCAGGGCAGCGCCCGCGCGTTTCTGCACAAGACTACCAGGCGGGTGATCGTCACCCATGCCAACCGGCGGACGATGAGCTGGCGGCAAGAGGTGGCCGCGGCGCTGGTGCAGGTGTTGCCGCCGGCAAACGATCCAATCTTCCGGCGGCCGGCAGCCGTGGAGGTGCGGGCGACGTTCTATCTGCCCCGCCCCAAGAGTCTCCCAAAGCGGATTCAGACGCCCGCTGCCCGACCGGATCTCGACAAACTGCTGCGCGCGGCGCTGGATGCGATGACCGGCCTGGTCTTTGACGATGATGCCCAGGTGGCCGCAATCACGGCGAGCAAGGCTTACGGCGTGCCTCGCGCCGAGTTCGAGATCAAGGCCATCCTGGCCGATCCGTGCGGAAGCGTCCCGGCGCCGGGGTGGCGCGACCAGATGGAGGCTCCAGTAGGAAGCATTGGAGGCGGGACGGCAGCGTAATGGCGGGCATGTGCGCGGCGAGCACACACGAGGCTGGAGGCGCGGGCTAACGCATGGCCGGCAGGCTTGGTTGGGAAAGACGGAAATCGTGGGAGGAGGCCATCTTGGAACGCGATGAGCGGGAAGCGCAGGCGGTGATCACGCCGGCGCTGTCGGCGGAGGAGCAGGAGCGGCGCTGGCAACGGGCCGTGGCCAAGACGGTCTGCGAGGTGGAAGGCTGCGACCGGCCGCCTGGTCGGGCCGGCCGGCTGTGTCCGCCCTGCCATAAGCGATTCTGCGATTGGCGGCTTGGGCAGAAACGCCGTGGAAACGTCAGCGCCACGATGGACGAATGGCTGGCGCGGCCGAAGCAAACTGGGGTGGCGCCGGTCCGGCGGGTGGCTCCCAAGCCCGCGCCCACCCCAAAGGCCGAGCCCGCCCCGGATGGGATCCAGAGTATGCGCGCGGCCCTGGTGGCGTTGGAGGCGAAGGCGAAGCTGTTTTCCGACGCCGCGGCTGCCCTGCGGCTGGCGCTGGAGGCGGGACTTTGATGGCGGCTCGCAGAAAGCCCGCAGTCCAAAAACTAGACGTCGGGCTGCGGGAGATCCCAATTGAGCAGTTCATCTTCCTGCGGCGCAACCCGCAATACCTGACCCCGCACCAGATGGAGGCGCTGAAGGCGAGCATCCGCCGCGACGGGTTTCTGGCCCCGGTCCTCTGTCGGCCCGTGGAGGGCGGGTATGAGATCGTCAGCGGCAATCATCGGGTGATGGCGGCGCGGGAGAACGGCATGAAAATCGTTCCCGCGGTGGTCGCCAGTCTGACGGATCAGCAGGCCGCCCGCCTGGCAATCAACCTGAACACCGTCCACGGGGATCCGCCGCCGGCGTTGCTGGCGCCGTTCCTGGCCGAACTGGACGATGAAACGCTGCGCTCCATTCACCTGGACGCCGAATTGATGAAGGAGGTGGGCAAACTTGACGACGAACTGCGAAAGGCGTTCGAGTCCATGCAAGCCCCGGACGAGTTCGATGCCGCCAGCCCGCAAACCGAAATCGCCCCATGCATCTGCCCCACCTGCGGGAAGCAGCACATTCGCGGGCGTGAGGATTGAACTGGGCCGGCCGCACGAATACGCGCGCGCCAAGCGTCTGCTCAATGCCGGCAAGCACCCGACGTTTATCGGCCGACGGCAGATGGAGCGCGCGGCGCTGCAAGGCGGCCTGATCTTTGCCGTGACGGCGGAAGGCGATGCGGCGGTGGCGCTGATCTCGACGCGGCGGGGCGTTCTCCAGGCGTTGAACGTCCATCCGGCCTGGCGATCGCACGGGCTGGGAACCTGGTTCCTGGCGTTCCTGAAACCCAATTTCGCGCGCGTGGTGGAGCACGCGGAGCCCTGGTTTGAGCGGCAGGGATATGTACCTTGCGGCGATTGGCATCAGGGCCGCCGGCTACGCACGCGGTTGATGATCCGGGCGGGGCTGATGGAGGTGGCGGGCCGCGTCCACCGGCTGATGGGAATGCGCTGCGAATGCGCGCAGGTGGGCCATGCCGAGGCGTAAAGTCCAAAAACTGGACGGCGATGAGGAAATCGCGCGGGCTTGCCGGGCGGTCTTGGGCAAGAAAATCGGCGGCTCGACCGCAACCATGGCCGAGTTGATCGCCGGGCGGCTTGCGGCGGCTGCGGCAAAGGGCGATGTATCGGCGGCGCGGCTGCTGTGGGAGCGTGCGCTGGGCCGGGCACCGGAGGCGGCTAGCGTTGGCGGCGGGGCAGCACTGAGCGGCTTCACGGATGAGGAGATCGCGGCGGAGTTTCGCCGCCGCAACTTGGGCGTGACCCTGAGGGTGAAGTTCGATGGAACTGACGATCCGGCTGCGACGACCGCATCCTAAGCAGCGGCTTTTCATTGAATCGCCAGCGCGCTGGAAAATCATCCGCGCCGGCCGGCGGGGCGGCAAGACCACCGGCGCCGCCATGATGGCGGTTCGCGCCTTCCTGGGCGGACACCGGGTGTTGTACGCGGTGCCGGTCGCGCAGCAGTTGGAGGCGTTTTGGCGCGAGGTGAAGCGGGCCATGGCCGATCCGATCACGCATGGCGTGTTCCGCGCCAACGAGAGTTCGCATTTCGTGGAACTGCCGGGTACAACCCAGCGGATCCGCGCCAAGACGGCCTGGAACGCCGACACGCTCCGCGGCGACTACGCCGATCTGCTGATCTTGGACGAATGGCAGTTGATGGACGAATCCGCCTGGGGCGAGGTCGGCGCCCCGATGTTGGCCGATAACGACGGCCGCGCGGTATTCATCTACACCCCGCCAAGCCTCAACAGCCGCAGCGTGACCAAGGCCCGGGATCCGCGCCACGCGGCGAAGATGTTTAAGGCGGCGGCGGCCGACACCACCGGGGACTGGCTGGCCGTGCATTTCACCTCGCACGATAACCCGCACATCAGCGCCCGCGCCTTGGAGCGGCTGACGCGGGTGATGACGGGGCTGGCCTACCGGCAGGAGATCGAGGCGGAGGACGTCGAGGAGTCGCCGGGCGCACTGTGGAGCCGGAAACTGCTGGAGCAGAGCCGGCTAAGCGGCCCGCGGCCGGAAATGGAGCGGATCATCATCGGGGTTGACCCATCCGGGAGCACCACCACGGAGGCGGGCATTGTCGCCTGCGGCGTGGCGGGCGGGATCGGCTATGTGCTGGAGGATCGGAGCCTGCTGGCGCCGACTCCCCAAGCCTGGGCCGCGGCCGCAGTCAAGCTGTACTACGAACTGAAGGCCGACCGGATCGTGATCGAGCGGAACTTTGGCGGGGACATGGCCAAAGCGACCATCCAGACCATTGACGGCGATGTGGCGATCAGCGAAACGGTGTCCAGCCGCGCCAAGATGGTCCGAGCGGAGCCGGTGGCGGCGCAGTTCGAGCAGGGGCGAATCAAACTGGCGGGGAGCTTTCCCGACCTCGAGGATGAGCTGTGCAGCTACACGCCCACCACGGCGTTATCGCCCAACCGGCTGGACGCGATGGTGTTCGCCCTGAACGAGCTGCTATTTGGAGCGGGGCGCGGGCTGGCCGAGTATTACGAGCGGGCACTGGCGGAGATCAAGGGTCCCAAGGCGACGCCGGAGCGGCCGGAGTACGAGGAGCAGCAATGCCCCTGGCAGATGTAGGGGCGGGCTTGACACGGATCGGGGCAAAGCGTCATGGTGTTTCAGCCCCGAGAGGGGAACTGGGCCGTGAGCCGAGAGGCGAGCGCCCGGAAATTCTGGCCGGCGAGAGGCGCGGCGCAGCAAGGCACTAGCGATGCTCCTCGACGGTCAGCAGTAAGGCGCCGGCGGAGTCGGGCGGTCGCCAGGTTGCAAGGCGACTCGGCGGCATTCTTCTGGAAACGAGCGGACGCCGGTGGTACGCTGCCGACGTTTATACCCCCCTCAGTGCCCGCCGGGCCGAAGCATGGCTCGGCGGGTTTTTGCGGATACCAACCCAGCCGGCCGCGCTGGCCGCATAGTCGGCAACCATTCCCGTCAGGCGTTGAATTGCAGCCGCACCGCGGGCGCGTCGCTATCTCGGGAGCCTGCCGGCGGCCCGTTCCGCCCGCTCCGCCTTGATCGCCGCCTTAATGCCCATGCTGGGGCGCATCGGCCGTTTGTTCGGGACGCCCTTGGGTTTGCGCCCGCCGCCGGACTGCCCGGGCTTCCAGCGCCATGCCTTGATTCGCTCCGCTCGCTCCCGCCGGCGTTGCCATTCCTTCGGCGCGAAATAGGGCCGGGTGATCCGGCCGGGTGGGTGGTGGCGGTGGTTGTAAATCTGAAACCGGCTTAGCCCATATCGGCGGGCCATTCCTCGCGGCAGCCGGCCGCGGGCCATCAGCGCCTCCAGCGCCTCCCGGTCGCTGGGCGCCAACATGCACACCGCGCAGTAACCAGGAAATCGCATGGCGTCAAGGATATCCGAAAAATCCGCGATTCATCCTTGACAAAACCAAGCGGTTGCATATGATCAGCGCATGTCCGCGACCATAATCGCGTTTCCCGGCCGGCAGCAACTGCCGGCTCCAATCACCCAGGAACGGCTGGAGCATTTCGTCGGCCTACGCGCCCAGGCTTATGCCGCGCTCAAGATCGTCGAAAACGAGCGGCGGGCAATTCGGCACGCTTTGCAGCGCGGCGCCGTAGTTGAGCCCGGCTGGCAGGTGGCCGAACTGGTGGACGTGCCCGGCGCACACGGCCGCCCGACGCGGAAGCTGATCATCAAGTGACCATGGCCAAAAAACCCGGCGGCAAGAAGCGGAAGCAGGCAAGCGACGCGGCCTCGATCTTGGGCAAGCGCGGGGTCGCGGCGCGCAAGGCCAAATGGGGCGAGGAGGAGTTTCGGCGCCAATTGCAGGAGCGTGGGAAACTCGGTGGCCGGCCTCGCAAAAAGCCAGCGCCAAAGGAGACGACCTAATGGGCTACGTTCGCTATTTCCGGCGCGTCCACGTCGCGCCAGGGCTCACCGTGAATCTGGCCAAAACCGGCCCGTCCCTGAGCATGGGCGTCCGTGGCGCGCACCTCACTGTAGGCCGCACCGGAATCCGTCGCACCGTCGGGATCCCGGGCAGCGGCGCGTTCTATACCTCCCACACCGGCTGGCATTCAGGCGTCCATACCGCGGATCACTTCACCTCGGGCACCCCGGCACCAGCCGTCCAGCACCACACTGCCTACACCATCGGCAAAATCATCGGCCGGACCATTGAGATCGTCGGAGTCTCCCTGGCGGCGATCTTGGGCGTCATGCTCGTATTGGCCGGCGGCGGCTCCCGTCGGCGGAGATAACAACGTCATGGAAACGAGCCCGATCCCCAGGCTGTATCGCGTGAGCGAGGCGGCGCAAATCCTGCGGGTCAGCCCTCGGCAAATCCGCCGTTACCTGGACGGGGGCGAGATTCCATTCGTCCATCTCCACAAACGCAATCGCCCCGGCCTCCGCCTCGTGCCGGAAGATGCCCTGGTCGCATTCCTCAATCGCCACGGCAAAAACGGGTTCCGCCTGACACCGCAGTAGCGCTTCCCGCGCACCGGCGTCAGCCTGGCGCGACAGCCGCCCGCGCCCGCTCACGAGCATCGCCCGTCAGAGGATCGCCCAGCCTAAGCGATCCTGGCGCAATTCCCGACGCCAGTCGCCCCGTGGCGTGGAACGCAAGGTGACCGCTGGTGCTAGTTCTGGTGCTAGTTGGTCCCGGTATTTGCTGCGTGGCATGGCGTGGCGTTGCGCGACGGGAATTAGCGCAACCAACTGAAAACACATGTCTTTTTCGCATCCTCGCGCGGCCTTGCGTTCTATTGCGAGGATGCAAGTTTTAGATTAAGAGTCAGTTGCTCTGCCAATTGAGCTAGCGGCCCACGCTGATGGCGGCGCATGCCGCCGCGATCCAGACGGGATCGCGCCCCGAGGGGCGCATTGGCACTGGTTCGAGTTTACGGCAAAAGCCGGGCCCCTGGGAAGCAGGAGGCTCCTCCCGGACCGTCAGAGCGCAGCGTAGCGCGGGAAGCCGCCGGTCGCAACGCTCGAACCGAGCTGCCTCTCGAGAAACACTTCGCCTAGTCCGCGAAGGAACCTCTCGTAATCCCCAACCAGCGCGTAAAACTCTTCACGGCAGAGGTTGAGCTCCCTTTTCACGGGTTCTGGAATCTCCGTTGGCAGCCTTGCACCCATGCGTTCCCAATCAATCTGGGCAATAAGCGCCTTGGGCAGCCCCGTGCCACTGGACTCCAGCTCCCGCGCAAGGTCCTGAAAAACGTTCCTCACGCAATAGTTGTTGTAGGCGCCAACCAGCCCACTAAACCCCAGCAGACCGCTCCTGAACAGGGCAACGCTCGCCGGCCCGCCCTCCAGCCCGGACATCAGCGCCCGATGGAACGCGCCGATCAGCTGGGCGTCGGGCAGGCCGAGCTTTTGGACCGCCGCCGGATTGTTCCCGCAAAGGCGGGACGAGACCACGTTGTGCAGGTTGCTCCGGTTGTAGTCAACGCAGCCCCCGAATCGCGCGACCAACCGGAGGAGCTCCGGGAGGGCGCGCGCCGCCGCCCTCTGGTCTCCCATGCCGACGGCTTTGGCGCGCGCCCACCGCGCCAGCGGCGGCCCGAACCCCACAGCCAACGAAATTACCGCTACCGCGGCGAGCAGGAGGGCCAGCGCGCCATGGTCCCGGCCCTCGACGATTACAGCAATCACCGCGAGCGCGGGGACGAGGAGCCTTGCGACGAAGTCGAGGGCTGTGGAACGCTCCGGGGCCTCCTGACCGACCCAGCCTGCGGACGAGCCCATGCGAGCCATGCCGCCCAGTTTACGCGACGCAGGCGGGCGGCGGGGGCGCCCCGACCGCTCCGGCGGCGGTGCGCGCACCTAACTCAACTCGGGCCGCGCTCGCCCCGCGCCCTTCACAGAACGTCGGCGTGCTCGCAGATCGCCCGCGGAGGCACCGCCCTATGCGCAAGGCAGAGGCGAGGAAGCCGCCTCTCTACCAAAGCAGGATGTGGGCGCTACCGCGCAGACGCGGCGAAGTGTTACCGGGCAAAGGCCTACTTTTCAGGTCTGTTCGCGAGAGCATGCGAGTTCGAAGCGCTGCAGCGAACATTCGACTTCGTGGACGGACGAAACGCGAAGGACCGCCGCCACACCTTCGGCGGGCTAATCGACCGCGCCTTCAACAAGCACAGGATTCCGCACGACGGGCTTGGCTACTGGAAGAGGAATGAGGGCGCACCGCTGAGGTCGATCCTCAAGGAGGTGGCGGAGGCCCTCAACGGTGTCTATGCCCACACCTTAAAGCAGGGCCTCTATACGCGCCGCACCGCCCGGAACGTTGCGTGCCTCGTAGAGGCGACGGGCGCACACTTAGAGGTCAAAAACGCCCGCAGCTCCATGAAGAACCTGTACGCTGGGGGCCGGATCTCGGCGCGGGCGTACAACGCCTGGAAACGGGGGGGCAGGGGGGACCATCGAATAGCCGCCCTGCCGTGGCGACCGCATTCCAACGCCCCGCGGCATGCCGTCACGTGCTAGCCTGGCGCGGATGGGGTTCGATCTTCAGCCCACGCTCACCGGCGAGCTGGTGATTCTGCGGCCGCTGCGGCCGGAAGACTACGCGGCGCTTCACGCCGCCGCCGGCGATCCCTTGATCTGGCAGCAGCATCCCGAACCGACACGGTTTCTGCCCGAAGCATTCCGCAGATATTTCGACAGCGGCATCGCCTCCGGCGGCGCCTTCGCGGTGCTGGAGCGGGCCAGCGGCAAGATCATCGGCAGCACTCGTTATCACGACTACCGTCCGGGGCCGCCGAGCGAGATTGAGATCGGCTACACGTTTCTCCAGCGGGCGTATTGGGGCGGCCGCTACAACCGGGAAATGAAGCGGCTGCTGTTGGCGCATGCGCTGCGGTCGGTGGACCGCGTGGTGTTCACCGTGGGCGCCAACAATCTGCGCTCCCGCCGCGCGCTGGAAAAAATCGGGGCGAAGCTGGCGGGAGAAATTGACCGCCCAAACCCGGATGGCAGCCCGAACCTTCTTTACGTCCTGACGCAATGTCCGGAACCGTGATCCGCCGCGCCGGCGCCGCCGATGCGGCCGGCGTGCTGGCCTGCCTGGCAGCGGCGTTCCAGCCCTACCGCGGCGCCTACACCACTGCTTGGCGCGGGCCCCGGCGCGGCTGCCCACCCCAACGCGCGCCGCTGCGCGTTGGGGACCCCGGGTTCGCCGCGCGTCCCGCTTACGCGCCGGCTGGGCCGGGGACCCCAGCTCGCCCCAGTCCAGCCGACGCGTCGCTGGGGGCCGCGCCCCTTCGCTTGCCGGGGGCGGGCCGCCCTGCGGAATTTCGCGGCCTTCCCGCGTCCGCTTTGCTCCCCGAGCCAAAGGCGCGGCCCCCCGCGAGAGGCGGCCTTTCGCGACACCGTGCTTGACCCGGAGAGCGTGCGGCGGCGGCTGGCCGAATGGTGCGTGTTGGCGGCCGAGTCCCCGCCCGGCGCGATTGCCGGCACCGTTGGCGGCGCAGTCCGCGGCAGTGAGGGCCATATCCGCGGCATGGCGGTGCGGCCGGAGTTCGCCGGCAGCGGGTTGGCGCAGGCTCTCCTGAACGCGATCGAGGCGGAGCTGCAATCCCGCGGCTGCGCGCGCATTACGCTGGACACCACCGAACCCCTGCTCCGCGCCATGCGCTTCTATGAGCGCAACGGCTACCGGCGCAGCGGCGTCGTGCGGGATTTTTTCGGCATGCCGCTGATCGAGTACGCCAAATCATTGTGAGCCCGGTACGCCAGGCAGCCGGCCAGCGCCGGCTCGCCCTCCGCGCAACGGCACGCGCGGGCGGCTCCGCCACGGACCTCGGGGCACACGCGTATGCATGAATGGGCCGCGCTGCCTGCGCCCGGGCGCCGCGGCGCGATGCGTTCACGCTCCCGCCCCGCCGATAGGCTGCCAGTCGCGGCCATCCATTGACCCAGCGACCTCCAGGCTGGTGTCTGCAATCTAGCCACTGTCTCATTGCTGAGACAGACCGTTAGCCGGGCCCCCGGCTTAGAAATCGCTTGCCAAATAAGCCCCTGCAATACCAAATAGATGCCAACCCCCGGATGAAGCGCTAGCGCGGCTTTTTGGCGCTCCGTCTGCACTACGGAGGAGCACCAATGTTCGTCCGTTTCCGCTTCCGTTCGTTGTTCACTCCCTCGCGGTTGAAGTCGCGGTGCACTTCCTCGCGGTTTACATGGAGGTTCGCGGCTCCGGCCGCGTTGCTGGCGTTGGCGGCGATAACCCCCGCCGCCCGCGCCCAAAATCGTTCCACCCCGTTGGCCATGACGCTGCGTCCGGCGGCGGTATTGCAGGTCGCCAATTGGAATGGCGCCACGGCGGCGTCGGGCCAGGCAATTACGGCTACGCCCGGTGGCGCGTCCATCGTTACGCTCAGCTATCGCGCCAGCCAGTTCGGCGGCGCCGCGCTGACCGTCGCGGCGTTGCCGACGGCGGCCAGCCAAGCCGGCGTTCTTTTGTCCCTCTCTGGTCCCGCGCCGCAGCTTGGCGCCTTCACCGCCAGCCAGCAATATGTATCCCCAGCCACCGGCGCCGTAGTCCTCTGGCGCGGCGGGCCGGAAGCCCACGGCCTGGGGCAAAGCTTCCTGATCCGCTATTCCGCGCCGACCAACCAAGCGCCGGCTCAGGCCCCGAGCCAAAGCGTTACGCTCACCTATACCCTGGCCGTCAGCTAACGCCGGCCGGCGGACGGGCCTCGGTAGCCGGGGACGGGTTTCGGCAGCCGGGACGGCTACCCTACTGGTGCGCTCGGCGCGGTGACAGTGGGATGGGCGTCCGCGCCTGTCGGTGTTGGGCGGTCGGGGACGACAGCTTCGCTGGGCAGCCGAGGACGGCCGGCCTACGATTGCTGCGTTGCAGACGGAGAACGCAGCAGCCGGTACAGCGTGGCGCGGCTAATGCCCAACGCTGCGGCGGCCTGCAACTTGTTCCCGTTCATCGCCGCCACAGCCTGCCGCGCATAGCGGCGGTCCATCTCGGCCAACGTCAGCAGCGGCGCGGCGGCATCGGCGCCGGGCGGCGCGGGCGCGCGCACCGCCTCCGGCAGATCGTCCACGTCGACGAAATCGGCGGCGGCGTGCAGCGCGGCGGCGGCCAGCGCGTTCTCCAGCTCGCGAATATTGCCCGGCCAGGCATAGCGCGCCACGGCCAGCTGCGCGCGGCGGGTCAGCCCGCGCAGTGGTTTGCCATACTCGGCGGAGTAGCGGGCCAGAAAATGCCGCGTCAGCAGCGGCAGGTCCTCGCGCCGCTCGGCCAGCGGCGGCACGGCGATGCGCAGCGCGGCCAGGCGGTAGTACAAATCCTCGCGGAACCGGCCGGTGCGTGTCAGCACCGACAAATCGTGATGCGTGGCGGCGATGATGCGCACGTCCACCGCCCGCGGCGTCACCGAACCGACGCGCAGCACCTGGCGCTCCTGAATGGCGCGCAGCAGCTTGGCCTGCATGGGCAGCGGCAGGTCGCCGATCTCATCCAAAAACAACGTTCCTTGGTGGGCCGCTTCGAACAGCCCTACCCGGTCGCTGCTGGCGCCGGTGAAGGCGCCCTTGACGTGGCCGAACATCTCCGCCTCGAACAGGCTCTCGACGATGGCGGAACAGTTGGCGACGACCATCGGCCCGCGGCGGCCGGCATGGCGGTGCAGCGCCCGCGCCACCAGCTCCTTGCCCGCGCCGGTCGGCCCCTCCACCAGCACCGCGCTGAAATGCGGCCCGTAGCGGTGGATGGCGGCCAGCACCTCCTGCATCGCCGGGCCGGAGGCGATCATGCCGTCCACCTCGGCGTGCGCCGCCAGCTCGCGCTGCAACTCCCCGCTTTGCCGGCGCCGTCCGACCTCCTCCACCAGCCCGCGGACCGCGGCGCGCAGGCGCTCCACGGAAAAGGGCTTTTCCAGATAATCGCTGGCGCCCTGCTGGATGGCCGCCACCGCCGAGGCGGTGGAGTAATAGCCGGTCAGCAGCAGGACATGAACGCCGGGATCGGCGGCCAGCATCCGCGCCAGCAGGTCCATGCCGTTGGCGTCGGGCAGGCGCAGATCCAATAAAACGATGCCCGGCCGCAGACGGACGAACGCCTCCCAGGCGGCGGCGCCGTCGGCGGCGGAGGTGATCTCCAAGTCGCCGCCGGCGGTCATCGGCTCCAGCGTGGCGGCGATCAAGGCCAAGATCTCCGGCTCGTCATCCACCGCCAGCAGGCGCACCGCCGCCGGCGCGGAAGAGGCTGCGGTCGAGGGCGCGGAGGCGGAAGCCATGGGGAGAACGGCGCTGCGGGTTAGGCGTAAAGAAGAGCGGAGTTTGGCGCGGAATGCGATGGCTGCGGGCGAACTCGGTTGCGGCATGGTTGCGGCATTAGGGATCTCCGTTCGGCCGCAGTTCCCGCGGTGCTGATTTCACGGTGCTGGCTTCGCGATGCTGGTTTCTCAGTGCTGGTGTCACGATGCTGGTCCCACTATGACAAATCCCGCGCCGCCGTGGCTACCTGGCCCGTCCTGACGGCCTGCCCGCACGCGCGCCTCGCGGCCCAGCCGGGCGCGGCCCTCGCGCGAGCCGAGATCTTGTTCCCGCTGCCGCCCGCCCATTGCGGAGCAAGTGGGATGGGCGCCCTCGCCCCTCTGCTTTTGCCGGCTGGGACGGCAGCTTTGCTGGGCAGCCGAGGACGGCTACCCTACGGGTGCGCTCGGCGCCCGCCGCATGTCCGCCGTGCGCTGGCGCCTCATGCCGCGGCCGACCCCGGCCCTGTCCCCTTGGCCTGGGCACGTCGTGTTACCCGCGCTGCCGGTGCGGGCGGGCAAAACCCTGTGCATTTAAGGCCCCGGGGCCGCCACTCCCGATCTGCGCGGGCAAATCGCCAACGATGCCCGCGCCGGCGCCGCCCCGGCGGCTGACCGCGGGAGTACAGGCCATGAGCCGTCCACGCAGCGACGTTTTTTGGCGCCCCGCGGCGGCGTGGCGAGTACAGGGTTTTTCCTGTCCCTCCTCTACAAGCCTTAGAAACGCCTAAGGTTGCAGCCGGGCCGAGAATGGCGGCGGCTTTGGCCCCAGGGTTGCCCCTATGACCAGCAAAGGCTGGGCCGAGCTGATGGACCAGCGGAAACGGACACTGGATATGAAACTGAAATCTCTTCTTCCGACTCTGGCCCTGGTGGTGATGGCAGGCTTGGCCGTCGCGCCGCTCTCGGCCCAAACCACGGGCACCACCAACCTGGCGTTGAACCTGAATGTAGCCGGCACGCTGAGCGTGGTCAACAGCGCCAGCACGATCAATCTGACCGGTCCGACGTTCGGCCCCTGGGCTTCTGCCGCGGGCGCAACGCAGGTCAACTTCTCCTACCGCGCCGGCAGCACCAGCACCTCGGGGGTCAGCATCACCGTCACCTCCAGCAATGGCGCCGACGCCATGGTGGGCGGCAACGCCGCCAACGTGATCCCGGATGCCGACATGACCCTGACCACCGCCGGCAGCGTTAGCAGCGGCACCCTGGTCGGCAGCGCGCCTCTGGCCACGGCGGGCGCCACGTTGTTCACCAACGCGGCATCAACGCACGCGCAGAACCAGCAGTTCAACATCACCTACACCGTGTCCAGCGGCAACTTCGCGGCGGACACCTACACCACCACGCTCACCTACACCTTGGCGGTCAGCTAACCAGCGTCCGCCATCCGGCCGCGCCGCCCACGGGCGGCGCGGCGCCCGTTTTGGCAAGCCAATTGCCTTCAACCAGGAGAGGCGACCGGCATCAACCAAGATCCCGAACCTGCACCCAAGTTCAGCCGCGGCCCGCTGTAGCGCGGCTGCGCCAGCTCCGGCGGGCAGGTTGCGCCCCGCCGGAGCCCCGCGTTTCGTCATGCCCATCCCCCGCCTACATCTCGCCGTTCTCTGCGCCCTGGCGCTGGCTGTTCCGGCGCTGGCGCAGCGCGGCGGCCGGGCGGGTCCGGGGGTCCGCCCCGGCGGCGCGACGGTCGCATCGCACGGCGTCGCAGCAGCCACCGCGGCGCGGGCGGCGCGCATGCTGCGCGGTGGCGGCAGAGGCGGCCGGGGCCGTATCTTCGTCACCCCGAATGCGGTCAGCTTCAACGCCACCGATCCCGCCAGCCAGCCGCTGGTGCCAGGCTCGGCATCGGTCGCCATCCGCCTGATGATCTTCCGTCCCGCCGCCAACACCAACTGGACCCTCAGCCTGGCGGCCAACGCCGCCAGTTTCACCGGCGGCCCGACCGGCATTCCCGTCAGCGCCGTAACCTGGACCAGCACGGGCACCGTCGCCGGCAACAACGGAACCATCACCACTCCCAACGGCTCGACCGCCCTCTCCGCCACCGCCGCCACCACGGCCAGCGGCACTGAGGGCACGGGCTTTTTATTCTCCGCCAACGTCACGTGCAACCTCGTGTTTCACGATTCCTGGAACTATGCGCCTGGAACTTATTCACAAACGGTCACTTTCACCCTGGCCACGCCCTAGCCGCCCGCGCCGCTTCGGCCATCCCGCGCTGCGGGCGGCGGCGCTGATCGCGCTGGGCCTCGGCGCCTGCGCTCCGCTGGCGCGGGCGCAGGCGGTGCAATTGGGCGTGGACCCGTTGCGCATGGCCTACCACCTGGCCCCCGGCGGCTCCCTCACCGATGCCGCCCACGTCTCCAATTTGGGCACGGTTCCCGTGCCGATGACGGCGCGGATCAGCGATTGGAGCCTCTCGCCGCGCGGCACCCCGATATTTCCCATGCGCGGTGATGCAGCGGCCGGCGCCGGCTGCGCCGCTTGGCTGCACATCAACCCCGCCGAGTTCGTTGTCGGGCCGGGGCAAACCGAGACCATCCGCTACACCATTCAGGTTCCCGCCGGAACGCCGGCGCAGGGCTGCAACACCTCCATCTTGTTCACCAGCGCCCCATTGCGTTGCCCGGGCTCGCAAAGCCAAATCTTCACCCGCGTGCGCATGGCCTCCATTCTGTACATCACCGTTGGTCACCCCCGGGTGGCGGGGCGGCTGGCCGACATTTCCTTGGCGCCGCCCGCCAGCGCCGGCCATCCTTGGCAGCTGCGCCTGCTCATCGCCAACACCGGCACGACGTTTTTCCGCGCCAGCGGCACCACGGAACTCATCGGCACCGGCGGCCAAACGGTCGCCTCATTTCCCATTGGCAGCCAAGTCGTGCTGCCCGCGACGACGCGTCTGCTGCGCTTCGCGCTGCAATCGCCGCCCGGCCCCGGCGCCTATCAGCTCCGCGCCCGCGTCGAGATGGGCCTGCCGGCGATTCAGCAAATCGAGAAGAACGTGGTGATCGGCCCCGTTGCCACCGGCAACGCCGCCGCCGCGTCCGCCGCATCTTCCGCCGCCCCCCCTCATGGAGCCACGCAATAGCCAACTTGCGCACCGGTCGCTCCCGCCGCTCGGCCCTGCGCCGCGGCGGCTTGCCCCCGCCCGGCGGCTCGCCCGGTTATTCCCCGGCTGGCCCGCGCGGCTGGCGATGGTTTTGCGGCGCTGGCTCGCCGCGACAGCCGTGCTGCTGTTGGTGGCCGGCGCCGCGTGGGCGCAGCAGCCCAACGCGGGGGAAGTCGTGGTCGGCACCGAAGTCCTCAGCCAAAGCGGCAACGCCGTGGCCGGCACGCCCGGCTTCGGCCCGACGCAAGTCGGCTGGCTGGCCAATTTTCAGCAGAGCTTCGGCTCCGACGGTCTGCTCACCCTGTCCTTCGATTCCGCCACCGACGGATCCACCTGGCAAAACGGCAATAACCTGGCGGCCTGGCGTAATCTCCCCTTCGCCGGCGGCCGCTGGTTCTTGCGCGCCGGCACGCTGAACTTCGCCACCGATCGCATGCCGCTGCACTTCGGCAGCCTCTATTCTCCGGACGTCTATCTTTCCGGCGGCGCCGCCGAATATCGCCTCGCCGGCCTGCGTTTCACCGCCTTCGCCGGCCGCGAACTCATCCAAGAGGGCCCCTATCTGCCCTTCTTCACCTCCTCGCCCAGCGAGCTGAGCGGCGCGCAATTGCTGTGGACCGGCCGCGGCCCGCTGACGCTGGAGGCGCGGTATTTCCGCACCCGCAGCCTCGGCGCGCCGAGCCTTCTGGCTCCGGTGCTGGGCCAGCCGCCCGCCAGCGCCGACAACCTCTACCTGGACGGTGATTACCGTTTGGGCAAACACGCCGACTGGCTGGGCGAAGTCGCACTTTCCCGCGCACGGCAGACCCCCGCGTTCGGCGCCAAGTCCCAGGACGATCTCTCCTACTATTTTGGTCCCATCGTCAGCCGGCCCAAATTCGACATTCAGGCCTACGCCCTGCGCGAAGGCGCGGATTATCTGCCCTTGGCCAATGTCATCAGCGGTGATCGCAGCGGCGCCTACGCCAGCATAGACCTCCATCCCAGCACGCTCTGGAGCCTTTCCACCTCGCTGGCGGATTATCACGCCGGCGGCCTCGGCACCTCGCCCTTCGCCAACTCCGACGCCTTCACCACCAGCGGCGCGGTCAGCATCAATCCCGGCGACGGCTACAGTCTGCTGGCCAGCGCCACGCGGGGGCAAATCTCCCCCGTGAGCGGCGCGCAGGGCCCCAGCCTGGGCCTCACCACGGCGCAACTCCAGGCGGGGCGCTCCTACGGCGACAACCGCACCTATTTGCGCTATCAAGATTGGGTCTCGACTTCGACGCAGCCCAGCGGCAACTCCACGGTGCACACCGCGGAGATCGAACAGGACCGCATGCTCGGCGGCGACAGCATCTCCGCCATCGTCGGCTTGCAGCAGACGGCCGGCGGCGCCACCACCGTGAACGGCCAGCTCGGCGGTAATTTGCAGTTCGGCCAATGGTTCACGCTCTCCGGCTCGGCGCAGTTAGGCAAGGATCTGCGGGACCAGACCGCGCTCTCGTTGGAGACCTACCGCACCATCATGCTGCTCGCCACCGTGCATCTGCCTTGGCAGTTCGCGCTCAGCGGCGAGTGGATTCACAACTCCTCGGTCAGCCAGCTCAATCCCGCGCGGGTCCTGGTCGGTCTGGGCGCCGGGCCGGTGCCGCTGCTGCCCGCGCTCTCGCAGCAAACGCTGTTTATCTCTCTCACGAAAACCATCCACTGGGGCCACGGCGTGCCGATGCTCGCCGGCTTGCCGGAAAGCGACGCCGACCGCCTAGTCCCGACCTACACCACGGTGAGCGGCATCGTCTTCAATGACCGCGCCGGCACCGGCCGCTGGACCGAGGGCGATAGCGGCGTGCCCGGCGTCGAGGTCAGCTTGAGCGGCCGTACCGCGGTCACCAACGCCAAAGGACGGTTCGAGTTTCCCGCCGTGCGCGCGGGGCAATATTTGCTCGGGCTGGACATGAACCATCTCCCCGCGGCATATAGCGCCCCGCAGGCCCGGCCGCGGCTCATCGAGGTGGGAGCCGAGGCCCCGCGGGTCAGCATTCCCGTGCAGGTCGTCGGCTCGGTCAGCGGCGCCGTGCGCGCCAACGGCAAACCGCTGGCGGGACTGGAACTGCGCCTGCGCCGCTCCGGAATGGAGGCCGGCGCCGGCCTCTATGCCTTCACCGACGCGAACGGGCGGTTTTCCTTCCAGGACGTCCTGCCCGGCGAATACCGCGCCGTCGTGGATCTGGATTCCGCGCCCCCGGGCGCGCGGCTGGCGGCGCCCATTCCGCCGGTCGTGGTCGCCAGCGGCGGCGCCGTCCAGGGCTTGACCCTGCGCCTCGCGGTTCCCGTGAACCATCCAGCGGTGCAGACGACGGTCGAAGCGGCGGAAACCATCGGCGGCTTTCCGCCCCCGCCCGCGCCGGCAACTCCGGCGCGCACACACCCGGCGGCGACGCCCACGGCGGCGAAACCAACGCCGCGGACGAACGCGCGGCCGGTTTCGCTCGCCGCGAGCTTCCGCCGCAACGTCGCCGATGTCTACTTCGCCTTCAATCGCTCCAGTTTGGACGCCGCCGCCCGCCGTACGCTGCGCCGCGACGCCATCTGGCTGCGGGCGCATCCCGCGGTGCCGGTCCTGGTCGCCGGCTACTGCGACACCCGCGGCAGCGCCCGCGGCAACCAGATCGTGGGCCAGCGCCGCGCCGACGCCGCCCGGCATTTCCTCATCCGCCTGGGCGTCGCCGCCGGCCGCATCCGCGCCGCCGGCCACGGCAAGACCCGGCAGTTCTGCGCGGCCAATACCCCGTCCTGCTGGCGGTCCAATCGCCGCGCCCACTTCGTCATCGCCGCCGGCAGGCCCTAGCAACAGCCACTATTTCTGCGGGCAGGCCCGCGGCTTCGCCGCCGCGCGTGGAACAGGCTTCACCCTGCGCGTGGAACAGGCTTCAGCCTGTGTGCGGCGGGCTTTAGCTCGCCGGCGCGCGCTCGCAAGGCCGCCGGCAATGCGCCCGGCTAGCTCGCTTGCCGCTTCGGCCGCGCCGCGCGATTGTCGCCTTCCGCCGGCGGGGCTGGTTCCTGCGCCACGGCCCGGAACGCCAGTTCGCCGTTCGCGCCCGCTTCCGCCTCGACCACGCCGCCCGGCCGGACGTCGCCCTTCAGCAGCGCCGACGCCAAGGGATTTTGCACCAGCCGCTGCAATGCCCGCTTCAGCGGCCGCGCCCCGTATTCCGGGTCGTAACCCTGCGCCAAAATCAGCTCGCGCGCCGACGGCGCCAGCACCAACTGAATGTCCCGCGCCGCCAGCAGCCCGCGCAGGTGCTCCAGTTGCAGATCAATGATCACCTCGATCTGCTCCGGGCCCAGCGGATGGAAGATAACGATGTCGTCAATCCGGTTCAAGAACTCCGGCCGGAAATGGCTGCGCAGCATCTCCTGCAAGCGCCGCCGCAGCTCCGCCTCGGCGGCGGCATTGGCGAAGTCGCCGCTGCGGATCGCCTGGCTGCCCAGGTTGGAGGTCATGATCACCACGGTGTTGCGGAAGTCCACCGTGCGCCCCTGCCCGTCGGTCAGCCGGCCGTCGTCGAGCACCTGCAACAGGACATGGAACACGTCCGCGTGCGCCTTCTCCACCTCGTCCAGCAGCACCACGGAATACGGCCGCCGCCGCACCCGCTCCGTCAGTTGCCCGCCCTCCTCATAGCCGACGTATCCCGGCGGCGCGCCGATCAGCCGCGCGACCGAATGCTTCTCCATGTATTCGCTCATGTCCAGCCGAATCATGGCGTGCTCGTCGTCGAACAAGAACTCCGCCAGCGCCCGCGCCAGCTCCGTCTTGCCCACGCCGGTGGGGCCGAGAAACAGAAACGAGCCGATCGGGCGGCGCGGATCGCCCAGCCCGGCGCGGGAGCGGCGAATCGCGTCGCTAACGCTGGAAACGGCGGCGTCCTGGCCGACCACGCGATGGTGCAGGCGCTCCTCCATCGCCACCAGCTTTTGCGTCTCGCCCTCCAGCATCTTGCTGACCGGAACGCCGGTCCATTGGGCCACCACGCGGGCAATATCCTCCTCGCCCACTTCCTCCCGCAACAGCCGTTCCCCGCTCTCCGCCGCTTCCAGCGCCTGCTGCGCCGCGGCCAGGTCCCGCTCCAGCTGCACGCGGCGCCCATAGCGCAGCTCCGCCGCGCGGCTGAGGTCGCCGGACCGCTCCGCCTGTTCCTCCTCGCCTTGCAGCGTGTCCAGCTGCCGCTTCACCTCCCGCACCCGCTGGATCCGGCTTTTTTCCTCCGTCCAGCGCGCGGTCAGCGCGGCGGTGCGCTCCCGCAGGTTAGCGATCTCCTCCTCGATCTGTTGCCGCCGGGCCACCCCGCCGGGATCTTTCTCCTTGGCCAGCGCCTGCCGCTCGATCTCCAGCTGCGTCAGCCGCCGCTCCAGTGCCTCAATCTCCGCCGGGCGCGAATCCAGCTGCATGCGCAGCGCCGCCGCCGCCTCGTCCACCAGATCAATCGCCTTGTCGGGCAGAAACCGGTCCGCGATGTAGCGGTGCGACAGCCGCACCGCCGCCACCAGCGCCGCATCCTGAATGCGCACGCCATGATGAATTTCGTAGCGTTCCTTCAAGCCGCGCAGAATCGCCAGCGCGTCTTCCACCGTCGGTTCGCCCACAAACACCGGCTGGAAGCGCCGCTCCAGCGCCGCGTCCTTTTCGATGTGCTTTTTGTATTCGTTCAGCGTGGTGGCGCCGATGGCCCGCAGCTCGCCGCGCGCCAGCGCCGGCTTCAGCATGTTGGAGGCGTCCATCGAGCCTTCCGCCGCCCCCGCCCCCACCAGCGTGTGCAGTTCGTCAATGAACAGAATGATCTGCCCGCCGGAGTCCTCGATCTCCTTCAGCACCGCCTTCAGGCGGTCTTCGAACTCGCCGCGGTATTTCGCTCCGGCGATCAGCGCCCCCAGGTCCAGCGCCACCACCCGCTTCGAACGCAGCGCCTCCGGCACGTCGCCGGCCACGATGCGCCGCGCCAGCCCTTCCACGATGGCGGTCTTCCCTACGCCCGGCTCGCCGATCAGCACCGGGTTGTTCTTGGTGCGCCGCGACAGCACCTGCACCACGCGCCGAATCTCCTCGTCGCGGCCGATCACCGGATCCAGCTTGTTCTGCCGCGCCGCCTCGGTCAGGTCGCGCGCGTACCGTTCCAGCGCCTGGAACTTCCCCTCGGGGTTGGGATCGGTGATGCGCTGGCTGCCGCGAATCGCCATCAGCGCCTGCAACACCCGGTCCGCCGTCACCCCATGCCGCGCCAGCACCTCAGCCGCCGCATCCCGCCCCAGCGACAGCATGCCCAGCAAAAGATGTTCGGCGGAAACGTATTCGTCCTTGAACTTGTCCGCCTGGCGGAACGCATCCTCCAGCGCCTGCGCCAGCGCCGGACTCAGCCCCCGCTCCACGCTGGCGCCCTGCACCTGCGGCCGCAGCGCCAGCTCTTTCTCCGCATCGGCGGTGATGGCGCGCACATCGGCGCCCAGACGCGCTAGCAGCGGCAGCACCACTCCTTCCCGGTCGGCCAGCAGCGCCAGCAGCAGATGCAGCGGCTCGATCGCCGCTTGCCCGTGTTCGGCCGCCAGCGACCGCGCCGCCTCCAGGGCTTCTTGCGATTTCACGGTGAGTTTGTCAAAACGAATCGGCACTATGCGTTCGCGCTCCGCGCCGGCGGAGCGTGCCTCCCTGCCATGAGTCTAGGGCCTAGCGGGAACGCCTGCATCGCTTGCCCCCGGCGCGGCAAGCGAATGCGCTGCCCGCAAATAAAATGGCGGCGGCAGGTGGCTGCCTGCCGCCGCCCGCGCGCCACCGGCGCGCTGAAATGAATGGAGTGACCATAACCGGCCGGGCCGTTCTCGTTCCGGCATTGGCGCCCGTGTGGCGAAACGGGGCTTCTCCCGGCGCCGGCCCCGCGCGCTCGGTTCAGGCGCTGGCTTTCACTTCGATGCGCCGCGGCTTGGTCTCCTCGCGTTGCGGCAACGTGACGCGAAGCACGCCGGCTTCCAGCCTCGCCGAGATCGCATCCTTGTTCACCGATTCCGGCATCGCGAAGGTGCGGCTGAACGTTCCAAAGCTGGGCTCGACTCGGCGGTAGCTGTCCAGCGCCGCCGAAGGCTTGCGCTCGCCGCGAATCGTCAGCTGGTTCTGCTCCAACTGCAATTCGATGTCTTGCTGCTGCACGCCCGGCACATCCAACTCCAGCGTGAAC
>DAHVCP010000020.1 GCA_027314025.1 Acidobacteriota bacterium
GCGTCTGGTTGGTCCACGCCGCCAGCCGCTCGCTGCCCAGCCAGTCCAGCCGGCCGTGGTCAGGCCCGCCGCCCCCGCGGCGGATTGTCCGGCGCATTGCGTGGGAGACGCGGCGCCTCCGCTCGCTTTCCATGCGGTTTATATACACCGGCGGCGGGCCGAGGTCAAAGCAATAAGCTGGATGGTAGGCACGAGCGGACTCGAACCGCTGACCTCTACCGTGTCAATTTCGGGGACGATTTCACACCGGAAGGCGCCGATTGATTCCGAGTGCTAGGCGCAGCAAACGTTTGCGGCCCAGCGCGGCGCCCATGACGCCTATGGAGCGCTACCGGGTAATCCCGCGAAATACGGTGATGGGTAGCGGTGTTACGGCACAATCGTGGCACGACCCGCGTGGCCCCGGTCGGCTTGCGGCCGCTGCGGCCGCCCAACTCGAACTCGGTCACGGTCAGCCTTGCGGGAGTAGGCTGGGTTGGCGCCCCGGGGGCACCGCGAAAACCCATGGCCGAGCGGGGCTAAAGGCGGCGGGTCAAGAGCGTCGTCAGCAGCGACCAGGCCAGCACCGCGACCATGAAGAGCGCGATCGTAAGGTTGACCAGCCAATGGGGGTTGGCGCCTCGCTCCCAATCGGACACCAGTTGCCACAGCAAAACGGCCGTGGCGAGGATGACGGACAAGGCCACGGCGAGCAGGATCCAAAATAGTCGGCTGCGCCGGAGCGGTGTGGGCGGCACGGCCGGCTCGGCAGGCGGGCCGGGCGGGCGCCCCGGATGTGCGGCCCGGGATTGGCCGACCTTGAGCGCGGCCAACACGATTGCAAGAGCGATGCCGCGCGCCACGAAGCTATTGGGCACTCCGAACATTAGCCAGCCCGCCACGGCGATCATGCCGAACATCAGGCCGAGAACCAAATGCCGCTTGCGCATCGCCTTGTCCCGGCCGCTCATTGGCACACCAGCGGGCTGGACACGGCGATGTTGAGTCCCTGGTCGGCGACCTGTCCCAGGACCCCGCCGTATTTGCTAACACCCGGGATGTCGCTCGCGGCGATCTCGGCGGCGAAGGCTACCAGATGGGTCCAGTCGTACGTTCCCATCGTCTGGTAGCTCCCATTCGCGTATGACTTCAGCACAGCCGCCGCCGCACCCGCTACGTTGGAGACCTCACTTAAAATTCCGGTCGCTGTGGCGAGGCCTACCGTGAGCGGCGTGTCTGCGCCCCCGCTCGGGGCCTCCCCGGCAACCGAAATGGCCGCCCCGATTCCTGTGCCGAAGGCAAACAGCCCCGCTGTGTGGGAGGCAGCTTCGGCGATGGAACTGGTGCTGCCGGCCACCCGCTGCCATTTGCTGCAGCTGGGGCCTTGCGGCACCGCCATGGCGGCGGCGATGACTCCGCTCCCATTGCCGCCGCCTCCGCCCCCCCCGGGCCCGGTCGGGTGGGTGGTCGGGCCCACGCACGCCAGCGGATTGGCTGCACAATACGGTACGCCGGTCAGGTTGGCCGGGATCCAGGACGGCGGCCCGGGCAGCGGCGTGGCGGTGACGCCGACGGACTGGACCTCGCCCTCGCTGCCCCCGTTCGCACAGGCGTACGGGACGCCCTGGAAGACCTGGGTCCCTGGCAGGGGAGCGCACGCGGTGTTGTTCTGGTAATTCCAGTTCAGTCCCAGCGGGTCGGTGGCCGTGAGCGGTTGGTTGGCGACGTAGGCGTAGGCGTTCCAGGTTTGGGGATTGGCGGGGTTCACGGCGGCGAGGCCTGCGGGATCGGGCGTCATGGCTGACTGCCGCGCGACCGTCCCGGCAGGGCCTCGGTCGCGCGGCGCCTCAGGACCCGGCGGCGTCGGCGCCAGGGCCGGTCGTAGACGAAGGCGGCGAGCAGGG
Organism: Acidobacteriota bacterium; assembly: GCA_027314025.1. Taxonomy (GTDB): domain Bacteria; phylum Acidobacteriota; class Terriglobia; order Terriglobales; family SCQP01; genus JAKAUF01. The sequence goes on from DAHVCP010000020.1 coordinate 1,884, forward strand.
CGGCGAAGCCGACTCCCAGCGCCAGAACGCCGGTCTGCGGCGAAGCCATTGCCCAAACGAAGCAGGCCAGGTAGCAGATGACGGCGGCGCGGCCGGCAGCGGCAGGCGCTGTCTTGACAAATCGCACCGAGACCGCAGCCGCCCCGGCGAGGAACAGCCAGGCCAGCGCCGCCTCGTAGCGCGGGAGGGGAGCGTTCGGCTGATTTGTGAGGTGCCCGCTGCCGATCGAGACGAGCGCGTTAAAGGCACCGTAGGCGATCACCGCAGGAAACGCCTTGACCCAGTGGTCCATCGTGGCCAGGGCGAACCAGAGCACCCCGGCGATGACCGCCAGCCCCAGGGCGGGTGAGTGCGGCAGGCGCGAGCGGACCTCGATCATCACTATGCCCACCCCGACGGCGAACAGGCAGACCCCGCCCAGGACAATCTTGCCGGTGAGAACGAGCCCGCCCCTGACCTGCTCCCCAACACTGCGCCTCCGGTTGCTCATGGCGCGATGCAGTCAATAGCCTCGGCGCCGGTGAGGGCGCCGTCTACGGACAAGCGCGTTGTCAGGCTCATCCCCAGACTGAGCCAATCGCCGGCCGTCTGGAAGAACGATCTGGCTCCGGCGGCCGCGTCGCCCAGCGCCGTCGGCAGGCCGCCTGCGCCGGGAACGTTGAGCGAGACGATATCGGAGGTCCTGCGGCCATATGTGGTGATCGTGCCCATCGAGGCGGCGAGGCCTCCCGGGGCGTTGCTCGCAATCGCCGACCCAGCGTCCGACGCGGAGCCGAAGAGGACCGAGTTGATGGAGTTGCCGGTGAGCAAGGATCCGGGAGTGCCCGTGAAGACCGAAATGTTGGTCCCGAGCGCGTCGTTCAGCCCTAGCTGGAAGCTGCCGCCGAGGCTGTAGGTGCTTGCGTTGGCCGCCATGCATTGCCCGAAGCTCTGCCCGGGCTGGCGGATGCTGATAAACCACCACGGCGGCGCGGCGGCGGTGGCGGCGCCGCCCCTGCTGGCGCTGCCGCCGGCTTGGTTGCTGGGGGTCTGGAACGTTGGCGGTTGCATGCTCGCGTCCATGAAGTCCCAGTAGGTCGGAGAGAGCAAATTCCAGGGCGATGGCTGCCATACCCCCACGCAGGTAATGCATTCGCTGACCACGGTCTTAAAGGTGATCGTCCCAAGCCCCAGCGGGTCGGTGGCCGTCAGCGGCTGGTTGGCGACGTAGGCGTAGGCGTTCCAGCTCTGCGGATTGGCGGGATCGACGGCAGCCAGGCCGGAGGGGTCCGGGGAGAGCCAGCGGGGCCATGCCGGCGGAATTTCCCGAGGAAATTCCTGCGCCGGGGAGTAATGACGGAACGGGAAGTCGTAGATGCCGGCGGCCAGGCGCTGGCCCTTGCCGGTGAACATTTGCCCGCCGGCGCCGGCGCCGGCGTAGCCCTCGCCGAACGGCGCATACGCCTCTCCCGAGGCCAGCGTCTGGTTGGTCCACGCCGCCAGCCGCTCGCTGCCCAGCCAGTCCAGCCGGCCGTGGTCAGGCCCGCCGCCCCCGCGGCGGATTGTCCGGCGCATTGCGTGGGAGACGCGGCGCCTCCGCTCGCTTTCCATGCGG
>DAHVCP010000021.1 GCA_027314025.1 Acidobacteriota bacterium
GCGTCTGGTTGGTCCACGCCGCCAGCCGCTCGCTGCCCAGCCAGTCCAGCCGGCCGTGGTCAGGCCCGCCGCCCCCGCGGCGGATTGTCCGGCGCATTGCGTGGGAGACGCGGCGCCTCCGCTCGCTTTCCATGCGGTTTAAGCTGGCCGCGGTGCGCGGCGTTGGTCTCATGTCTTTCCGCCCGTGTCGGGAATCAATGCGGGAGCCTCAGCCCCCTGGGGAGCGAAACATGTGCGGCCAGCGTCACTATGTAGCCGACGATGATCAAGAATCCCATGAACCGCCACAGCCTGGCGAACTGAAGGTTACGCTCAAGGGCGCGGGCGAGCAGTACCCGGCGCCCCGGGAGCCAGAAGTAGAATGCGCCGACGAAGCTCACGAGCGACGAGATGGCGCGCCGGGTGTCCGCTACTAGCCAGAGGGCGAGGAGGCCAAGGGCGGTGAGCGCCACGGCCGAGGCGAAGTCTCCGACGGTCGGGATCAACATCCGCCTCCCGCGCGGAGCGCTGTCGAGGTTTGGTACTGGGAGTAATCAAGGCCGACGCCCGGGCCGACAGAGACCGAGAACTCCCAGATCCCGCCGGGGCCGCTAGCGTATTGGATCGTCACCTGCGGTCCAACGCCGATATTCAAGGTGCGGGCGAGGAATGGTCCCGCCAGCTCCGACGGCGAGCCAGCGTTCGTCAGCGTTCCCCCGAATATGCTGAGGCCGCCGAATGCGCCAAGGATGAAAGGCTGATGCCCGGCTTGGGTTGGTGCCCCGGTTGAGTGCCCTAGGAAATAGGCGGCAGCACCGCCCGTCTGGAGCGCACCGGCGCTGGCCCCCCCGGTGCTGCCGAATGCCCCGAGGAGAACGCCCGTCTGCGCGCCGGCCCCCGCCAGGCCGATGCCCGCCTCGGCGTTGGCCGCAACCTGCAACCCGAGGCCCGCGCCATGCGGACATTGGATTCCGGGAGCTGCGGTCGGCGGCGGGGCGGCGGCGGTGGCGCCGCCCTTGCCGGCGCTGCTGCCGGTCTGCCCACTGGGGGTCTGGAACGTTGGCGGCTCCATGCTCGCGTCCATGAAGTCCCAGTAGGTCGGGGAGAGCAAATTCCACGGCGATGGCTGCCATACCCCTACGCAGGTAATGCATTCGCTGACCACGGTCTTAAAGGTGATCGTCCCAAGCCCCAGCGGGTCGGTGGCGGTGAGCGGCTGGTTGGCGACGTAGGCGTAGGAATTCCAACTCTGCGGGTTGGCGGGGTTCACGGCGGCGAGGCCCGAGGGGTCGGGCGAGAGCCAGCGGCCCTGGTCCGGCACCGGACCGCACGCGTTAGCGCTCATGCGCACCCCGCTCGACATGGCCCCGGCTCGACGCCTGCGCCGCCGGAGTCCTGCCCGGCCGCTGGCGGGGACCGCGCCTGGTTCCCCCTTCTCCGCTGAGGCGGTCGTAAACCCACGCCGCGGCGAGCAGGGCGAAGCCCGCCCCGAACGCTGCCGCGCTCTCGCGCGGGTCGGCGATTAACCACAGGAAGCAAGCAAGGTAGCCAGTCATCGCCAGCGCGCCGGCGCGGGTGGGGCCGCGCCGGGCAAACCTGACCGTCGCCAGCACGGCGCCGGCCAGGAACGCGACCATGAGCCAACCGTCGAGCCTCGGCACGGGCGTCGGGTCGGGCCCCAGGATGTGCCCGGTGGCGGCGACGCCGATGGCGTTGATCGCCCCGTAGGCCAGGAATCCGGGGAAAAACTTGCCCCAGTGGCGGACCGTGAGCCAGGCGAACGTGAGCAGCACGGCCAGGATGGCAAGGCCCGCCGGCACCGCGGGATGCAGCAAACGGCCCAGACGGCCGCGGAGGGTCTCGACGCCGTAGAGCGCAAAAACGAGCCAGGCGAACGACCCGAGCAAGCCGGCGGTCAGAAGCAACCCGGCGCGAACTTGGGCGCGCACACTGTCGCGGGCCTTGCTCATGGCGCGACGCAGCCAATCGCCTCAGCGCCGGTGAGGGCGCCGTCTACGGACAGGCGCGTTGTCAGGCTCATCCCCAGACTGAGCCAATCGCCGGCCGTCTGGAAGAACGACCTGGTTCCGGCGGCCGCGTCGCCCAGGGCCGTCGGAAGACCACCTGCGCCGGGAAGGTTGAGCGAGACGATTTCGGAGGTCCTGCGGCCATAGGTGGTGATCGTTCCCATCGAAGCGGCCAGCCCTCCCGGAGCGTTGCTCGCCATCGCCAATCCCGCGTCTGATGGGGAACCGAAGAGGACCGAGTTGATGGAGTTGCCGAACAGGATCTGCGCCGGGGTACTGGTCAGGGCTGTAACATTGCTGTTTGTGGCTACGTTAATTATGAGCTGGCCGGCCCCGCCGAGGCTGTAGGTGCTGGCGTTGGCCGCCATGCATTTCCCGAAGCTCTGCCCGGGCTGGCGGATGCTGATAAACCACCACGGCGGCGCGGCGGCGGTGGCGGCGCCGCCCCTGCTGGCGTTGCCGCCGGTTTGCTTGCTGGGGGTCTGGAACGTTGGCGGCTCCATGCTCGCGTCCATGAAGTCCCAGTAGGTCGGGGAGAGCAAATTCCACGGCGATGGCTGCCATACCCCCACGCAGGTAATGCATTCGCTGACCACGGTCTTAAAGGTGATCGTCCCAAGCCCCAGCGGATCAGTGGCCGTGAGCGGCGTGTCGCCGACGTACGCATAGGCGTTCCAGCTCTGCGGGTTGGCGGGATTGACGGCGGCCAGGCCGGCGGGGTCGGGCGACAGCCAGCGGCCCTGCGCCGGGGAGTAGTGGCGGAACGGGAAGTCGTAGATGCCGGCGGCCAGGCGCTGGCCCTTGCCGGTGAACATTTGTTCGCCGGCGCCGGCCCCGGCCCAGACATCAGCGGAGCACTCGCCAAACGGCGCATACGCCTCTTCCGACGCCAGCGTCTGGTTGGTCCACGCCACCAGCCGCTCGCTGCCCAGCCAGTCCAGCCGGCCGTGGTCAGGCCCGCCGCCCCCGCGGCGGATTGTCCGGCGCATTGCGTGGGAGACGCGGCGCCTCCGTCCACTTTCCATGCGGTCTATATACACCGGCGGCGGGCCGAGGTCAAAGCAATAAGCTGGATTGTAGGCACGTGCGGACTCGAACCCCAGACCTCTACCGTGTCAATTTCGCGGACGATTTAGCACCGGAAGGTGCCGATTGATGCCAAGTGCTAGGCGCGGCAAGGCTTTCCGGGCGAACACCGGGCCAGCGAAGCCTGCCGAGTGCTACCGCGTAAGCCCGCGAAATACGGTCATCGGTGGCGGGGTTACGTCACAAGCGCGGCACAAGTCTCGGCCTAGCTGGAGTTGCCGCCGCGCCTCGTTCGCGCCTGCCCCTGATATTTCGCCACCCAGCCGTGGACCGCATGCTTCAATACCCCGAACTCCAGTCCCACCTCCGCCGCCGCCCCCCCGCTTCCGTCTGCCGGATCGCCGCGATCTTCTCCTCTTCCGTGAACTCCCGCTTCTTCATCTGGCCCTCCCCCGCCCGGGCCCTCCGGGCATGCGCCGACGCTCGAATCCTACTCGGTTGTGGGCCATTTTGCGGGTTACAAGTCAGGCCAACCGCGAGCGCCCGCCCAAGGATGAAAAGTTTCCATACAGCAACCGCACCGCGGCAACCCACGCCGCTCCAGCACGTTAACCACAGCGCCCACCCGCGCTCCGCAGCGCCCATCGCGGGGTGACGTGTCTACCTCCTCCCGAGGACGCCGCTCTCCGGGCGCTCGCCGTTAAGCCGACAAAGGATGGTCCTTCAGGCGGTCGCTGATCTCTTTTTTTACCAGGTAACCTCCGAAGAATGACACCATTCCTAACCATGTAACACAGGCGAATCCGAGGAAAAACAGCGTGCCCAATGGCTCCGGCATGGCGCGGGCCGCCAGGAAGCCAATTGCGATTCCCAAGGCAGCAAAGAGAATTGCCCGAAGTCTGTTGACTCGAATGGTTATTTTAGTAATACAGTCATCTACCGGAACGAGTCGTACAACGACTCCGCTTATGTAGACGAACGGGTTTATGCCAACCCAGTTGCTGTGGCTGTATAGCTTCGGCTGGATCGAGAGCACAGCAATGGGAGTCCTCACCGAGGTAACACAGAGGTCGGCAGTCCGGTACCTGACACCCTCTTTCGACAGGAGTACTTCGATTTGCTCCGAGGCCACTTGCGCGGGCAAACGGCAGATGAGTTCGTAGGTCTTGTGCAGCATTTCTAGCCCGGCCCAGACTTGCACGTATAAGTCGTCACTTCGTAAGCCGCCTGTGGAATTGGAGGGCTGACCCCCAAGCCAAACGAGAACCCCGTCCATCCACCCTTTCCTGGTGTCCAGAATATCGAGCCCGAAAACAGCCCGAGTGAGACATTGATCGAACGAAAGGGTCCCGCCCAGCTACCGCTGCCCCAAGCCCAGACAGACTGAACGGATGCCCCGATATCCAAGCCTAGGCCTTTTCCGCTGTACGTGTAGTTGTTCGACGTGTACCCATTTGTGAAGGAACCGAAGGATTGCCGATTCCCTCCCCAAATTCCACCGTTTCCAGAAGTAAATGGGTTCACCGTGGAAACACTTACGGAATCCCCCATGGAGGGACGCCCAGGGGCAGGGCCGCAAGCTTGTTGTCCCGGTGTTTGCGGCTTCTTGGCCGCAGAGGTCGTGACGTTCCCGCCGCCGCCGCCGCCGGTTTGGCCGGTGGGGTTCTGGAGCGGCGGTGGGTACTCGCCGATGGAGAAGTCCCAGAACGACGGGGAGAGCAGATTCCAGGGGCCGGTCAGGCCGGCGGCGGGGCTGTCGCAGAAGTAGAGCGTGCCGTCGTGGAAATAGTACCCAGGGCAGCTGCCCGCGCCACTCAGGCCGATGGGCCCCAGCCCCAGCGGGTCGGTAGCCGTGAGCGGCTGGTTGGCGACGTAGGCGTAGGCATTCCAGCTTTGAGGATTGGCGGGATTGACGGCGGCCAGGCCGGAGGGATCGGGCGAGAGCCAGCGGCCCTGGGCCGGGGAGTAATGGCGGAACGGGAAGTCGTAGATGCCGGCGGCCAGGCGCTGGCCCTTGCCGGTGAACATTTGCTCGCCGGCGCCGGCCCCGGCGTAGGCCTCGCCAAACGGCGCATACGCCTCTTCCGACGCCAGCGTCTGGTTGGTCCACGCCGCCAGCCGCTCGCTGCCCAGCTGGTCCGAGTGGGCGTGGCGCGGTGCGTCGCCGGCGGGGCGTGCGCGTTCGGCGCGGTGTATCCGGCGGCGGCAGGGCATGCGGCTTATATACACCGGCGGCGGGCCATCCGTCTACGGGCCAAACCTGGCGGATTTGGCGGGCGATCGATTCGGTCTGGGGAGACGGGTTGGCCCGGTTCTTGGGACGAAGCGCCGCCGGCGGCGTAGAACCTGACCCTGCACCATCAACGAGTTGGATGGTAGGCACGAGCGGACTCGAACCGCTGACCTCTACCGTGTCAATTTCGCGGACGATTCAGGACCGGAAGGCGCCGATTGATGCCAAGTGCTAGGCGGCGCAAGCATCTGCGGCCCTGCGCAGCGACCGCGATGCCTACAGAATGCTGCCGCGTAATCCAGCGAAATAGGGTGATGGGCGGCGGGGTTATGGCACAGTCGTGGCACAGAACCCGTGCGTTTCGCTCAAACGCCACGGCCGGTCGGAGCTTTGCCTATGCGGCTAGGTCCTATCCGTCCCGGTGCCCCGCGCGTCGCTGTCCTCTTGACCGCCAGGGGGGACGTGGGCCGACGGTGGCGGCGCGGAGAGCCCGAGCGTAATCGGCGGATCCTCGGATCGCGTGCCGAACCCGAAGGGGCGGCCCTGTCGGCCGCGGCGGCGGTTGGGAACCTCCGCGGCGACGTTGGCCGCTTGGCGCAATCTTGGCGGCATTAGCCGGTGGGCAAGCGCTACGACGAAAGCTGACGGGAAGAAAAATGCAACCGTTGCAAGCAGGGCGGGGAGGCCCCGCAGCCCAAACCCTAACGAAGCGACGACCGCCAAAACGACGGACGCCGCGGCCGGAATATTGTCGTGGGCCGGCGGGGTATAAAGGCCGGTCCCGCAACGCGGGCACGGAAAGGGGCGGCGGGGCCGAATGAAGCGCCAGGCGACCGGCGCGCCGCAGTTGGGGCAGGGGGGCCCCAGCGAGAATGTCATGGGCAACCGCTCTTCCATGGTGGGCATGTCGCGATCTGGTACGCACCAATTGCCAGCCCACCCCAGGTATAAGCCAGGGGAGAACCCGGGGCGAGGCCCGTGGCAAAATCCCAGATGTTCTGCGCCGCCGTCGGCGACTCTGTGACGAAGATGTCCGCCGCCGTCTGGGCTGCGTAGTAGGAGCCCACGACCCCGCCCCACGCCCACCGCGCGCCGGACGAGAGCGCATCCCATGCGGGGCCGGCCTCGGGGCCCAATAGTGCCACGGCCGCCGCGGAGCCGCTCCAACCCGCCCAAAACTTCCAGTTCGTGAGCGAGCCCGTCTCCTGCCCGACCAGGCTGAATATCGCCTGGGCCCGGGGATTCAGGGGGACATCGCGGTTGGCCGGGCCGGAGGTCGCGACGCTGCCCGCGACGCTCCCGCCGCTCCCGCCCCCTCCGGGCCCGGTCGGGTGGGAGCTCATCTCATCGACGAAGCTGTTTACCGCCGCTTGGAGGGCAGCGGCAGCATCCCCGAGGGCGCCGGAGATGCAGGCGGGGCCGCAGGCCATCTCCCACATCGGCGCGGGGGCAGCCTCGGGCGCGGCGGACACCGTGAGGGTCTGCATCAAGTAGCCGCCGACGAAGCCCTGGCTGGGGCAGTTGAATTGGACCGGGCCGTCCGGGACGGGCTCGCCAGGTAGGGGTGCACCTTGGCAGACGCCCAGCCCCAGCGGGTCGGTGGCTTCGAGAGGCGTGTCGCCGACGTACGCATAGGCGTTCCAACTCTGCGGGTTGGTGGGGTTGACGGCGGCCATGCCGGAAGGGTCGGGCGAGAGCCAGCGGCCCATCATCGGGGCCAGCAGGCGGTGCCGGAAATCGTTCAGATTATCCGGCGTGTCCACCCATTGGCCGGTGAAGGCGTCAGGCCCGGAGCCAGCATAGGCAGCGCCGTAGGGCGAGTAGGCCAGGTCGCCGGTTTCCGTGCGCGAGGGCGATGATGCCAGCCGCCAGCTTCCTTCCCAATCCGAGAGGGCGTCACGCCGGAGGTTACCGGCCCGGCGTGCGCGTTCGGCGCGGTGTTTCCAGCGGCGGCGGGGCATGCGGATTATATACACCGGCGGGGCGCCGGGGTCAAAGGCTACGCGCCGGAAGGGAACGCGCAGGCCGAGGGGATGGTCACCGCTTGTGGCGGGGCGGAGCCGGCAGTGGGAAAGCGGGCAGTTTGGATGGTAGGCACGTGCGGACTCGAACCCCAGACCTCTACCGTGTCAATTTCGCGGACGATTTAGCACCGGAAGGTGCCGATTGATGCCAAGTGCTAGGCGCTGCACTGGCTCCCACGCCAGCGCCGCGCAAGCGACTCTTACCGACTGCTACGGTGTAATCCCGCGAAATACGGTCATGGGTGGCGCGGTTACGGCACATTCGCGGCACAAGACCGGGACTACCCGACGTCCTTACCGGGGCCGCCCAGCCCCCCGTTCAGCTCCAGCGCTGCCGGCGTGAGCGCAGGCGCCGAGCACCGGTGCGATTTAGCCGCTCCCTGGGCCGGTCTTTGGGGCGGGTCACAGGTCTGGCGCCGGCGTAGTTCGCCTGCCAATTTCCTCCCGGATCGCGGCAGCCAGGGGCTCGGCCTGGTCGCCGAAATACCAGGGGATAATGAAGCTTCCCAGGAGGCCGTGGCGGCGCGTCAGACGAACGATGTATCCGGGTTGTAGATAAGACCTTCGCAGATCGCGGAGATCCGAGGCTGGGATGTAGACGCGCCTGAGGACGGCATGGAGTTCCAGTCCGCGTCCCTGATCGACCGCAACAGCGTACGGATAGACGGCGATGCCGTTCCCCGGCACCAGCCACAGCACAGTCAGTGTCAAGGCAAGGACGACAACGCCGGCAAAAAGAATAGCGCCTCGCGTGGGATTCTCTAGGACCACGACGCCCATCACGACCACGATCAGGGCGCCCCCAAGGGCGCCACCCACGCACGCACCGACCACGTTTGAGTTCCAAAAGCGCGCTGCCTTAAATACGCGCCGCCCGTTCCCGCCGGAACCAGGTGTCATTGAGGCCCCACTACCATGGCGCACGCGTTGCCGCTTGGGACGGAGACGTTCAGGGGCGGTCCAACGCTTGCGCCGAGGCTAAGGCTGATCCCCTGAGGCCCGCTGCCTGAGGTAAAGTAGCCAACGCTAAGATTCCTGCCAAACCCGACGGACGGGTTGGCTGTTGGCCTTGCGGGTGCATTGAAGGCGAGGTCGACGCTCGTGCCGAGGTTGAGCCACTCTGGCCAAGGTATCGCCGGGACGACGGTATGGATGTCGTTTGTCGAGCTGTAATTTACGGGCCCGGCAGTTGCGCTTAGGCTCACGGTGACAGGTACGTGGGTGAACGGTATGTCGAACGAGATCTCACCGCCGTCCCGGCAGTACTTTGTCGCCGCTTCAGCCGCGGTTTCCGCGTGGAACGGCCCGGTGCCGGCGCCGCTGCCCTTGCCGGCGCTGCTGCCGGTCTGCCCACTAGGGGTCTGGAACGTTGGCGGCTGCATGCTCGCGTCCATGAAGTCCCAGTAGGTCGGAGAGAGCAAATTCCAGGGCGATGGCTGCCATACCCCCACGCAGGTAATGCACTCGCTGACCGTGGTGGAAAAGGTGATCGTCCCAAGCCCCAGCGGGTCGGTGGCTTCAAGCGGTGTGTCGCCGACGTAGGCGTAGGCATTCCAACTCTGCGGGTTGGCGGGGTTCACGGCGGCGAGGCCCGAGGGATCGGGCGACAGCCAGCGGGGCCATGCCGGCGGAATTTCCCGGGGAAATTCCTGCGCCGGGCAGTAATGGCGGAACGGGAAGTCGTAGATGCCGGCGGCCAGACGCTGGCCCTTGCCGGTGAACATTTGCTCGCCGGCGCCGGCCCCGGCCCAGACATCAGCGGAGCACTCGCCAAACGGCGCATACGCCTCTTCCGACGCCAGCGTCTGGTTGGTCCACGCCGCCAGCCGCTCGCTGCCCAGCCAGTCCAGCCGGCCGTGGTCAGGCCCGCCGCCCCCGCGGCGGATTGTCCGGCGCATTGCGTGGGAGACGCGGCGCCTCCGCTCGCTTTCCATGCGG